>NC_015514.1:609477-1218955 GCF_000212695.1 Cellulomonas fimi ATCC 484 | reverse complement strand
CCGCTCCCGCGCCGTCGCTCGCGAAGCAGGCCCCCGTGACGCCGCCGCCGCCCGCACCCGCCCCCGCACCCGCGGACGACGACCTCGACGCCTACGTCGTGCCCGCGGGCACGCTCGTCGCGGCCGGACCCGGGCTCCTGTCGCGCTTCGGCGCCGAGGCGTTCGGGACGTTCGTGCTGGTGCTCGCCGGCATCGGCACGGCCCTGTATGCCGGCGCCACGGGCGCAGGGGCGCTCGCCGTGGCGCTCGCGTTCGGTGTCGCGCTGCTCGCGGCGCTGTCCGCCGTCGGGCACGTCTCCGGCGGGCACTTCAACCCGGCCGTGACCTTCGGGGCGGCGCTCGCAGGCCGGACCTCGTGGAAGGACGTGCTGCCGTACTGGCTCGCGCAGCTCCTCGGGGCGGCGGCGGCCGCGGCGG
Organism: Cellulomonas fimi ATCC 484; assembly: GCF_000212695.1. Classification (NCBI taxonomy): domain Bacteria; kingdom Bacillati; phylum Actinomycetota; class Actinomycetes; order Micrococcales; family Cellulomonadaceae; genus Cellulomonas; species Cellulomonas fimi. Next base: position 1,218,538 of record NC_015514.1, on the reverse strand, counting down.
TGCTGTTCGTCGTCGCGACCACGCTGCCCGCCCTCACGGGCCAGGAGCGTCAGTTCTTCTCGTCGGCCGCGAACGGGTTCGGCGAGCACTCGCCGATCGCCGCGCAGACCGGCGAGGGCTTCTCCTGGATCGGCGCGGGCCTCGTCGAGCTCGTCGCCACCGCGGTGCTCGTCGGCATCATCCTCGGCGCCACGGACCGCCGGGCGAAGGCGCCCGCCCCGGTGGCGATCGGCCTCGCGCTCGCCGCGCTGCTCCTCGTCGCCACACCCGTCACCAACGGCTCCCTGAACCCGGCACGGTCGTTCGCGGCGGCGATCTTCGCCGAGGGCTGGGCGTGGAGCCAGATGTGGCTGTTCTGGGCGGCACCCCTGCTCGGCGCGGCGATCGCGGCGCTCGTCTACCGCGCGTTCGCCGCCGAGCCGGTCGAGGACAACCTGCTCGAGGAGGACGACCTGTACGTCACGACGCAGGACACGCTCGTGGTCGAGGAGCACCGCGGCGCCTGAGCACCACCCCGACGCCCCGGCGTCCGCCCCCGGCCGTCGCACCCGCGACCGCCGAGCGGGCGGGCCCGGGGCGTCGCTCCGTCAGCCCGCTCCGGGCAGGACGTGCGCGAGGAAGCCGATGGACGCCGCCGCGCCGAACAGCAGCAGCAGGTCGAGCGGCTTGGCCCGCACCGAGACGGCGACCGGCCCCGGCGACGGCCGCACGGCCCGCACGACGCCGCACACCGCGAGGACTGCCGCGAGGGTGTACGCACCGGCGCGCGCGCCCGTCGCGAACGCGACGAGCAGGGTCAGCAGCACACCGCCGGCCGTCCACCACAGGGACGCGTTGCGCGCGGCGTCGAGCGAGGCCCGGGCGATGGCGCGCGGGTCGAGCGGCGCCTCCTCGACCGGGATCGGGCCCGTCGACGGGACCGGAGGGTCGGCGGGAGGGACCGGTTGCACCGGCTTCGGGACCTCGTGCCCCATGACCCGCTCCTGCACCATCGATCGATCGCCTCCCGACGGGAGACTACCGTTGCGCGGGTGACGACCAGGACCTCCTCGGACGACCAGCCGCACGTCACACCGCCACCGGTCCGCGCAGCCGCCCCCGTGCCGCGCGACGTCGTCGTCGTCGGCGCCGGCCTGGCCGCCACCCAGACCGTCGCGGCGCTGCGCGAGCGGGGGTTCGACGGCCGCGTCGTCGTCCTCGGCGCCGAGGGGGTGGCCCCCTACGACCGCCCGCCGCTGTCCAAGCACCTGCTCGACCGGCCCGGCCCGACGTGGCTGACGGACGAGATCGGCACCGACGTGACCGTCCTCGCCGACGAGGTGCACCTCGACCGGCCGGCGCGTGGTCTGCGCGTCGACGCCGCGGGTGTCGCGGTGGGGACGGACACCGGGGAGGTGACCGCGGACGCGGTCGTCGTCGCCAGCGGAGCCCGCGCCGTGCGGCCCGCCGGGTGGGAGGCCGCGCTCACGCTGCACACCGCTGCGGACGCCGACCGGCTGCGCGCCACCGTCGGGCCCGGGCGCCGGCTGGTCGTCGTGGGTGCCGGCTGGATCGGCGCGGAGGTCGCGGGTGTCGTCGCGGCGGCCGGTGGCGAGGTCACCGTCGTCGAGGCCGCCGCGTCGCCGCTCTCCGTGGCGCTCGGAACCGCGGTCGGCGCGCTCACGGTCCCCTGGTACGCCCGGGCCGGGGTCCGGCTCGTCACGGGGGCGCAGGTCGTCGAGGTCCGGCCCGACGCGGTCCGGCTCGCCGACGGCACGGTGCTCGCCGCCGACGCCGTGCTCGCCGCGGTCGGTGCCCGCCCGGCGACGGCGTGGCTCGGCGACGCCCTGCCCCGTGAGCCCGACGGGTCGCTGCGGGTCGACGCGTCGCTCGCCGTCGTGGGCGCACCTCGGCACGTGCGCGCGGTCGGCGACGTCGCGCTGCGGCGGTCGGCCCGGCACGGCTGGGTGCCCGGCGGGCACTGGGACGGCGCGTTGCGCACGCCCGCGGCGCTGGCCGCAGACCTGGTCGGGGACCCGGCACCGGCCGAGGACGTCGCGCCCTACGTGTTCTCCACGCAGCTCGGCCACGAGCTGGCCCTGTTCGGCCTCCCCGGCGCCGCCGACGACGTGGAGCTGCGCGGCGACCCCGCCGACGACGCCGGGTGGACCGCGCTGTGGTTCCGGCCGGGCACCGGCACGTGCACCGCCGTCCTCACGGTCGACCGCCCGCGCGACGTCGGGGCGGCCCGCCGGCTGTTCGCCGGTGCCGCGCTCCCTCGTCTCGACCGCGGGCTCGCGCGCGACGCCGGCCGGGCCCTGCGCGAGGCGGCCCTCGCCTGACCCCCGAGCGACGCTGAGGCCTCGCGTGCGACTGATGCGGGCCCCGCGTGCGACTGGTGCGGGCCCGGGGCGCGCGGCGGCGCCCCGGGCCCGGTCGCGTCAGTGCGCGAAGTGGCGCGTGCCCGTGAGGTACAGCGTGACGCCCGCGGCCTGCGCCGCCGCGACGACCTCCTCGTCGCGCACCGAGCCGCCCGGCTGCACGACCGCGCGCACGCCCGCGTCGAGCAGGACCTGCAGCCCGTCGGCGAACGGGAAGAACGCGTCGGACGCCGCGACGGCGCCGCGCGCGCGCTCGACGTCGCCCGTGTTGGCGCGCTCGACGGCCAGGCGGCAGGAGTCGACGCGGTTGACCTGGCCCATGCCGACGCCGACGGACGCACCGTCTGCGGCGAGCAGGATGGCGTTCGACTTCACGGCGCGCACGGCCCGCCAGGCGAACACGAGGTCCGCGAGGGTGGCGTCGTCGGCGGCGTCGCCGGCGGCGAGGGTCCACGTGGTCGGGTCGTCGCCGGGCGCGTCCACCCGGTCCACCTGCTGCACGAGCAGGCCGCCGGTCAGCGGGCGCTGCTCGACGGCCGCGGCACCGAGCGGCGTGACCTGCAGCAGCCGCACGTTCTTCTTGCGCGTCAGGACCTCGACCGCCTCCGGCTCGAAGTCGGGCGCGACGACGACCTCGGTGAACACCGGGGCGATCTGCTCCGCTGCGGCCGCCGTGAGCGTGCGGTTGGTCGCGATGACGCCCCCGAACGCCGACACGGGGTCGCACGCGTGGGCCTTGGCGTGCGCGTCGGCGACGTCGGCGCCGACCGCGATCCCGCACGGGTTGGCGTGCTTGATGATCGCCACGGCCGGGGCGTGGTGGTCGTGCGCCGCGCGCCACGCCGCGTCCGCGTCGACGTAGTTGTTGTAGCTCATCTGCTTGCCGTGCAGCTGGCGCGCACCCGCGAGCCCGCGACCCGCAGCGCCGTCCGCGGTCACGTACAGCGCGGCCGCCTGGTGGGGGTTCTCGCCGTAGCGCAGCACGTCCGACCGCGTCCAGGTGGCACCCGTGAACGCGGGGAACGCGTCCTCGCCCGGCGCGTAGTCGGTCGCGAACCAGCCCGCGACGGCGACGTCGTAGGCGGCCGTGTGCGCGAACGCCTGCGCGGCCAGCGCGCGGCGCTCGGCGAGCGTGAAGCCACCCGCGGCGACGGCCGCCGCGACGTCGGCGTACCGCGCGGGGTCGACGACGACGGCCACGCTCGGGTGGTTCTTGGCCGCGGCGCGCACCATCGACGGCCCGCCGATGTCGATCTGCTCGACGCACTCGTCGGGCGACGCACCCGAGGCGACCGTCGCGGTGAACGGGTACAGGTTGACGACGACCAGCTCGAACGGCGCGACACCCAGGTCCTCGAGCTGCGCGAGGTGCTCCGGCAGCCGCGTGTCGGCGAGGATCCCGGCGTGCACGCGGGGGTGCAGCGTCTTGACCCGGCCGTCGAGGCACTCCGGGAACCCGGTGAGGTCCTCGACGCGCGTGACGGGCACGCCCGTGGCGGCGACCGTCGACGCCGTCGAGCCGGTCGACACGATCTCGACGCCCGCGGCGTGCAGGGCGGCCGCCAGCTCGGTCAGGCCGGTCTTGTCGTAGACGCTGACGAGCGCGCGGCGGACCGGGCGACGGGCGGCGTCGGAGAGCCCGGCGGCAGGGGTGGCGGAGGAGGACATCGGCAGCTCCCGGAGGGGTGGGTCGGTCGAGGGACCCAGGCACCCAGGCGGGCGGTGCTCGGCGGGGGCACTGCGGCCGCTCCCCGGTGGTTGCACCCACCTGCGCCAGTCACGACCGCGGCCGAGTCTATCCGGTCGACCCCGTGCACGGGCTCCTCCGGTGCCCCGCGACGCGGGTCGCGGCCGGTGTCAGGCGGGCGGTCCGATGACGGCGGTGCGTCCCTCGACGTGCAGCCCCTCGCGCACGATGCGCCCGACGCAGTCCACGAGCAGCCGGCGCTCGACGACCTTGATCCGCTCGTGCAGCGTGGCCTCGTCGTCGCCCGGCAGCACCGGCACGGCCTCCTGCGCGAGGATCGGGCCGCTGTCCACGCCCGCGTCGATGACGATGACGCTGCAGCCCGTGACCTTGACGCCGTACGCGAGGGCGTCGCGCACGCCGTGCGCACCGGGGAACGACGGCAGCAGCGCGGGGTGGGTGTTGACCATCCGCCCGCCGAACCGCTGCAGCGACGGGGCGCCGAGGATCTTCATGAACCCCGCGTGGACCACGAGGTCGGGCGAGAACACGGCCATCGCCTCGGCCATGGCGACGTCCCACGCGGCGCGGTCCGGGAAGTCCTTGAGCGACACGACGGCGGTCGGCACGCCCGCGTCGCGCGCGATGTCGAGCGCGCGGATCCCGGGCCGGTCCGACACCACGCCCACGACCCGCCCGCCGAACGCGGGGTCGTCGTGGGCGGCGAGCAGGGCCGCGAGGTTGGACCCTGTGCCGGACACGAGCACGACGATGCGGCCGGACGCCCGGGTGGCCGGTCGGTCGTCGGCCGGGCCGGGGCGGGCGGAGGTCTCGGGTGCGCCGGGAGTCACGGCGCCGACCCTACCCGCGGCGCGCCGACCGCCGGACCGTGTGCCGCGGGCGTGGTCGCGGTAGGCGTGCTCGTGACGGGCGTGGTCGTGGCGGGCGACGACGCGCCGCGCGCACGGGTCGGGCTCGCGTGGTCGGCGCGGGCGCCGCCGCCGCGCGGTGCGGGACAATGGCGCGGTGAGCAACCCGTACGCCCCGCCGGAGGACCGCCCGCGCACGCAGGACGACACCCCGGCCGCGCCGGCACCGGGGCGCCCGGAGCCGGCGCCCGCACCGCGCCCCGCGGTCACGGTGCCCACCGAGGCGGACCGCCGGTCGACCGACGGCGCCCCGGACCCCGACGGCGTCGTCAGGACGGCGGAGCGCGCGCGTCTCGTCGGCATCCTGCTGCTGTCGTCGGTGCTCGTCGCGACGCTCCCCCTGCCGTGGCAGGCCGCGGCGACGGTGTTCGCGCTCGCCGCGCTGGTGATGGGGATCCGCACGCTGGTCGGGGCGGTGCGTGCCCGGGCGCGCGGCATGCTGCCGGGCGTCGTGGCGGCTCTCGTCGTGCTGTCGGCGCTCTGGTCGTTCGGCTCGGTGGGTCGCCTGCTCGCGTGGTCGGTCGAGGTGGAGCGTCAGGAGTGCATGGCGGGGGCGCTGACCGTCACGGCGACGCGGGCGTGCGAGCAGGCGTACCAGAAGGGCCTCGTCGACCTGCAGGACTCGCTGCGCGAGCGCGCGAACAGCTGAGCCGACGCGCCGGCTCGGCGTCGCGCACGGACCGAGCTCGACGCCGGCGACGGCGGCGGCCGGTCAGTCCCGGGAGCGCACGCGGAGCACGCGCCGCAGCTCGGCGCGCAGCAGCGCGTCGCCGGGCAGGACCACGAGCAGGCTCCCCAGCAGGACACCGAGGGCGACGGTCCCGCCGACCGCCCACCCGTGCGCTCCCACGGACGCCATCCGCCCCGGCCCCGCGGCGCCGCTCGCCGCGGACACGAGCAGGGCGACCAGCGCCCCCGCGCTCACGGCGAGCACGCCGCACGTCGCGGCCGCGTGCCACGCCCGTTCGGCACGCAGCCGCCGGTGCACGTAGACGCCGGCGACGAGACCCACGAGCACGAGCACCACGGGCGCGGCCACCGACGTCGGGCCGACCGCGTCGGCGGACGGCAGCGCGCCGAGCAGCGGGACGGCCGGCAGCGGGGTGGTCGTGACCTCGGCCGGGGCGAACCGGCTGCCGAGCCCCACCGCGAACCCGGGCCCGGCCAGCCACGCGAGCGCCCAGACGACGAGGTTCGGCAGGAACGCCAGCTCGGCCACCGCGAGGACCACGCCGCCGACGACGTCGAGGCTGAGCCCGCGCACCACGTCGGCGACGGTGGCCCGCCCGGCGAGCACCCACACGGCGACCAGCAGTGCGGCCACGGCAAGGAGCAGGGCGGTCGCGAGCAGTCCCGCCGCGGCGCCGACCCGGGCGAACGGCGCGACGCGCGACCACGCGGGCCGCGTGAGCTCGCGTCCCGACGGCGCCCCCGGGCGCCGCAGCAGCCCGGCACCGAGTCCCGCACCCGCGACGAGCAGCGCGCCGACGGCGGTCCGCAGGACCGTGCCCGCGCCACCGCCGTGCAGGGCCGCGACGACGACGGCGACCAGGAGGTAGGCGCCCACCGCCGCGGCGTACCCGGACCAGCGCGCGACGCCCGACCGGCGCGCGGACGCGTAGCAGGTGAACACCGCGAGCGCCGTCAGCCCGAGCGGCACGAGCGTGACGGGCGTGCCCGCGACGACGACCGGCGTCCCGTGCCCGAGCAGCCACAGCGCCCCACCGACGCGGACCGCCTGGGTCCAGCCGACGCCGTCGTTGCTCGGGTCGGCGGACGTCGCGACGAACGCGGCGACGGCGGGCAGCGTCAGGGCCGCGAGCGAGAGGACCGCGGCCTGCAGCGCGCACAGCGCACCGGTCGCCCAGTGCGGTGCGCCGTCGAGCGCGCTCGTGAAGAACGCGGACCGGCGGCGGTCGGCGGGTGCACCCGTGCGGCCCGTGCGGGTCAGCACGGGCGGCCGGCCCGTGGGCGGTCCTGCGGCGCTCATCCGGACATCGTCGCCGCAGCCGGACGGACCCGCGGGCACCTGGCCCCGGCGAGTCGGGACACCGGGTGCGTCACGTCCCCGGACGACCGTGGTCGCCGCTGCTCCTGCGGGGCAGGTGCGGCGGCGACCACGAGGCCCGTGCGGGACGGGGGCGAGCGGACGGCGTCAGGCGGGCGTCAGGCGCGCGTCAGCAGCTCGCGCGCGAGGGCGGCCGTCTCGGACGGCGTCTTGCCGACCTTCACACCCGCGGCCTCGAGCGCCTCCTTCTTGGCCTGCGCCGTGCCCGACGAGCCGGACACGATCGCGCCAGCGTGGCCCATCGTCTTGCCCTCGGGGGCGGTGAAGCCCGCGACGTACCCGACGACCGGCTTCGTGACGTGCTCGCGGATGTAGGCCGCGGCCCGCTCCTCGGCGTCGCCGCCGATCTCGCCGATCATGACGATGACCTCGGTCTCGGGGTCCGCCTCGAACGCCGCGAGCGCGTCGATGTGCGTGGTGCCGATGATCGGGTCGCCGCCGATGCCGATGGCCGTCGAGAACCCGAAGTCCCGCAGCTCGTACATCATCTGGTAGGTCAGCGTGCCGGACTTCGACACGAGGCCCACGCGGCCCGGGCCGGTGATGTCCGCCGGGATGATGCCGACGTTCGACTTCCCGGGGCTGATGAGACCGGGGCAGTTCGGGCCGACGAGCCGAACGCCCTTGGCCTGCGCGTAGGAGAAGAACTCCGCGGTGTCGGCCACCGGCACGCCCTCGGTGATGATGACCACGAGCGGGATGCCCGCGTCGACGGCCTCGACGACCGCGCCCTTGGTGTGCGCGGGCGGCACGAAGATCACGGACACGTCCGCGCCGGTCTTCTCGATGGCCTCGGCCACCGAGCCGAACACGGGGACGTCGACGTCGCCGAACGACTGGGTCGTCCCGGCCTTGCGCGGGTTCACGCCGCCGACGACGTTCGTGCCGGACGCGAGCATGCGCGTCGTGTGCTTGGTGCCCTCGGAGCCGGTCATGCCCTGGACGATGACCTTGGACGCCTCGGTGAGGAAGATCGCCATGTCTGTCTGCTTCTCTCTGCTTCTCGAGGCGGGTCTCAGGCGGCGGCGTGCGCCAGGCGGGCGGCCTCGTCGGCGCCGCCGTCCATGGTGTCGGCGAGCGTGACGAGCGGGTGGCCCGCGTCCGCGAGGATGCGGCGGCCCTCCAGCACGTTGTTGCCGTCGAGGCGCACGACCAGCGGCTTCGACGCCTCGTCACCGAGGATCTCGAGCGCCGCGACGATGCCGTTCGCGACCGCGTCGCACGCGGTGATGCCGCCGAAGACGTTGACGAACACCGACTTGACCTGCGGGTCCGTGAGGATGATGTCGAGGCCCGCGGCCATGACCTCCGCGGAGGCGCCGCCGCCGATGTCGAGGAAGTTGGCGGGCTTGACGCCGCCGTGCGCCTCGCCCGCGTACGCCACGACGTCGAGCGTGCTCATGACGAGCCCCGCGCCGTTGCCGATGATGCCGACCTCGCCGTCGAGCTTGACGTAGTTGAGGTCCTTCTCCTTGGCGCGCGCCTCGAGCGGGTCGGCGGCGGCCTTGTCCTCGAGCGCCTCGTGGTCGGCGTGCCGGAAGTCCGCGTTGGCGTCGAGGGTGACCTTGCCGTCGAGCGCGACGACCTCGCCGTCCTCCGTGAGGACCAGCGGGTTGACCTCGACGAGCGTGGCGTCCTCGTCACGGTAGACGAGCCAGAGCTTCTGCAGGACGTCCGCGACCTCGCCCGCGATCTCGGGCGCGAAGCCCGCGGCGGCGACGATCTCGTCGGCCTTCGCCTGGTCGATGCCGGTGCGCGGGTCGACCGCGACCCTGGCGAGCGCCTCGGGGCGCTCGACCGCGAGCTGCTCGATCTCCATGCCGCCCTCGACGGACGCCATCGCGAGGTAGCGGCGCTCGGCGCGGTCCAGCAGCAGCGAGAAGTAGAACTCCTGCGCGATCTTCGCGCCCGCCGCGATCATCACGCGGTGGACCGTGTGTCCCTTGATGTCCATGCCGAGGATCTCGCCGGCCTTCTCAGCCGCCTCGTCGGCGGACCGGGCGAGCTTGACGCCGCCGGCCTTGCCGCGGCCACCGGTCTTCACCTGGGCCTTGACGACCACGACGCCGCCCTCGGCGGGCAGCAGGCGGGTCGCGGCCTCGCGGGCCTCGTCGGGGGTCGTGGCGACGATGCCGCCGAGCACGGGCACGCCGTGCTTCTCGAAGATGTCACGTGCCTGGTACTCGAACAGGTCCACTGTGGTCCAGTTCCTCTCGTCCGACCGGCCTGCGCGACCTCGGTCCGGCCGCAGCGCCGTCGACGATCGTAGCCGCCGGGCGGAGATATCTTCACATCGAGAGATGTGGTGTGCGCGACGTCACCGACGCCGGTCAGCCGTCGACGACGGGCACGTCGGTGAGCCGGAACGCCGGGCCGCCGAACGGGATGTTCGCCGTGGTCGCGTAGTGCACCGGCACGTCGACGGTGACGCTCTCCTGGCCCGCGTCGGGCCAGACGACGGTGACCGTCCGGGTCCCGCCCAGCGGGACGACGTTCACGAGCCGGTCGGCGAGCGGCTCGCGGATCTCGCGGTCGCCGACGACCCGACGGACGTAGTCGAGCGCGTACGTCCGCCGGTCGCCCTCGAGGAGCGTCACGTTGGTCGCGGCGAACTGCAGCGACGCGTCGAACTCGCCGCGGGCGTCCCACGCGCCGCTCGCGAGCGTCCCGTCGATGGTCTCGCTGTCGCCCGCCACGTGGGTCACCTCGAGCTCGCCCACGAGGTACCGGCCCTGGCGGCGGACCTCCGGCAGCCGCACGGTGAACGTGTCGTCGTCGTCCTGGTAGCTGACGCCCTCGGCGCCGGACGCGACCGGCCCCTCCGCCACGGGCAGCTCGCCGGCCACGGGCTCGGCGGCCTCGGGCTCCCCCTGCGGCACGAGCACGATCTCGACGCGACGGTTCAGCGCACGTGCGTCCGGGGAGGTGCCGGCGACGGCCGGCTGGCTCTCGCCCTTCGCGTCGACCGTCACGTCGAACCCGGACAGGTCGGCGACCTGCGCGAGGCGGGCCGCGACCGTGGCGGCCCGTCGCTGCGACAGGTCGAGGTTGTAGGCGTCGTCCGCGACGTCGTCGGTGTGCCCGACGACCGTGAGCGTGCCGCCGGGGTACGCGGTCACCTGCGCCGCGGCCGCCGCGAGCGCCGCCTCCGCCTCCGGTCCGAGCAGGTCGGAGTCGACCGCGAACAGCACGTCGGACGCGACCTGCACCGTCACGGCCTCGGGCGTCTGCCGTGCGCGGACGGTCCCGCCGACGACCTCGGTGTAGGCCTCGAGCGGGACGACGGGTGCGTCGGCGACACCGCCCTCGGCGAGCTCCTCCGGCGGAACGGTGAGCACCCCCGCGTCGTCGGCGGGCACCACCGGCACGTCCGCCACCCAGCCGCCCTGCGGCAGCATGACGTCGACGCGTCCGGCGTCCGGCGCGGCGAACGCCGCGTACACGACCTCGTCGCCGTCGGCCGCCTCGTCGCCGGCGTCCGTGGCCGGGCCGCCGGGCGTGCTGTTGCCGGACATCACGGCCCGGTCGAGCTCGTCGCGCGCGACCGGCCGGACCACCCCCTCCTCGGTGTCGACGAGCCGCACACCGCTCGGGCCGGGGCTCGACAGGTTCTCGAAGACGTCCCAGAGCGCGAACCGGAGGAACGGGGTCTGCGTCGGTGCGGCGACCCGCAGCACCGCGACGTCGCCGTGGACCGCGACCGGCCCGACCTCGAGCTCGACCTCCTCGCCGTCGAGCACGACCGTCCGCACGACGGGCTCGACGGCGACCGCCGTCGCCGTCGGCCCGGTCGGGCCGGGTGCGGGCTCAGGCCCGGCCGTGCACGCGGCGGTCAGGGCGAGCACCGCCACGGGGACGAGGGCGGTGGTGGGGCGCAGGCGCACGCGGGGTCCTCCGGTGGTCGGGGTCGGAGTCGGATCGGGTCCGGGGTGGGGGTCGCGGCGCGCGGAGCGGCCGGCGCGACCTGCGACGGTACCGCGCGGCGCGGCCCGACCGTCGTCCGGTTCGTCCGGTTCCCTCGTTCGTGCGGAGCATCCTGGGAGGCGCGGCGGGGACCCGGTGCGTCAGCAGCCGACGCAGCGCGTCGCCGTCGGGCGGACCGCGAGCCGCGCGGGATCGATCGGCCGCCCGCAGACGAGGCACGTGCCGTAGGTGCCCGCCGCGAGCCGGCCGAGGGCCGCATCGACCTCCGCGAGCCGCTCCTGGGCGGCCCGGGCGAGCGCGTCGACCTGCGCACGCTCGAAGGCGATGGTCGCCCCCTCGGGGTCGTGCTCGTCGTCGGCGTTGCTGTCGCGCGACGCGTCCACGACCGCCGTGTGGTCGTCGCGCAGCGCCGCGAGCCGTCGCGCCGCCTCCGCGCGCACGTCGAGCAGCCGCTCGCGGGCCTCCTCGTCCACCATGCGTCCAGCGTCTCGCACGCCACCCACGCACGGCCCCGGGGGCCGCACGCTACGGTCGCGTGCGTGCCGACGCCCATCCCGACGCCCGTCCGCGCGTCCGTCCTCGCGGCGCTCGCCGCACGGGTCCCGCCCGCGGCCGGGCGGCCCGTGCTCGTGGGCGTGGACGGGGTCGACGGCGCGGGCAAGACCGTGCTCGCCGACGAGCTCGCGACGGTCCTGCGCGCGCAGGGGCGGACGGTGGTGCGGGCCTCGGTCGACGGCTTCCACCGGCCGCGCGCCGAGCGGTACGCCCGGGGACGGTCCTCGCCGGAGGGCTTCTACCTCGACTCGTACGACCTCGACGCGCTGCGCCGCGAGCTCCTCGAGCCGTTCGCGGCGGGCGGGTCGCGCCGGTACCGCACGGCCGTCCGGGACGTCGCGACCGACCGCGTCCTCGACGGCGCCCCCGCCACGGCCCCGGACGACGCGGTGCTCCTGGTCGACGGCATCTTCCTGCACCGCCCCGAGCTCGCGCCGTGGTGGGACGTCTCGGTGTTCCTCGACGTGCCGTTCGCGGTGACGTACGCGCGGATGGCCGTGCGGGACGGCTGCCCGGCCGATCCCGAGGACCCGGCGAACACGCGGTACCGCGAGGGCCAGCGGCGCTACCTGCGGTCGGTCGACCCGGCGCGGCGGGCGACCGTCGTGGTCGACAACGCCGACCCGGCGGCGCCCGTGCTCGTGCGCGCCGACGCCGTGCCGGCCTGACGCGGCCGCCAGGCGTCGTCAACATCGGTTGACATGCCGTCGTCCGTCAACCTATGTTGACGGCATGTCCGCAGAGCTCCTGACCGCCGCCGCCGGCGAGGACCCCGCCGAGGGCCTGCGTGCCGTCCGCTCGCTGCGTGTCCTGGCCGACCGGCTCGAGGCGCTGCACGTCGAGCGCGCCCGCCGCCTCGGCTGGCCCTGGCAGCACATCGCCGACGCGCTCGGCGTCACCCGGCAGGCCGTCCACAAGAAGTACGGGAAGAGGTACCCCTGATGTTCGAGCGCTTCTCCCACGACGCCCGCGTCGCCGTCGAGCAGGCCCAGACCGTCGCCCGCCGGCTCGGGTCGAACCACATCGGCGCCGAGCACGTGCTGCTCGGCGCGACGGCCCCGGGCGACGCCGTCGCGCGCCGCGCCCTCGCCCGCGTCGGTGTCGAGCCCGCCGACCTCGAGCGCGCCGTGCGCGCCCGCCTGTCCGACGCGCTCGACGCCGACGCGCTCGCCGGGCTCGGCATCGACCTCGACGCGGTGCGCGAGCAGGTCGAGGCGACCTTCGGCCCGGGTGCGCTGGACGTGCCCGCCGCGAGCACCCGCCGCGGGCACATCCCGTTCGACACGCACGCGAAGAAGATGCTCGAGGTCTCGCTGCGCGAGGCGATCCGGTTCCAGCACCGCCGCATCGACACCGGCCACCTGCTGCTCGCCGCCGCGCGCCTCGACACCACGCCCGCCGGCCGGGCGCTGCGCGACCTGGGCGCGGACCGCCCCGCGGTCGAGGCAGCCGTGGTCGCGACCTGGGCCGATGCCGCCTGACGGCGCCGCTGCGCGGGCCCGTGGCCTCGCGGCCGGCCGGTTCGCGGCACGGCAGGCGGGACCGGCCGGGCGGGCAGGCGGGGACCACGGCGCGGGGGGCGCCGGACCCGGCCCCGCTCAGAGCTTGGTGACCGGCGAGTACCGCAGCAGGAGCCGCTTGGTGCCCTCGGTGCCGAAGTCGACCTTCGCCACCGCGTTCGGCCCGGCGCCCTCGAGCCCCACGACCGTGCCGAGCCCGTACGCGTCGTGCGTCACACGGTCGCCGATCGCCAGGCTCGGGACGGCGGCGTCCGACCGCGGGGTCGCCGAGCCGAACTTCGCACCCGTCGACGGCAAGGACGCGCGCGGCTCCTTCTCGGCCCGGCCGCCGGCCCTCGTCCCCGACCCGCCCGAGCGGTAGCCGCCCGATCCGGACCCGCCGCGACCCGAGCCGTAGCCACCGCCCGACCCGAAGCCCGACCCCCAGCCGCCGCGCAGCGACGACGTCGACGACTCGCGCCGCCGCCAGTCGACCAGCTCCTCGGGCAGGTCGTCGAGGAACCGGCTCGGCGGGAACTCGTTCGGGACGCCCCACGCGGTCCGCACCGCTGCGCGCGAGATGTACAGCCGCTCGCGCGCGCGGGTCAGGCCGACGTACGCGAGCCGGCGCTCCTCGGCGAGCTGGTCGGTGTCCGTCAGCGACCGCATGTGCGGGAACGTCCCGTCCTCCATCCCGGTGAGGAACACGACCGGGAACTCCAGGCCCTTCGCGGTGTGCAGCGTCATGAGCGTGACGACGCCCTGGTCCGGGGTCCGCGGGCCGTCCTCGTCCGCGTCGGCACCGTCGGGCGTCGGGATCTGGTCGGAGTCCGCGACGAGCGACACGCGCTCGAGGAAGTCGGCGAGGTCCCCGTCGGGGTCGCTCTGCTCGAACTCGGTCGCGACCGCGTGCAGCTCCGCGAGGTTCTCGACGCGCGACGCGTCCTGCGGGTCCTCGCTCGCACGCAGCTCGGCGAGGTAGCCGGACCGGTCGAGGACGGCGCCCAGCACCTCGGCGGGCCCCGCGCCCTGGAACGCGAGCACGCGCAGGTCGGACATCATCGACGCGAACGACGACAGCCCGGTGATCGCGCGCGTGCCGAGCCCCGGGACCTCGTCGAGCCGTTCGAGCGCGGCACCGAACGAGATGCGCTCGCGCTCGGCGAACGACGCGACCATCGCCTCGGACCGGTCCCCCAGCCCACGCTTCGGCACGTTGAGGATGCGGCGCAGGTTGACGTCGTCGTCGGGGTTCGCGATGGCCCGCAGGTACGCGACGGCGTCCTTGATCTCCTTGCGCTCGTAGAAGCGCGTCCCGCCGACCACCTTGTACGGCAGCCCGACGCGGATCAGCACCTCCTCGAGCGCGCGCGACTGCGCGTTGGCCCGGTAGAAGATCGCGACGTCGCCGGGCCGCACGCCGTCGGAGTCCCCGAGGCGGTCGATCTCCTGCGCGACGAACCGCGCCTCCTCGTGCTCGGTGTCGGCTACGTACGCGACGATCTGCGCGCCCTGGCCGGAGTCGGTCCACAGCCGCTTCGGCTTGCGCCCGGGGTTGCGGCTGATCACGGCGTTCGCGGCCGACAGGATCGTCTGCGTCGACCGGTAGTTCTGCTCGAGCAGGATCGTGCGCGCGTCCGGGTAGTCCGCCTCGAACTCGAGGATGTTGCGGATCGACGCGCCCCGGAAGGCGTAGATCGACTGGTCGGCGTCGCCGACGACGGTCAGCTCCCCGCGCGGCACCTCCTCGCCGTCCGCACCCGCCGCCGAGCCGCTGTGCCCCACGAGCTCGCGCACCAGCACGTACTGCGCGTGGTTGGTGTCCTGGTACTCGTCGACCAGCACGTGCCGGAACCGGCGGCGGTAGTGCTCCGCGACCGCGGGGTGCGCCTGCAGCAGGTGGACCGTCGACATGATGAGGTCGTCGAAGTCGAGCGCCTGGGCCTGGCGCAGCCGCGCCTGGTAGCGCGTGTACACCTGGGCGAGCGCGGTGTCGAAGTCGTTCGCCGCTCCGCCACCGTTGGTCGCCGCGAACGTCTCGGGGTCGACCAGCTCGTCCTTGAGCGCGGAGATCTTCGCCGACAGCGCCTTGGCCGGGTACTTCTTCGGGTCGAGGTCGAGCTCGCGCGCCACGAGCGTGAGCAGGCGCTGCGAGTCGGCCGCGTCGTAGATCGAGAAGCTCGAGCGCAGGCCGAGCGTCGCCGCCTCGCGGCGCAGGATCCGCACGCACGCCGAGTGGAACGTCGAGACCCACATGTTCCGCGCGGCGGGGCCGACGAGCTGCTCGACGCGCTCGCGCATCTCCGCCGCGGCCTTGTTGGTGAACGTGATCGCCAGGACCTCGCCCGGGCGGGCCCGGCGGGTCGCGAGCAGGTGCGCGATGCGGTGCGTGAGCACGCGCGTCTTGCCCGAGCCGGCGCCCGCGACGATGAGCAGCGGGCCGCCGTGGTGCACGACCGCCTCGCGCTGCTGCGGGTTGAGGCCGACGAGCAGCGCGTCGGCCCTCTCCTGGCGGCGGGCGTCGCGCTCCTGGGCGTCCGTGTCCTCGCCGCGCGGAGGCACGACGGCGGGCAGGCCCGACGGGTCGCCGGAGCGCCGGCGGGTCGGCACGGCGCCGGCCGGGACGGGCAGGGAGAGGCTCTCGAACAACGATGTCATGACGGCACCAGCCTAGGCGCCGCCACCGACACCCGGATCACGCGGCCCACGGCCGCGCCGCCCGCTCGGGTCCGTCCCGCGCACCGGCGCGGTCAGGCGCGCGGTCGGGCGCGCCGTCACGTGACGGCGAGCCCCACGCCCCACGCGGCGGTCGCGACGAGCGCCCCCGCGAGCTCGACGAGGATCGTCACGCCCGTGGCCTGCAGCGCTGCCACCGTGGCCTTCCAGGCGGGCGCGTGCTCGCGCTGCCGGACCCGCTCCGCGACGTACGTGCCGACGACGAACCCGAGCGGCAGCCCGACCACGGGCACCACGAAGAACCCGACGACCCCGAGGAGCCCGCCCCACACCAGCGTCGAGCTCGGCACGCCCTTGCGCTGCAGGTGGCGGCCGGCGAGGAGGTACTTCCCGACGGCCGCCAGCCCGGTCGCGAGCACCGCGACGGCGACGACCGTCCACCCCGCGGGCCCGCCGGTGATCGCGCCCCACGCGATCACCGCTCCCGCCACCAGGAGCCCGCCGGGCAGCACCTGCACGACGACACCGAACAGCCCGACCAGCACGACGGCACCGATCAGCACCTCACCGACCACACCCATGGCGGCAGACCCTAGCCGCCCGCGGGCCCGGCCACGCCCCGGCGCCCGGTCATGCCCCGGCGCCGGTCACGCCGCGTCGCCCGGGCTCAGCGCCAGAGCACCGCGATGCCGACGTTGAGGACCGTGAGACCGAGGACCGCGCCGAGCAGGCCCTTGGTGACCTTCTCGGGGCGCCGCGCGCCGTAGACGACGAGACCCGTCACGACGAGCGCGACCACGAGCTTGACGGCGACCTTGGTGGTGTTCGGGTCGCGCAGCTCGTCGCTCGCCGACGCGAGGCCGACCATGAGGATCCCCGTCACGAGCGCGGTGAGGATCCCGTGCAGCGCGCCCCTGGGCAGGCGGGTGTCGCGCATCGTCACGATCGTCCCGCCGAGGACGATCGCCCAGCCGAGGAGGTGCAGGAAGAGGAGCACGTGCTGCAGGAGTTCCATGCCCCCGGAGCCTAGTCGAGCGTCGGGGCGTTTTCTGACACCGCGTCAGGTCGATCGGGTCGGTCGCGTCACAGCAGGCGGCGCGCCGCGGCCCACCGCGTCAGCTCGTGCCGGCTCGAGAGCTGCAGCTTGCGCAGCACCGCGGACACGTGGGTCTCGACCGTCTTCACGGAGATGAACAGCTCGGAGGCGACCTCGCGGTACGTGTACCCGCGCGCGATGAGGCGCATGACCTCGCGCTCGCGCGCCGAGAGGCGGTCCAGCTCGTCGTCGCCCGTCGCGACGTCGCCCGCGGCGGCGCCGAACGCGTCGAGGACGAACCCCGCGAGCCGCGGCGAGAACACCGCGTCCCCGCCCGCCACGCGGCGCACGGCGTCCGACAGCTCGCCGCCGTCGATCGCCTTCGTCACGTAGCCGCGCGCGCCCGACCGGATCACCGCGACGACGTCCTCCGCGGCGTCCGACACCGACAGCGCGAGGAACCGCGTCGTGCCCTGCAGGTCCGTGCAGCGCCGGATCACCTCCGCGCCGCCACCGCCGTCGCCGCCCGGGAGGTGCACGTCGAGCAGCACCACGGGCGGCTGCAGCTCGTGCACCACCCGCACCGCCGACTCGACGTCGTCGGCCTCCCCGACGACACGGACCCCCGCGTCGAGCGACGCCTTGACGCCCGTGCGGAACAGGTGGTGGTCGTCGACCAGCACCACGTCCACGGCGGTCGCGTCCGCACCGGTCGTGCTCATGACCGTTCCCCTCCCTCGTCCACCGGCGCCGCCGCACGGACGGGCACCACGAGGTGCACCTCCGTGCCGCGGCCCGGTCGGCTCGTCACCGTCGCGGTCCCCCCGCGCCGGCGCACCCGTCCCATGATCGACTCCCGGACGCCGAACCGGTCGGGACCGATGGCGTCCACGTCGAACCCGTCGCCGCGGTCGCGCACGAACACCTCGACCGCGTCCGACCGGACCTCCAGGTACAGCGACACCGGCGGGCGGCCGTGCACGACCGCGTTGACCAGCGCCTCGCGCGACGCCTGCACGAGCGCCTCGGTGTCCGCGTCGGGGACCCGGTCCCCCACGACGACCGCGTCGATCGCGACGGGGTCACCCGTCGGGCCCGAGCGCGAGTCCTCGACCTCGGCGACGACGTCCTTGAGCGCCGCCGCGAGCGACGTGCCCGGCGCGGGGCGCTCGTCGTACATCCACTCGCGCAGCTCGCGCTCCTGTGCGCGGGCCATGCGCGCGACCTCCGCCGCGTCGTCGGCACGCGCCCGGATGAGCGCGAGCGTCTGCAGGACCGAGTCGTGCAGGTGCGCCGCGATGTCCGCGCGCTCCGACTCGCGCGCCCGCGCCGCCCGCTCGTCGCCGAGCTCGCGCACGAGCCGCAGCCACCACGGCGCGAGCACGAGGGCGACGCCCGCCAGGACGGCGACCGCGGCCACGACGGCCTGCACGAACACCGCAGGCTCGACGCCCGTGCCCGTGATCTGCGCGACCAGCAGCAGCCCACCGACGCCCGCGAGCACGACTCCGCCCAGGAGCCGCAGCACGCCGGTCGTCGGCCGCCCGGTCTCGGTGCGCCACCGCTGCCGCGGGACGTGGTCGAGCTGGCTCCACGCGAGCCCCAGCCCGCCGAGCAGCACGAGCGACGGGAGCAGCCAGTCGAGGTCCAGGTCCGCGCCGCGGCGCACCGCGACGAGCACGACCGCGACCACGACGAGCACCGCACCCGTGACGATCGCCGAAACCGGCAGCCGCCGCGCCGGGTCGGCGTCGTGCTGGCGGCGCGCGAGCCGGGTCAGCGCCGTCGGTCGCGCCTCCTGCGCCGCCGCCGCGGGGTCACCCTGCGGGATGGTCAGCCACCAGAACAGGTAGAGCAGAGGCCCCACCCCGGCGACGGGCACGAGCAGCAGGAACGCGAGCCGCACGAGGCCGACGGGCACGTCGAGGTGCGCCGCGAGGCCGATCGCCACGCCCGCGAACCAGCGGCCGCGCGCGGGACGGCGCAGCGGCAGCCGGGTGCGGGCAGTCCCCGGCGTCGCGGGGGCGGGTGCGGACGTCACGGACCGATCGTCACACGTCCGGGACCCTGCCCACGGCTCCCCGGGGCTGTTCAGGGCCAGGATCAGGGCGCGACCGGGGCAGGATCAGGGTCGGCTCAGGGGGGCACCGGATGCCGCCGGGGTACCGGTGCGCGTCAGGATCGAGCCATGGACACGACCACTCCTGCCGGCGGCCAGGCCGGCCCGGACCCGACGAGCATCGGTACCCCGCCGAGCCCCGCGACTCCCCCCGCCCCGACCGGATTCTTCGCCGCCGTGCGCCGCACCGGCATGTTCCGGGGTGACGACCGCTGGATCGGCGGCGTGTGCGACGGGCTCGCCCGTCGGTTCGGCCTCGACCCGCTGCTCGTGCGCGGCCTGTTCGCCGCCTCCGTGCTGCTCGGCGGCCTCGGCCTCGTGGCGTACGGCGTCGCCTGGGCGCTGCTGCCCGAGCAGCGCGACGGCCGCATCCACCTGGAGGAGATGGTCGCGGGTCGCTTCGACGTCGCCCTGCTCGGGGCGCTCGGCGTCCTGCTCGTGGGCCTGGCGCGCGGCGACCAGTGGTTCTGGTTCTGGGACGGCCCGCCCGGGTGGCTCCAGGGGATGCTCTGGGTCGCGTTCGTCGTCGGCCTCGTCGCCCTCGTCGTGACCGCGGCCAACCGCCGGTCGCCCCGGCCGGTGCCCGTGTGGACCGCCCCCGCGGCCCCCGGCGCCCCCGGCACCGACCCGTGGGTGAAGCAGCCCGCCGCGACCGGTCCCGCGCCGCGCCCGACGAGCCCCTACGGCCCGCCGCCCGTCCCCCGCCCGACGAGCCCGTACGCGGCGACGCCGGCGAGCCCCTACGCCTCGGCGCCCGTCGGCGCACCCCCCGCGCCCGGTCCCTACGGGCCCTACCGGCAGGGCCCGCCGCCGGTCCCGCCGGTCCCGGTGCCCCCGCACCCGCCCGTGCCGCCCGTGCCGCCGCGGCCGCCCAAGCCCCGCACCCTGGGACCGGGCGTCGGCACCGTGGGCGTCGTCGTCGCCCTGAGCCTGCTCGGCGTGGCCGTCCTGCTCCTCGCGGAGCGCTCGGGCGACTTCACCGGACCGGTGCTGCTCACCGCGCTGGGCATCGGCGTCGTGCTCTGCGGCCTCGGGATCGTCCTGTCCGGCCTGCGCGGTCGCCGCAGCGGCACGCTCGGCTTCCTCGCGATCACCGGCATCCTCGTCGCGCTCCCCGTGGGCGCCGCGCAGAACGCCGACTGGGTGTGGGAGGACGGCTCGTTCCGGCAGCTCGAGGCCAGCACCTACGTCGTCGACTCGCGCGACTCCGCCGCGGCCGGCTTCGACCTGGGCTTCGGTGACGCGACGCTCGACCTGACGTCCCTCCCGCTCGACGGCACCACGCTCGACGTCCCCGTCTCGATCGGCGCCGGGAACCTGACGATCGTCGTCCCCGCCGACGCCGCGGTCGCCGCCGACGTCAAGGCCGGGGTCGGCAGCGTCACGTGGGCGGTCGACGGCGAGGAGCGCCGCACGGAGGGCATCGGCATGGCCGACCAGACGTACCGGGACGAGCAGTCCCGCGACGGCTCGCCGCAGATCCTGCTGCACGTCAGCGTGGGTGCCGGCGACCTGCGGATCGAGGAGGACCGATGAGCACCGACGACACCCGTCGCGACGAGGAGACACCCGTGCACGACGACGACACCCCGGTCGCGGCCACGCCGGACGACCGTGACGGCGAGACCCAGGTGCTGCCGCCGCACGACGCGCCCGACCCGCTGGACGAGACCCAGGTCCTCCCGCCGCACGACGCGGCCGACCCGGTCGACGAGACCCAGGTCCTGCCGCCGCACGACGCGCCCGACCCGGCCGACGAGACCCAGGTCCTGCCACCGCACGACGCGCCCGACCCGGCCGACGAGACCCAAGTCCTGCCACCGCACGACGCGCCCGACCCGGCCGACGAGACCCAAGTCCTCCCGCCGCACGATGCGCTCGACCCGGCCGACGAGACCCAGGTCCTTCCGCCGCACGACGGCACCGCGCCCCTGCTGACCAAGCAGCCGGCGCCGACGGCACCGCTCCCCGCGGCCGCCGCCCCGTCGGGCCCGACGCCGACGGCCGCCGGACCGGCGGCCTCCGGACCGCCGCGACCCGAGCCGGTCCCGCCCGTG
Source organism: Cellulomonas fimi ATCC 484 (assembly GCF_000212695.1). Classification (NCBI taxonomy): domain Bacteria; kingdom Bacillati; phylum Actinomycetota; class Actinomycetes; order Micrococcales; family Cellulomonadaceae; genus Cellulomonas; species Cellulomonas fimi. Next base: position 1,197,628 of record NC_015514.1, on the reverse strand, counting down.
GCGGCCCCGGCGGTCGCGTCTCAGCCCGTCGCGGCCGTCCGCGCGCCGGACCCGGTGCGGGCCGACGACCGGGCGCCGGACGACGCGCCGCGTCCGCGGCTGCGTGTGGGCACGGTCGTGTGGGGCCTCGTGCTCGCCGCGATCGGCGTGGGGCTGCTGGCCTGGGCCGCGGGGCTGTCGATCGACGTGCAGCTCGCGCTCATCGTGCTGCTGGCCGCCGCAGGCGGGCTGCTGCTCGTCGGGTCGATCGTCTCGGCGGTACGCGCGTCACGGCGCTGACGCCACGCACGAGAGGCCGGCCCCCGCTCGGGGACCGGCCTCTCGTCGTCGATCCCGTCAGACCGTGGAGCCGGCCGGCGGTGCGGTCGCCGGGGCGGCCGCCATCGGCGCGACCCGGGCGACCGTGCCCAGCTTGCGCAGCGCCCACCCGACGAGCACGAACGTGACGCCGACGCCGAACACGAGCAGCGCGACGCCGAACGCCACGACGGACGTGAACAGCGAGGCCCGCAGGAACGACGCCGTCATGACGGTCTGCCGCGCCGGGTCCTCCCGGTCGAGCTCGGCGTACGTCTGGCCGTCGGTCTCGGCCAGCGCGTGCGTGTTGATGATGTCGGCCTGGACCCAGGCCTCCCAGGGGGTGTCGACGAGCTCCCCCTGGAACGCCGTCGCGTCGTCCGACACCGTGATCTTCTCGGCGGCGAGGTTGCTCGCCACCGCTCCCCACGTGACCCCTCCGGCGACGATGAACACGACACCGAGGATGAGGACGATGAGGCCGAGGACGCGCGCCGTTCCCGACCGCTCCCCCACAGCAGTACTCGACATTTCCCAGTCCCTTCTGCACCACCGACAGAACGGGCCCGGACACCCGGGCCCGACAGGCCGAGCTCACGAGACAGCAACCGTGCGCGTCGAGCGTATCCCCAGGTCGTGGCGGGGGCAGGAGGAGGCGGGCGACACGCCCTCGGCGGTGCGACGTCCGGCGGCCCGCGGGGCGATGCCGCGGACGGCGGCCGGGCGGTCCGACGCCGGTGCGCCGGACCGCCGGCTGCCTGCCCGTCAGGCGGGGACGGGGACGGCTCGGGCGTCGTCGGCCGCGCCGGGCGCCGGGGCGTCCGGGGACGCGGGCGTGGCGAGGGAGCGCAGGGACGCCCCCGCGAGCAGGAAGCCGGTGCCGACGCCGACGACGAGCAGCGCCACGCCGAACGCGGTGACCGACGTCATGAGCGACGCGCGCAGGAACGCGGCGGTCTGGACCATGGGGCGGGCGGGGTCCTCACGGTCGAGCTCGGCGTAGGTGCGCCCGTCGGACTCGGCGAGCGCGTGCCCCTGGATCGCCTCGGCCTGCGCCCAGGCCTCCCAGGGCGTGTCGACGAGCTGGCCGGCGAACGCGGCGGCGTCGTCGGAGACGTGGATCTCCTCCTCGGCGAGGCTGGCGGCGATGCCGAACCAGGTCGCGATGCCGGACACGAGGAGCAGCGCCCCCAGCGCGAGGACGAGGGTGCCGAGGAGCCGGGCGGGCCGGCGGCGTGCACGTGCGGACATGGTGGTCCCCCTGTTCGGGTCTGCTTGCGGACAGGTCGTGACGGGGCGGCTCCGGCTGAGACGCGCCGCGGGTCGCCGACGCTACCCACAGTCATGTCCGCGATGCCCGTAGTTGTCCAGCATGTGACTGCGTTTGCATGAATCGAAACGCTTAGGCCGCCGCTGGGCCGCCGAGAGCAGACGGCGAGGTCAGCGCAGCGCGCGGGCGCGCTCATACTCGGCGAGCGCCGCCCCGAGCACGTCGTCCCACCCGAACGCGGGCCGGACCGTGCGGTTGTGCTCCCGGATCCCGGCGAGCAGGCGGCCGTCCTTCGCGAGGTGCACGACGGCCTCGGTCATCTCGGCGTCGTCCGTCACCAGCAGCCCGTCGACGCCGTCGGTGACGAACTCCGCGATGCCCGTCCCGCGACGGGCGACGATCGCCAGCCCTGCGGTGCGGGCCTCGAGCGCGGCGATCCCGAACGCCTCGAGCTCCGCGGGCGCGAGGAACACGTCCGCGTGCGCGTAGGCGGCCCGGACCTGCGGGCGCGGCAGGCGTCCGCGCAGGTCGACCACGTCATCGAGGCCCTGCGCGGAGACAGCGGAGCGGACCCGGCCCAGCGCGGGCCCCGAGCCGATGAGCGACAGGTGCAGGCGCCCCCGCGGGAGCCGGCGCGCGGCCGCGCCCACGAGCTCGACCAGAGGCACGGCCCGCTTCCGCGGGGCGAGCCGCATGGTCGAGACGAGCCGGACCGGCGCGTCGTCGTCGTGCACCACGGCAGGGTCGTCGTCGCACGGGGCCCACGCGTCGAGGTCGAGGCCGTTCGGGACGACCGCGACCGGGGCGTCGAACACGTCCCGCACGCGCGCCGCCGCCGCGCTGCTCACCGCGGACAGGGCGACGGGGGCGTCGGCCCACCGCGTCCGCCGGACGGCACCCCGGAGGGCCGGGACGGTGCCGTCGAGCATGCAGTGCCACGTGACCGCCGTCGGCAGGCCCGCGTCGAGCGCGAGCCGTGCGCCGTCGAACGCGAACGGCGACAGCACGCCCGCGTGCACGTGCACCACGTCGGGCCGCAGGTCCCCGAACGCCGCGCGGAGCAGGCGCGGACCGGCCGCCGGGTTGACGGGCAGGTCGAACGGCAGCCGCGCGCCCAGACGGTGGACGTGCACCCCGCCCTCGACGTCGACGATGCCCCCGCGCTCCCCCGCCGTGCCGAGCGTCGCCGTCAGCACGTGGACCTCGTGCCCACGGTCGGCCTGCCGCGCGGCGAGGTCACCGACCTGCGACTCGATGCCGCCGGTGCGCGGCGCGAAGCAGTCGGAGACGTGGACGATCCGCACGGGCGCCCCCGTCAGGCGCGCGCGTCGATCGCCGCGACGGCCTCGCGGTGCACGCGCCGCTCGAGCACGAACGACATGACGGGCACGACGCCCGCGGCCGCGAGCGTGAGCAGGCGGCCGAGCCGCCAGCGCATCGTCGACCACAGGTCGAAGCACGTGACGAGGTAGACCACGTACACCCACCCGTGCACCATCGCGATGATGCGCGCGGCCTCGGACCGCGGGTCCCCCTCGACGGTGAACCCGGGCACCTTCAGGACGTACTTGAGCAGCATCTCCACGCACAGGAGCAGCAGCATCGTGCCCGTGATCCAGGCGAGCACCCGGTACCGCTGCGCCGCCCCGCGGGCCTTGCGGACCCAGGGGTCGGTCGTCGTCGCCGTGCTGTCGCTCACGAGCGCTGGCCCTTCCGTCGTCCCACCGGTCACTCCCACTCGATCGTGCCCGGCGGCTTGCTCGTCACGTCGAGGACGACCCGGTTGACCTCGGGCACCTCGTTCGTGATGCGCGTCGAGATCGTCGCGAGGACGTCGTAGGGCAGGCGCGTCCAGTCGGCCGTCATGGCGTCCTCGGACGACACGGGCCGCAGCACGACGGGGTGGCCGTAGGTGCGGCCGTCGCCCTGCACGCCGACCGAGCGGACGTCCGCGAGCAGCACGACGGGGCACTGCCAGATCTCGCGGTCCAGGCCGGCCCTCGTGAGCTCCTCGCGCGCGATCGCGTCGGCGGCACGCAGGACGTCGAGACGCTCCGCGGTGACCTCGCCGATGATCCGGATGCCGAGGCCCGGGCCGGGGAACGGCTGGCGCCAGACGATCGCCTCGGGCACGCCCAGCTCGAGGCCGACCGCGCGCACCTCGTCCTTGAACAGCGTCCGCAGGGGCTCGACGAGCTCGAACTGCAGGTCGTCCGGCAGCCCGCCGACGTTGTGGTGCGACTTGATGTTCGCCGCCCCCTCGCCGCCGCCGGACTCCACGACGTCGGGGTAGAGCGTGCCCTGGACGAGGAACTTCACAGCCTCGCCGTGCGCGCCCGCGTCCTCGACGACCTCGCGCGCCGCGTCCTCGAACACGCGGATGAACTCGCGGCCGATGATCTTGCGCTTGGTCTCGGGGTCGGTGTGGCCCGCGAGCGCGTGCAGGAACCGCTCGCGCGCGTCGACGACCTTGAGCTGCACGCCGGTCGCGTCGACGAAGTCCTTCTCGACCTGCTCGGCCTCGCCGGACCGCAGCAGCCCGTGGTCGACGAACACGCAGGTCAGCTGGTCGCCGACGGCCCTCTGCACGAGCGCCGCCGCGACGGACGAGTCCACGCCGCCGGACAGCCCGCAGATGACGCGCGCGTCGCCGACCTGCGTACGGATCCGCTCGACCTGCTCGGCGATGACGTTGCCGGGGTTCCAGTCGGGCGCGAGGCCCGCACCCTCGTAGAGGAAGTTCTCGAGCGCCTTCTGGCCGAGCGGCGAGTGCTTGACCTCGGGGTGCCACTGCACGCCGAAGAGGCGCCGCTCGCGGTCCTCGAACGCGGCGACGGGGCTGCCGGCGCTCGTCGCGAGGACGTCGAACCCCTCGGGCGCGGCGTGCACGGCGTCGCCGTGGCTCATCCAGACCGTCTGCTGCTCGGGGCTGCCCGCGAGCACGGTGCCGGCGTCGGTGACCTCGACGGCGGTGCCGCCGTACTCGCGCTGGCCCGTCTGCGCGACCGTCCCGCCGAGGGCCTGCGCCATCGCCTGGAAGCCGTAGCAGATGCCGAGCACGGGCACACCGGCCTCGAACAGCGACGGGTCGACGAACGGGGCGCCCGCCGCGTACACGGACGACGGGCCGCCGGACAGGATGATCGCCGCCGGGTCCTTCGCGAGCAGGTCCGCCACGGAGGCCGTGTGGGGCACGATCTCGGAGTAGACGTTGGCCTCGCGCACGCGCCGCGCGATGAGCTGCGCGTACTGGGCGCCGAAGTCGACGACGAGGACCGGGCGGTGGGACGGTGGCTCAGGCGTCTGGGTCACGCCCTCAGGGTAGTCGTCGCGACGGGGTCCTCGGCCCGCTCGTCCACGGGCCCGGCGCACGGGGGGACGCGCGGGGGACGAGGTCGCGGGCGCGCGGGCGAGGGCGCCGATAAGCGTTCGAGCGGTGTCGGTACCCGGTCGTAGCGTTGACGCTCGTGCGCTCACTCCCCCTCGACGACCCCGGCACCCCGCCGCTGACCGGACCGCTCACCTACCTGTGGTGGCTCGCCCGTCGGCAGTGGGGCATCCTCACGGTCGCGCTGCTGCTGGGGATCGTGCTGTTCGCCTGCCAGGCACTCCTGCCCTACCTCACCGGTCGCGCCATCGACGGCGGCCTCGAGCACGGCTTCGGCCCGGACCTGTGGCGCGCCGCCGGGTCGCTCGCCGCCCTCGGCGTCGTCAGCGCCGCCGCGGGCGCCGTCGGCCACCGGTACGACGTCCAGAACTGGCTGCGCGCCGCCTTCACGTCCTCGCAGCTCGTCGGCCGCACGGTCGCGCGCTCGGGCCACACGATCACCGCGGAGCTGCCCACCGGCGAGGTCGTGTCCGCGGTCGCCAACGACGCGCTGCGCGTCGGCGAGGTCTACGCGGTCGCGGCGCGGTTCGTCGGCAGCCTCGTCGCCTACGGCGTCGCCGCGGTCCTCATGCTGCGCGTCTCCGTCCCGCTCGGCCTCGTCGTGCTGCTGGGCCTGCCGACCGTGGCCGCGGCGCTCGGCCTGCTCGTCAAGCCGCTGCAGAAGCGCCAGGTCGCGCAGCGCGAGGCGTCGGGCCGCCTGACGACGCTCGGGGCCGACACCGTGTCCGGGCTGCGGATCCTGCGCGGCATCGGCGGCGAGGGCGTGTTCAACGCGCGCTACCGCGAGCAGTCCCAGCGCGTGCGCCACCGCGGCGAGGAGGTCGCGGTCACGCAGTCGTGGCTCGACGCCCTGCAGGTGCTGCTGCCCGGCCTGTTCGTCGCGGTGCTCATCTGGCTCGGCGCGCACATGGCCCTCGACGGCACCATCACGCCGGGTCAGCTCGTCTCGACCTACGGGTACGCGGCGTTCCTCGCGTGGCCGGTGCAGAACGCGACGATGTTCCTGCAGTCGGCGACGCGCGCGCACGTCGGCGCGGGCAAGGTCGTCAAGGTGCTCCAGGTGGTGCCCGCGACGGGTGCGCGCCCGGGCACGGCCGAGGCCCCGCCCGCGGGCTCACCGCTGGTCGACGAGACGAGCGGCGTCGTGCTCGAGCACGGCCGCGTCGTCGCGCTCGTGAGCGCCGACCCGGACGAGTCCGCACGCATCGCGACCCGCATGGGCCGGTTCGACGACGAGGCCGAGAAGGACACACCCGTGCGCCTGGGCGGCGTGCTGCTCGCCGACCTCCCCAAGGAGGACGTCCGGCGGCGGGTCGTCGTGGCCGAGGCGACGCCGCACCTGTTCTCGGGCGCGCTCGGCGAGGAGCTCGACGTGCACGGCTCGGGCGACGAGCAGCGGCTGCTCGAGGCCATCGCCCTGGCCGACGCGCACGACGTCCTCGACTCCGTGCCGGACGGCCTGGCCGGCGAGCTGCCCGAGAAGGGGCGGTCGCTGTCCGGCGGTCAGCGCCAGCGCGTCGCGCTCGCGCGTGCGCTGCTCCTGGACCCGGAGATCCTCGTGCTGGTCGAGCCGACCAGCGCCGTCGACGCGCACACCGAGGCACGCATCGCGTCGCGGCTGGCCGACCACCGGCGCGGGCGCACGACGCTCGTCGTGACCGCGTCGCCGCTCGTGCTCGACCACGTCGACGAGGTGCAGCTCGTCGAGGACGGCCGGCTGATCGCGCGCGGCACGCACGCCGAGCTGCTCGACGGCGCCGCCGGCCCGGCCGTGGCCGCCGCCTACCGGCGGGTCGTCGGCCGCCAGATGGACGAGGGCGACACGCCCCCGGACGGCGTCCCCGTCTCCGACGGGCTCGCCGACGAGATCTCGCACGCAGGAGGACGACCGTGAAGCTCCCCATCGCCGACTCGGCGGCGGTGCGCGCGTACACCGCCCGCCTGTTCCGGACGCACCGCTCGGACCTGGGCCGGATCGCGACGCTGCACACGCTCGCCGCGGTCGCCGGTCTCACCGGCCCCCTGGTGCTCGGTCGGCTCGTCGACGCCGTGACCGGGGGCACGACCGCGACGTACGTCGACACGCTCGTCGTCGTCGGCGTCGTCGCGGTGCTCACGCAGACGGTGCTCATCCGGTTCGCGCAGCGCACCTCGATGGTGTTCGGCGAGAAGGTGTTCGCCGAGCTGCGCGAGGAGTTCATCTCCACGGTCACGTCGCTGCCGCTGTCGACCGTCGAGCGCGCCGGCACGGGCGACCTGGTGGCACGCACGACGAACGACGTCAACCGGCTGCAGCACGCGGTCCGGTTCGGCGTGCCGCGCGTGATCGTCGCGGTCGTGACGATCACGCTCACGGTCGTGGCCAGCGTCCTGCTGTCGCCGCTCGTCGCCGTCGCGATGTTCGTCGGCGTCCCCGGGATGCTCGCGATCGTCCGGTGGTACCTCAAGCGCGCGACGCCCGCCTACCAGCGCGAGTCGGCGTCGTACGCCGCGCTCAACGGCACCATCACCGAGTCCGTCGAGGGGGCCCGGACGGTCGACGCCCTGCGGCTCGGCCCTCGCCGGCAGGCCCGGGTCGACGCCGACCTGCGCGAGGCGTTCGCCGCCGAGAAGGTCACGCTCGACCTGCGCACCGTGCTGTTCCCCGGCATCGACCTCGCGTTCGTGCTCGCACCCGCCGCGGTCCTGCTGTGGGGCGGCTACCTGGCGTCGCAGGGCTACGCGACGCTCGGCGCCGTCACGACGATCGTGATGTTCACCTACCAGGTCAGCGGCCCGGTGTGGGAGCTCATCTTCTGGGTCGACGAGATCCAGGTCGCCGCGACGTCGCTCGCGCGCATCGTCGGCGTGCAGCTCGTCGAGACGGACCGCACGGCCGGCGACGTGGAGCCCGTCGACGAGGACCTGAGCGCCCGCGGCCTGCGGTACGCGTACCGCGAGGGCCACGACGTGCTGCACGGCATCGACCTCGACCTGCGCTCCGGGGAGCGGCTCGCGGTCGTCGGCCCCTCGGGCGCGGGCAAGTCGACGCTCGGTCGGATGCTCGCGGGCATCCACCCGCCCACGGGCGGGTCGGTGACCGTGGGCGGCGTGCCGCTCGTCGAGCTGCCCCTGGAGGACCTGCGCGGCCACGTCGCGCTCGTCACGCAGGAGCACCACGTGTTCGTCGGGGAGCTCGCCGACAACCTGCGCCTCGCGCAGGAGGACGCGACCGACGCGGACCTGGAGCGTGCGCTGCGGGCCGTCGACGCGTGGGAGTGGGTCGCGGCGCTGCCCGACGGCCTGCGCACCGAGGTCGGCTCCGGCGGCACGCCGCTCACGCCGGCCCAGGCCCAGCAGGTGGCGCTCGCCCGCCTCGTGCTGCTCGACCCGCACACGCTCGTGCTGGACGAGGCGACGTCGCTGCTCGACCCGCGCGCCGCGCGGCACCTGGAGCGGTCGCTGTCGGCCGTCCTCGAGGGGCGCACGGTGGTCGCGATCGCGCACCGCCTGCACACCGCGCACGACGCGGACCGCGTGGCCGTCGTCGACGGCGGGCGGATCACCGAGATCGGGCCGCACGACGAGCTCGTCGCGGCGGGGGGCGACTACGCCGCCCTGTGGCACTCCTGGCAGCACGAGTGACATGACCGCGCCGATCGCCCTGCGAGGGGGTGTCGTCCTCCCGGACGACACCCTCTCGTGGCGCTTCTCGCGGTCGAGCGGGCCCGGGGGGCAGGGGGTCAACACCGCCGACTCGCGCGTCGAGCTCTCGGTCGACGTCTCGGCGGTGCTCTGGACCGTCCCCGAGCAGGAGGTGCGCGTCCGCGAGCGCCTCGCGCACCGTCTGCGCGGCGACGTGCTGACCGTCGCCGCGTCCGAGCACCGCTCGCAGCTCCGCAACCGCGAGGCGGCGCTCGCACGGGTCGTCGCGGCTCTCGACGAGGCGCTCGCTCCCCCGGGTCCGCCCCGACGCGCCACCCGGCCCAGCCGGGCCTCGCGCGAGCGCCGGGCCGCGGGCGAGCGTCAGCGCCGCGCCGTCAAGGAGCTCCGCCGGCGACCCCCGCTCGGCGGCTGACCCGGTCCGCGCGGCCGTCCCTCCCGGCGCCGCCTCCTCGCGCGGGTGCGACGACCTCGGTGCAACCCGGCACCTGCGAGCCGTGGCGCGTCGACCACGTCCGGCGGTCCGGTCGGCCACGCCCACGGCGGCCCGGGACGCCCCGCTCAGCCGCCGGCGCGCACCAGCCCCGTCTCGTACGCGACGACCACGGCCTGGACCCGGTCCCGCACGCGCAGCTTCGCCAGGATGCGCCCGACGTGCGTCTTCACCGTGGCCTCGGACAGGAACAGCCGGTCGGCGATCTCGCCGTTGGACAGGCCCTCGGCGACCTCACGGAGCACCTCGACCTCGCGAGGCGTCAGGCCCGCCAGACGCGGGTGCGGGGCGTCCCGGCCCCGGTCGGCGCCCGCGGCAGGCAGGTGCTCGGCGAACAGCTCCAGCATGCGGCGTGTGACCCGCGCCGAGACCACGGCCTCGCCGCCGGCCACGGTCCGCACCGCGGCGGCGAGGTCCGCGGGCGCCGCGTCCTTCAGCAGGAACCCGCTGGCACCGGCGCGCAGCGCCGCGAACGCGTACTCGTCGAGGTCGAAGGTCGTGAGCACGAGCACGCGCGTGGCCGGGTGCGTCTCGACGATCCGCGCGGTCGCGTCGATGCCGTTGACACCGGGCATGCGGACATCCATGAGCACGACGTCGGGGCGCAGGGCGGCGACCTGCTCGATCGCCGACTGACCGTCCTGCGCCTCGCCGACGACCTCGAGGTCGTCCGTGCTGTCGATGAGCAGCCGGAAGCCCATCCGGATCAGCGCCTGGTCGTCGACCAGCAGCACGCGGATCATGCCTCTCCCTGCGTCGTCGGGTCACTGCCGGGACCAGGTGCGGCGCTCACGCCGCGGGTCGCGCCGGCGCCCGCCCCGGGCAGCACCGCGCGCACGCGCCAGCCGTCGCCGTGCGGACCCGCCTCGAGGGTGCCACCGAACGCGTCGACGCGTCCCGCCATGCCGGTGATCCCACGCCCCGGGCTCCTCGACGCACCGGCCGCGCCGGTCACGGCGGGCACGACGGCGTCGGGTCCGGCTCCCCGGTCTGCGACGACGACCTCGAGCGCGTCGGCGGCCCGTCGCACCACGACGTCGACCGCCGCGGTGCCGGGCGCGTGCCGCAGCGTGTTCGTCAGCGACTCCTGCACCACCCGGTACACGGTGAGCTGGGCCGTGGGGTCCAGGCCGTCGAGCCCCGCTACCACCAGGCCGGACGTGCGCACGGGCAGGCCCGCGGTGCGGAAGCGGTCGACGAGGCGGTCGAGGTCCTCCACCCCCGGCTGCGGGGCCGTCAGCACGTCACCGCCCGAGGCGTCGCCGTCCGCGACGTGCGGAGCACCCGGGGCGGGCGTGTGCAGCACCCCGAGGATCCGGCGCACGTCCTCCAGCGCACCACGCCCGGTGTCGACGAGCTCCTCGAGCGCGTGCCGTGCGTGCTCGGGCGACCGGTCGAGCGCGGCCGCCGCACCGCCGCCGAGCGCGACCATCACGGTGATGGAGTGCGCGATGACGTCGTGCATCTCCCGCGCGACGCGGGCGCGCTCGTCCGCCTGCGTGAAGCGCGCACGCTGCTCCTGCTCGGCGGCGCGCGCCGCGGCGGCCTCCTCGAGAGCGGCGGTCCGCAGCCGCGTGGTGCGCACGAGCGTGCCGAACGCGACGCCGAACAGGGCCAGCACCACGACGGGCAGCGCGGTCACGATCCACCACGGCGGCACGACGTCGCCGAGCTGCCCGGGCAGCCGGAACCACCCGACGGCGTCCAGCTCGCCGGGGACGCCCCCGGCCGCGAGCGACCCGACCAGCGTCACGAGCGGCGCTGCCCGCGCGACGACGAGGACCGGGACGACCACGGCCGCGGTCAGGAGCCACGCCGTACGCGGTGGGCACGCGGCAGCCACCGTGAACAGCGCGGCGCCGATCGCCAGCTCGTACCCGTTGGTCGCACCGGCGAGCAGCAGGGAGCCGGCGGCCAGGACGGCGACGGTCCCGGCCACCAGCAGGGGACGCCTGTGCCGCGCGAGCAGCACCGCCGCCCCGACGAGCGTGAGCACCACCGACGCGGACGCCATCGCGTCCGTCCGCTGCTGCCCGACGTGCCGGCTCAGCAGGAACATCGACTCGGCGCCCACGGCGAACGCCACGCCCCACGCGACGAAGACGACCACGAGGGTCGCCGTCCCGAGCACCCGCAGCCACGGCCCGGCGGTCGTGCCCGCCGGGCCGCGCAGGTGGGGTGCCGCGTCCGTCACCCGGGCATCCTCCCAGCCCACCCGCTCACGCGTCCCGGCGGCGCAGCAGGACGGCGGCGACGACGACCGAGGTCACGGCCCACGCGACGAGCACGCCGAACCCCTCCCACGGCCCGAGCGTGACGCTCTGCGACCCCGACGTCACCGAGCCCATGGTGTCGGAGGTGACGAGCCGGGAGCCCGCGGCGGACGGCAGGAGCGCGGCCAGCTGCTGCAGCGGCTCCCACGGGATGCGCGCGAACGCGGGCTCGACGACGAACACGAGCCCCATGACGGTCGCGATGCCTGCCGCGGAGCTCCGCAGGGTGGCGCCGATCCCGAACGCCAGGGCGGCCATCGCCACCAGGTAGAGGGGTACGCCCAGCATGAGCCGCAGGTGCTCGGGGTCCGCGAGGTCGACGGTCATGCCCGCCCGGGCGAACGAGGGGGCGGCGCCGGCCCACCCCGCGGCGGCGCCCGCGAGCCCGGCGACCAGCACGGCCCCGAGGACGACCACGAGCTTCGCGACGAGGGCCGGGACGCGCGCGGGGGCCGCGGCGAGGGTCGAGCGGATCTGGCCGGTGCGGTACTCGGCGGTGACCGCGACGACGGCGAGACCGCTCAGCGCGAGCTGGGCGACCAGCAGCCCGGACGTCGCGTACACCGGTCCGACGAGCGCGCCGTCGGGGACGTCCTGCGCGATCGAGGCGATGCTGGAGGCCCGCAGCCAGCCGAGCGCCGCGAAGGCCGCGACCGCGAGGATCAGGGTCCACCACGTCGAGCGCAGGGACCGGAGCTTGACCCACTCCGCGGCGACGAGCCGCCCGAAGGTCACGGGCTGCACGGCGACCCGCGGGCGGATGCGGGTGGCGGACGGGGTGGCGGACGGGGCTGCGGCGGTCATCGGGTGGCTCCTGACACGTGACGGGTGGGGACGTCGGCGGTCGCGCGGTACTCCACCGCGTCGCCGGTGAGCTCCAGGTACGCGTCCTCCAGGGACGCCTGGACGGGCGCGAGCTCGTGCAGCACGATCCCGGCGCCCGCGGCGAGGGCTGCGACCTGCGGGGCGGTCGCGCCGGCGACGTCGAGGACGTCGGGGCCGGTGGACGTCAGCTCGACGCCCGGCGCCGCCGCGAGCAGTGCCGCGAGCCGACGCACGTCGGGCGTCCGGACGCGCACGGCGGGCGGGCCGGCGAGCGCCACGACGTCGGCGACGGGCGCGTCGGCGACGACCCGCCCGCGTCCGATGACGACGAGGTGGTCCGCCGTGAGCGCCATCTCCGACATGAGGTGCGACGACAGGAACACGGTGCGCCCCTCGGCGGCGAACCCGCGCAGCAGGTGCCGCACCCACAGGACCCCCTCGGGGTCGAGACCGTTGACGGGCTCGTCGAGGACGAGCGTCTCCGGGTCGCCGAGCAGGGCCGCGGCGATCCCGAGCCGCTGGCTCATGCCGAGCGAGAACCCCCCGGCGCGCCGGCGTGCCACCGGGCCCAGGCCCGCGATCTCGATGACCTCGTCGACGCGCCGGTGCCCGAGGCCGTGCGAGAGGGCGAGCGCGAGCAGGTGGTCCCGGGCGGTCCGGCCGCCGTGCACCGCCTTCGCGTCGAGCAGCGCACCGACCTCGCCGAGGGGTGCGCGGTGCTGCGCGTACGCCCGGCCGTTGACGGTGACCCGGCCCGAGCTCGGGCGGTCGAGCCCCAGCATCATGCGCATCGTCGTGGACTTGCCGGCGCCGTTCGGCCCCAGGAACCCCGTCACCTTGCCGGGCTGGACCGTGAAGGTGACGTCGTCGACGGCGGTCCGGTCGCCGTACCGCTTCGTCAGTCGTGTGGCCTCGATCATGCGTCCTCCTGCGTTCGGATGAGACTCGAACGTACGGACGCGCCCGGTGCCGCCGGGACGCCCGTGAGGACCATCCGTGCCGGTCGTGCGCGTACGCCGCGAGGACGACCTCGTACGACCTGGGACGGCGCCCGGCGCCCGGATGCGCGCGACCGGCGCCGGCCCGCCCGGCCGTCACCGCCCGGACGTGGGACGGTCAGGAGCCGCCGGACCCCGACGGCTCGGGCGCTGCCTGGACCGTGGGCGCGGGCATCTCGGGGCGGCCGCCGGCGGCCTCGTCGCGGACCAGGCGCCACCACAGCAGGACGGCGAAGCCGCCGAAGATCCACCACTGCGCGGCGTAGGCGAGGTTCTGGACGTTGAGGCCCGCACCGGGCGAGCGCGGCGGGTCGAGCAGCGCGACGTCCGGCGACTGCGCGGGGTCGGACGACGCGACGACGAGGTAGCCCGTCCAGATCGGGCCGCCCCACACGTTGAGCAGCTCGGGCGAGGAGATCGCGTCGGTCCGGCCGTCGCGCACGCCGCTGCCCGCGGACTCGGACACCTGGAGGTAGCCGAGGAGGTCCACCTCACCGGAGGGCGGCTCGTCGGCGTCCGCCGGCGCGGCCACCCAGCCGCGCACGACCGGGAGCACGGCGTCCTCGCCGTCGGCGGCACCGGGCACCCGCAGGGGCGTGAGGACGAGGAGACCGGTCGTGCCGTCGTGCGCGCGCCCGGGGACGAGCAGCTGGCCGTCGGCGTCGTACGTGCCGGTCACGGACACCTTGCGGCCCACCAGGTCCCCGTGGAAGGAGGTCTGCGGGGCGAGCACGTCGGCGAGCGGGACGGGGTCGGCCGCGACGAGCTCGGCGACGTGCCGCTCCTCGGCCCGCGCGCCGCGGACCTCGGCCCGGTCGAGCTGCCACGCGCCGAGCCGCGCGCACACCGCCGCGGCCCCGAGGAGCAGCAGGAGCAGCAGCACCATGCGCGGCCGGCGGGCGGCCCGCCACAGCGTCGTCGGCGCCTGCGGGTGGGTCACGCCGCCACGGTAACGCGCGCGTGGCGCACGTCTCTCACCCGCCCGGAGCACACGGGGGCGACGGCCGGGTGACGGGCACCTCGACGACCGCTGACCTGCGCGTGGACACCCGTCGACCGCCCCGACGAGACGAACGTCACCACGGGCGTCCGGCGGTGGATTGCGGTTGTATGGCGGGTGGGCGTGCCACTGTTCACCGACGTTAGGTCGGAAGTCCCGGACCGGGGTGCGATCCCAGGGAACGCTGGCTGCGGGGGCACGGCGAACAACATGCCGGACGACGATGGGGAGCGACCAATGAGCACTGCGACGTCGGCCGAGACCACCTGGCGCAGGGGGTCCGGCGACACCGTCACCGCGGAGACGCTGGAGAGGATCGACCAGTGGTGGCGGGCAGCCAACTACCTGTCCGTCGGGCAGATCTACCTGCTCGACAACCCGCTGCTGCGGGAGCCGCTGACGCGTGACCACGTCAAGCCGCGCCTGCTCGGCCACTGGGGGACGACGCCGGGACTGACCTTCCTGTACGCGCACCTGAACCGCGTCATCGCGGAGCGCGCGCAGTCGACGCTCTACGTCACGGGCCCGGGCCACGGCGGTCCGGGCCTCGTCGCGGGTGCGTACCTCGACGGCACGTACTCGCACGTGTACACGGACATCACGGAGGACGAGGAGGGCATCAAGCGGCTCTTCCGCCAGTTCTCCTTCCCGGGCGGGATCCCGAGCCACGTGGCCCCGGAGACGCCGGGCTCGATCCACGAGGGCGGCGAGCTCGGCTACGCGCTGTCCCACGCGTACGGTGCGGCGTTCGACAACCCGGACCTGCTGGTCGCGGCGGTCGTCGGCGACGGCGAGGCGGAGACGGGCCCGCTGGCGACGAGCTGGCACTCGAACAAGTTCGTCAACCCGGTCAAGGACGGCGTCGTCCTGCCGATCCTGCACCTCAACGGGTACAAGATCGCCAACCCGACGGTGCTCGCGCGCATCAGCGACGACGAGCTCGAGGCGCTCATGGTCGGCTACGGCCACAAGCCGCACGTGTTCGTCGCGGGCTTCGACGACGAGCCGGCCGAGCAGGTCCACCGCCGCTTCGCGGAGCTGCTCGACGAGGTGCTCGACGAGATCGCGGACATCAAGGCGCAGGCGCGCGACGGCAAGGACGACCGGCCGCAGTGGCCGATGATCGTCTTCCGCACCCCCAAGGGCTGGACCGGCCCGGCGTACATCGACGGCAAGAAGACGACGGGCTCGTGGCGCGCCCACCAGGTGCCGCTCGCGAGCGCGCGGGACACGGCGGAGCACCTCGACGTGCTGCGCGAGTGGCTCGAGTCGTACCGCGCCGACGAGCTCTTCGACGAGCAGGGGCGCCTGCGCGAGGAGATCCGCGCGCTGAACCCGCCCGAGGGCCTGCGGATGAGCGACAACCCGCACGCCAACGGCGGCCTGCTGCTCAAGGACCTGCGCCTGCCGGACTTCCGCGAGTACGCGGTGGACGTGCCGACGCCGGGCGGGTCGATCAGCGAGGCGCCGCGCGTGCTCGGCCAGTGGCTCACGGACGTCATCCGGCAGAACCCGGACAACTTCCGGATCTTCG
This sequence comes from Cellulomonas fimi ATCC 484, assembly GCF_000212695.1. Classification (NCBI taxonomy): domain Bacteria; kingdom Bacillati; phylum Actinomycetota; class Actinomycetes; order Micrococcales; family Cellulomonadaceae; genus Cellulomonas; species Cellulomonas fimi. The sequence continues at coordinate 1,181,908 of NC_015514.1, read as the reverse complement.
GCCCCGACGAGACCGCGTCGAACCGTCTGCAGGCGGTGTTCGAGACCACGGACAAGCAGTGGAACGCGGACTTCCTCGGCGAGGAGGTCGACGACAACCTGTCGCGCGCGGGCCGCGTGCTGGAGATGCTCTCGGAGCACCAGTGCCAGGGCTGGCTGGAGGGCTACCTGCTCACCGGCCGCCACGGGCTGTTCAACTGCTACGAGGCGTTCATCCACATCATCGACTCGATGTTCAACCAGCACGCCAAGTGGCTGAAGGTCACGAACCACATCCCGTGGCGCCGGCCCATCGCGTCGCTCAACTACCTGCTGTCGAGCCACGTCTGGCGGCAGGACCACAACGGCTTCAGCCACCAGGACCCCGGCTTCATCGACCACGTGGTCAACAAGAAGGCCGAGGTCGTCCGGGTGTACCTGCCGCCGGACGCGAACACGCTGCTCTCGACGTACGACCACTGCCTGCGCAGCCGGCAGTACGTCAACGTCGTGGTGTCCGGCAAGCAGCCCGCGCCGAACTTCCTCACGATGGACGAGGCCGTCGCGCACTGCTCGCGCGGCCTGGGCATCTGGGAGTGGGCCGGCACGGAGGTCGCGGGCGAGAAGCCCGACGTCGTCCTGGCCGCTGCGGGCGACGTGCCGACGCTCGAGGTCCTGGCGGCGGCGGACATCCTGCGTCGTGAGCTGCCGGACCTCAAGGTCCGCGTCATCAACGTCGTCGACCTCATGCGCCTGCAGGACGAGCGGGAGCACCCGCACGGCCTGTCCGACGCGCAGTTCGACGGCCTGTTCACCGCGGACCGCCCGGTCGTCTTCGCGTACCACGGCTACCCGTGGCTCATCCACCGCCTCACGTACCGCCGCAACGGGCACGCGAACATCCACGTGCGCGGGTACAAGGAGGAGGGCACGACGACGACGCCGTTCGACATGGTCATGCTCAACGACCTCGACCGGTACCACCTGGTCATCGACGTCATCGACCGCGTGCCGAACCTGGGCACCGCGTACGCGGGCCTGCGCCAGCGCATGGTCGACAAGCGCATCGAGGCCCGCGAGTGGACCCGCGAGCACGGCGACGACCTGCCCGAGGTGCGCGACTGGGTCTGGCCCGACGCGGGCGAGACCGGCACGGAGCAGGGTGGCCCGCAGCAGTCGGCGACCCTCGCGACGGGCGGTGACAACGAGTAGCACCCGTCGGGGCCCCTGACGGGGCCTCACCGGACCTGGGACGGGTCGCGCCGACGCCACCGCGAACCGCCGCGACCCGTCCCGCCGGTCCATGCACGACACGCAGGAGCACCGAGCACCACCCCCGCACCCGGGGTCCAGCACCAGGAGACGCCCACCGTGGCTCGCAGCATCTACCTCACCTCCCCCGAGGGGGACTCCGGCAAGTCCGTCGTGGCCCTGGGCCTCGTCGACCTGCTCTCGCGCACCGTGCAGCGGGTGGGGGTGTTCCGGCCGGTGGCCCGCTCCACCAAGACGCGTGACTACGTCCTCGAGCTGCTGCTCGCGCACGACGGCGTCGACCTGACGTACGAGGAGTGCGTCGGCGTCACGTACGAGCAGATGCTGGCGGACCCCGACCAGGCGCTCGGGCAGATCGTGCAGCGCTACCACGAGGTCGCGCGCCGGTGCGACGCGGTCGTGGTGGTCGGCACGGACTACACGGACGTCGCGGGCCCGACCGAGCTCGCGTACAACGGCCGGATCGCCGCGAACCTCGGCGCGCCCGTGGTGCTCGTCGTCAACGGCAGCGGCCGCACGCCCGAGGCGATCCACCAGGTCGTCGACATCGTCGTCGCGGCCATGCAGGACGAGCACGCGCAGGTCGTCGCCGTGACCGTGAACCGCTGCGGCCCAGCCGCGGTGGACGCCGTGAAGGCGGAGGTCGAGCAGGGCACGGGGCTGCCGACGTGGGCCCTGCCGGAGAGCTCGCTGCTCACCGCACCGACGGTCCGCCAGCTCATGGAGTCCGTCGGCGGGCACCTGCTGGCGGGCGACGAGGAGCTGCTGTCGCGCGAGGTGCTCGACGTGCTCGTGGGTGCGATGTCGGTCGAGCACCTGCTGGACCGGATCGCCGACGGCGCCGTCGTCATCACGCCGGGCGACCGCTCGGACGTGCTGCTGGGTCTGCTCATCGCGCACCAGGCGGAGGGCTTCCCGTCCCTCGCGGGCATCATCCTCAACGGCGGGTTCGAGCCGTCGCCGGTCGTGCAGCGCCTCATCGACGGCCTCGGCACGCGGCTGCCGATCATCGAGACGTCGCTGGGCTCGTTCCGCTCGGCCAGCGCGGCGGCCGCGACCCGCGGGCACCTGAGCGCCGACTCGCAGATCAAGCTCGACACCGCGCTCGCGCTGTTCGAGGAGCACGTCGACGGGACCGCGCTGCTGGGCGCGCTCGACGTCGCGCGCCCCGAGGTCGTGACGCCGCTCATGTTCGAGTACGAGCTGCTGGACCGGGCCCGCGCCGACCGCAAGCACATCGTCCTGCCCGAGGGCAACGACGACCGCATCCTGCGCGCGGCGTCGACGCTGCTGCGCCGCGGCGTCGCGCGCCTGACGATCCTCGGCGAGCCGGCCGCGATCCGCAGCCGCGCCACGGAGCTGGGCCTCGACCTGGCCGACGCGGACCTGATCGACCCGCACGACCCCGAGCTGCTCGAGCGGTTCGCGGCGGAGTACACCCAGATCCGCGCGCACAAGGGCATGACGCCCGAGCGGGCCCGCGAGATCGTCCCGTCCGTCTCGTACTTCGGCACGATGATGGTGCACCTCGGCCTCGCGGACGGCATGGTCTCGGGCGCCGCCCACACCACCGCGCACACCATCAAGCCGTCGTTCGAGATCATCAAGACGGCCCCCGGCACGAACAACGTGTCGAGCTGCTTCCTCATGTGCCTCGAGGACCGCGTGCTCGTGTACGCCGACTGCGCGGTCATCCCCGACCCGACGGCCGAGCAGCTCGCGGACATCGCGATCTCGTCGGCGGCGACCGCGGTGCAGTTCGGGATCGAGCCGCGCATCGCGATGCTGTCGTACTCGACGGGCGCGTCGGGCACGGGCGCCGACGTCGACAAGGTGCGGGCCGCGACCGCGCTCGTGCGCGAGCGTCGCCCCGACCTGTCGGTCGAGGGCCCGATCCAGTACGACGCCGCGGTCGACGCGTCCGTCGCCCAGACGAAGCTGCCCGACTCGGCCGTGGCCGGCCGCGCGACGGTGTTCGTCTTCCCCGACCTCAACACCGGCAACAACACCTACAAGGCGGTCCAGCGGTCCGCCGGCGCGGTGGCGGTCGGCCCGGTGCTGCAGGGGCTCAACAAGCCGGTGAACGACCTGTCGCGCGGTGCCCTCGTGCAGGACATCGTCAACACGGTCGCGATCACGGCGATCCAGGCGCAGGCGCAGGACGCACCGGCAGGCGCACCCACGACCACGACGGAGGCGGTCGCCCGATGACCAGCACGCAGCACACCACCACGCGAGGCACGGTCCTCGTCGTCAACTCCGGCTCGTCGTCGATCAAGTACCAGCTGGTCGACCCGGTCGGGGGCGAGGCGATCGCGTCGGGCCTGGTCGAGCGGATCGGCGAGGACGTCGGCACGATCAAGCACACGTACGCGGGCAGCACGACGCAGCGCGACGAGCCGATCGCCGACCACGGCGCGGGCCTGCGTCTCGTCCTCGGCCTGTTCGACGAGATCGGACCGGAGCTGGCGTCGGCGCACATCGTCGCCGTGGGCCACCGGGTCGTGCACGGCGGGTCGGACTTCGCGGGTCCCGCGCTCGTGGACGACGACGTCGTGCGGCGCATCGACGCGCTGTCGCCGCTCGCGCCGCTGCACAACCCGCCGAACCTCACGGGCATCCAGGTCGCGCGCGAGCTGCTGCCGGACGTGCCGCACGTCGTCGTGTTCGACACCGCGTTCTTCCACACGCTGCCCGACGCAGCTGCGACGTACGCGATCGACCAGGGCGTCGCGACGGCCTACGGGGTGCGGCGCTACGGCTTCCACGGCACGTCGCACCAGTTCGTGTCCGGCGAGGTCGCGCGGTTCCTCGGCCGACGCGTCGAGGACCTCAACCAGATCGTCCTGCACCTCGGCAACGGCGCGTCGGCGTCGGCCGTGCGCGGCGGCGTGGCGGTCGAGACGTCGATGGGCCTGACCCCGCTCGAGGGGCTCGTCATGGGCACGCGGTCGGGCGACCTGGACCCCGCGGTCCTCATCCACCTGCAGCGCAACGCCGGCATGTCGGTCGACGAGATCGACGACCTGCTGAACCGCCGCTCGGGCCTCAAGGGCCTCGCGGGCGAGAACGACTTCCGCGAGATCCACCGCCTCGTCGAGGAGGGCGACGCGAGCGCGCGCCGCGCCCTGGACGTGTACATCCACCGGCTGCGCAAGTACGTCGGCGCGTACCTGGCGGTCCTGGGCCGCGTGGACGTCATCACGTTCACGGCGGGTGTCGGCGAGAACGACGACATCGTGCGCGCCCTCGCGCTGGCGGGCCTGGAGCCGCTCGGCATCGCGGTCGACGCGGAGCGCAACGCGGGCCGTAAGAAGCAGCCGGTCGTCATCTCCCCCGACTGGACGCCGACGAAGGTGCTCGTCCTGCCCACGAACGAGGAGCTCGCCATCGCGCGCCAGGCGGTCGCGACCATCGAGGCCGCCGGCCTGGAGGGCACGAGCGAGGAGACGGACCCGGCCCCTGCCGCCGCGGGCCACGCCTGACGCCTCCCGCCCCGCAGCAGCCCGACGCCCCCGACCGCACGCGCGGCCGGGGGCGTCGGTGCGTCCGGCTCAGGGCAGGCGGGCGGCCTTCATGGCGCGCAGCACCTGCCCGTACACGCGCGGCCACGTCTCGGTCCCGAGGTCGAACAGCCGGTGCAGGCCCAGCCCGGAGTGCACCCCGTGCTGCACGGCGACCGTCTGCACGCGCGTCGTCTCCCACAGCCCCTCACGCCCGTGCCGGTGCCCGTGCCCCGACGCGCCGATCCCGCCCTGCGGTGCACCGAGGGAACCCCACGCGGCGACGTACCCCTCGTTGACGTTGACGGTGCCGGCCCGCACGCGCCGGGCGAGTGCCGCACCGCGGCGCGTGTCGGCCGTCCAGATGCTCGCGTTGAGGCCGAGGTCGCTGTCGTTCATCGCGGCGACGGCCTCGTCGTCCGACGCGACCGGGTAGAGCGCGACGACGGGACCGAACGTCTCCTCGCGGTGCAGGCGCGCCTCGGGCGGCACGTCCGCGAGGATCGTCGGCTCGTAGAAGTACGGCCCGAGGTCGCTGCGGTGCACGGCCCCGGCCAGGACGGTCGCGCCGTGCCCGATCGCGTCCTCGACGTGCTCGACGACGGTGGCCAGCTGCGCGGCGGACGTGAGCGACCCGACGTCCGACCGGTAGTCGAGGCCGGCGCCGAGGCGCAGCGCGCGCGTGCGGCGTGCGAACGCCTCCGCGAACGCGTCGAACACCTCTCCGCGCACGTACACGCGCTCGACGCTCACGCACACCTGCCCCGCCCCGACGAAGCACGCGCGCACGGCCCCCTCGGCGGCGACCTCGACGTCGACGTCCTCCGCGACGTACATGGGGTTCTTGCCGCCGAGCTCGAGCGTCGCGGGCACGAGCCGCTCCCCCGCGGCCGCGGCGACGACGCGCCCGGTCGCGGTCGACCCGGTGAAGCTCACGTGGTCGACGTGCTCGACGACCGCGGCGCCCACGGTCGGGCCGTCGCCGACGACGACCTGCAGCAGGCCCTCGGGCAGCCCGGCCTCCTCGAGCAGCTCGGCCGCCCACAGCGCGGTGAGCGCGGTCTGCGGGTCGGGGCGCAGCACGACGCCGTTCCCCGCGACGAGGGCGGGCAGCACGTCGCCGAGCGTGAGCGTGAGCGGGAAGTTCCAGGGCGCGACGATGCCGACGACGCCCACGGGGTGCCGCAGCACGCGGGTGGTCGTGAGCCCCGGGATGAGGCCGGGCACGGTCCGCGGGCGCAGGTAGCGACCGGCCCGCACGGCGTAGTGCCGGGCGACCATCGCGATGTCGCAGACCTCCTCGAACGCGGACGCGCGGGACTTGCCGGACTCGAGCTGGATGAGGTCGAGCACGTCGCTCTGCCGCTCGAGCACCAGGTCGTGCAGCCGCGACAGCACCGCGGTGCGGCGACGCAGCGGGGCCGCGGCCCACAGCCGGTGCGCGGCTCGCGCGGCCCGGGCGGCACGCGCCACGTCGTCGGGCGTGGACAGCGGGACGGCCGCGATGGGGCCGCCCGTGAACGGGGCGTGCGCGGTGTGGGTCGCCGCGCCCGGCTGCGCGACGACGCGCGCGAGCAGGGTGCGGACGTCGTCGGGCTCGAGGACGTAGGTCGCGAGCGGGTCGGTCTCCGGGTCGTGCAGCTCGGTTCCGTCGTGCGCCATGCGCGTCAGGGTACGCGCGGCACCACCGGGACGGGCCGTGAGGGCGGCGGTGCGGCGCGGTCCGCGTCGTGGGCGAGCGCGACGAGCCGCTCGGCGGTCGCGGCCACGAGCGCGTCCGGCCCGACCGGCTCGTCGGCCGCGATGCCGAGGTAGGCGGCCCGGGCGCGGCGCAGGACGGCGGCGGAGTCGGCGGGCAGGTCGTCGGCGACTGTGGCCGCGGCCTCGTCCTTCGGCACGATCCAGCCGGTGCGCACCGTGACGACGACGCGCGCGAGGGTGAGCAGCACGTTGCGCTCGTCGCCCCGCAGGTCGTCGAGCAGGGCGCCGACGCCGTCGAGCACCGCACGGCGCAGGTCCGCGCCCGGGACACGGTCGAGGACCGTCACGGCACCGGGCCCCACGACGGGGACGCCGTGCGCGCGCACGACCGTGAGCAGCACCGCGAGGTCCGCGTCGACGCCCCGCCGCGGCAGGTCCCCCGCCTCGCACCCCTCCCGCAGCCACTCGCCGTACAGCAGGTCGCACACGGGCGGGTACCGCCAGGGCAGGACGTCGTCGCGCACGACGACCGCGAGCTCGACCGGCCGGGCCGCCGCGTCGCGGCGCGGGTACCGGCCGGACACCTCCAGCAGGCCCGCGACGAGGGCGGCGCGGCGCGCGTCGTCGAGCGGCCGCGCGACGACCGCGAGCACGTCGACGTCGCTGTCGGGGCGCAGGCCGCCCGCGACCGCCGACCCGTGCAGCCACACCCCGACGAGGTCGTCCCCCACGACGCGGCGCAGCAGCCCGCCCACGTCGGTCGCCTCGCACGGCACGGGCGCGGCGTCCGCCCGCCACGCGCGCGGCCCGGGCGCGGGCCAGGTCCCGGCGCCCACGCTCAGACCCCGAGGGTGGCGCGGACCTCGGGCACGAGCAGGGCGACGACGGCGGCGCGGGCCGCCTCCGCCGAGGGTGCCGCGAGCGCGGCGGCGGCGATCGTCGCGCACTGCGCGCGCGTGTGGTGGCGCAGCGCGTACCGCACGGCGGGCACGGCGCCCGCGGACATCGACAGGCTCGTCACGCCGAGCCCCACCAGGACCAGCGCGAGGAGCGGGTCCGACGCGGACTCCCCGCACACGCCGACGGGCTTGTGCAGCTCCTGGCCGGCCCGGGCGGTCGCGTCGACGAGGTCGAGGACCGCGGGCTGCCACGGGTCGAGCAGGTCGGCGAGCTCGCCGCGCAGCCGGTCGGTGGCCATCGTGTACTGCGCGAGGTCGTTGGTGCCGAGCGACACGAAGTCGACCTCCGCGAGGATCTCCCGCGCCCGCAGCGCAGCGGCGGGGACCTCGACCATGACGCCGACCGTGGCGATGCCGTGCGCGCGGGCGCGGGCGGCGAAGTCGCGGGCCTCGGCCGCCGTGGACACCATCGGTGCCATGACCCAGGGAGGCGTGCCCGCCTCCGACTGCGCCGCACCGAGCGCCGCGAGCTGCACGTCGAGCAGCTCCGGGTCGCGCCGCACCAGCCGGTAGCCCCGCACGCCGAGCGCCGGGTTCTCCTCGTCGGGCTGGGTGGCGAACGCGAGCGGCTTGTCCGCGCCGGCGTCGAGCGTCCGCACGACGACCTTGCGCTCCCCCATCGCGGCCAGCGCCTGCGCGTACGCGCGCGCCTGCTCGTCGCGCGTCGGGGCGGTCGTGCGCTCGAGGAACAGCACCTCGGTGCGGAACAGGCCCACGCCCTCGACGGCGGTGCCGGCCACGCGCTCGGCGTCCTGCGGCGTCCCGATGTTCGCGAGCAGCTGGACGGCGTGCCCGTCGGCGGTGGCGCCCGGGGCCTCGTCGGCGGCGAGCGCGTCCTCGGCCTGCGCGCGCCGGGCCAGCTCGGCCCGCAGCGCGTCGTCCGGGTCCACCGTGACGGTGCCGGCGGCCGCGTCGACCGCGACCTCGGTGCCGTCCTGGAGGGTCGTCGCGAACGGGACCTGCACGAGGCACGGCAGGCCGAGCTGGCCCGCGATGATCGCGGTGTGGCCGGTGGGTCCGCCGAGCTCGGTCACGATCGCGAGGACGTTGTCGAGGTCGAGGGCCGCGGTGTCGGCCGGCGCGAGGTCCCGCGCGACCACCACGGACGGCCGGTCGAGGGCCGGCACGCCCGGGGCCGGCAGCCCCAGGGCTCGGGCGACGACCCGGTCGCGGACCGAGTGCAGGTCGGTGACCCGCTCGGCGAGGTAGCCGCCGGCCTGCTCGAACATGGTGGCGAACATCGCCACGACCCCGTCGACGGCGTGCACCACGTGGTCGCCCGCGGCGACGCGCGTGAGCACCTGGCTGCGCAGCGCCTTGTCGTCGGCCATCTGCGCGGTCGCGGCGAGGACGTCGCGCACCGTGCCGGTGGCGCGCGCGGACTGGGCCCGCAGGTCGTCGACGACGTGCGTGAACGCGTCGTCGACGACCTGCCGTGCGGTGGCCGGGTCGGCCGGGACCCCGTCGACGAGCAGCGGGGCGTCGTCCTGCACGAACGGCGCGGGCTGCACCTGCGCGACGGGCCCGACGACCCCGCGACGGCCGACGCCGACGCCGCGCAGCACGCGGTCGCCGGTCACGACGCCGACCCTCCCGACGCGCCCGTGGGGGCGTCCTGCGCGTCGAGGTCGGTCTCGAGCAGCGTGACGAGCTCGTCGAGCACGCGCTCGGCACCGTCCTCGGTGGTGAGCGTGACCTCCTCGCCGTGCGGGACGCCGAGCGACATGACGAACAGGATGCTGCTCGCGTCGACGGGCTCGCCGCCCGGCCGGGCGAGGGTCACCGGGACGCCGGTGGCGGCGACCGCGTTGGTGAAGATCATCGCCGGGCGGGCGTGCAGCCCCACGCGGGAGGCGACGACGGCGGTGCGCTGAGCCATGGGTTCTCTCCGTTTCCGATGCGATCCGGCCGGTGCCGCGCTCAGGCGGTCTGGCCGACGAGGGCCTGCTGGTCGGCGGCCTGCTCGGCCTGCACCAGCGGGTTGGGCTTGGCGCTCTTGAGCACGACGACCACCGCGGCGGTGACGACGGTGCCGATGGCGACCGCGGCGAGGAACCCGAGCGGGTTCCCGATGAGCGGCAGCACCCAGATGCCGCCGTGCGGGGCGCGCAGCGTCGAGCCGAACGCCATGACGAGCCCGCCCGTGACGGACGACCCGACCACGGACGACACGATCACGCGCCACGGGTCGGCGGCGGCGAACGGGATCGCGCCCTCGGAGATGAACGAGGCCCCGAGCAGCCACGCGGCCTTGCCGTTCTCCTGCTCGGCGTGCGTGAACAGCTTCTTGCGCACGACGGTCGCGAGCGCCATCGCGAGGGGCGCGACCATGCCGGCGGCCATGACGGCGGCCATGACCTTGTACTGGGTGGCACCGGCCTCGAGGCCCTCGGTGGCCAGGCCCGTGACCGCGAAGGTGTACGCGACCTTGTTGATCGGACCGCCGAGGTCGAAGCCCATCATGGCGCCGAGCAGCAGGCCGAGGAGCACGAGGTTGGAGCCGGACAGGCCGTTGAGCCAGCTGCTGAGCCCGTCCATGAGGCTCGCGATGGGGCGGCCGATGACGACGAACATCACGAGCCCGACGACGAACGACGACAGCAGCGGGATCACCACGACGGGCATCACGCCGCGCACGCCCTTCGGGACCTTCCAGCGGGAGATCCACAGCGCCACGAACCCGGCGAGGAAGCCGGTCACGAGACCGCCGAGGAAGCCGGCGCCGACGGTGACGGACACCGCGCCCCCGACGAACCCGGGCACGAGGCCGGGCCGGTCGGCGATCGCGTAGGCGATGAAGCCGGACAGCACGGGGACGAGGAACCCGAAGGCCACCCCGCCGGTGCGGAACAGCAGCACCGCCCAGTCCTGCAGCGAGACGACGTTGAACGACGTCATGAGGTCCTCGACGGGCACCTGCGTGACGAGGACGACGCCCTCCTCGCCCCACGCGACCTGCGCGAGCATGAACGACAGGGCGATGAGGATCCCGCCCGCGGCGACGAACGGGATCATGTACGACACGCCCGTCATGAGCCACTGCCGGATGCGCGTGCCGGCGCCGGCGCCGGAGTCGACCTTGGTCGCGGGGCCGGTGCCGGGTGCGTGCGCGGTGGCGGCGGGGGCGGGCACGCCCGACGCGACGGCCGCGACGGCGGCCGCGATGACGCCGGGGGCGTCGTGCACGGCCTTCTTCACGCCGACGTCGACGAACGGCTTGCCGGCGAACCGGTCCTTGTCCTTGACCTCGAGGTCGGCGGCGTAGATCACGCCGTCGGCGTCGGCGATGACGCGCGGGTCGAGCGGCATCGAGCCGGCGGCACCCTGCGTCTCGACGGCGACCTCGTGGCCGGCGGCGCGGCCGGCCTGCTCGAGCGCCTCGGCGGCCATGTACGTGTGCGCGATCCCCGTGGGGCACGAGGTGACGGCGACGAGCTTCATGCGGGCACGACCTCTCGGGTGACGATCTCGGCGACGGTCGCGGCGTCCGGTGCGTCCTTGAGGGACGTCCGGAACGACTCGTGCACGAGGCGCCGCGCGAGCGCGGCGAGGATCTGCAGGTGGGCGCTGTCCCCCGAGTCGGGGGCGGCGATGAGGAAGACGAGCGTCGCGGGCCCGTCCGGGGCGCCGAAGTCGACGCCCGCGGGCACCTTGCCGACCGCGAGGCTCGGCACGGTGACGTGCGCGGAGCGCGCGTGCGGCAGGCCGATGCCGCCGGGCATGCCGGTCGCCATCTGCGCCTCGCGGGCACGCACGTCGGCGTGGAACCCGTCGGCGTCGGTGACACGGCCGGCGGCGGCCAGCAGGTCGATGAGCTGACGGGTCGCGTCGTCGCGGTCCGTCGCGACGAGGTCGACGGCGACCAGGTCGGCGGTGATGAGGGGGGTGGTCACGTCACAGCTCCTTCAGCGCGGTGCGGGGGTCGGGGTCCTCGACGACTCGGACGTCGTCGAGCTGGATCTGGTCGGGCAGGGGCACCTCGGTGCCCGGCAGGAGGACGGCGGCACGGCCGAAGGCGACGGCCCGGCGCAGGCGCTCACCCGCGTCGCCGTCGCCCGCGAGGAAGCCCGCGAGCGTCGAGTCGCCCGCACCGACGGTGGACTGCGGCACGAGACACGGGCCGCCCGCCCACCAGGAGCGCTGCGCGGACACGAGCAGCGCACCGTGCGCACCGAGGCTCACGAGCACCGCGCGGGTCCCGGCGGCGACGACCTCGCGTGCGGCCTCGACGACGTCGCCGACGGTCACGAGCTCGCGCCCGACGAGCTCGGCGAGCTCCTCGTCGTTGGGCTTGACGAGCGCGAGGCCGCCCGAGCGAACGGCCCGCGTCAGCGGCAGGCCCGACGTGTCGAGCGCGAACGGCACCGCGTGGCGTGCGGCGAGGCCCGCGACGCGGACGAAGAAGCACTCGGGTGCGCCGAGCGGCAGCGAGCCGGCGCTGACCAGCGCGGCGGGCTGCAGGGCCAGCTGCTGCTCGACGGCGGCAAGGAGCGCCTCGACCTCGTCCTCGGTGAGCGCCGGGCCGGGCGCGTTGACCTTGGTCGTCGTCCCGCCGCGCTCGACGAGCGTGAGGTTGGTGCGCGTGTCCTCGGCGACGGGCACGGGCAGGGCGGGCACGCCCTGCTCGCCCAGCAGCTCGGTGAGCCGCGCGCCGTCGGCGCCGCCGACGGGCAGGACCGCGAGCGTGGGCACGCCGTGCGCGACGAGCACGCGCGAGACGTTGATGCCCTTGCCGCCGGGGTGGACCCAGGCAGCCTCGGCCCGGTTGACGCCGCCGACCTCGAGCCGGTCGACCTCCAGCGCCCGGTCGAGGCTGGGGTTCGGGGTGAGCGTGAGGATCATGCGCGCACCACCCGGGTGCCGGCGGCCTCGATCTCGTCGACGAGCTCGGGCTCCGCGCCGGTGTCGGTGACGACCGTGTCGACGTCGGCGAGCGGGACGACGTGCGCGAAGTCCACGCGGCCGAGCTTGGTGTGGTCCGCGAGCACGACGGTGCGCCGCGCGCTGCGCACGAGCGCGCGCTTGACGGCCGCCTCGGCGAGGTCGGGCGTCGTGAGCCCGTGCTCGACCGACAGCCCGTTGGTGCCGACGAACGCGACGTCGGCGTGGATGTCGGCGAGGGCGCGTACGGCCCACGACCCGACGGCCGCGAGCGTGCGGCCGCGGACGGTGCCGCCGACGAGGTGCAGCGTGATGCCGGGGCGCGGCGCCAGGACGGTCGCGACGGGGAGCGCGTGCGTGACGACCGTGAGCTCGCGGTCCGACGGCAGCAGCTCGGCGAGCCGGACCGTCGTCGTGCCCGCGTCGAGGATGACGGCGCCACCGTCGGGCAGCTCGTCGAGCGCGGCCTTGGCGATCCGCTCCTTCTCCCCCGCGAGCACGCCCTCGCGGTCCGCGATGCCGGGCTCGAACCCGAGGCGCTCGACGGGGATCGCGCCGCCGTGCACGCGACGCACGAGCCCGTGCCGCTCGAGGGCGGTCAGGTCGCGCCGGATCGTCTCCGGGGTGACGTCGAGCTGGTCCGCCAGCGCGGTGACGTCCACACGGCCCTCGGCCCGGGCGCGAGCCAGGATCTGCTGGTGCCGCTCCGGTGCGTACACGCTGCCTCCGTCGTGCCGGACGCCGCTCCCGTAGCGACGTCTGATGCGTCCAGAGTCCTCGCCACACCGTTGCATGTCAAGCCATTCGGGCCCATTCGGGCACAATCAAACGTTGACCTGGACGCTTGTTCCGGGCAGCGGATGCCCGTTTCCCGCCACGACCGGGCCTCTACGGGCAGAGACCGGGCATCGGACCAACCGCAGATGTCCGATCGGGCATCTGTCCGCGCACGGCCGCCGCGGTGTCCCCGGGATGCGACGACGCCCGCCCCGGAGGTCCGGAGCGGGCGTCGTCGGTGAGCCTGTGGCGCGTCGGTGCGACTGGCGTCGGTGCGGCTGGTGTCAGTGCGACTGGTGTCAGTGCGGCTGGTACGGCGAGACCACGACCTCGACCCGCTGGAACTCCTTGAGGTCCGAGTAGCCGGTCGTCGCCATCGCCCGGCGCAGCGCGCCGATGAGGTTGAGCGTGCCGTCCGCCGTGTGGCCGGGGCCGAACAGGATCTCCTGCAGCGAGCCGGCCGTGCCCACCTCGACCCGCTCCCCGCGCGGCAGGTGCGGGTGGTGCGCCTCGGGACCCCAGTGCCAGCCGCGGCCCGGAGCCTCCGTCGCCCGCGCGAGCGCCGCACCCAGCATCACCGCGTCGGCGCCGCACGCGACCGCCTTGACCAGGTCGCCCGAGCGGCCGACCCCGCCGTCCGCGATGACGTGCACGTACCGGCCGCCGGACTCGTCGAGGTAGTCCCGCCGCGCCGCCGCGACGTCCGCCACGGCCGTCGCCATGGGCGCGTGGATGCCCAGCGACACGCGCGTCGTGTGCGCCGCGCCTCCGCCGAACCCGACCAGGACGCCCGCGGCGCCCGTGCGCATGAGGTGCAGCGCCGCCGTGTACGTCGACGCGCCGCCGACGATCACGGGGACGTCGAGCTCGTAGATGAAGCGCTTGAGGTTGAGCGGCTCGGCGCGACCCGAGACGTGCTCGGCCGAGACCGTCGTGCCCCGGATGACGAACAGGTCGACGCCCGCGTCGACGACCGTGCGCCACAGCTCCTGCGTGCGCTGCGGCGACAGCGCGCCCGCGACCGTGACCCCGGCCGCGCGGATCTCCTTGAGGCGCGCGCTCACCAGGTCGGGCTGGATGGGCGCCGCGTAGACCTCTTGCATGCGCGCCGTGGCGCGCGCCGGGTCGAGCGCCGCGATCCCCGCGAGCAGCGGGGTCGGGTCCTCGTAGCGCGTCCACAGGCCCTCGAGGTCGAGCACGCCCAGCCCGCCGGCCTGACCGAGGGCGACCGCCGTCGCGGGGCTCATGACCGAGTCCATGGGCGCCGCGAGCACCGGCAGGTCGAAGTGGTACGCGTCGATCTGCCAGCCGACCGAGACCTCCTCCGGGTCCCGCGTCCGCCGCGACGGGACGACCGCCACGTCGTCGAAGGAGAAGGCCCGCCGTCCGCGCTTCCCGCGCCCGATCTCGATCTCGTTGCTCACCGCACCAGGCTACCGGCGCGGCCACCCGCCCCCGCCCACGGCACGATGGCGGCATGCGGACGTGGCCTCTCGACGTGGACGGACACCGGTTCGAGGTCGGCGAGCGCGCCCCGGGCACCTACGACCTCACGTGGGTGACGGGCCCGAACGACGGGTACGGGTTCACGATCGGGACGAACGACGGCTCACCGGTCCCCCCGGAGAGCCTCGAGAGCGCTGCCCGCGACTTCCTGCGGGACGTCGACCCCGAGACCGGGTACCTGCGCGAGGACTGAGGCGGCACGCCGGTCGTGTCGCTGCGTCGGGGTGTCGGTGGCGGGTGCGATCCTGGCGAAGCGGGCGGCACGACGGGCCCGCCGCCCGGAGGGCCGGTGCCCCGAGGGCGAGCACGACGGACGAAGGACGCGCGATGGGCTGGAACGACGGACCCCTGCTGGGCTTCGACACGGAGACCACGGGGCTCGACGTCGACCGCGACCGGATCGTCACCGCCGCGCTGGTCCGCCGCGACGCCGCAGGCACCCACGTCCGCACGTGGCTGCTGGACCCGGGCGTCGAGATCCCCGAGGCCGCGGCGTCCATCCACGGCGTCAGCACCGAGCACGCGAAGGCGCACGGCGTCGCCCCGAAGGCGGCGCTCGACGAGATCGCGACGGAGCTCGCCGGGGCGTTCCGCGCCGGCGTCCCGGTCGTCGCCTACAACGCCGCGTTCGACCTGTGCCTGCTCGACGCGGAGCTGCGCCGCCACCGGCTGCCCACGCTCCCCGACCGCCTGCTCGGCGCCGCGCGGCCCGTCATCGACCCGCTGGTGCTGGACCGGGCCGTGGACCGCGAGCGTGAGGGCAAGCGCAAGCTGGTCGACCTGTGCGGCGTCTACGAGGTCGTCGAGTCGGGGGACCTGCACAACGCGGACGTCGACGTCGTCGCGACGCTCGACGTGCTGGAGCGGATCGTCGGCCGCTTCCCGCACCTCGCCGACCTGGACCTCGACACGCTGCACGAGTACCAGGTGACCGCGCACCGCGCGTGGGCGGAGAGCTTCAACGCCTGGCGCACCGAGAAGGGGCTCGACGGCCCGGGCGCGGAGCCCACGTGGCCCGCGCGCGAGCCCGTCGGCACGCTCTGGTAGCACGCCCTCGGCCGCCGCGCACGGGGACGACGACGCCCGGGCACCCGCTCGGGGGTCCCGGGCGGCGCGGCAGTCAGCGCGAGCTGTAGTTCGGCGCCTCGACCGTCATCTGGATGTCGTGCGGGTGGGACTCCTTGAGCCCCGCCGGGGTGATCCGCACGAACTGCCCCTTCGCCTGCAGCTCGGGGATCGTGTGCGCACCGACGTAGAACATCGACTGGTGCAGCCCGCCGATGAGCTGGTGCGCGACCGCCGCGAGCGGGCCACGGTAGGGCACCTGGCCCTCGATGCCCTCGGGGACGATCTTCTCGTCGGTCGTGACGTCGGCCTGGAAGTAGCGGTCCTTCGAGTACGAGACGCGTCCGCGGGAGGCCATGGCGCCGAGCGACCCCATGCCGCGGTAGTGCTTGTACTGCTTGCCGTTGACGAACACGAGCTCGCCCGGGGACTCGTCGCACCCCGCGAGCAGCGAGCCGAGCATCACCGTGTCCGCGCCCGCGACGAGCGCCTTCGCGATGTCGCCCGAGTACTGCAGGCCGCCGTCGCCGATGACCGGCACCCCCGCGGGCTTGCACGCCTGCGCGGCGTCGTAGATCGCGGTGACCTGCGGCACGCCGACGCCGGCGACGACGCGCGTCGTGCAGATCGAGCCCGGGCCGACGCCGACCTTGACCGCGTCCACGCCCGACTCGACGAGCGCGAGCGCGCCGGCCGTCGTCGCGACGTTGCCGCCGATGACCTGGACGCCGCGCGTCGCGGGGTCCGACTTGAGCTTGCGGACCATGTCGAGCATGAGACGTGCGTGCCCGTTGGCCGTGTCGACCACGAGCACGTCGGCGCCTGCCTCGACGAGGGCCGTCGCACGCTCCCACGCGTCGCCGAAGAAGCCGATCGCGGCACCGACGACCAGGCGCCCGTCGGCGTCCTTCGTCGCGTCCGGGTACTGCTCGGACTTCACGAAGTCCTTGACGGTGATGAGGCCCCGCAGCACGCCGCGCTCGTCGACGAGCGGGAGCTTCTCGATCTTGTGCTTCGCGAGCAGTGCGGCGGCCTCGTCCCGGTCGATCCCGACGGGGGCCGTCACGAGCGGCATCGCGGTCATGACCTCGCGCACGCGGCGCGTCTCGAAGTCGGCCGCGGGGACGAACCGCAGGTCGCGGTTGGTGATGATGCCGAGCAGGCGCCGGTCGTCGTCGACGACGGGCAGGCCCGACACGCGGTAGGTGCCGCACAGGCGGTCGAGCTCGGCGAGCGTCGCGTCGGGCGAGACCGTCACGGGGTCGCTCACCATGCCCGACTCGGAGCGCTTGACCCGGTCGACCTGGTGGGCCTGGTCCGCGATGGACAGGTTGCGGTGCAGGATCCCGACGCCGCCCTGCCGGGCCATCGCGATCGCCATGCGGGACTCGGTCACGGTGTCCATCGCGGCCGACAGCAGCGGCACGCGCACCGAGATCTCGCGGGTGAGCCGCGACGTCGTGTCGACCTGGCTCGGGATGACGTCCGTCTCCCCGGGGAGCAGCAGGACGTCGTCGTACGTGAGTCCGACCCGCGCGAAGGGGTCGTTCGCCGAGGGGGTGCCCGTCATCCCGCAAGGATACGTCCGCACGGACCCACCCCCGGGCGCGCGGTCCGCCCGCCGGACGGCGTCCCGGGCGCACCGCGCACGGCCCGCCGGCCCCGCCCGCCCCGGCCAGCCGCGGCACCGCTCCGCGGGCCCGAGGCCGGCGCCGGCGGCCGGAGGTCAGCGGATGAGTCCCCGGCGCAGGCCGATCGCGACCGCCTGTGCGCGGTCCTTGGCGCCGAGCTTGCGGAACAGCCGGCGCGCGTGCGTCTTGACGGTGTCCTCCGAGAGGAACAGCTCCGCCCCGATCTGCGCGTTGGACCGGCCGTTGCTCATGCCGATGAGCACCTCGATCTCGCGCTTGGTCAGCGGCGCCGGGCCCGGCTCGGGGGGCCGCACCGTCGCCGTCGACCGCGGTCGCCGTGGCACCGCGCACGCCCTCGGGCGCCGGGCCGCCGATCGGCGTCGGCACGTCGACCGCCGGGCGCTGACCGCCCTGGACGGGGAGCACCGCGCTGGCCAGCACGTGCGCCGCGACCGCGGACAGCTCGGCCCGGCCGACGTCCGGGGCGAGGAAGCCCCGCGCACCGAGCGACAGCGCACGGTCGAGCGCGACCGAGTCGTCGGGGTTGGCCAGCAGCACGATCGCCGCCGAGGGTGCGACGGCCCGCAGCCGCCGGATCGCCTCGGACGCACCGGGCACCGGCAGGTGCGCGTCGAGGAGCACGACCGTCGGCGGGACCCGCCGCGCGAGCGTGACGAGCTCGTCGACCGAGGCCGCCGCACGCACGGGCGTGAGGGCAGGCACCCCGATCGAGGTCACCACCAGGCGCTCACGGATCACCGCTGAGCCGTGACAGACCACGACTCCCGCCATCGTTCCTCCAGTTGCCAGTTGCCGAACCGTTGTCGGACGTCCGTCGGCTCCGACGGATGTGGCGCGGCCCCCGCCGACCTGTCCGCGACCCGGACGTCCTGATGTCACGGGTATCGGTCGACGCGCACGCAGACGTTAGCCCTCTCGGGCCACCTGGCGCCTCCCCGTGCCCCGTTTTCTCCCGCCGCGGGGGCTCCTGGCGTGGATTGTCGCTCGGCCGGTCGGGCGACGGCCGGGCGGCCCCGAGGTGCGTCCGGACGGGTCATGCGCGGCGACCGCGGGGGCCTCAGCGGGCGGTGGGTCGCGCGACCGCGAGGACCTCGTGCAGGAGCCCGGTGAACGTCCGCGCGCGGTGCACGTGGCGCGCCACGGGGACGTGCTCGTGCGCGGTGTCGGGGAGCATGACGAACTGCGGCACGTCGGGGTGGTCCTTCGCGAGGCGCTCGACGACGCTCAGGTCCGGGTCGGGGCGCCGCCCGACCGTCACCACGGCCCGCGCACGCGTCATCGCGACGAGCTCGGCGGCGTGGTGCCCGCCGACGGGTCCGCCGACCATGCGCGCGTCGACGCCGTGCTCGACGAGCGCGGCTGCGAGCGCGTGCACGACGAGGGGACGGTCCTCGCCCGCCGGGACGAGCACGAGCACGACGGGGCTGCTCGGGTGGGGCGAGGCCGCGGTCGCGGCCCGCAGCGCAGCGGACGCGGCGGCGCGCACCGTGAGCGGCGCGTCGACGCCGGGGCGGTCGACGACCGTCTGCCGCGCGAGCCGGGCGAGCGCGGGCTCGACGAGCTCCGTCCACCAGCGCGCGGCCGAGCCCGGCGCGGTCCCGAGGGCGAGCAGCCGCGCGCAGCGCTCGGCGTCGCCCGCGAGCGCGGCGTCGACGACCGCGGTGGGGCTGGCGTCGGGGTGCGGGGCACGCGGGTGCGGCACGGTGTCGACCGTGCTGCCGCGGCCCGGGGTGTCGACGTCGGTCGCGAGCGCGATGCGGGCGGCCTCGCCGGGGGCGACGCCGTCGAGCGTGAGCCGGCGCATGACGAGCAGGCGCTCGACGTCGGTCGCGCTGTAGCGGCGGTGGGCGCCGGCGGCGTGCTCGGACGGCCCGAGGCCGTAGCGCCGGTCCCACGTGCGCAGCGTCGCGGGCGCGACGCCGAGGCGCTTGGCCACGGCGGCGACGGCCAGGGCGGGCGCGGCCGTCCCGGTCGCGCCCGTCGCGGGCGTCGAGCCGTCCTCGTCGGCGGGCATGACGCGATTGTGCCAGCCCGTCGGGGCGTCCTCGACGGACGACGGGCCGGATCGCGTCGCGCGTCGGCGCGGCGACCAGCACAGGCGTCCAGAACCGCTTCATCACACGATCGTGCGAAGCGGTCTTGAACAACTTCTGGCGCGGTTGTACTGTTTCGCTTCATCGCACCACCCGCACCACCGTGCGGGGCTGCCTGACAACCGAGCCACCGAGCGCGACCGCCTCGCGGGACCGCGGACTCGGTACGACTGAGGAGGACGCATGGCGGAGATCTCGCGGTTGCCCGGACCGGTGATGGACCTGTGGGAGTGGCAGTTCGAGGGAGCCTGCCGCGACGCCGACCAGGACCTGTTCTTCCACCCGGAGGGTGAGCGGGGGTCGGCACGACGCCGGCGCGCCGAGGCCGCGAAGGCCATCTGCGCGACGTGCCCGGTGCTCAAGGAGTGCCGCGAGCAGTCGCTCGCGGTGCGCGAGCCGTACGGCGTGTGGGGCGGCCTGTCCGAGGACGAGCGGGCCGCGATCCTCGCGCAGCGCAACGGTCGCCGCGCCGTCGTCTGACGCTCGCCTCGCACGAGCCGGAGAGGCCCGTCCCGCGCACGCGGGGCGGGCCTCTCCCCTGTCCGCACCGGGCGCGGCGGCCGTCGCCCGCGCTGCACCGCCGACCGGGCCCCGAGGACGACGACGGCCCCCCGACCGCTCCCGCAGGAGGGTCGAGGGGCCGCGGAGGGTGCGCCGCCGGACGTCACGGACGCACGACGGGCACCCCGGACGTCACTTGACGACGACCGCGAGGATGTCGCGCGCCGAGAGGATGAGGTACTCCTCGCCGGCGTACTTCACCTCGGTGCCGCCGTACTTCGAGTAGATGACCTTGTCGCCGACGGCCACGTCGAGCGGGACGCGGTTGCCGTTGTCGTCGACACGGCCCGGGCCGACCGCGAGGACCTCGCCCTCCTGGGGCTTCTCCTTCGCGCTGTCCGGGATGACGAGACCCGAGGCCGTCGTCGTCTCCGCGTCGAGCGTCTTGACGACGATCCGGTCCTCGAGGGGCTTGATGGAGACCGACACAGCGGACCTCCCCTTCGCATGTGAGTAGTTCCGAGCAGTCCGAGCGCGCCGGCTCACGTCGTCGCGGGTGCCGTGACCAGGTGCGCAGCTGGCACACTCACCGGGAGAGTGCCAGCTCCTCACTCTAGGAAGGCGTTAGCACTCGGTCAAGGCGAGTGCCAACGACCCGCCGGGGCGCGGCCGCGGGACGGCGGTCCGGGCGCTCGGTGGGCTCCCGCACGGCGTGCGAGGATCGCCCGCATGGACGCCGCCGGCCTCACCGCACTGCTCAGCCCCCAGGGCTGGGCCCTGCTCTCGGCGCTCCCGCCCTACGACGAGCACCGCGCCATGGCGCTCTCGGAGCGCCTGCACGCCGAGGGCATCGACCCCGGCCTCGTCGCGGCCGCGCTCACGCAGTCGCGCCTGCGGTCGCGCGCCCGGGCGAAGCTCGGCGACTTCGCCGACGGCATGCTGTTCACCGCCGCGGGGCTCGAGCAGGCGACGCGCCTGACGGTCGCCGCGCACCACGCCCGCCGGTACCGCGACGCGGGCACCACGCGGGTCGCCGACCTGACGTGCGGCATCGGCGCCGACTCGCTCGCCTTCGCCGGCGTCGGCCTCGCGGTGCTCGCGACCGACGTCGACGAGGCGACCGCCGCGATCGCCACCGTCAACCTGCGGCACTTCCCCGACACCCACGTCCGGCACGGCGACGGCCTCGCGCTCGACCTGCGGGCCGAGGGCGTCGACGGCGTCTACGCCGACCCCGCACGGCGCACCTCCGCGGGCAGCCGCGTCTTCGACCCCGCCGCGTACGCGCCGCCGCTCGACGCGGTGCTCGCGCTGCGGGACCAGGTCCCCGCGCTCGGGCTCAAGCTCGGGCCGGGCGTGCCGCACTCCGCGCTCCCCCGCGACGCGCAGGCGCAGTGGGTCTCCGTGGACGGGGACGTCGTCGAGGTGGGCCTGTGGTTCGGCCCCTGGCACCCGAGGGCCCCGGCCGCTCGGCGCTCGTGCTGACCGACGGCGGTGCGCACACGCTGCACGCCGGGCCCGACGGTCCCGCGGTCGTCCCCGCCGGGCCGGTGGGCGCCTACCTGTACGAGCCCGACGGGGCCGTCATCCGCGCCGGGCTCGTCGGCGACGTCGCGCAGCGCGTGCACGGCACGCTCGTGGACACCACGATCGCCTACGTGACGTCCGACGAGCTGCACGACGAGCCGGTGGCGACCGCCTACCGCGTGCTCGACACCCTCCCGTTCGGCCTCAAGCGGCTGCGCACCTACCTGCGCGAGCGCGGCGTCGGCCGGCTCACGATCAAGAAGCGCGGCACGGCCGTGGTGCCCGAGCAGCTCCGCAGGCAGCTCGACCTGCGCGGCGACGCCGAGGCGACCGTCGTGCTCACCCGCGTCGCGGGACACCAGCAGGTGCTGGTCGTGGAGCGCGTCTGATGGCGGCCCCGGTCACGCTGCCGTTCGCCCGCTCCGAGCGCTCCACGGTCGGGCTGGAGTGGGAGGTCGCGCTCGTCGACGCCGACTCCGGCGACCTGCGGCAGGCGGCGCAGTCGATCTTCGACGCGGTGCGCCCGGCGGACGGGAGCGACCACCCGTCCATCAAGCAGGAGCTGCTGCTCAACACCGTCGAGGTGTCCTCCGGGGTGTGCCGCACCGTCGGGCAGGCCGGCGAGGACCTGCGGCGGGCCCTCGACGAGGTCGCCGCCGCCGCGGAGCCGCTGCGCATCCAGCTCATGGGCGGCGGGACGCACCCGTTCGCGAACTGGGCGCAGCAGAAGGTCTCCGACAAGCAGCGGTACGCGACGCTCATCGACCGGACGCAGTGGTGGGGCCGGCAGATGCTCATCTTCGGCGTGCACGTGCACGTCGGCATCGAGGACCGCGACAAGGTGCTGCCGCTGTCGCGCGCGATGCTCACGGTGTTCCCGCACCTGCAGTCCCTGTCGGCGTCGTCCCCGTTCTGGGGCGGCAAGGACACGGGCTACGCGTCGAACCGTGCGCTGCTGTTCCAGCAGCTGCCGACCGCGGGGCTGCCGTTCGGCTTCGCGCGGTGGGAGGAGCTCGAGCAGTACGTCGGCGACATGCTGCACACCGGCGTCATCGACCAGTTCGACGAGGTCCGGTGGGACATCCGGCCCGCGCCACGGTTCGGGACGCTCGAGATGCGGATCGCCGACGGCGCGACCAACCTGCTCGAGGTCACCGCGATCTCGGCCCTCACGCACTGCCTCGTGGAGCACTTCTCGACGATGCTCGACCGCGGCGAGACCCTGCCGACCATGCCGCCGTGGTTCGCGCAGGAGAACAAGTGGCGCTCGGCCCGGTACGGCATGGACGCGATCATCATCACGAACGCCGCGGGTGACGAGGAGCTCGTCACGGACGCGGTCTCCCGGTGGCTCGTGGAGCTCGCGCCCGTCGCGGAGCGGCTCGGCTGCAGCGAGGAGCTCGACCAGGTGCGTGTCGTGCTGCGCCGCGGCGCGTCCTACCAGCGGCAGCGCGCGGTGGCGCGGCGCAACGCGGGCGAGCTCGACGCCGTCGTCCGCTCGCTCGTCGCGGAGATGGCGGCGGGCCGGCCCCTCTGACGCCTGGGCACGGGCGGCGCGGGCACACGTGCTCGCGCGGGCACGGCACGGCACGGCACGAGCGCACCCGGCGCCGACGCACGCCGCGGGGGCCGCTCCGGAGCTGCTCCGGTGCGACCCCCGCGGCCGGTCGGTCAGGCGCGGCGCTCGCGGCGGTAGAGCGAGCGCGCCCACACGTAGCCGGCGACGCCCAGCACGGCGCACCAGGCCAGCGCCTGCACGACGACGGCCCCCTCCAGGCCCTCGCCGCCCGCGAGCAGCCCGCGGACCGTCTCGATGATCGGCGTGAACGGCTGGTGCTCGGCGAACCAGCGCACCGCCGTCGGCATCGTCTCGACCGGCACGAAGCCGCTGCCGAGGAACGGCAGGATCAGCAGGATCAGCGGCGCGTTGCTCGCCGTCTCGACGCTGCGCGCGTTCAGGCCCAGCGCGACGCACAGCCAGTTGAGCGCGAGCCCGACGGCGGACAGGACGCCGAGCAGGGCCAGCCAGTCCAGCGCGTCGGCCTCGGGCCGGTAGCCCATGGCGACGGCCGCGCCGAGCACGAGCGCCACCGCGACCAGCGCCTGCAGCAGGAACCCGACGACCTGGCCCGAGAGCACCGACCCCGGCGCGATCGGCATGGTGCGGAACCGCGCCATGATGCCGCCCGCGGCGTCCATGGCCGCGCTCGTCGCCACCGACGTCGCGCCGCCGACCACCGTGAGGACCAGCAGGCTCGGCGCGATGTAGTCCAGGTACGCGGCGCGGCCGTCCGCGCCGGGCTCGACGCCCGGCGCGACGCCGGCCCCGAACGCCCCGCCGAAGACGTACACGAACAGCACGAGCATGAGGATCGGGCCGAGGACGAGGAAGACCGTCAGCCCCGGGTAGCGCACGGCCCGCAGCAGGCTGCGGCCGACCATCGTGGCGACGTCGGCCACCGGGCGCGGGCGGGCGGTCGCGGGCAGGGTCGTGGCGACGGCGGTCATCGGACGGTCTCCTCGTCGGTCGAGACGGTGCCCGTGCGGGCGCCGGTGCGGGTGTCGGGATCGGGGTCGGTGTCGGAGGGCGGCGCGGTGAGCGCGAGGAACACCTCGTCGAGCGAGCCGGCGTCGTGCACCTGCTTGAGCTCGGCCGGCGTGCCCTGCGCGACGACCCGCCCCTGGTGCAGGACCGCGACGGAGTCGGCGAGCTGGTCGGCCTCCTCCAGGTACTGCGTGGTGAGCAGGATCGTGGTGCCCGCGGCGACCAGCGCCCGCACCTCGTCCCACAGCGCTCGCCGGCTGCGCGGGTCGAGCCCTGTCGTCGGCTCGTCGAGGAAGACCACGGACGGTGCGCCCACGAGCGTCAGGGCGAGGTCGAGCTTGCGCTTCATGCCGCCCGAGTACGTCGCGACCGGCTTGCCCGCGGCGTCCGCGAGGTCGAAGCGCTCGAGCAGCTCGGTGGTCCGGCGCTGCCCCTCGGCACGTCCCAGGTGGTGCAGCCGCGCCATGAGACGCAGGTTCTCGGCGCCCGTGAGCAGGTCGTCGACGGCCGTGATCTGGCCCGTCACGCCGATCGACGCGCGCACCGCGTCGGCCTCGCGCACCACGTCGTACCCGGCGACGCGGACGACGCCGGCGTCGGCGCGCAGGAGCGTCGACAGGATGCCGACGGTCGTGGTCTTGCCCGCGCCGTTCGGGCCGAGCAGCGCGGTGACGGTCCCGGCCGGCACGACGAGGTCGACGTCGTCGAGCACGACCTGCTCGCCGGACGACGAGCGGTAGGTCTTGCGCAGGCCGGCGATCTCGATCGCCGGCCTGGCGAGGGTGGTGGGCATGGGAGCTCCTTCGGTGGCGGTGGGTGGTGTGCCGTGGCGCGGCCCGGTCAGAGGCTCCGGGCCGTGATGTCGCCGAGGCTCGTGGTGGCGGTGACGGCGAGCTGCGGCGTGCCGTCCGTGCGCAGCGCGTCGCTCACGCGCCCGAGGGCTGTGCCCGCGTCGAGCGTCGCGGCGACGCCGGCCGCGGCGGTCACGTCGATGTCGCCCATCTGCGTGCTGAGCACGACCCGCCCGCCGTGGGCCTCGGAGACCCGGACGTCGCCCTTGGTCGTGGCGATCTCGGCGGGACCGGCCAGGCGGCCGACCACGACGTCGCCCGCGGCCGCGGTGATCCGCGCGGTGGCGACCTCGTCGAGGGTCACCGCGCCGTAGGAGCCCGCGACCGTGACGTCGCCGAGCCGCCCGACGGCCTGGGTCTGGGCGCTGCCGTCCACACGGACGTCCGAGCCGGCAGGCAGGTGCACGGTCACGTCGACCTGCCCGGACGGACCGAGCAGCTCGTGCCGGACCGGCGTCGTGATGCGCAGGACGCCCTCACGCAGCTCGACGTCGGTGCGTTCGGCGGCGGCGGTGTCCCGTCGGCGGGACGGGTCGGTCGGGCGCAGCTCGACGGTCGTGTCGGTGCGCGGTCCGGCGACGAGCCGCACGCGACCGGCGGGGACGTCGACGGCGACGGACAGCGGGTGCGGCGTGGCGAAGGTGTGCACGGTGTCTCCTCGGTCTGCGGTGCGGGTCGGTGTGTTTCCGATGTGCGAAACGCTACGTAGCGTTTCCTAGGCACGCAACATCCTTGTTGCATCGGAACGCCGTTACCGCAGGTCAGCCGGACCTTTTCGTTGCACCAGGCCACCACGCAATGCAACACGCCTCGGCGCACCGCGTTGCATTGGGTGTCCGAGAACGCTACTGTCGCCCCCAGCGACGAAGGAGGACCGCATGCCCGGGGGCCGGCTCACGCAGCCCGAGCGCCAGCAGATCGCGCTGGGGCTCTCTGACGACCTGACGTACGCCGAGATCGCCCGGCGGCTCGACCGCCCGACCTCGACCGTCACGCGCGAGGTCCTGCGCAACGGCGGCCCCGGCTCCTACCGCGCCGACCTGGCGCAGCGCGCGGCCGCGCGTCGCGCGCGCCGCCGTCCCGCCACGGCACCCGCTGCGCCGTCACCCGCGCGGTCGGGCGACGCGCACGCGCTGCGCGAGTTCGAGGAGTGGTTCACGACGCTGCTCATGCAGTCCGGCCTGCCGCGCACCCCCGCGGGCGTGCTCATGTGCCTGTACCTCAGCAACGACTCGGGACTCACCGCCGCGGATCTCGTGCAGCGACTCGGCGTGAGCCCGTCGGCGGTCTCCAAGGCGATCGCCGGGCTCGAGACGCACGGCCTGGTCCTGCGCGAGCGCGTCGCGGGCCGCCGCGAGCGCTACGTGGCCGACGGGGACGTCTGGTTCCGCTCGCTCCTCACGGCGGCCCGGACCAACGCCGACCTCGCCGAGGCGTCCCGCCAGGGCGCCCAGCTGGTCGGGCCCGACACACCCGCCGGGATGCGCCTCGCCAGCATGGCGCGGTTCATGGACCTGGTCAGCGACAGCATCCTGCGCGCGGCGGCGGACGCGCGGGTGATGCTCGAGACCGAGGCCCCCGACGCCCCGGCCGGCGCGGCGTCGGCCTGACCGCCGACCCCCAGGGCGACCAGGGCCCGTGCGGTCACCCCGCGGGGGTCACGAGCACGTCGTCCCAGCGCACGGTCACGGGCCCGGTGGTCGCGGACGACGACAGGTAGGACATGAGCCGCACGGAGCCGGCGGCCTGCAGCGCCGCGGTGCCGTCGGTCGCGGCGTACTGCCACGTCGACGGCTCCGGGCTGCCCTCGAGCCACGCACGTGCACGGACCGTCGTCGGCGCCGTCCCCTGCACCTGGACGCGGACCCGCAGCCGTGCGCCGGGCGTCAGGACCACCCCGGGCAGGGTGCCTCCCGTGAGCACCGTGCCGGTCCGCTCCGTGTGCAGCTGCACGGCACCCGTCGTGAGCACCTTGACCCGCGCACCGAGGTCCGCGCCGCCGACGACCCGGCCGGACAGCGTCGCGTACAGCGGCCCGTCGGGGACGGAGGCCAGGGCGAGGCTCGCCGTGAGGTCGGTGGACGTGCCGGACACCGCGCCGAGCCCGGCGGTGAGCGTGGCACCCGCCGGGACCTGCATGGCGCCCGCGCCCGCCGCGACCGAGAAGCGCGACGCGCCGCCCGCGACGGTCCAGGGCCCGCCCGTCGCCGCCGCGCCCCAGCCACCGGTCACGGTCCGGTCGAACGGGTCGGCCGCGAGCACGCCGACCGGGGGCGGGGCGCTCACGGTCACGGCCCGCGCCGTGGACGCGACGGCCCCGTCGTCGTCGGTGACCGTCAGCGTGACGGTGTAGGTGCCCGCCGCCGCGTAGGTGCGTGCGGCTGTCGTGCCGGACGCGGTGGCGCCGTCGCCGAACGCCCACGACCGCGCGACGACGATGCCGTCCGGGTCGCTCGAGCCGGACGCGTCGACGGCCACCGTGAGCCCGTCCGTCGCGACCGTGAACGACGCGACGGGCGGCTGGTTCACGGGTGGGGGCGGCGGGGGCGCCGCCCCGATGCGGGTCGCGAGCAGGTCGTCCCAGCGGACCGTGAGCGCCCCGCCCGTGGTGGTCGAGCTCACGTAGGTCATGAGGCGCACGCCGCCGGCACCCTGGAGGGCCGGGGTCGCGTCGGTCGCGGTGTGCTGCCACGTCGACGGCTCGGGCTGCCCGTCCTCCCACGCGCGCACGCGCACGACCGTCGGGCCGGTCCCCTCGACCTGCACCCGCACGCGCAGCCGCTCGCCCGAGGTCAGCGAGACGCCCGGCAGCGTGCCGCCCGTGAGCACCGTGCCCGAGCGTTCGGTGTGCAGCTGGACGGCGCCCGTCGCGAGCACCTTGAGGCGCGCGCCGTAGTCGCCGGACCCGACGACCCGCCCTGACACGGTCGCGTACAGCGCGTTGCTCGGGATGCGGTCGAGCGCGACGGAGGCTGTCACGTCGGTGGCCGTGGACTGCACCGAGCCCAGCGTCGAGGTGACCGTCCCGCCCGGTGCGGGCGACTGCTGCCCCGTGCCGCCGCCGACCGCGAACCGGCTCGAGCCGCCGCCCACGGACCAGGCGCCGCCGGTGTCGGCACCGCCCCAGCCGCCTGTGAGCGTGCGTCCGAACGTGTCGGCGGCGAGCGGCCCCGGGTCGGGGTCGGGCGGTACGCCCGTCATGGCGTACGGGAGCGTGAAGCTGCTGTCGGCGTCGGTCTCGTACCGGTCGAGCGTCGGCGAGTACGTGGTCGCGCGGATCTCGTCGGCGGCGGGGTCGAACGTGTAGTACCGCAGCCAGCCGTCGCCTCCGCGGGCACGGTCCTGGTAGTCGGTGAGGACCGCGTGCACCGGGTCGCCGCACGCGTTGGTGTCGGTGCGCCGCGCCTCTCCGAGGTCGCCCTCGCTGAAGTGGCCGCTGACGACCAGGAAGACCGAGCACGAGGGCCGCACGAGCTCCTCCCAGATCGCGCGGCCGCTGTTGCCGCCGTCGGCCCGCGCGACCTGCGTCGTCAGGCCGCCCGCGGTGTCGACGTAGGAGTGCGTCGCGACGATCGCACGCCGCTCGGGATACGCGGCGAGCACCCGCCGGCCCCAGTCGAGCGCGTAGTCGGGGGCGTTCATCTCGAGGCTGAGCAGGAGGAAGTCCATGCCGCCCGCGCTGAACAGCGCGAAGCTGTCCATGTTCTGCCGGTCGACGGGGTCGGGCCCGACGACGTGCTGCCCGAGGTGGCCGCCGTAGGACGCGGCGGCGCCGTTCCAGGAGGCGTTCGCGTACCGGCTCGGCGGGAAGTACTGCCGGAACAGGGGCGCGTCGCCCGTCGTGAGGTCCATGTCGTGGTTGCCCGGCAGCACCGCGTTCGGCACGCCCGCGGCGTCGAGCACGGCCATGTGCTGCGACGCCCGCTGCCACTGCACCTCCGCCGTGTCGACCCCGACGAGGTCGCCCACCTGGGAGACGAACGCGATGTCGAGGTCGTCGCGGTGGTCGGCGATCCACTGCGTCTGCACGCCCATCGTGGCCTGGTTCGTCGACGTGCTCACGTAGTTCTGCGTGTCGGGCAGCACGACGAACGTGAACGGCTCGGGGTCGGCGGCGCCGGCGGGTGCGGCCACGAGACCCCCGGCCAGCACGGCACCGACGAGGGCGAGGGTGCCGGCGAGACGACGGCCGTGCCGGCGCGGGCCGGGGACGACCGCGCGCGCGTGCGCGAGGCGACGGGGGTGCTCGGGCCGCTCGTGGCGGGCCGACGCAGGGACGGGCATGGCGGCTCCTGGGTTCCGGTCCAGTGGAACGGGCGCGGCAAACCATGTCAATCACCCACGAAAGGGACCGCCGGGTGAACTGCTACGGCACTAGTTGTCATTGCCCGCTAGCAGGCATAGCCTCGCCGTGTGGACGACAACCGCGACCCCCAGCTGCTCAAGGGCGTGCTGCCGATGCTCGTGCTCGCGCTGCTGCGCGAGGACGAGTCGTACGGCTACGAGCTCGTCACCCGCCTGCGCGACGCCGGGCTGCAGGACCTCGGCACCGGCACCCTCTACCCCGTGCTCAGCCGGCTCGAGCGCGACGCCCGCGTCTCCTCCCGCCTCGTCGCGTCGCCGTCCGGGCCCGCCCGCAAGTACTACGCACCCACCGACGCCGGCCTCGCCGAGCTCGCCCGCGCGCAGCGCTCGTGGCAGCACCTGAGCGCCACCGTCACGCACGTCCTCGACCACCCCGCCACCGACCCCACCGGGAGCACCCGATGAGCACCCTGACGCTGCGCGACCTGCTGGTCCGCGAGGCCTTCCTCACCCGCTTCTCCTGGGCGGTGCAGGACTACCCCCGTTCGGAGCGGCTCGTCCGCGACCTGCGGCGCGAGCTCACGGCGGCGGCCGACGACGTCGGCGTGCGTCGCGCCGTCGCCGACCTCGGGCACCCGCGCGTGCTCGCCGAGGGATACCTCGCGACGCTCGACCACCGCGTCCCGCGCTGGGCGACGGGCGCGACGTGGGCCGCGCTCGCGGTCGGCGCGGTCGCGTACCTCGTCGTCGCGTACGCGGTCGGCACGCTGGACACCCTCGCCGACCTGGGCGGCGGCACGCTCACCCGCACCACGCTCGGCGCCACGACGGTATACACGTCGACGGACGGCGAGCTCTCGGTCGGGACCGAGGCGTCGTGGCAGTGGCTCGTGCTCTACGGCGCGGTGTTCGCCGTCGTGTTCACCCTCGGCGCGCGGCTGTGGCGCCTGCTGCCCACCCGGGAGCGGGACCTCACACGAGCACCTGCGTGAGCGGCATCGAGGAGTCGACCGGCAGGTCGAGCGACGACGGCGGCAGCCCGCGGCGCACGACGGCCGAGCCCAGCGCCGCGATCATCGCGCCGTTGTCCGTGCAGTAGCGGATCGGCGGGATGCGCAGCTCGATCCCCGCCTCCGCGCACCGCTTCGCGGCCATGTCGCGAAGCTGCGAGTTCGCCGAGAAGCCCCCACCGACGACGAGCGTCTCGACGCCGTGCGCGCGGCACGCGGCGATGGTCTTGGCCGTGAGCACGTCGGCGACCGCCTCCGCGAACGACGCCGCGACGTCGGGCAGCGGGATCTCCTCCCCCGCGTCCTGCCGCGCCTCGACCCAGCGCGCGACAGCCGTCTTGAGGCCCGAGAACGAGAAGTCGGCGGCGTGCCGGGCCTGGTCCTTCGGGGCCGTGAGGCCGCGCGGGAACCGGATCGCGTGCGGGTCGCCCTCGCGGGCGAGGCGGTCGATGTGCGGGCCGCCCGGGTACGGCAGGCCCAGCAGCCGTCCCACCTTGTCGAACGCCTCGCCGGCGGCGTCGTCGAGCGTCGAGCCGAGCTCGGTGACGTCGACCGTGTCGTCGAGGAGCAGCAGCGAGGAGTGGCCGCCCGAGACGACGAGGGCCATGACCCGCTCGGGGAACGGCCCGTCGACGAGCTCGTCGACGACCGCGTGGCCGATGACGTGGTTGACGCCGTACAGCGGCTTGTCGAGCGCGATGGCGAGCGCCTTGGCGGCGGACGCCCCGACCGTGAGCGGGCCGACCAGTCCCGGGCCCGCCGTCACGGCGATCGCGTCGACCTCGCCGAGCGACACGTCCGCGGTCGCGAGCGCCCGCTCGATCGTCGGGACCATGGCCTCGAGGTGGGCGCGCGACGCGATCTCGGGGATGATCCCGCCGAACCGCGCGTGCTCGTCGACCGAGCTCGCGACGGCGTCGACCAGCAGGTCGTGGCCCCGCACGAGCGCGACGCCCGTCTCGTCGCAGGACGTCTCGATCCCGAGGACGAGGGGCTGGGCGCCGGTCGCGGACATGGGGACCAGGATAGGCGGGCGCACGGCGTGACCACCGTCACGTCCGTGGCCGGAATGTCGACGGGTCGTTCACGATTCAACCAACCATGACGACCGACAGCACCGTCCTCGACGGCCTCGACTTCCCCACGTCCGGCCTCGCCGTCCCCGACGACGTCGCCGACCTGCTGTTCCGGCAGGCCCGCACCGTCGGCGCGTTCACGCCCGAGGAGGTCACCGACGAGCAGCTCGCCGCCGTGTACGACCTCGTCCGGTGGGGCCCGACGGCCCTCAACACCGTCCCGCTGCGGCTGCTCGTCGTGCGCACTCCCGAGGCCCGCGCCCGGCTCGCCGCGCACATGAACGAGTCGAACCGCGAGCGCGTCCTCGCCGCCCCCGTCTCGCTCGTCCTCGCCGCCGACCCCGGCTTCCACGCGCACCTGCCCGTCCTCGCGCCGCACATGGCCGCGCTCGCCGACGCGCTCGAGCCGCAGCCCGAGCAGCGTGAGCAGATGGCCCGCACCAGCGCGCTCCTGCAGGTCGGCTACCTCATCGTCGGCCTGCGCGCCGCCGGCCTCGACGTCGGCCCCATGAGCGGCATGGACGCCCACGGCATCGACGCGGAGTTCTTCGCCGAGTCGGGCTGGCGCTCGCTCCTCGTGGTCAACGTCGGGCGCCGCGACGGCGTCGGCACGCCGCACCCGCGCGCCGCGCGCCTGGACTACGACCAGGTCGCGCGCACCGTCTGACCGCGCCACGCCGCAGGGCCGTCCCGCTGCCGGGGCGGCCCTGCGGCGCGTCCGGACGGTCCGGCGCGCGCCGCGGGCTGCCGGAGGCGACGCGCGGGGACGCGGCCGGGCCGGTCAGCGCCCCGTGGCCACCGGCCGGGCCGGGTCGTTCGACCACTGCGACCACGACCCCGGGTACAGCGCGGCGGGGACGCCCACCGACGCGAGCGCCGCGACCTCGTGCGCCGCGGTCACGCCGGACCCGCAGTACACCGCGACGGGCGCGCCGGGCTCGACCCCGAGCCCCCGGAACCGCTCCCGCAGCGCGTCGTCGGGCAGGAACGTGCCGTCGGGACCGAGGTTGCCCGCCGTGGGGGCGCTCACGGCGCCCGGGATGTGCCCGGCACGCGGGTCCACCGGCTCGACCTCCCCGAGGTAGCGGGGCAGGGCACGCGCGTCGAGCAGCGTGCCCTGCCAGGCGGCGGCCTCGTCGGCCGAGACCGTCGGCATGCCACCCGTGGTGAGCACCACGTCGCCCGCCTCCGCCGTCACCGGCCCGGCCTCCACCGGCAACCCGGCCGCCGTCCATGCCGCCAGCCCGCCGTCCAGCAGGCGCACGTCCGTCAGGCCCGCCCAGCGCAGCAGCCACCAGGCGCGCGCCGCCGACGTCGCGCCCGCGTCGTCGTACACCACGACGGCGCGGTCCTCCCGCACGCCCCAGCGCCGGGCGGCGACCTCCAGGTCGGCGACGGCCGGCAACGGGTGCCGGCCCTCGGCCGGGCTCGGCATGGCCGCGAGCTCGGTGTCGAGGTCGACGTAGACCGCGCCCGGCAGGTGCCCGGCGAGGTACTGCTCGTGGCCGTCGTCCCGGCCCAGCGACCAGCGCACGTCCAGCACGACCGGCGGCTCGTCGCCGGCCGTCAGCCCCGCCAGGTCGATCGGGTCGACGAGCACCGCGTCGCGTGCCGCCGACGCCCCCCGCCGCTCGGTCCGCTGGTCCGTCATCGTGCCTCCCCCTCGTGGCGGCGCAGCTCGAGCCGCATGGTCCATGCGTCCGCATTCTCCGGCTGGTAGTACCCGCGGCGCAGGCCGAACCGCTCGAAGCCGACGCTCTCGTACAGGTGCAGCGCAGGGTCGTTGTCGACGCGGACCTCGAGCAGCGCGACCGCGGCCCCCAAGGTGCGCGCCCGGTCGAGCAGGGCGCCCAGCAGCAGCCGCCCCACGCCCTGCCCCTGCCGGTCGCGCGCCGTGCCGATCGTCATGACCTGCACGTCGAACCCGTCGAACCACAGGCCCGCGTACCCGACGAGCGCACCCGACGCCGTGTCCTGCGCCCCGACGTACCAGCGCCCCGGGCCGACGACCTCCTCGGCGAGCATGGCGGCCGACCACGCGCCCGCGCCGAACAGCTCGACCTCCATCGCGACGAGCGCCGGCACGTCGTCCGGGGTCAGCGCGCGGACGACGACGCCCGGGCGGCCGTCGGTCATCCGAGGACGCGCTTGCGCGCCGCCGACGGGACCGCGTCGGGCCGTCGCAGGTACAGCGGCGCCGTCGGCAGCTCCGCACCGCGGGAGGCCCGCAGCCGCGCGAGCGCCGCGAGCTCGACGGGATCCGGGTCGAGCAGGCCGTGCGCGTCGAGGTCCGGGTCCGCGACGCCGAGCACCGGGTGCAGCAGCGCGCCCCGGCCCACGACGGCCGCACCGGCGACGCGCTCGTCGGCCGCGACGTCCGCCGGTGCGGCGACCTCGGGTGCGACCAGCACGTCGACCTCCCCCGGGCCGGTCACCCGGTACAGCGACCAGTACACCTCGCGGCGCCGTGCGTCCGTCGCGACGAGGACGGTCGACCCCGGCGCGAGCACGCGGGACGCCGACGCGCCGATCGCGTCGAGGCTCGGCACACCCAGCGCCGGCACCCCCAGCGCGAGCGCGAGCGTGCGCGCGGTGACGAGGCCGACGCGCAGGCCCGTGAACGGGGCGGGGCCGGTCCCGACGACGACGGACGTCAGGTCGGTGCGGTCGACGCCCGCGTCGGCCAGCACGGCCGCGACCATCGGCGCGAGGAGCTCGGCGTGGTGCCGGGGCTGGTCGTCGCTGCGAGCCGCGAGGACGGCACCGGAGTCGTCGAGCAGGGCGACGGCCACGGCCGCCGAGGTGTCGAGGGCGAGGACGGGCACGGCGTCAGCCTGCCAGGTCCGCGCCGGGCAGCTCCACGCCCACCCAGCGGCTGCCGACGGCGCGCACCGTGACGGCGCGCTCCCCCGCGGCGGCGTCGACGTCGTCGCCCGGCGCGACGCCCCCGCGCGGCCGCGTCAGGCTGACCTCGAGGCGGTCCGCGGCGAGGCCCTCGACCCACCCCTCGCCCCACTCGACGACCGTCACCGACTCGTCCAGGCTCGCGTCGAGGTCGAGCGCGTCGACCTCGTCGAGCGACGACAGGCGGTACGCGTCGACGTGCACGAGCCCCGGACCGCGCACGCCGTCGGGTCCCGGCACCGGGGGGTGCTCGCGGGCGATGATGAACGTCGGCGACGCGACCTGCCCGCGCACGCCGAGGCCCGCACCGATGCCCTGCGTGAGCGTCGTCTTGCCCGCACCCAGGTCACCCGTGAGCACGACCAGGTCGCCCGCGCGCAGCACCCGCGCGAGCGCGCGGCCGAACGCACGCGTCGCGTCGGCGTCGGGCAGCGTCACGCTCGTCGACGCGACGGTCTCGTCGCGTGTCTGCGCGCCCGCGGGCGCACCGTGCCGGCCGGTCATCGGGCCACCTCCTGGGTGCGGTCCGCCCCCTGCGAGGGCGCCGCGGTGTCGACGTGGACGCGCGGCACACGGGCGCCGACGCGGGTGACGATCTCGTACGCGATGGTGCCGGCGGCGTCCGCCCAGTCCTGCGCGGTCGGGCCGCCGTCCGCGCCCGTGCCGAACAGCTCGACGCGGTCCCCGGCCACCTCGCACGCACCCGGCCCGAGGTCGACGACGACCTGGTCCATGCAGACGCGGCCGGCGACGGCGAGCGTGCGGCCCCCGACGCGCAGCGGCCCGCCCGGGCCGTCCT
Organism: Cellulomonas fimi ATCC 484; assembly: GCF_000212695.1. Classification (NCBI taxonomy): domain Bacteria; kingdom Bacillati; phylum Actinomycetota; class Actinomycetes; order Micrococcales; family Cellulomonadaceae; genus Cellulomonas; species Cellulomonas fimi. The sequence goes on along the minus strand of NC_015514.1, from coordinate 1,147,003 downwards.
GCCCGCCCGACGCGTGCCGCGGGACGCCGTCCGCGTACCCGACGGGCACGATCCCGACGACCGTCTCCTGCGGCGTGACGTACCGGTGCGCGTAGGACAGGCCCTGCCCGGCCGGCACGGTCTTCACCGTCGCGAGCTCGGCCTCGAAGGTCATGGCGGGCACCAGCCCGAAGTCCGCGGGACCGCCGACCTGCGGCACGGGCGAGAGCCCGTAGACCGCGATCCCGGGGCGGACCAGGTCGTGGTGGACCGACGGGTCGGTGAGCGTCGCGGCCGAGTTGGCCAGGTGCCGCACCTCCGGGCGCAGCCCGGCCTGCTCGACGGTGCGGACCGCGTCGGCGAACACCCCGGCCTGCGCGCGCACGGTCGGGTGGGCGGGCTCGTCCGCGAACGCGAGGTGCGACCAGACGCCCACGACCTCGACGGCCCCCTCCGCCTGCGCGCGCAGCACGGCGGGCAGCAGCGCCGCCAGGTCGCCCGGGGTCAGCCCGTTGCGGCCGAGGCCCGTGTCGACCTTGAGGTGCACGCGGGCCGTGCGATGCGCGACGCGGGCCGCCGCGACGACCTCGTCGAGCGCCCACGCCGCGGCCACGGACACGTCGACGACCGCGGCGACGGCGTCGGCGAGCGGGGCGCCGGGCGCGTACAGCCAGGTCAGGACGCGCGGCCCGACGACGCCCGCGCGCCGCAGCTCGAGCGCCTCGGCGACCTGCGCGGCACCGAGCCACGTGGCGCCGCCCTCGACCGCGGCGCGCGCCGACGGCACGAGCCCGTGCCCGTACGCGTCGGCCTTGACCACGGCCATGACCTGGGCGGACGGGGCGTGCGCCGCGAGGCTGCGCACGTTGCCGCGGATCGCGGCGAGGTCGACGACGGCTCGAGCGGGGTACAGGCTCACGGCGCCCAGTCTCGCACCCGCGGGCGGCACGACGGGCCGGGGCGTCGTCCCCCCGGGCGGGCGGCTCACCGCGGCCGCACCACGACGTCCGCGCGCGCGGCCGTGCCCGCGACGAGCCGCGCGTTGCGCTCGTCGGGCCCGTGCGCCCACGCCCGCGCGGCGTCCGCCGGCTTGCCGAACGCCTCGTGCCGCGCCACCAGCCGGGCGAGCCGCACGTCGTCGTCCGGCGCGACGAACCACGCCTCGTCGAGCAGGCCCGCGACGGCACCGAACCCGTGCGCGTCGAGCAGCAGGTAGTTCCCCTCGGTCACGACGAGCGGGACGGCCGGCCCCACCGCGATCGCCCCCGCGACGCCGTTGCGCAGGTCCCGCCGGTACTCGGGCGCGTAGACGACCTCGCCGGCGGGGGCGTCCCGCAGCCGCCGCAGGAGCGCGACGAACCCCGCGGCGTCGAACGTGTCGGGCGCGCCCTTGCGGTCCGCGCGGCCGATCCGCTCGAGCTCGCTCTGCGCGAGGTGGAAGCCGTCCATGGGGACCACGACCGCACGTCCCGGGTAGGCCGCGGCGACCTGAGCGGCGAGCGTGGACTTGCCCGCCCCGGGCGCTCCCGCGATGCCCAGGACGACGCGCCCGCCGCGGTCGAGCAGCGCGTCGACGCGTGCCGCGAGGGCGGGGTCGAGCGCCGCGGCGGGTGCGGCGCCGGGCACGCGCGTGGTCGGCGGGTTCGTCCGGGACGTCACCGGGCCAGTGTGCCCGTCGCGCGGAGCAGCTCGGCGACGGTCGCCGGGACGGCGTGCGCGACCGCGAGCGCGACGATCGGCCCGTCCGGCACGGCCCGGTGCGCCGCCCGGCCGTGCACGAGCGCGGCCGCGGCGGCGAGCGCCGCGGCGAGCGACGGGTCCTCGTGCACGTCGTCCACGCGGGCCGCGAGCAGCGCGCCCAGGACCCCGGCGAGCACGTCCCCGGCTCCCGCGGTCGCGAGCCACGTCGGGCCGTCGGACTGCGCGTAGACCGCGCCGTGCGCGCCCACGACGACGGTCGTGCCGCCCTTGAGCAGCACGGTCGCCCCGGTCCGGTCGTGCGCCTCGCGCGCCCACCGCAGCGGCTCCGCCTCCACCGCCGTGCGCTCGACGTCGACCCCGTGCTGGGCGAGCAGGCGCGCGAGCTCCCCCGCGTGGGGGGTCAGCACCACGTGCGGGCCGACGCGCTCGGGCAGCAGGTCGAGCGCGCCCGCGTCGACGACCGCCGCCTCCCCGCGGTGCAGGACCCCGTCGAACGCCCTCTGCACGCGCCGGCGCTGCGCGGCGTCGTCCGGCGACACGCCCGGCCCGAGCACCCACGCCTGCACCCGCCCGGGCCCCACGACCACCTCGGGGCGCGCGGCGAGCACCGCGTCCCCCGCGTCGCCGACGTACCGCACCATCCCGACGCCCGCGAGCGCCGCACCGCTCGACGCGAGCACCGCGGCGCCCGGGTACGTCCGCGTCCCCGCGACGACGCCGACCACCCCGCGCGCGTACTTGTGCGCCGCCCGCTCGGGTACGGGCCACAGGGCGGCGACGTCGTCCGGACCGAGCGAGGCGACGTCCGCGGGCCCCGCCAGGGCGAGGCCGAGGTCGACGACCTCCACCCGGCCGGCGGCCCACGCGGCGGGCGGCAGCACGAGCCCGGGCTTGGCGCCCCCGAACGTGACGGTCAGGTCGGCGTCGAGGACTGTCCCCGCGCGCGTCCCGTCGTCCACGCCGATGCCGGACGGCACGTCGACGGCGACCACGAGCGGCGAGTCACCGTCGGGCCGCGCGGCCGCGACCGCCTCGACGAGCCGGGCGACCGGCCCGCGCAGCCCGCCGCGCGCCCCGATCCCGAGCACCCCGTCGAGCACGACGTCCGCCGCCAGGACCTGCGCGGCGTCGTCGTCCACCGCGTCCGGGACGAGGGCACGCAGCCGTCCGCCCGCGGCGAGCAGCGCGGCGGCGCCCTCGTCGTGCCACCGCTGCGCCGTCGTCAGGGCGAGCACCCGGGCACCGCGGCGCGCGAGCAGCGCACCGGCGTGCAGCGCGTCCCCGCCGTTGTTGCCCGCGCCCGCGAGCACCACGACGACCGCTCCCGCGACCCGGCCGCGACGGGCCCGCAGCTCGCGCGCGACCGCGACGTGCAGCGCGAAGGCGGCGTGCGCCATGAGCGGCGCACCGGCCGCGAGCAGGGGTTCCTCGGCCGCCCGCACCCGGGCCGCGTTCCACGTCAGCAGCACGGGTCTCATCCTCGCGGCTCCGCAGGTAACGTGCCCAGCATGCGCTTCGGACTCTTCATCCCCCAGGGCTGGCGGCAGGACCTCACCGGAATCGAGCCGCGCGACCACTGGGCGGTCATGAACGGCCTCGCCCAGCACGCCGACACCGGCGACGCCTTCGACTCGATCTGGGTGTACGACCACTTCCACGCGGTGCCCGAGCCGAACGGCGAGGCGACGCACGAGGCCTGGAGCCTCATCAACGCCTACGCGGCGACGACGTCGCGCGTGAAGCTCGGCCAGATGTGCACGTGCATGGCGTACCGCAACCCCGCCTACCTGGCGAAGGTCGCCGCGACCGCCGACGTCATCTCGGGCGGCCGCGTGCAGATGGGCATCGGCGCCGGCTGGTACGAGCACGAGTGGCGCGCGTACGGCTACGGCTTCCCGCGTGCGGGCGAGCGCCTGGCGATGCTCGACGAGGGCGTGCAGATCTTCAAGCAGCTCTGGACGAACGGCGTCGCGACCTTCCAGGGGAAGCACTACCAGGTCGACGGTGCGCAGCTCGCGCCGCTTCCCCTGCAGGTCGACGGACCGCCGCTGTGGATCGCGGGAGGCGGCGAGCGCAAGACCCTGCGGATCGCCGCCGAGCACGCGCAGTTCACGAACTTCGACGGGCACCCCGAGGTGTTCACGCACAAGTCCGAGGTGCTGCGCGGGCACTGCGAGGCGATCGGCCGCCCGTTCGAGGAGATCACGCGCTCGTCGAACTTCAACGTCGTCATCGGCGAGACCGAGGCGGACGTCGACGACCGCATGGCGTGGGTCGAGGAGCACCTGTCGCTCACCGTGCCGGACAAGGCCCCCGAGGTCGCCGAGGAGTTCCGCAAGGGCGTGCTCGTCGGCACCCCGGAGCAGCTCGTCGAGAAGCTCCGGGACCTCGAGAAGCTCGGCATGACCTACGCGATCACGTACTTCGCCGAGGCCGCCTACGACCGCTCGGGCATCGAGCTGTTCGAGCGCGAGGTCGTCCCGGCGCTGCGCTGACCGACCGCGGAGCCAGGTCCGTCCGAGGGTGGGTGCCGGTGAGCGCCCACCCTCGGCCACCGCCACGCCGCCCTGCGGGCCGTGCGGGGCGTCAGTCGCGCTCGGCGACCACCACCGCCGACGCGATGCCCGCGTCGTGCGAGATCGACAGGTGGAACCGGGTGACACCCAGCTCGGCGGCGCGGGCCGCGACCGTGCCGCGCACCTCGAGCACCGGCTGGGCGCCGGCCGTGCGCGGGACGGCGGCGTCGTGCCAGTGCATGCCGGGCGGCGCGCCGAGGGCCTTGGCGAGCGCCTCCTTCGCCGCGAAGCGCGCGGCCAAGGAGGTCTCGGGCATGACGCGCTCGGCGGGCGTGAACAGCTTGTCGCGCAGCGCGGGGGCGCGGTGCAGCGTCGCGACGAACCGCGCGATGTCGACGACGTCGATCCCGACGCCGACGATCACGCCCGGACCGCCGTGACCAGCGCGCTCACTCGACCGTGACGGACTTGGCCAGGTTGCGCGGCTGGTCGACGTCGAGGCCCTTCGCGGTCGCGAGCTCGCACGCGAACACCTGGAGCGGCACCACGGCGAGCAGCGGCGCGAGCAGCGTCGGCGCCTGCGGGACGTAGAAGACCTCGTCGGCGAACGGGCGGACCGCCTCGTCGCCGTCCTCCGCGATCACCAGGGTGCGCGCACCCCGGGCACGGATCTCCTGGATGTTCGAGACGACCTTCGAGTGCAGCGAGTCGCGGCCGCGCGGCGACGGGACGACGACGAACACCGGCTGGCCGGGCTCGATGAGCGCGATCGGGCCGTGCTTGAGCTCACCCGCCGCGAACCCCTCGGCGTGGATGTACGCGAGCTCCTTGAGCTTGAGCGCGCCCTCCATCGCGACGGGGAACCCGACGTGCCGGCCGAGGAACAGCACGGACTGCGTGTCGGCCATCCAGCGGGCGATCTCGCGCACCCGGCCGGAGCGGTCGATGACCTGCTGGATCTTGTCCGGCATCGCGCGCAGCTCGGCGAGCACGGCGGCGACCTCGTCCGGGAACTTGTTCCCGCGCAGCTGCGCGAGGTAGAGGCCCAGGAGGTAGGTCGCGGTGATCTGGGCGAGGAACGCCTTGGTCGACGCGACCGCGATCTCCGGGCCGGCGTGCGTGTACAGCACGGCGTCGGACTCGCGGGGGATCGTCGAGCCGTGCGTGTTGACGATCGCGAGCACCTTGGCGCCCTGCTCGCGCGCGTGCCGCACGGCCATGAGGGTGTCCATCGTCTCGCCGGACTGCGAGATCGCGACGACGAGCGTCTGCTCGTCGACGACCGGGTCGCGGTACCGGAACTCGTGCGCGAGCTCGACCTCGACCGGGATGCGGCACCAGTGCTCGATCGCGTACTTCGCGACGTGCCCCGCGTAGGCGGCGGTGCCGCAGGCGATGACGACGATCTTGTCGACGGCCCGCAGGACCGACTCGTCGATGCGCACCTCGTCGAGCACGAGCTGACCGCGCACGTCCGTGCGGCCGAGCAGCGTGTCCGCGACGGCGTGCGGCTGGTCGTGGATCTCCTTGTCCATGAAGGACGCGAAGCCGCCCTTCTCCGCGGCAGCCGCGTCCCAGTCGACGGTGTAGCGGCGCGCCTGCGCCGGCTTGCCGTCGAAGCCCGTCACGGTCACGCCGGTCGGGGTGATGGTGACGACCTGGTCCTGGCCGAGCTCGAGGGCCTCGCGGGTGTGCGCGATGAACGCCGCGACGTCCGAGCCGAGGAAGTTCTCCCCCTCGCCCAGCCCGACGACGAGCGGCGAGTCGTGCCGTGCGCCGACGACCACGTCGGGCGCGTCGGCGTGAACCGCGAGCAGCGTGAACGTGCCGTGCAGCGTGCGGGCGACCTCCGTCAGCGCCTGCGTCAGGTCGCCGGTGCGGTCGTAGGCACGTGCCACGAGGTGCGCGGCGACCTCGGTGTCGGTCTCCGAGGTGAACTCCACGCCGTCGGCGAGCAGGCCGGCCTTGAGGGTCGCGAAGTTCTCGACGATGCCGTTGTGGATGAGCGCGAGGCGGCCGGCCACGTGCGGGTGGGCGTTGACGTCGTTCGGCGCGCCGTGCGTCGCCCACCGGGTGTGCCCGATCGCGGCGGTCGACGCTGCCATCGGGTGCGCGTCGAGCTCCTCGACGAGGTTCGCGAGCTTGCCGGCCTTCTTGGCGGTGTCGAGCCCCGCTGCCGGGCTGACGAGTGCGACGCCGGCGGAGTCGTAGCCCCGGTACTCCAGCCGTCGCAGGCCCTCGAGCACGACGTCCAGCGGACGGTCGCTCGCGGTCTGGGATCCGACGTAGCCCACGATTCCACACATGGCCGCGAGTCTATCCGCCGCACCCCGACCCCCGGGCGCGGGGTGCTCAGCGTCACGACCTGCACCGTCGCCGCGACCGGCGACCCGGGGCCCGACAGACGCTCAGGACGCGCCGTCGCCGCCCGATGGGACGGGCAGCACCGCACACCGTCCCCCAGGAGCACCCCTGTGAGCAGCACCCTCTCGACCTCCCCTGCACCGACGCCGCACCAGCCGCGGTGGACCTGGACCGTCGGCCGCCGGCTCGTGGCCGGCTACGCCGTCGCGCTCGTCCTCATGACCGGCATCGGCGTCGTGTCGTTCGTCAACACCCAGGCGCTCGTGACGAGCAGCGGCTGGGTCGAGCACACGCACGAGGTGCTGGGCGAGACCGACGCGATCCTGTCGTCCCTCAAGGACGCCGAGACGGGCCAGCGCGGCTACCTCATCACGGGCGTCGACTCCTACCTCGCGCCCTACACGGCGGCGCGCGAGGAGGTGCAGGACCACCTGGACGCCGTCCGCGGGCTCACGAGCGACAACCCCGTGCAGCAGGACCGTCTCACCGAGCTCGAGCCCCTCGTCGCGGCGAAGTTCGCGGAGATGCAGGAGACGATCGACGTCCGCGACTCCCAGGGGTTCGAGGCCGCCCGCGCGATCGTCGTGTCCGACGAGGGCAAGGCCGTCATGGACCAGATCCGGGGCGTGCTCGAGGACGTCCGCGCCGACGAGCAGGCCCTGCTCGAGCAGCGGGCGCAGGAGTCGGCCGCGGCCGCGGGCGCCACCAAGGCCGTCGTCGTCGGCGGCTCGGCGCTCGCCGTGGTCGTCGTCGTGGCCCTCGCGACGTTCCTCACGCGCAGCATCACGCGGCCCATCGGCGAGCTCACCGCGCGCCTGCGGGAGATCGCGGACGGCGACGGCGACCTCACGCAGCAGGTCGACGACTCGCGACGCGACGAGATCGGCGCCCTCGCGGCCGTGTTCAACCGCTTCGTCGCGAACATCGCGGCCCTCGTCCGCCAGATCGGCGAGACCGCGGGCACGTCCTCGGCCGCGGCGCAGGAGCTGTCGGCGATCACCGCCGAGATGAGCCGCCAGTCCGCCGAGGCCGCGCACCAGGCCGCCGCCGCCGCGGCCGCCGCCGAGCAGGTCTCCTCCAACGTGCAGACCGTCGCCGCCGCGAGCGAGCAGATGGGCGCGTCGATCCAGGAGATCGCCCGCAGCGCGTCGGACGCGAACGCCGCGGGCCACACGGCCGTCGCGAGCACCGACGAGGCGAACGCCACGATCACCCGGCTCGGTGACTCGTCCGCCGCGATCGGCGGGGTGGTCGCGCTCATCAACACGATCGCGCAGCAGACCAACCTGCTCGCGCTCAACGCGACCATCGAGGCGGCGCGCGCCGGGGAGGCCGGCAAGGGGTTCGCGGTCGTCGCCGGCGAGGTCAAGGAGCTCGCGCAGGAGACGGCGCGCGCGACCGAGGAGATCACCGCCCGGATCACGCAGATCCAGGCGGACGTGGACGTCGCGGTCGCGGCGATCTCTACGACGACGCACGTCATCGGGCAGGTCAACGACCACCAGAGCAGCATCGCGGGATCGGTCGAGGAGCAGAGCGCCACGACGTCGGAGATGTCGAACACCATCGCGGAGGCCGCCGTCGGCGCGACGACGATCGCGGACAACGTGCGCTCGATCGCCGACAACGCGCAGTACACGGTGGGCCACATCGACCAGATCCGCTCGTCGGCGGACGAGGTCGCCCGCAACTCCCACGAGCTCGACGCGCTGGTCGGGCGCTTCCGGGTCTGATCTGGGGCGCGGCGCAGCGTCGACGGACCGTCCCACCCGCAGGGCGGCACCGAGCGGTGCGCCGCGTCCGGCACAATCGTCCCCGTGCCACCGTCGCTCACCCCGGCCACGCCGTACGTCGACCTGGACCGTGACGCCTGGCGGCGCCTGTCCGCCTCGACGCCGCTCCCGCTCACCGACGCGGACGTCGACCGGCTCGCCGGGCTCGGAGACCCGATCGACCTGGCCGAGGTCGACGCGATCTACCGGCCGATCTCCCGCCTGCTCGACCTGTACATCGAGGCGACGCGCGGCCTGCACGCCGCCTCCACGACGTTCCTGCGCGAGGACGTCGGCGGGACGCCGTTCGTCATCGGCGTGGCCGGGTCGGTGGCGGTCGGCAAGTCGACGACCGCGCGGCTCCTGCGCGAGCTGCTGGCCCGCTGGCCCGCGACCCCGCGCGTGCAGCTCATCACCACCGACGGCTTCCTCTACCCGAACGCCGAGCTGGAGCGACGCGGGCTCATGGACCGCAAGGGCTTCCCCGAGTCGTACGACCGCCGGGCGCTGCTGCGGTTCGTCTCGAAGGTCAAGGCGGGACGTCCCGAGGTCCGGGCACCCGTCTACGACCACCTGACCTACGACATCGTCCCCGGCAAGGAGATCGTCGTCAGCCGCCCCGACGTCCTCATCATGGAGGGCCTCAACGTGCTGCAGCCGGCGCGGCCCACGCAGGAGGGCACGTCGAACCTCGCCGTGAGCGACTTCTTCGACTTCTCGATCTACGTCGACGCGCGCACCGCCGACATCCGCCAGTGGTACGTCGACCGGTTCCTCAGCCTGCGCGCGACCGCGTTCGCCCAGCCCGAGTCGTACTTCCACCGGTACGCGTCGCTGTCCGACGACGAGGCGGTGGAGCGCGCCGAGGGCATCTGGGACAGCATCAACGCCCCGAACCTCGAGCAGAACATCCTGCCGACGCGCAGCCGCGCGACCCTCGTCCTCACCAAGGGCGCGGACCACTCCGTCGAGCGGGTCCGGCTGCGCAAGCTCTAGGTCAGCGGCCGGACGGTGCCGTCGGCTCCACGCGCTCCACGGGGTAGTCCGTCGAGTCGGTCTCGTCGAGCGCGTCGAGCGCGTCCTGGACCTCGGCCACGGGGACCCCGCACGCGTCCGTGGGCCACACGGGTCGCACCGCGCGGCCGAGCGCGTCCACGAGCCAGAGCACCGTGGGCGCGGCCGCGCCGGACGCCTGGCACGTTCCCGTCGGTTCCTGCGACGGCCGCTCGAGCGCGTCGAGCAACGGCGCCAGGTCGCCCTCGCGGCGGCTCTCGGTGACTGCCGCCCACGTCCCGGACACCGACCGCAGCGTCCCGGACGCCGAGCAGACCAGCACGCTCACGGGCGCGAACCCCTCGGGGACCGCCCCCGGGCGCACCTCGCTCACCCCCTGCGACGCCCCGGCCGACCCGCCCTCGTCGGGCACGAGGCCCAGGTCGCGCACGACGCGGCCGTCGAGGCAGTCGGCCTGCACCGAGACGCGCGCCTCGGGCGCGTCGGTCATCTCGGGCGCCGCGCCCGCACAGCCGGCCAGCGTCCCGACGACGGCGACGACGAGCGCCGCCGCCGCGCGTGGGCGCGGCGAACCGTCCGCCCGGTCCGGCGGTCGACCGTGTCGCGTGCGCGCTGCCATGTGTGCCCCCTGTGGCGTCGACCCGCGACACCGGCCGTGAGGCCACGCGGGTCGCGGGAGTGCGTCGACTCCCGCGTCGACCCACCTCCGAGCCTAGGCACACGCACCGCGCCCGGACGCCGCTGCAACCGGATCGTTAGCAGCGGCGCGAGGATCGTGAGCAGACCGTGACCAGGCGCCGTGACCAGGCACCGTGACCATGCGCCCGGCTCAGGCGACCGCGTCGTCCTCGACGACCTCACGCGGCACCACGCCGTCGGGGCGCAGCGGGACGGGCGGCACCGCGACCCGGCGGCGACGGCGCGTCACGAGCGCCTCCCAGCTGCGCAGCACCCAGTCGACCAGGACGCCGAGCAGGATGCCCCCGACGACCCCCGCCGCCACCGCCAGGAGCGGGTTGTGACCGAGCCACGCCGCCGCACCGATCCCGATCGCGCACGAGTACACGCCCCACGTCAGGGCGGCGATGCCGGCGAGCGCGGTGAACCGTCGACGGCTGTACCCGAGCGCGCCCGCCGTCATGTTGACCGCGACGCGCCCCACCGGGATGTACCGGGCCGCGATGATGAACGACGCGCCGCGGTGCTCGAGCGCCCGCTCCGCCCAGTCGATCGCCGCCTGGGCGCGCGCCGACCGCAGGAACCGCACCTCGCGGACCCGCACCTTGGTGCCGATCTGGTACGCGATCTGGTCGCCCGTGAACGCGCCGGCCGCCGCGACGAGCACGACGAGCGCGAGGTTCGGCTCGCCGTGCGACATGGCGAGCGCGGCGAGCGCGATGACGATGGACTCGCTCGGGATCGGGGGGAAGAAGCCGTCGATGGTCGCGAACAGGTACAGGACGACGAACATCCAGGGGGAGCCCACCAGTGCGAGCGTCCATGCCTCCACGTGCCATCAGCTCCAGCGGTCGTCGGGCGCTGGCCCTGCACGGGCCGCGTCGTGACTCCCACGGTAGGCCGATGACCCCGTCCGGGACATAGGGGATACCCCCGGATCCTCCCTGAGGTCACCCCGACAGAGACGTCGGGTGGAGGCCGCCGTCGCGCGTCTCCACCCAGGGCGGGAGGTGCGACGGGGCCGCCGTGGGGGCCGAGCCGTCAGGCGGGCTCGGGGGCGCGGTCGTCCACCCGGTCGCCCTCGACCGGCGCGCCGGTACCGCCGTCGGCGTCGGCGGCGTGGTCGGGGGGCGGCTCGACGGTCGCCTCCGCGGGCACGTGCGCCGGGTCGGGCTCCGCCGGCTCGGGTGCGGGCTGCTCGGGTGCAGGCTGCTCGGGTGCAGGCTGCTCGGGTGCGGGCTGCCCGGACGGGGCCGGCGGGAGGTCCTGCGCCGCGTCCCGCTCGTCATCCACGCCGTCGGCGGCCGTCCCCGCAGCGCTCGCGTGCGCGCCGCCCGCACCGTCGAGGGCGAACCCGAGCGCGAGCGCGGCGGTCGTCGGTCGCGGCTCGCTCGCCCAGCGCAGCCCGAGGGCGTCGGCCGCGGCCAGCGAGCGCAGCTCGGCGCGGTCGAGGTACAGCACGCCGCCCAGGTGGTCCGTCTCGTGCTGCACGATGCGCGCGGGCCAGCCCGTGAGCACCTCGTCGAGGGGGCGGCCCCGCTCGTCCGCACCGACCAGGTGCACCCGGCGAGGACGCGCGACGACGGCCTGGTAGCCGACGACGCTGAGGCACCCCTCGTAGAACGCGCGGCGCTCGTCGTCGACGGCTGCGTACCGCGGGTTGACGAGCACGCGGAACTCCAGCGGCGCGCGCTCCCGCACCTGGGCGACGTCCCCGTCGGGCGGACCGGAGTCCTCCAGCACGGCGACGGCGACCGGCAGGCCGATCTGCGGCGCGGCCAGGCCCACGCCCGGCGCGGCGTGCATGGTCGCGCGCATGACGTGCACCAGCGACTCGAGCTCGTCGTCGGCGAGCTGACCGTCGTAGGGCAGCGCCTGCGCGCGCAGCACCGGGTGCCCGGCCTGCACGATCGGCACCTTGCCCGTCCCCTGGGCGGAGTCCAGCAGCCGCAGCACGAGGTCGCGCAGCGCGATGTCCCGCTGCCGGCTGGACCCGCCCCCGCTCACAGCGCGAGCCGGTCCGAGACGACGCCGGCGAGCTCGCGCGCGACCGCGTCCGCGTCCTGCTGCGTGCCCGCCTCGACCATGACGCGCACGAGCGGCTCCGTGCCGGACGGGCGCAGGAGCACGCGTCCGGTGTCACCCAGCCGTGCCTCGGCCGCACGCACCGCTTCCAGGAGCGGGACGTCGCTGCCGGCACGGGCCTTGTCGACGCCCGCGACGTTCACCAGGGTCTGCGGCAGCCGCTGCACGATCCCGGCCAGCTTCGCGAGCGGCTCACCCGTCGCCGCGACGCGGGCCGCGAGCTGCAGGGCCGTCAGGACACCGTCGCCCGTCGTGGCGTGCGCCGCCATGATGATGTGGCCGGACTGCTCGCCGCCCAGCGCGTACCCGCCCGCGCGCATGGCCTCGAGCACGTAGCGGTCGCCCACCGCGGTCTCGACGGTCCGCACCCCGTGGTCACGCATCGCCAGGCGCAGTCCCAGGTTGCTCATGACGGTCGTGACGAGCGTGTCGTCGACGAGCGTGCCCGCGTCCCGCATGGCGAGCGCGAGGACACCCATGATCTGGTCGCCGTCGACGAGGCGTCCGTCGGCGTCGACGGCGAGGCACCGGTCGGCGTCCCCGTCGAAGGCGACGCCCAGGTCCGCCTCGGACGCGACCACCGCGGCGAGCAGCTGCTCGGGGTGCGTCGAGCCGCACTTCTCGTTGATGTTGCGCCCGTCGGGCGAGGCGTTGATGACGACGACGTCCGCGCCGGCCTCGCGCAGCGCCGCGGGTCCCACGTCGCTCGCGGCACCGTTCGCGCAGTCCACGGCGATGCGCAGACCCTCGAGCGAGACGCCGATGGTGGAGACGAGGTGCTCGACGTAGTCGTCGCCCGCGCGTCCTGTGTCGAGGCGGATCCGCCCGACGTCGGCGCCGACCGGACGGTCCCAGGCCTCGCCCATGCGCGCCTCGATGGCCCGCTCCAGCTCGTCGTCGAGCTTGTGGCCCCCGCGCGCGAGGAACTTGATGCCGTTGTCCGGCATCGGGTTGTGCGACGCCGACAGGACGACGCCGAGGTCGACCTCGAGCTGCGCGGTCAGGTACGCGACCGCGGGCGTGGGGAGCACGCCGACGTTCACGACGTCGACGCCGGCCGACGCGAGCCCTGCGGCGACGGCCGCCGCGAGGAACTCCCCCGACGCGCGTGAGTCGCGGCCGACGACGGCCCGGGGCCGGTGGCCCTCGAACGCGCCGCTCGCGCCGAGCACGTGCGCCGCCGCCACGGACAGGTCGAGCGCGAGCTCGGCCGTCACGTCGCGGTTCGCCAGGCCTCGCACCCCGTCGGTGCCGAACAGTCGGGTCATCAGGACTCCTTCGCCGTCGCGCGACGTCGCCGGCGCGTACCCGCGCTTCCCCGCTCCGTCGCTTCGTTCACGATGCCGCAGACGCCGATGGCCCCGCAGGTCGTTCGACCGACGGGGCCATCGGATGAGGCGCTGGGATCAGCGCTTCGAGTACTGCGGCGCCTTGCGGGCCTTCTTGAGACCGGCCTTCTTGCGCTCGACCACTCGGGCGTCACGCGTGAGGAAGCCGGCCTTCTTGAGGGCCGGACGGTTGTGCTCGGCGTCGATCGCGTTGAGCGCGCGGGCGATGCCCAGGCGCAGCGCGCCGGCCTGGCCGGTGACGCCACCGCCGGTGATGCGCGCGACGACGTCGAAGCGACCCTCGACGTCCACGAGCTTCAGCGGCGAGTTGACGAGCTGCTGGTGCACCTTGTTCGGGAAGTAGTCCTCGAGCGTGCGCCCGTTGATCTTCCACTGGCCGGTGCCGGGGACGAGCCGCACGCGGGCGATCGCCTCCTTGCGGCGGCCGAGTGCCTGGCCGGGGGCCGTGATGGACTGACCGCGCCCCTGGGGGGCGGCCGTCTCGCTGGTGTAGCTGGTGGGCGTCTCGTCGCCCTCGAGGTCGATGTCGACCGTGGTCTCTGCCACTGGTGTCCTCGGTTCCTGTCTGCTCTACGCGCGGCGGCCGTCAGGCCTGCTGCGCGACCTGGGTGATCTCGAACGGCTTCGGCTGCTGGGCGGCGTGCGGGTGCTCGGCGCCGGCGTAGACCTTGAGCTTGCCGAGCTGCTTGGCAGCGAGCGAGCTCTTGGGGAGCATGCCGCGGACGGCCTTCTCGATCGCGCGCTCCGGGTGCTTCTCGAGGAGCTCGCTGTAACGCGTCGCCCGCAGACCACCCGGGTAGCCGGAGTGGCGGTAGGCGAGCTTGGTCTCGCGCTTGTTGCCGGTGAGGGCGACCTTGTCCGCGTTGATGACGATGACGAAGTCGCCGCCGTCGACGTGCGGAGCAAAGGTGGCCTTGTGCTTGCCGCGCAGCAGCGTGGCCACGTGGGTGGCCAGGCGGCCGAGGACGACATCGGTCGCGTCGATGACGTACCAGGTCCGCTCGACGTCGCCGGGCTTCGGGGTGTACGTACGCACGGGTCGTAAGCCTTCGTTCGTTGTGTCTGCATGTCACGGTCGTCGCGCGAGCGGCGCCGTGGAGGGCTGTCGGAGCATCCCTCCGGCGAGTGGGAACCGCACCGGGACGCCACCGCAGCGCTCAGGTGAGAAGTCCGGGCGCGCGACAGGGGACGCACAACAACGCACAAGACTACCGGCGCTGCGGAGCGACGGTCAAAACGGCACCCCCGCGAGGCCCGGGCCTGCGGCGGGGCGTCCGTGCACCTCCATCGCGCACCCGCGAAGGGCCGCGGAACGCCGCCGACCGCCCCGCGACCGGCGCCGCCGACCGCCCCGAGGCCGGCGTCGTCGGCCGCGTCCCGCACGGCGTCAGCGGTGCAGCACGCGCGCCGCGGCCACCACGCGAGCGGTGAGGTCGTCCAACGTCGGTGTGCGCAGCGACCAGTGCTGCCAGAACAGCGGCACGTCGAGCCACCGGCCCGGCTCGAGCTCGACGAGCGTGCCGTCCGCGAGCGGCCCGGCGGCCGCCTGCTCGGGCACCATCCCCCACCCGAGCCCCGCCTGCACGAGCGCGACGAACGCCCCCTGCTCGGGCGCGTAGTGCACGGGCAGGGGCGGGGCGTCCCCCAGCACCTGCCGCACGAACGCGTGCTGCAGCCCGTCCGCGCGGTTGAACGCGAGCGCCGGCGCGCGGGCGGCCGACCCGGTGTCCAGCCCCGCCGGGAACCAGCGCGAGCGCGCGTGCGGCGCGGCGACCGCGACGTACCGCATCGCCCCGAGCGGCCGGACGCGGCAGCCCTGCACGGCGCGTTGCTCCGCGGTGACCGCGGCCGCCACGGTCCCGTCCCGCAGGAGCGTCGCGGACAGGTCCTGGTCCTCGCGGCGCAGGTCGAGCAGCAGGTCGGCCGGCAGGTCCGCGAGCGCCGCCGGGAACCAGGTCGAGAGCGAGTCGGCGTTGACGGCCACCGCGATCCGGCGGCGCCCGAGCACGTCGGGTGACGCGTCGGTGCCGGCGTCGGCACCCAGCTCGACGAGCGCGTCGCGCGTGAG
Source organism: Cellulomonas fimi ATCC 484 (assembly GCF_000212695.1). Classification (NCBI taxonomy): domain Bacteria; kingdom Bacillati; phylum Actinomycetota; class Actinomycetes; order Micrococcales; family Cellulomonadaceae; genus Cellulomonas; species Cellulomonas fimi. The sequence goes on along the minus strand of NC_015514.1, from coordinate 1,131,477 downwards.
CAGGTCGACCTGACCAGCGAGCCGCACGAGCACCTCTCCGGCGGGCGTCGGCAGGCAGGGGCGGGTCCGCCGCACGACGACGCCCCCGACCTGCTGCTCGAGGGCCTTGATCCGCTGGCTCACCGCGGAGGGCGTGAGGTGGAGCGCCTGAGCCGCGGCGTCGAACGACCCCTCGGCGACGACGGCCGCGAGCGTCCGCAGCTGCTCGGAGTCGATGGACATGAAGCGATGCTAATGCTTCACCAGAAACATGAACTGGTCTTCAGGGGCATCCGTACCTAGCGTCGTGGCGTGCTTCCCGCCACCCTCGCAGGCTTCCTCACCGGCCTCTCGCTCATCGTCGCCATCGGCGCGCAGAACGCCTTCGTCCTGCGCCAGGGGCTGCGGCGCGAGCACGTGCTGCCGGTCGTCCTCGTGTGCGCCGGGGCGGACGCGCTGCTCGTCTCGGTCGGCGTCGCCGGGCTCGGCTCGCTCGTCGCCGACCGGCCCGTCGTCCTGCAGGTCGTCCGCTGGGCCGGCGCGGCGTTCCTCGCCGTGCTGGCGGTCGGTGCCGCCCGGCGCGCGCTGCGTCCCGAGCACCTCGACCCCGCGGCCGACGGCCCGGCCCGGCGCTCCGCCGTCGTCCTCACGTGCCTCGCCCTGACGTTCCTCAACCCGCACGTCTACCTCGACACCGTGGTCCTGCTGGGCGGCCTCGCGCAGCAGCACCCGGCCGCGGGCGGGTGGGCGTTCGGTGCGGGCGCCGTGGTCGCGTCGATCACCTGGTTCACGACGCTCGGGTTCGGCGCCGCGCGGCTGCGCCCGCTGTTCGCCCGGCCGCGCGCGTGGCAGGTGCTCGACGTCGGCGTCGCGCTCGTCATGGCAGGGCTCGCCGTGTCGCTCGTCGTCGGCTGACCCCGGTGACGCCCGTCCTCGGCCGACCGCCCGCGACGCCGCGACGGAGGCACCCGTCGCACCGGGGCGCGGAGCGGAGGTCCCGTCAGACGGCCGCGGGCGACGCCGGGGCCGGCTCGCGCAGCCGCGCCGGCAGCAGCGGCAGCAGGTCCTGCACGGGCACCACGTTGGCGTGCCGCCCGCGCCGCTGCCGCGCCCGCTCCACGAGCGAGCCCAGCGCGTCCTGGAACGCCGCACGCTGCGCCTCGGCGACGCGGTGCCGCTCGTCGGCCAGCAGGTGGTCCGTGAAGTCGCACCGGTCCAGCGACAGGTCGCCGAGCTGGCGCATGAGCACGCCCGACGCGAGCGCGATGCGCTCGAGCGCGGCCGAGCACCGCTCGAGCTCCTCCTGGTCGGTGGTGCTCGCGAGCTGCACGTGGGAGAGCCACTCGGCGAGCGTGCTCAGGGCCGCGGCGTCGTCGACACGCGCGGATCGGTGGACCCACGGGGCGGTGGTGTTCGACATCCCGCCATTCTCACGCCCGCAGGCCTCTCCCGGCGGGTGAGAAACGCGGCGGCGCAGGTCAGCGGCATGCGGCCGTAGTGCATCCGGGTGACCGCGCTCCGCCCGGGCGGAGCGCCCGTCGCCCGTCCGGCTCAACGCGCGCGCTCGACCCGCGCCGCGTCCCACACCGGCTCGGGCGTCTCGACGACCGACCCGTCGGCCGCGAACACCAGGAAGCGGTCGAACGTGCGCGTGAACCACCGGTCGTGCGTGACCGCCACGACGGTGCCCTCGAACGCGGCCAGCCCCGCCTCGAGCGCCTCGGCGGAGTGCAGGTCGAGGTTGTCCGTCGGCTCGTCCAGCAGCAGCAGCGTCGCGCCGCCCAGCTCGAGCAGCAGGATCTGCAGCCGCGCCTGCTGACCGCCCGAGAGCGTCTCGTACGGCTGCTCCGCCCGCTCGACCAGCTCGTACCGGTCCAGCGCGCGGCTCGCCTGCTCGCGGCCCATCCCCGCCCGGTGCGCGTCGCCGCGGTGCAGGATCTCCAGCAGGGTCCGGCCGACCAGCTCGGGGTGCGCGTGGTTCTGCGCGAACCACCCCGGGCGCACGCGCGAGCCGAGGACGACCGACCCCGTGTGCCGCACGGGCGCCACCGCGGTCTCCCCCGCAGGCACGTGCTCGGGCCCGGGGTCGGAGCCGCCCGCAGCCAGCAGCCGCAGGAAGTGCGACTTGCCCGACCCGTTCGAGCCGAGCACGGCGACCCGCTCTCCGAACCACACCTCCAGGTCGAACGGCCGCATGAGCCCCGTGAGCTCGAGCCCCTGGGCGACCACGGCGCGCTTCGCGGTCCGCCCGCCCCGCAGCCGCACCCGCACCGACTGCTCCCGGACCCGGACCATCGGCGGCCCGGCCTCCTCGAACTTGCGCAGCCGGGTCTGCGCGGCCTGGTACCGCGACGCCAGGCCGTCGTTGAAGGCGGCCTTCGTCTTGAGCGTCAGGACGAGCTCGCGCAGCTTGGCGTGCTCCTCCTCCCACCGCCGCAGCAGCTCCTCGAGCCGCGAGCGCCGGTCCTCGCGCGCCTGGTGGTACGTCGCGAACCCGCCGCCGTGCACCCACGCCGACGCCCCCACCGCGGTCGGCTCCAGGGTCGCGACGTGCGTCGCCACCCTCGCGAGCAGCTCGCGGTCGTGGCTCACGAGCAGCACCGACTTCGGCGACGCGACGAGCCGCTCCTCGAGCCAGCGCTTCGTCGGGACGTCGAGCGCGTTGTCGGGCTCGTCGAGCAGCAGCACCTCGTCCGGCCCGCGCAGCAGCGCCTCGAGGACGAGGCGCTTCTGCTCGCCGCCCGACAGCGTCCGCACCTCCCGGTGCTGCGCACGCTCGAACGGCACCGAGAGCACCGCGTCCGTCACGCGGTCCCAGCCGGCCTCCGCCTCGTACCCGCCGACGTCCGCCCAGTCGACGAGCGCCTGCGCGTACCGCATCTGCGCCGGCTCGTCGTCGACCTCCATGATCCCCAGCTCGGCCGCCGCGAGCTCCGCCGCCGCGTCGCGCACGGCCGGGGGTGCGAGCGAGGCCAGCAGGTCCCGGACGGAGCGGTCGTCGTCGATCCGCCCCACGTCCTGCCGCATGACGCCGAGCCCGCCGCTGCGCTGGACCGACCCCGCGTGCGGCTGCTCGTCGCCCGCGACGACGCGCAGCAGCGTCGACTTGCCGACGCCGTTGGGCCCGACGAGCGCGACGCGGGCCCCCTCCCCCACCCGGAACGTCACGTCGTCGAGCAGGGGGCGGCCGTCCGGCAGCACGTAGCCGACGCCGCCGATGTCGAGATGACCCATGCGCACAGTGTCGCCGCCCGGAGCGCCCCGTCGAACCGCATTCCTGGCCGTCGCGCTCCCCTGGCGCCGTGCGCGACGCGGTGCGAGGGTCGTGCCATGAGCGACGAGACCCCCGCCACCAGGACAGATCCCGAGCTCGGCAGCGAGGGCGACACCGACCAGCTGACCGGCGACGACACGCTGCTCGAGCGTGGCGTCGACGACCTGCTGGACGAGGGCTACTCCCCGCCCGAGCGCGAGCGCCCGCGGTCGTCCCACTACGGCGAGACGCCGTGGGAGGAGCAGCACCGGGAGACCATCGACCAGCGCATCGCGCAGGAAGAGCCCGAGGTCTGGGAGGCCCGGCCGCGCGTCGAGGGGCACCGCGAGGAGCTCCGGGCGGGACGCCTCGTCGCCGACGACGGCGCCGTCGAGGCGGGCCCGACGGACACGTTCGCCGTCGACGCCGGTGTCTCGGGCGGGGCCGCGAGCGCCGAGGAGGCCGCCGTGCACCTCATCGAGGAGGAGTACGTCGACGACCGGCGCTACACCGAGGACGACGACCGCCTCTGACGAGGCCACGGACCGGCGGGCGTGCTGCTCAGCAGCAGCCCGCCGGTCCGTCCGTCCCCGGGCGCGGGTCGACGTCGTGCGCCTCACGGCGGGCGCGCGTGCGGGCCGCCCGCTCCGCGAGCTCCGCGTCGGGCGGGTAGCCGACCTCCTCCAGCGTCAGGCCGTGCGCCGCGACGACGTGCGCCGCCGCGTCCCGCCGCCCACCGGCGAGCAGCTGCGCGGGCCACGCGACCGGTCGCCGACCCTCGCCCACCGCCACGCTCGCGCCGACCAGCGCCCGGACCATCGAGTGGCAGAACGCGTCCGCCTGCACGCGGGCGACCACGAGCCCCGCCTCCGCACCGCCGGACGCCCGCTCCCACACGAACTCCTCGAGCGTGCGGATGGTCGTCGCCCCCTCACGCGGCTTGCAGTACGCGGCGAAGTCGTGCCGGCCGACGAGGGTGCGCGCGGCGGCGTCCATCGCCGCGACGTCGAGCGGGCGGCGGTGCCACAGCACGTGCGCGCGGCTCAGCGGGTCCCGCGCGCCGCTGTCGTCGCAGATGCGGTACGCGTACCGGCGCCGCAGCGCGGAGAACCGCGCGTCGAACCCGAGCGGGGCGACGGCGACGCGGTGCACGACGACGTCCGCGGGGAGCACACCCGCGAGCCGCGCGACAAGGGCGTCGGTGGGCGTGCGGTCGGACCGGCCGCGGACCGCGTCGAGCACGTGCGGCGCGACGTCCATGTGCGCGACCTGCCCCCGCGCGTGCACCCCCGCGTCGGTGCGGCCGGCGACCGTGACGTGCGGCGCCGGCTCGCCGTGCGCGGCGGTGCGCAGCACGGTGGCGAGCGCGTCCTCGAGCACGCCCTGCACGGTCCGCAGCGCAGGCTGCCGCGCCCAGCCGCTGAACGACGTGCCGTCGTAGGCGAGGTCGAGGCGCAGCCGCACCGCGTCCGCGTGCGTCGGGGCACCGCCCGGGGTCTCCTGCTGCGTCACGGGCCACCACGGTAGTGCCGCCGTGGTGCCGCCGTGGTCGGGCGCCGGGCGGCGCTAGCGTGGACGGGTGCCGAGCCTCTCGTCCCATCCCTTCACGCTCGCCGTCGACTGCGGGGGCGGCGGGATCAAGGCGTCGGTGCTCGACGCCGCCGGCACGCTGCATGCACCCGCGGTCCGGGTGCCGACGCCCTACCCGTTGCCGCCGTCGCGGCTCGTCGACACGATCGCGCAGATCGCCGCGGGCCTCCCCGACGCGGACCGGGCGACGGTCGGGATGCCCGGGATGATCCGGCACGGGGTCGTCGTCGCGACACCGCACTACGTCACCCGGTCCGGGCCGCGGACCGCGGTCGACCCGGCGCTCGTGACCGCGTGGGCGGGGTGCGACATCCGCGCGGCCCTGCAGGAGCGGCTCGGCGTGCCGACGCTCGTGCTCAACGACGCCGAGGTCCACGGCGCCGGCGTGGTCTCCGGCACGGGCGTCGAGCTCGTGCTCACCCTCGGCACGGGACTCGGGTCCGCGCTGTTCGACGGCGGCACGCTCGCGCCGCACCTCGAGCTGTCGCACGCGCCGGTGCGCTGGGGCACGACCTACGACGCGTACATCGGGCAGGTCGAGCGGGCCCGGCTCGGCGACGGGCTGTGGTCGCGGCGCGTGCGTCGCGTCGTCGAGGGCCTGCGCCCCGTCGTGCACTGGGACCGCCTGTACCTCGGGGGCGGCAACGCACGGCAGGTGACGCCGCAGGTGCTCGAGCGGCTCGGCGATGACGTCGTCGTCGTGCCCAACCAGGCGGGCATCGTCGGCGGCGTGCGGGCCTGGAGCCTGCAGACCTGACGGCCGTCCGGGTGACGGTCCCGGACATGTCCCCTGACCTGCGCCTACGGTGGCGACGTGCCCTCGTTCTTCCGTCGGCGGCGTGCCGATCAGCCCTCCCCCGCGCCCGACGCCGCGCCGGCACCCCGCCCGCCGGACCTGCCGCGCGTCGCCGCGGGCATCGTTCCCGCCGGCATCCTGCCGGCCGACGCCGGCCCCGCGCTTGGCCCGCACCTCCAGGCCTGCGCGATGCTGCTCTTCGACGGCGAGCCGCGGCCCGTGCACGACCTCGGCGAGCGTGGTGGCTGGGCGGTGCACGCGCCGGAGGCGCTCGCGGGGACTCTCCGGCTCCCCCTCCCGGAGTGGCACGTCGTCGGCTTCCGCGGCGGCGGCGACATGCACGTGCTCACGACGCAGGACCAGCTCGCACCGAGCCGCGTGCTGGTCGTCGACCAGCTGTTCGCGGCGGTGGGCCGGCGCAGCGACGAGGGCGCGGGGATGCTCGTCGCCGTCCCGCACGCGTCCGCGGTCGCGGTGCACGTCGTCTCGGGCGGCACCGTGCTGTCCGCGGCCCGCGGCATGCTCGACTGGGCGACGAGCCCGCGGCCGTCGACGCTCCTGCCCGTGACGCCGCACCTGCACCACCGCGCCCCGGACGGGGCCCTGCGCCCGGTCACCGTGCGCGCCGCCGACGGCACGGTGCGCCTGGACACCGCGCTCCTCGCCGAGCTCGTCGGCGGCTGAGCCCCCGCCGGTCGCTCCCGTCGGACGACCGTCCCCGCGGGTCGTCCGCGGTCAGCCTGCGCGCTCGTCCGTGGGGCTTCCGGCCGCCGTCGACGGGAGCGCCGGGACGGCGGTCCGGGTGGGGGGTCGGCCCGCGTCGATCGCGTCGAGCTCGTCCAGCGCCTCGAGCACGACGCGCGTGAACCGTTCCGGCGCGACGAGGCTGACGAGGTGCGTCGCACCGGGCACGACGACGAGCCTGCCGTCCGCGCACGCGCGCACGAACAGCCGCTCGTCGCCGCGGAAGTGGTCGAACCGGCCGTTGACGACCCACACCGGCACGCGCAGCCGGGCGAGGTCCTCGACGGGCGTCGCCCGCGCGACCTCCCGCAGCACGTCCTCGGTCACGAGGAGCGCGAACCCGCCCGCCCCGACGTCCTGCGCTCCCTGCGGCGGCAGGAACCGCCGGACCATCATCGCGTTGAGCCCGGCACCGTGGTCCGGGAGCCGGACGATCCCCCGCGCCGCGAGCGACCAGCCGCCGACCAGCAGACGCAGCGGCCGCGTCGAGCACGACGCCGCGACCAGCCCCGCGACCTGCTCGGGGTGCCGGGCGGCGTGCGTGATGGCCGTGTAGCCGCCGAGCGACAGGCCGACCACGAGCGCCCGCCCGCCGACACCGTCCACGGCGTCGGCCACCGTCGCGACCGCACCGTCGAGGGTGAACGGTTCGTCGGCGCGCTCACCGTGCCCGGGCAGGTCCATCGCGACGGCGACGCGACCCGCACGCTCGAGCGCGTCGACCTGCGCGCGCCACATGGTCCGCGACGTGCGCAACCCGTGCACGAAGACGACCGGAAGTCCCATGCCCCGACCCTACGACCGCGTGGGGCGTCCGGGTCTGGGACCGACGACGGGCCCGGAACCTGTGCGGTTCCGGGCCCGTCGTGCTGCGGTGGAGGGCTCAGGCCTTGTCGGCGTCGCCCTCGGTCGCGGTCTCCTCGGCCGGGGCCTCGGTGGACTCGGCGGCAGGCGCTTCCTCGACCTTCGCGTCCTTCTTCTCAGCCTTCGGGGCAGCCTTCGCGGTGGCCTTCGTGGCCTCCTTGACGACGGCCTGCTTCGGCGACAGCGGCTCGAGCACGAGCTCGATCACGGCCATGGGCGCGTTGTCGCCCTTGCGCGGACCGATCTTCGTGATGCGCGTGTAGCCACCCTGACGCTCGGCGACGGCCGGCGCGATCTCGGTGAACAGGGTGTGCACGACACTCTTGTCCTTGACGACGGTCAGGACACGGCGGCGGGCGTGCAGGTCACCGCGCTTGGCGAAGGTGACGAGGCGCTCGGCGAGGGGGCGCAGGCGCTTGGCCTTCGCCTCGGTCGTCGTGATCCGCTTGTGCTCGAACAGCTGCGTCGCGAGGTTCGCGAGGATCAGACGCTCGTGCGCCGGTCCGCCACCGAGCCGGGGACCCTTGGTGGGCGTGGGCATGGTCTCTACTCCTTGAGTTCCAGTGATCGGCGACGCGCGCCCGGGTCAGACCCGGGTGCGCGTTCCCCGGGCGTCAGTACTGCTCGTCCTCGACGAAGTCGCCCTCGTCCTCGCCGTAGTAGGCGGACGCGGTCGGGTCGAAGTCGAGCGGGCTGTCCTTGAGCGTCAGGCCGAGCTCGGCCAGCTTCTCCTTGACCTCGGTGATGGACTTCGCACCGAAGTTGCGGATGTCCAGCAGGTCGGCCTCGCTGCGCGCCACGAGCTCACCCACCGTGTGGATGCCCTCACGCTTGAGGCAGTTGTACGACCGGATGGTCAGCTGCAGGTCCTCGATCGGCAGCGCGAGGTCCGCGGCGAGCGCGGCGTCGGTCGGCGACGGGCCGATCTCGATGCCCTCCGCCTCGACGTTGAGCTCGCGCGCCAGGCCGAACAGCTCGACGAGGGTCTTGCCGGCCGACGCGAGCGCGTCGCGCGGGCTGATCGCCGCCTTCGTCTCGACGTCGACGATGAGCTTGTCGAAGTCCGTCCGCTGCTCGACACGCGTCGCCTCGACCTTGTAGGTCACCTTGAGCACCGGCGAGTAGATCGAGTCGACCGGGATCCGGCCGATCTCGGCCTCGAACGACTTGTTCTGGGCGGCGGAGACGTAGCCACGGCCACGCTCGACCGTGAGCTCGATCTCCAGCTTGCCCTTGTCGTTCAGCGTCGCCAGGTGCAGGTCGGGGTTGTGCACCTCGACGCCTGCCGGCGGGACGATGTCGGCGGCGGTGACGACGCCCGAACCCTGCTTGCGCAGGTACATCACGACCGGCTCGTCGTTCTCCGAGGAGACGACGAGGTTCTTGATGTTGAGGATGATCTCGGTGACGTCCTCCTTGACACCCGGCACGGTGGAGAACTCGTGCAGCACGCCGTCGATCCGGATGGACGTGACGGCGGCACCGGGGATGGAGGACAGCAGCGTCCGGCGCAGCGAGTTGCCGAGCGTGTAGCCGAAGCCGGGCTCGAGCGGCTCGATGGAGAACCGCGAGCGGTTCTCCGAGATGACCTCTTCGGTCAGGGTGGGGCGCTGTGCGATGAGCACGGTGGGTTTCCTCTCAGCGGGCGTCCGCCATATGACGCTCCGCAGTACTTCGTGACGGCCATGCCTCGGTCCACATGACCGGTGGGTCGGACGAGCGACGCCGTGGCCGGTGCGTCGGGTGACGAGCGCCGGCCACGGCGGAGCCGGGTGTCAGACGCGGCGGCGCTTCGGCGGGCGGCAGCCGTTGTGCGCCTGCGGCGTCACGTCCTGGATCGAGCCCACCTCGAGGCCGGTGGCCTGCAGCGAGCGGATCGCGGTCTCACGGCCCGAGCCGGGGCCCTTGACGAAGACGTCGACCTTGCGCATGCCGTGCTCCTGCGCGCGACGGGCAGCGGCCTCGGCGGCGAGCTGCGCGGCGAACGGCGTCGACTTGCGCGAGCCCTTGAAGCCCACCTGGCCGGAGGACGCCCACGCGATCACGGCACCCGAGGGGTCCGTGATGGAGACGATGGTGTTGTTGAACGTGCTCTTGATGTGCGCCTGGCCGTGGGAGACGTTCTTCTTCTCCTTGCGGCGCGGCTTGCGCACGGAACTGCGGGTCTTGGGAGGCATCTGCTTCTTCTCTCGTGGTCGTCAGGCTGCTGTGCCGGCGTCCCGGGACACGCGCCGTGGGGCGTGGTCCTCGCGGGACGGGCGGGTTACTTGCGCCCGGCCTTCTTCTTGCCGGCGACGGTGCGCTTCGGGCCCTTGCGGGTGCGCGCGTTGGTCTTCGTGCGCTGACCGCGCACGGGAAGGCCACGGCGGTGGCGGAGGCCCTCGTAGCAGCCGATCTCGACCTTGCGGCGGATGTCCGCGGCGACCTCGCGACGGAGGTCACCCTCGAGCTTGAAGTTGCCCTCGAGGTAGTCACGCAGCGCGACGAGCTCGGTGTCCCCGAGGTCCTTCACGCGGACGTCGGGGCTGATGCCCGTGGCGGCGAGGGTCTGCTGGGCGCGCGTGCGGCCGACCCCGTAGATGTAGGTGAGCGCGATCTCCAGCCGCTTCTCGCGGGGGAGGTCGACGCCGATGAGACGTGCCATGTGCCTGGTGGCTCCTGAACTGCGTCGGAGGTCTTCCGCACCGCCCTCCCGCGTGCTGCGGGCCCCGGCCTCCGACCGAGGGTTCGCCGGCCCGGCCAGGCGTGGAGCCCGGCACCGGCCGGAGTGGCGGTGCGCTTGCCGGCCCCGAGGGGCCGTGGTCCCCGTGGGGACCGGTGGTGCTGCTCGACCTGTGCCGCGGACACCGTCCGCGGCCCACGTCAGGGCGTCAGCCCTGGCGCTGCTTGTGGCGCAGGTTCTCGCAGATCACCTGGACGCGACCGTGCCGGCGGATCACCTTGCACTTGTCGCAGATCTTCTTGACGCTGGGCTTGACCTTCATCGCGTGTTCCTCCGCCGCCGTGGACCCCCGTTCCCGGGGGCGTGACGGCGTGTTCGAGTGGTGGTTACTTGTAGCGGTAGACGATTCGACCGCGGGACAGGTCGTACGGGCTCAGCTCCACGACCACCCGGTCCTCCGGGAGGATGCGGATGTAGTGCTGACGCATCTTGCCCGAGATGTGGGCGAGCACCTTGTGGCCGTTGGTGAGCTCCACGCGGAACATCGCGTTCGGCAGAGCCTCCACGACGCTGCCCTCGATCTCGATGACACCGTCCTTCTTCGCCATGTCCTCCGCTAACTGTCGGTCGGTTTCGATCAGCCCACGTCAGCCGTGGCCCCCGCGCGTGCGGGGACGGGACCGGCGTTCGTGGAGAGTGCTGCCCCGCCACGGTGAGGCCCCGGGAAGGAGACCTGTCGCGCGACGATGTTCGGGCACACACCCAACGGACCATGGTACGGCATCCGGCACGATGGACGAAACCGCCGGTCCCCCGCCAGGAGCCGCCGCCGGCACCGCTGCGGCGCGCAGCGACGTGCACCGCGCCTCGGTCCTCGACGCAGGGCGCCCCCCCGGTGCGGGACCGGCCGTCGGCGGGTGCCGGGTGCGCCCGGACAGCACGACGGCCGGCGAGCCCACCCGCAGGGAGCTCACCGGCCATCATGTGCCGGGGCGACGCGTCAGGCGTCGGAGCCGTTCGACCGACGACGCTGCCGCAGGGCGACGAGCACACCACCGGCGGCCACCAGGACCCCGGCCCCGATCGCCACGGGGAGGACGGTCGAGCCCGTCGTGGCCAGCGCCGCGTCACCCGCGGCGAGCACCTCCGAACGGACCGTGGCGGACGGCGTCGGGCGCGGCGTCGCGGCGAGCACCTCCGACGTGGGCGTGGTCGTCGGCGCGGGCGTCGCGGAGGACGTCGGGGCGGGCACGGCGGACGGGGTCGTCGTCGGCGTGGCGCTCGGCGTCGGGCCCGACTGCGTCACCGTCGGCGTGGGGGTCGGCACGGGCGGCACCGACGGCGTGGGCGTGGGCGTCGGCACCGGGTAGGTCGGGGCGCAGTCCGGGACGGCCCCGACGTGCTCCTCCAGGTCCCAGTGGTCCGCGTCGAACAGCGGCCCGCCCTTGTCCGTCCACTTCAGCACGCCGTCCGGGTAGTGGGGCGCCTCGGAGTCCGTGAACACCTCGGTGCCGCCGTACGCGGCGTCCTCCTGCACGGCCCAGCCGGCCCCGCAGACCTCGACGGGCACCGCGTCACGGATCTGCTCCCACGTGATGTTGCGCCACTCGGCGCCCTCCCACGCCGCGACGAGGTACTGCTGCCCCGAGTTCTCCCAGTACGCGCCCTTCGACGGGTCGAGCTTGAGGTAGACGTACGCCGCCGTCGCGGTCGGACCGCCGCGCGTCGGGCGGGGCTGCTCGGAGGGCTTGGGCGTCGGGGCAGTCGTCGTGCGCGTCGACCCGTCGCGGTACCCGTCGGAGCCGCCGTGAGCCGAGACGCCCGCCGCAGCCGGCGCCGCGGCGAGCACGCCGGCGGCGAGGACGGTCGTCCCGACGGCGGCGAGCCGCCGGGCGTGGGAACGGACGGACGGACGGCTGCTGCGCTGCATAGGGACCAACCCATCGTTGTGCGGCAGGCATGACGAGGGGCGCACGCCTGCGTGGCCGGCGGACCGCGCACGAGCACCTCGCCGCGGGTGGGCGACGAGGTGCGAAGGCGGTCCTGGCGGGAGGACGAACCCGCCGCGGGCACACTATCCGACAAACCGGACCGCGTGGGGCCATTTGCGCAGGTGGGATGCAATCGGACGGCTGTTGGACACGTGTTCACCCGATCGTGTGGTGCGCCCGGAGCGGCCGGTGCGGCCCCCGGGGGCAACCGGTCCAGCCGCGCGCGCACGCGCCGGTCCCCGGGGGCTGCGCTCGCCCCCCACGACCCCCGGACGTCAGCCGCACACGACGGGTCGTCACCCTCCCGACGCCGGACGCCCGCAGGAACGTCCGCACGCCACGACCAGGGGCACGCCGGAGACGGGTCGGACGCCGTCGACGGGGTCGGACGCCCGCTCTCGGTCGCACGCCGACGACCAGTCGCAGGCCGGAGACGGCTCGGACGCCGTCGACCGGTCACGGGCTGGGGACCGGTCGCACGCCGAGGATCCGTCGGCTCAGTCGAGCGGTGCGACCTCGACACCCAGCGCGGCGAGCGCGGCCGCGCCACCGTCACGAGCGGTGAGGACCCACAGCCCGCCCTCGCCCACCGCGACCGTGTGCTCCCAGTGCGACGCCCGTGAGCCGTCCACCGTCACGACGGTCCAGTCGTCGTCGAGGACCTGCGTGAACCGCTGCCCACGCACGACCATGGGCTCGATCGCCACGCACAGGCCGGGGCGCACGCGCGGTCCGCGGTCACGCGTCCGGTAGTTGAGGACGTCGGGCGGCTGGTGCATGGCCGTGCCGATGCCGTGGCCGACGTACTCCTCGACCACGCCGTAGCGCTGACCGCCGTTGCGCCCTTCGGCGGCGGCCGCGTCGACGACGTCCTCGACGGCCTCCCCCACCGCACCCAGGCGCTCGGCCGTGGCCAGGGCGGCGATGCCGGCCCACATCGCCTGCTCCGTGGTCGCTGCGAGGTCGAGGTCGGCCGGGTCAGCCCCCTCGAGCACGATCGTGACGGCGGAGTCGCCGTGCCAGCCGTCGACGACCGCACCGCAGTCGACGGACACGACGTCACCCGGCTCGAGCACGCGCGAGCCCGGGATGCCGTGCACCACCTCGTCGTTGACGGAGACGCACAGCGTCGCCGGGTAGCCGTGGTAGCCGAGGAACGACGGCGTCGCTCCGGCGTCGGCGATGACCTTCGCGGCGACCGCGTCGAGGTCGGCCGTCGTCACGCCCGGGCGGACGTGCTCGCGCACCGCGGCGAGAGCGTCGGCGACCACCAGGCCCGCACGCCGCATGACGCGCACCTGGTCCGGGGACTTGTACTCGATGCGCTCACGACCGAACACGCGACACCACCAGGTCGGCGGTCACCAGGACGACCCGCCTCAGCGGGTCGCGGGACCGATCGCGGCGAGCAGACGCTCGGTGACCTCGTCGACGTCGCCGATGCCGTCGACCTGGACCAGCAGCCCGCGCTCCGCGTAGACCGCCGAGATCGGCGCCGTCTGCTCGGCGTACACGTCGAGCCGGTGCCGGATCACGTCCTCGGTGTCGTCCTCGCGGCCCTCGATCTCGGCCCGCTTGAGCAGACGCCCGACCACGACGTCCGGGTCGGCGGTGATCTCCACGGCGAGGTCGACGGCGCGCTCGCCGAGGATCTCGTCGAGCGCCGCGACCTGGGCCACGTTGCGGGGGTAGCCGTCGAGCAGGAACCCGTCGGCGGTGTCGGCCTGCGCGAGGCGGTCGCGCACGAGGTCGTTCGTGAGCTCGTCCGGGACGAGGGCGCCCGAGGCCGTGATCGCCTGGACCTTCTTGCCCAGCTCCGTGCCGCCCTTGATGTTGGCGCGGAAGATGTCGCCCGTCGAGATCGCCGGGACACCGAGCTTCTCGGCGAGGCGCGCGGCCTGCGTGCCCTTGCCTGCTCCGGGAGGGCCGAGGAGGACGAGACGAGCGGTCACCGCAGGAACCCTTCGTAGTGCCGCTGCTGCAGCTGCGACTCGATCTGCTTGACGGTCTCCAGACCCACACCGACGACGATGAGGATCGACGAGCCGCCGAACGGGATGTTGGTGCCGACCTCGAGGACGATGAACGCGATCGTCGGGATCAGCGCGACGAGGGCCAGGTACACCGACCCGGGCGCCGTGATGCGCGTGATGACGTAGTCGAGGTACTCGGCGGTCGGGCGGCCGGCACGGATGCCGGGGATGAAGCCGCCGTACTTCTTCATGTTGTCCGCGACCTCGTCCGGGTTGAACGTGATCGCCGTGTAGAAGTAGCAGAAGAAGATGATGAGGACGACGTAGATCGCGATGTGCCACGGCGAGGCCGGGTCCGCGATGTAGCGGGACACCCACTGCACCCAGCCCGCGGCCGGGTCGCCGAACTGGGCGATGAGCCCGGGGACCGCCAGCAGCGACGAGGCGAAGATGACCGGGATGACGCCGGCCATGTTGATCTTGATCGGGATGTAGGTGCTCGACCCGCCGTACATGCGGCGCCCGACCATGCGCTTGGCGTACTGGACGGGGATGCGGCGCTGCGACTGCTCGACGAACACGACCAGGCCGATGACGAGCACGACGATCGCGAGCACGACGACGAACTTCGTCGCGCCGTTGTCGCCACCCGCGATCGACCACATGGCCGTCGGGAAGCTCGCGGCGATCGACGTGAAAATGAGCAGCGACATGCCGTTGCCGACGCCGCGCTCGGTGATGAGCTCGCCGAGCCACATGATCAGGCCGGTGCCCGCGGTCATGGTGATGACCATGATGAGCAGCGTGACCCAGCTCGAGTCGGGGATGACGTCGACGGTGCAGCCCTGGAACAGCTGGCCGCTGCGCGCGATCGTGATGATCGTCGTCGACTGCAGGATCGCCAGCGCGATCGTCAGGTACCGCGTGTACTGCGTGAGCTTCGCCGTCCCCGACTGGCCCTCGCGGTGCAGCTCCTCGAAGCGCGGGATGACCACGCGCAGCAGCTGGATGATGATGCTCGCCGTGATGTACGGCATGATCCCGAGCGCGAAGACGGAGAGCTGCAGGAGCGCTCCCCCGCTGAACAGGTTCACCAGGCCGAGCAGGTCGTTCGACCCCTGCGTCTGGTCGATGCAGGCCTGCACGTTCGGATAGCTCACGCCCGGGGTCGGCAGGAACGAGCCGACCCGGAAGATCACCATGATCCCGATCGTGAAGAGCAGCTTGCGCCGCAGGTCGGGCGTCCTGAACGCCCGGACGAATGCGCTGAGCACCTGGTCCTCCTGGGCCGCCGAGGGCGGCATCTCGTACGACCCGGGCGGTCCCGGACCGTGCACCCCCGCCACGACGCGGGGCAACGAGGCACCCTAACGGATGCCTGACGACAAACGGAACGAGGCCGGTGGGAAGTGAGATCCCACCGGCCTCGTCCGGCGATCAGTCCTGCGCGACGCTGCCGCCGGCGGCCACGATCTTCTCCTTCGCCGACGCCGAGTAGGCGTCCACGGCGACGGAGACCTTGACCGTCAGCTCGCCGGTGCCGAGCACCTTGACGGGCTGGCCCTTGCGGACCGCACCCTTCGCGACCAGGTCGGCGACCGTCACGTCGCCACCGTCCGGGTACAGCGCCGAGAGCTTGTCCAGGTTGACGACCTGGTACTCGACGCGGAACGGGTTCTTGAAGCCGCGGAGCTTCGGCAGCCGCATGTGCAGCGGCATCTGCCCGCCCTCGAAGCGGTCCGGCACCTGGTACCGGGCCTTGGTGCCCTTGGTACCGCGACCGGCCGTCTTGCCCTTCGACGCCTCACCACGACCCACGCGGGTCTTGGCGGTCTTGGCGCCGGGGGCCGGACGCAGGTGGTGCACCTTGAGGGTGCCACCGGCGCCGGGCTGGGCAGCGGCCTCGGCCGCCTTGACGGCGGCCTCGGACTTCTCCGCCGTGGCCTTCGCCGGAGCGGCGGCCTTCTTCGCGGGCGCCTTCTTCTCGGCAGCCGGCTTCTCCGCGGCGGAGGCGGTCTCGGCCTTGGCGGCCTTCGCCTTCGTCGTCTTCGGAGCCTCGGCAGCCGCGTCGGCGGCCTTCTTCGCGGGAGCCTTCTTGGCGGCGGCCTTGGGGGCCGTCACCTCCTCGGTCTCCTTCTTCTCGTCAGCCATCACTCCACCTCTTCGACCGCGACGAGGTGCCGCACGGTCTGGACCATGCCGCGGATCTCAGGACGGTCCTCCTTGACGACGACGTCGCCGATCCGCTTCAGGCCCAGGGTGCGCAGCGTGTCGCGCTGGTTCTGCTTGCCACCGATGCCGGAACGCGTCTGCGTCACCTTCAGGCGAGCCATCAGGCACCCACCTTCTCGGTCGCCGCGGCGGCACGGCCCTCGGCCTGCGCCCGCAGGAGCGCAGCCGGGACGACGTGCTCGACCGGCAGGCCACGGCGCGCGGCCACGGCCTCCGGCTGCTCGAGGCCACGCAGGGCCGCGACCGTCGCGTGCACGATGTTGATCGCGTTCGACGAGCCGAGCGACTTGCTCAGGACGTCGTGGATGCCGGCGCACTCCAGGACGGCGCGGACGGGACCACCGGCGATCACACCGGTACCCGGCGACGCCGGACGCAGGAACACGACTCCGGCGGCGGCCTCACCCTGGATGGGGTGCGGGATGGTGCCCTGGATGCGGGGGACGCGGAAGAAGTTCTTCTTCGCCTCCTCGACACCCTTGGCGATCGCCGCGGGCACCTCCTTGGCCTTGCCGTAGCCGACGCCGACCGTGCCGTCACCGTCGCCCACCACGACGAGCGCGGTGAAGCTGAAGCGGCGACCACCCTTGACGACCTTGGCCACACGGTTGATGGTCACGACGCGCTCGACGAACGCGCTCTTCTCGGCGGCGTCCTGACGACGTCCACCGTCACGACGGCCGCCGTCGCGGCGGTCGCCGCCGGTGCCGCCCTGGGCACCGGTGTTGCTGCGTGCAGGAGCAGCCATCAGTGAGTCCTCTTCTTCCCGGTGTACGTCGTCACAGCGCCAGACCACCCTCGCGGGCACCGTCGGCGACCGCGGCCACCCGGCCGTGGTACTTGTTGCCGCCGCGGTCGAAGACGACCGCGTCGATGCCCTTGGCCTTCGCGCGCTCGGCGACGAGCTCGCCGACCTTGCGGGCCTTGGCGGACTTGTCGCCCTCGGCGCCGCGCAGGTCGACCTCGAGGGTCGACGCCGACGCGATGGTCTGGCCGATGCCGTCGTCCACGACCTGGGCCGTGATGTGACGGGCGGAGCGGGTGACGACGAGGCGCGGCCGAGCAGCCGAGCCCACGACCTTCTTGCGCAGGCGCAGGTGCCGGCGCTGGCGGGCGATCGTCTTGCCCTTGCCCTTGATGCTGATCGCCATGGCTTACTTCCCAGCCTTTCCGACCTTGCGGCGCACGTTCTCGCCCGCGTACCGCACGCCCTTGCCCTTGTACGGCTCGGGCTTGCGGATCTTGCGGATGTTCGCGGCGACCTCGCCGACCTGCTGCTTGTCGATGCCCTGCACCGAGAAGCGGGTCGGGGCCTCGACGACGAAGGTGATGCCCTCCGGCGGCGTGACGACGACCGGGTGGCTGAAGCCGAGCGCGAACTCGAGGTCCGTACCCTTCGCCGTCACGCGGTAACCGGTGCCGACGATCTCGAGCTTCTTCGTGTAGCCCTCGGTGACGCCCGTGACGAGGTTCGCCAGGAGCGTGCGCGTCAGGCCGTGCAGCGAGCGCGACAGGCGCTCGTCGTTGGGGCGGGTGACCACCAGGGCACCGGCCTCGTCACGCGCGACCTCGATGGGGGCGGCGACCGTGTGCGAGAGGGTGCCCTTGGGCCCCTTCACCGTCACGACAGCACCGTCGATGTTGACGTCCACGCCGGTCGGGACCGAAACGGGGACTCTGCCGATACGAGACATGGCTAGCTCCTTTCCGTCTCGGGATTACCAGACGTAGGCGAGGACTTCCCCACCCACGCCCTTCTTGGCGGCCTGCTTGTCGGTGAGGAGACCGGAGGACGTGGACAGGATGGCCACGCCCAGGCCGCCGAGCACCTTGGGCAGGTTGGTCGACTTGGCGTACACGCGCAGGCCGGGCTTCGACACGCGCTTGAGGCCGGCGAGCGCACGCTCGCGGTTGGGGCCGTACTTCAGGGTGACGACGAGGTTCTTGCCCACGGGGGCGTCCTCGACGGTCCAGCCCTGGATGTAGCCCTCGGCCTGCAGGATCTCCGCGACGTGCGACTTGAGCTTCGAGAACGGGATCGACACCGTGTCGTGGTGCGCCGAGTTCGCGTTGCGCAGACGCGTGAGGAAGTCTGCGATCGGGTCGGTCATGGTCATGGGGGCCTCAGCCCTTTCTCGCCGGGGTATCCCGGACCCGCTGCGCGGGCCCGGGACCTACCGACGATCGGTTCGTACTGGGGGTCTTACCAGCTGCTCTTGGTGACGCCGGGGAGCTCGCCGCGGTGGGCCATCTCCCGCACGCAGATCCGGCACAGGCCGAACTTGCGGTACACCGAGTGCGGACGGCCGCAGCGCTGGCAGCGCGTGTAGGCACGCACCGCGAACTTCGGCTTGGCGGCAGCCTTGTTGATCAGAGCGGTCTTCGCCATGGTCAGTTCTCCTTGAACGGGAAGCCGAGGAGCTTGAGGAAAGCGCGACCCTCGTCGTCGTTGTCGGCCGTCGTCACGATCGTGATGTCCATGCCACGGACGCGGTCGATCTTGTCCTGGTCGATCTCGTGGAACATCGACTGCTCCGTGAGGCCGAACGTGTAGTTGCCGTGACCGTCGAACTGCGTGGCCGACAGGCCGCGGAAGTCGCGGATGCGCGGCAGCGCGGTCGACAGCAGGCGGTCCAGGAACTCCCAGGCGCGGTCGCCGCGCAGCGTGACGTGCGCGCCGATCGGCATGCCCTCACGCAGCTTGAACTGCGCGATGGACTTGCGGGCCTTGGTGACCTGCGGCTTCTGGCCCGTGATCTGGGTCAGGTCGCGGATCGCGCCGTCGATGAGCTTGGAGTCCTTGGCGGCCTCGCCGACACCCATGTTCACGACGACCTTCACCAGGCGCGGGACCCGGTTGATGTTGTCGTAGCCGAACTGGGTGTTGAGCGCCGGCTTGATCTCCTCGGCGTAGCGGGTCTTGAGACGCGGCTGGGCCGGAGCGGTGATCTCGGTCATCAGATGTCCTTACCGGAACGCTTGGCGACGCGGACGCGGACCGTCCGGGTACGACCGTCACGCTCGACCTGCTCGGTGCGGTAGCCGACCCGGGTGCCCTTCTTGGTCTCCGGGTCGACGAGCATCACGTTGCTGATGTGGATGGGGGCCTCGACCGTCTCGATGCCGCCCGTACGGGTGCCGCGCTGCGTCTGGCCGGCCTTGACGTGCTTCTGCACGCGCTGGACGCCCTCGACGACGACGCGCTGCGTCTCGGTGAGCACCTCGAGCACACGGCCCTGCTTGCCCTTGTCGCGACCCGAGATGACGAGGACGAGGTCGCCCTTCTTGATCTTGGCCATGGTCAGAGCACCTCCGGAGCCAGCGAGATGATCTTCATGAACTTCTTGTCGCGCAGCTCGCGCCCGACCGGGCCGAAGATGCGGGTGCCACGGGGCTCCCCGTCGTTCTTGAGGATCACGGCGGCGTTCTCGTCGAACTTGATGTACGAGCCGTCCGGACGGCGGCGCTCCTTGCGGGTGCGCACGACGACGGCCTTGACGACGTCGCCCTTCTTGACGTTGCCGCCCGGGATCGCGTCCTTGACGGTGGCGACGATGACGTCACCGATGCCGGCGTAGCGGCGGCCGGAGCCGCCGAGCACACGGATGCAGAGGATCTCCTTCGCACCCGTGTTGTCAGCGACACGCAGTCGCGACTCCTGCTGGATCATCTACCTACTCCTGTCGTCTGGCGGGTTCTCGGACGGTGGCCGCCGAGCCTGGCCATACGGATAGTTGCCGTGATGCACACGTCGCGGCGGGGGTGCTCCCTCGCGGGGTCACCCCCGCCGCCCGTGGGCAACTTGGGTGGTGCTGGGTCTTACTTGGCCTTCTCGAGGATCTCCACCAGACGCCACCGCTTGGTCGCGGACAGCGGGCGGGTCTCCATGATCAGGACGAGGTCACCGATGCCGGCCGAGCCCTGCTCGTCGTGCGCCTTGACCTTGCTGGTGCGTCGGATGACCTTGCCGTAGAGCGGGTGCTTGACCCGGTCCTCGACCTCGACCACGACGGTCTTGTCCATCTTGTCGCTGACGACGTAGCCGCGGCGCGTCTTGCGGTACGCGCGGTGCTCCGCCGTGGCGGTGGTGCTCTTCTCGTTCATGCTGCCCTCACTCGCCCACGGTCGGAGCGGTACGGATGCCGAGCTCGCGCTCGCGCAGGATCGTGTAGATCCGGGCGATGTCGCGGCGGACGGCCTTCAGACGGCCGTGGCTCTCGAGCTGACCGGTCGCGGACTGGAAGCGGAGGTTGAACAGCTCCTCCTTGGCCTTCTTCAGCTCGGCGACCAGCTTCTCGTCGTCGAAGGCGTCCAGCTCGGTGGGAGCCAGGTCCTTGGTTCCGATAGCCATCAGTTACCACCCTCGCGAACCACGAAACGGGTCTTCATCGGGAGCTTGTGCTGCGCGCGGCGCATGGCCTCGCGAGCGAGCGGCTCCGGGACGCCGGCGAGCTCGAACATCACTCGGCCGGGCTTGACGTTGGCGATCCACCACTCGGGCGAGCCCTTGCCGGAACCCATGCGGGTCTCGGCGGGCTTCTTCGTGAGGGGACGGTCCGGGTAGATGTTGATCCAGACCTTCCCACCACGCTTGATGTGGCGGGTCATGGCGATACGCGCAGCCTCGATCTGCCGGTTCGTGACGTAGGCGGGCTCGAGAGCCTGGATGCCGTACTCACCGAACGAGATCGACGTGCCACCGGTCGCGGCGCCGGAGCGCCCGGGGTGGTGCTGCTTGCGGTGCTTGAGTCGGCGCGGGATGAGCACGGCTCAGGCCTCCGTTCCGGTCTCAGCCGAGGTCTCCGCCGCGGGAGCGGCCTCGGTCGCGGGGGCCTCGAGAGGGGCGTCCGAGGTGCGCTCGCGACGGCCGCCGCCACGGGGGCCACGGTCGCCACGCTCGCCACGGTCACCGCGCGGGCCACGGGCCGGGCGCGGGGCCTGGGTCGCCTGCTCGCGGGCGAACTCCTTCTCGGTGACGTCGCCCTTGTAGACCCACACCTTCACGCCGATGCGGCCGAAGGTCGTGCGGGCCTCGAAGAAGCCGTAGTCGATGTTCGCGCGGAGCGTGTGCAGCGGCACACGACCCTCGCGGTAGAACTCCGTGCGGCTCATCTCCGCGCCGCCGAGGCGGCCGGAGACCTGCACCCGGATGCCCTTGGCACCCGCGCGCTGGGCCGACTGGATGCCCTTGCGCATCGCGCGACGGAACGACACGCGGCTCGCGAGCTGCTCGGCGATGCCCTGGGCGACCAGCTGAGCCTCGATCTCGGCGTTCTTGACCTCGAGGATGTTCAGCTGGACCTGCTTGCCCGTGAGCTTCTCGAGCTCGCCGCGGATGCGGTCGGCCTCCGCGCCACGACGCCCGATGACGATGCCCGGGCGGGCGGTGTGGATGTCGACGCGGACGCGGTCACGCGTGCGCTCGATCTCGACCTTCGCGATGCCGGCGCGCTCGAGACCCGTGCTCATGAGCTTGCGGATCTGCACGTCCTCGCGGACGTAGTCGCGGTACCGCTGACCCGGCTTCGTCGAGTCGGCGAACCAGCGCGACCGGTGGTCGGTGGTGATGCCCAGGCGGTACCCGAGCGGGTTGACCTTCTGTCCCACTATCGGGTCCGTCCCTTCGTCTCGCGCTCCGCGACGACCACGGTGATGTGGCTCGTGCGCTTGAGGATCTGGCTGGCCCGCCCCTGCGCCCGCGGACGGAACCGCTTGAGCGTCGGCCCCTCGTCCACGAACACCTCGGCGACGTAGAGGTTCGCCTCGTCGAGCCGCTCGCTGTTGCGCTTGGCCCCCTCGACCGCGTTCGCGATCGCGGACTGCACCGTCTTGAGGACGGGCTCGGCGGCGGCCTGCGGCGCGAACTTCAGCACCGCCACGGCCTCCCCGGCCTGCTTGCCACGGATGAGGTCCACGACGCGCCGGGCCTTCTGGGGCGTGACGCGGACGAACCGCGCCTTCGCCTTGGCTTCCATTGTGTCCTGCCTTCTTGTCTCTGCCGTCAGGGCGTCACACGCTGACCGAGGTCAGCGGCGACGGCCCTTCCGGTCGTCCTTCTCGTGGCCGCGGAACGTCCGCGTCGGAGCGAACTCGCCGAGCTTGTGCCCGACCATCGACTCCGTGACGAACACCGGCGCGTGCTTGCGCCCGTCGTGCACCGCGAACGTGTGGCCCAGGAAGTCCGGGGTGATGACCGAACGGCGGGACCACGTCTTGATGACGTTCTTCGTACCGGCCTCGTTCTGAGCGTCGACCTTCTTCTGGAGGTGGCCGTCGACGAACGGGCCCTTCTTGAGGCTGCGAGGCATCTCGGGCTCCTATCAGCGCTTCTTGCCGGTGCGCCGACGGCGCACGATGAGCTTGTCGCTCGGCTTGTTCGGACGACGGGTGCGGCCCTCAGGCTGACCCCACGGGCTGACCGGGTGGCGACCACCGGAGGTCTTGCCCTCACCACCACCGTGCGGGTGGTCGATCGGGTTCATCGCGACACCGCGGACGGTGGGGCGCTTGCCCTTCCACCGCATGCGGCCGGCCTTGCCCCAGTTGATGTTCGACTGCTCGGCGTTGCCGACCTCGCCGACCGTGGCGCGGCAGCGCAGGTCGACGTTGCGGATCTCGCCGGACGGCATGCGCAGCTGCGCGTACGGGCCGTCCTTCGCGACGAGCTGCACGGACGCACCGGCCGAGCGCGCGATCTTCGCACCGCCGCCGGGCCGCAGCTCGATGGCGTGGATGACCGTACCGGTCGGGATGTTGCGCAGCGGCAGGTTGTTGCCGGGCTTGATGTCGGCGCCGGGGCCGTTCTCGATGACGTCACCCTGCGACAGCTTGTTCGGCGCGATGATGTAGCGCTTCTCGCCGTCGGCGTAGTGCAGGAGCGCGATGCGCGCCGTGCGGTTGGGGTCGTACTCGATGTGCGCGACCTTGGCGGGCACGCCGTCCTTGTCGTGACGACGGAAGTCGATGACGCGGTACGCACGCTTGTGACCGCCACCCTGGTGGCGCGTGGTCACACGACCGGTGGAGTTGCGGCCACCCGTCTTGTGCAGCGGGCGGACCAGCGACTTCTCCGGCGTGGAGCGCGTGATCTCGACGAAGTCGGCGACCGACGAGCCACGGCGGCCCGGCGTCGTCGGCTTGTACTTACGGATTCCCATGAGTCCTCAGATCCTTCCGGGCCGCTCAGCCGACCGGTCCGCCGAAGATGTCGATCGTGCCCTCGCGGAGGGTGACGATCGCACGCTTCGTGTCCTTGCGGCGGCCGATGCCGAACCGGGTCCGACGGGCCTTGCCCTGGCGGTTCGCGGTGTTGACCGACTCGACCTTCACGCCGAACACCTGCTCGACGGCGATCTTGATCTCGGTCTTGTTGGCGCGCGGGTCGACGAGGAAGGTGTACTTCCCCTCGTCCAGAAGGCCGTAGCTCTTCTCGGACACGACCGGCGCGATCAGGATGTCGCGGGGGTCCTTGCCGACGGTGGTCACTTCGTCTCCTCCTCGGCGGCCTCGGACTCGCTCGCCACGGCCTTGGCACCCTTGGCGGGGCCGGCCAGGAACGCGTCGAGGGCGCCCTGCGTGAACACGACGTCGTCAGAGATCAGCACGTCGTAGGTGTTGAGCTGGTCGGCGACCAGCAGGTGCACCCGCTCGACGTTCCGCAGCGACTTCCACGTGATCTCGTCCTGACGCTCGACGACGACCAGCACGTTCTTGCGGCCCGACAGGTTGTCGAGGACGGCGAGAGCGGACTTCGTCGACGGCGCCGTGCCCGGGGCGAAGCCCGAGACGACGTGCACGCGGCCGGCACGGGCGCGGTCCGAGAGAGCACCGCGGAGCGCCGCGGCCTTCATCTTCTTCGGGGTGCGCTGCGTGTAGTCGCGCGGCGTGGGGCCGTGCACGACGCCACCACCGGCGAACTGCGGAGCACGCGTCGAACCCTGGCGGGCGCGACCGGTGCCCTTCTGCTTGTACGGCTTCTTGCCGCCACCGCGGACCTCACCACGCGTCTTGGTGTCGTGGGTGCCCTGGCGCGCCGCGGCGAGCTGGGCGACGACGACCTGGTGGATCAGCGGGACGTTGGTCTGCACGTCGAAGACGTCCGCGGGCAGCTCGGCCTGGCCGGCCTTCTTGCCCTGCGGGTCGAGGACGTCGACCGTCAGCGTGTCGCTCATGGAGGTCACGCACCCTTCACAGCGGAACGCACGACGACGACGCCACCCTTGGGGCCGGGAACGGCACCCTTGACGAGCAGGAGACCCCGCTCGGCGTCGACCGCGTGCACGGTCAGGTTCTGGGTGGTCTGACGGGCGTTGCCCATCCGACCGGCCATGCGCAGGCCCTTGAACACGCGCGACGGCGTCGACGCGCCACCGATCGAGCCCGGCTTGCGGTGGTTGCGGTGCGAACCGTGGGACGCGCTCACGCCGGCGAAGCCGTGGCGCTTCATGACACCGGCGGTGCCCTTGCCCTTGGTCGTCCCGATGACGTCGACGAGCTGGCCGGCCTCGAAGGCGGCGGCCGTGAGCTCCTGACCGAGCGTGAACTCGGCGGCGTCCGACGTACGGATCTCGGCCACGTGCCGGCGCGGCGTGACGCCGGCCTTCTCGAAGTGGCCCTTGAGCGGCTTGGTGACCTTGGTCGGCTTGATCTCGCCGAAGGCGAGCTGCACAGCGGCGTAGCCGTCGGTCTCAGCGGAGCGGACCTGCGTCACGACGTTGGTGCCGACCGCAACCACGGTGACGGGCACGAGACGACCGTTGTCGTCCCAGAGCTGCGTCATGCCGAGCTTGGTGCCGAGCAGCGCCGTGACGGGGCGCGCGTTCTGCTGGGTAACCATGAAGATCAGTTCCTTCCCAGCGTCAGAGCTTGATCTCGATGTTCACGTCCGCAGGCAGGTCGAGACGCATGAGCGAGTCGACGGCCTTCGGCGTGGGGTCGATGATGTCGATCAGCCGCTTGTGCGTGCGCATCTCGAAGTGCTCGCGGCTGTCCTTGTACTTGTGGGGCGACCGGATGACGCAGAAGACGTTCTTCTCCGTCGGCAGCGGCACCGGACCCACGACCGACGCACCAGCGCGAGTCACCGTGTCGACGATCTTGCGCGCCGAGCTGTCGATGACCTCGTGGTCGTAGGACTTGAGCCGGATGCGGATCTTCTGTCCCGCCATGGCGTCGTCTACTTCTCTCTCTTCGAACCGGTCCGTCCGACCCCCGCACTCGGGCGTGTCGCTTTTCGCGACGCACCTCTGCGCTGCGTACCGTCTCCGGCACGAGGTCGGTGGTTGTAGTCGAGCGTCCACCTCCGGGTGACCCCGGGGTCCGGACGCTCTCCACGTCTGTCTGCCCTGCCGGTCGGGCGCACGTAGGCACACCACCCCCAGCGGGCAACTTGTACAGTCTGCCAGACGGACCGCGGATACTCCAATCGCGCTCCGCTGTGCGCTCCCCCACAGCACGCCGGCCAGTACGGTTCGGCGCATGACCTCACCGCTGCTCGGGCGCACCGCCGTCGCGCTCGCCGCCGTCCTCACCCTTGCCGCCTGCACCGCCGGGACGCCCGCCGCGACGACGTCCGCCTCAGCCACGGCGGCGACGACGTCTGCACCCGCCCCGGCGGCCTCGCCCACGCCGACGCCCACCGCGAGCACGCCTGCCGAGCCGGCGCCCGCACCGTCGGCCACCGTCCGGCCCGGCGACCCGTGCGACCCGGCCGCGGGCGACCCCGACTGCACGGACGCGACCGTCGACGGCACGTTCCGGCACGTGGAGGGCTACGCCGACTGCGTCGCCAGCTTCGGCGACGACGAGGCGTACGGCCTGTGCCAGGACCTCGACGGCGACGGCGAGGCGATGTACCCCGACTCCCACTGACGCCGTCCGGGGCACCGCCGCCGCGGACGGCGAAGGGCCCGGGAGCCGAAGCTCCCGGGCCCTTCGTGCAGCGATCAGCCCCGAGGGGCGGGGATCACTTGAGGATCTTCGTGACCCGGCCCGAGCCGACGGTGCGGCCACCCTCGCGGATGGCGAAGCCGAGGCCCTCCTCCATGGCGATGGGCTGGATGAGGTTCACGTGGATCTCGGTGTTGTCACCGGGCATGACCATCTCGGTGCCCTCGGGCAGCGTGATGACACCGGTGACGTCCGTCGTCCGGAAGTAGAACTGCGGACGGTAGTTGCCGTAGAACGGGTTGTGACGGCCGCCCTCGTCCTTGGCCAGGATGTAGACCTGGCCCTCGAACTCGGTGTGCGGCGTGATCGAACCCGGCTTGACGACGACCTGGCCGCGCTCGACCTCCTCGCGCTTCGTGCCGCGCAGGAGCAGACCGACGTTCTCGCCGGCCTCGGCGTAGTCGAGCAGCTTGCGGAACATCTCGACGCCGGTGACCGTGGTCTTGATCGCCTTCTCCTTGATGCCGACGATCTCCACCTCCTCGTTCACCTTGAGCTGACCGCGCTCGACACGGCCGGTGACGACGGTGCCACGACCGGTGATCGTGAAGACGTCCTCGATCGGCATGAGGAACGGCTTGTCGATGTCGCGGACCGGGTCCGGGACGTTCTCGTCGACCGCGTCCAGCAGGTCCTCGACGGACTTGACCCAGACCGGGTCGCCCTCGAGGGCCTTGAGGCCGGAGACGCGCACGACCGGGACGTCGTCGCCCGCGAAGCCCTGCGAGGAGAGGAGCTCGCGCACCTCGACCTCGACGAGCTCGAGGATCTCCTCGTCGTCCACGACGTCGGACTTGTTGAGCGCGACGAGCAGGTAGGGCACGCCGACCTGACGGGCGAGCAGGACGTGCTCACGCGTCTGGGCCATCGGGCCGTCCGTCGCGGCGACCACGAGGATGGCGCCGTCCATCTGCGCCGCACCCGTGATCATGTTCTTGATGTAGTCGGCGTGACCCGGAGCGTCGACGTGCGCGTAGTGGCGCTTCTCCGTCTGGTACTCGACGTGCGCGATGTTGATCGTGATACCGCGCTGCTTCTCCTCCGGCGCCTTGTCGATCTCGTCGAACGGCGTGAAGGGGTTCAGGTCCGGGTACTTGTCGTGCAGCACCTTCGAGATCGCGGCGGTCAGCGTCGTCTTGCCGTGGTCGACGTGACCGATGGTCCCGATGTTGACGTGCGGCTTGGTCCGCTCGAACTTCGCCTTGCCCACTGGGTGTCCTCCTCAGGACTTGGTAGAGAGTGCCCGTCTGCGGCTACCGGGACGGTAGTCGCGAGGCGTGCGGTCCTACGGGTCGGTTTGTGTGATGGAACTACAGGTGTCGACCTGTGGGACTACTCGCCCCGGGTCTTCTTGATGATCTCGTCGGCAACGTTCCGAGGAACCTCGGCGTAGCTGTCGAACTGCATCGAGTACACCGCACGACCCTGGGTCTTCGACCGCAGGTCACCGACGTACCCGAACATCTCGGAGAGAGGAACCTGGGCGCGGATCACCTTCACGCCCGTCGCGTCCTCCATGGACTGGATCATGCCGCGGCGCGAGTTGATGTCGCCGATGACGTCACCCATGTAGTCCTCGGGGGTGCGGACCTCGACGGCCATGACCGGCTCCAGGAGGACCGGGTCGGCCTTGCGGACCGCTTCCTTGAGGATCATCGAGCCGGCGATCTTGAACGCCATCTCCGAGGAGTCGACGTCGTGCGACGCGCCGTCGAGCAGGATCGCCTTGACGCCCACGAGCGGGAAGCCGGCGAGCACGCCGAGCTGCATCGCGCTCTGGATGCCGGCGTCGACCGACGGGATGTACTCGCGCGGGATGCGGCCACCGGTGACCTTGTTCTCGAACTCGTACAGCTCGCCCTCGGCGGGGTCCAGCGGCTCGAAGGTCATCTGGACCTTCGCGTACTGGCCCGAGCCACCGGTCTGCTTCTTGTGCGTGTAGTCGATCTTCTCCACCGAGCGGCGGATGGTCTCGCGGTACGCGACCTGCGGCTTGCCGACGTTCGCCTCGACCTTGAACTCGCGACGCATGCGGTCGACGAGGATGTCGAGGTGGAGCTCGCCCATGCCGCCGATGACGGTCTGGCCGGTCTCCTCGTCGAGCTTGACCCGGAACGTCGGGTCCTCCTCGGCGAGCTTCTGGATGGCCGTGGAGAGCTTCTCCTGGTCACCCTTCGTCTTGGGCTCGATGGCCACGTCGATGACGGGCTCCGGGAAGGTCATCGACTCGAGGACCACCGGCGCCGCCGGGTCCGTCAGGGTGTCACCGGTGGTGACGTCCTTCAGGCCGATGAAGGCGTAGATGTGGCCCGCGGTCGCGTCCTCGACCGGGTTCTCCTTGTTGGAGTGCATCTGGAAGAGCTTCCCGATGCGCTCCTTCTTGCCCTTCGTCGAGTTGAGCACCTGGGCGCCCTGCGAGACCTTGCCCGAGTACACGCGGACGTAGGTCAGCTTGCCGAAGAACGGGTGCGCGGCGACCTTGAAGGCCAGCGCGGAGAACGGCTCCGTCGCGTCGGGGTGACGCTCGATGACGACCTCGGGGTCCTTGGCGTCGTGGCCCTCGACCGCCGGGACGTCCAGGGGCGTCGGCAGGTAGTCGATGACGGCGTCGAGCATGGGCTGCACGCCCTTGTTCTTGAACGCCGAGCCGCACAGGACCGGGTAGGCCTGCGAGGCGACCGTGAGCTTGCGGATGCCCGCCTTGATCTCGGCGGTCGTCAGCTCCTCGCCACCGAGGAACTTCTCGAGCAGCTCGTCGTCGGTCTCGGCGACGGCCTCGAGGAGCTCGGCGCGGTACTGCTGCGCCTTCTCCTGCAGGTCGGCCGGGATGTCCTCGATCTCGTACTTCTCGCCGAGGGCCGTCTCGCCGCGCCACACCAGGGCGCGCATCTCGACGAGGTCCACGACGCCGACGAAGTCGCTCTCCGAGCCGATCGGCAGCTGGATGACCAGCGGCTTGGCCTTGAGGCGGTCGACGATCGTCTTCACCGTGAAGTAGAAGTCCGCACCGAGCTTGTCCATCTTGTTGACGAAGCAGATGCGCGGCACGTCGTACTTGTCGGCCTGGCGCCACACCGTCTCGGACTGGGGCTCGACGCCCTCCTTGCCGTCGAACACGGCGACCGCACCGTCGAGGACGCGCAGCGAGCGCTCCACCTCGACCGTGAAGTCCACGTGGCCGGGCGTGTCGATGATGTTGATCTGGTTGTTCTTCCAGTAACAGGTCGTCGCGGCCGACGTGATCGTGATGCCGCGCTCCTGCTCCTGCTCCATCCAGTCCATCGTCGACGCGCCGTCGTGCGTCTCACCGATCTTGTAGTTGACCCCGGTGTAGAACAGGATCCGCTCGGTGGTGGTGGTCTTGCCGGCATCGATGTGCGCCATGATGCCGATGTTGCGGACCTTCGTCAGGTCCGTCAGCACGTCCAGTGCCACGTGAGTTGCCCCTTGTCGGTTGGCTTGTGGTGGTGCCGCCGCCCCGCCCGCACCTGCTGAGCAGCACGGACGGGGCGCGGCGACCGGCTGGGATTACCAGCGGTAGTGCGCGAACGCCTTGTTGGACTCGGCCATCTTGTGCATGTCCTCGCGGCGCTTGACCGCGGCACCCAGGCCGTTCGAGGCGTCCAGGATCTCGTTCATGAGGCGCTCGGTCATCGTCTTCTCGCGACGGGCGCGCGAGTAGTCGGTGAGCCAGCGCAGGGCCAGGGTCGTCTGGCGCACGGGGCGCACCTCGACCGGGACCTGGTACGTGGCACCGCCGACGCGACGCGAGCGGACCTCGAGCGAGGGGCGCACGTTGTCGAGCGCGCGCTTGAGCACGACGACCGGGTCGCCCTGCGTCTTCTCGCGCACGCCCTCGAGGGCGCCGTAGACGATCGACTCCGCGACGGACTTCTTGCCGTCGAGGAGGACCTTGTTGATCAGCTGCGTGACGACCGGCGACCCGTAGACCGGGTCGGAGATCAGCGGCCGCTTCGGGGCCGGACCCTTACGAGGCATCAGCCCACCTTCTTCGCGCCGTAGCGGCTACGCGCCTGCTTGCGGTTCTTGACGCCCTGCGTGTCGAGGGCGCCACGGACGATCTTGTAGCGGACACCCGGGAGGTCCTTCACACGGCCGCCGCGGACGAGCACGATCGAGTGCTCCTGCAGGTTGTGGCCGACACCGGGGATGTACGCGGTGACCTCGACCTGGCTCGAGAGACGCACGCGGGCCACCTTGCGGAGGGCCGAGTTCGGCTTCTTCGGGGTCGTGGTGTAGACGCGGGTGCACACACCGCGTCGCTGGGGGCTGCCCTTGAGGGCCGGCGTCTTCGACTTGTTCGTCTTCGCCTGCCGGCCCTTGCGGACCAGCTGCTGGATCGTAGGCACTACGTCTCCGTCTGTTGGATGAGCTCTGGTCGACCGGACCCCGTCACCCTGGACGGCCGGCAAGCTGGGGGTCGTCGCCCGTCGCGCGACTACGTCCCGTGGTCTGGAGTCCCGCACCGACCCCCGCGCCCGGGCGTGTCGCCCCGGTCTTCCGCGGCGCTTCCCGTCCGGTGTTCCGTGACGGAGGTGACGCGGTGGAGGGGGAACCACCCGGTGCTCCCGGCCCGCTCCCCCGCGTCAGCGAGGGGTACGTCCGAGTGCACGCATGAGGGCCCGACGGCGCGGGCACGGTGTCCTACGTTACCTGGGCGCCTCCGGAGCGTCAAAGAGACGGCCCTCACCCACGCTACGCGATCCTCGTCGGGCCGCACGCGGGGCAGGAACCGGCTCCCCGCTCCCGCGACGCCCGAGGGGGCCCACCGCGGACGGTGGACCCCCTCGGGTCGACGGGACGCCTCGACGTCAGCGGAAGTCGCCGAAGTCGATGTCCTCGAGCGGGATCGCCTCGCCGGAGCCGAGGCCCAGGGCGGGGAAGTCGATCTCGTCGTAGCCGAAGGTCGGGTACAGCTCGGCCTTCGCCTCCTCGGTGGGCTCGACCGCGATGTTCCGGTAGCGGGGCAGACCCGTGCCGGCCGGGATGAGCTTGCCGAGGATGACGTTCTCCTTGAGGCCCAGGAGCGGGTCGGAACGACCCGACATCGCGGCCTCGGTGAGGACGCGCGTCGTCTCCTGGAAGGAGGCCGCCGACAGCCACGAGTCGGTCGCGAGCGACGCCTTCGTGATGCCCATGAGCTCGGGACGGCCCGACGCCGGCTGGCCACCCTCGGACACGGCCTTGCGGTTCGCGTCCTCGAACCGGCTGCGCTCGGCGAGCTCGCCGGGCAGCAGGTCCGTGGTGCCGGAGTCGAGGACCGTCACGCGCCGCAGCATCTGCCGCACGATGACCTCGATGTGCTTGTCGTGGATGTCCACGCCCTGCGAGCGGTAGACCTCCTGCACCTCGTCGACCAGGTGCTTCTGCGTGGCACGCGGGCCGAGGATGCGCAGCACCTTCTTCGGGTCGACCGCACCCTGGACCAGCTGGGTGCCGACCGCGACGTGGTCGCCGTCGTTGACCAGCAGGCGCGAGCGCTTCGTGATCGGGTAGGCGATCTCCTCCGAGCCGTCGTCCGGCGTGAGGACGATGCGCCGCGAGCGGTCACCCTCCTCGATCGCGATGCGGCCCGAGAACTCCGCGATGGGCGCCTCACCCTTGGGGGTGCGGGCCTCGAAGAGCTCCTGGACACGCGGCAGACCCTGCGTGATGTCGTCCGCCGAGGCCACACCACCGGTGTGGAACGTGCGCATCGTCAGCTGGGTGCCGGGCTCACCGATCGACTGGGCCGCGATGATGCCGACGGCCTCACCGATGTCGACGAGCTTGCCCGTCGCGAGCGAACGGCCGTAGCACTTCGCGCACGTGCCGACGCGCGACTCGCAGGTGAGCACGGAGCGCACCTTGAGCGTGTCGACGCCCGACTCGAGCAGGCGGTCCAGCAGCACGTCGCCGACGTCGTCACCGGCGTGGCCGATGAGCTCGCCGTCGACCTCGATGTCCGTCGCCAGCGTGCGCGAGTAGACGCTCGTCTCGACCTTGTCGTGACGACGCAGGCCGTCGCCGGCCGGGATGCCGATCGGCATCGTCAGGCCGCGCTCGGTGCCGCAGTCCTCCTCGCGGACGATGACGTCCTGCGAGACGTCCACCAGACGACGCGTCAGGTAGCCCGAGTCGGCGGTCCGCAGAGCGGTGTCCGCCAGACCCTTGCGGGCGCCGTGCGTCGCGATGAAGTACTCGAGGACGGACAGGCCCTCGCGGTAGTTCGCCTTGATCGGGCGCGGGATGATCTCGCCCTTCGGGTTGGCGACCAGACCACGCATGCCCGCGATCTGGCGGACCTGCATCCAGTTGCCTCGCGCGCCCGAGCCGACCATGCGGTACACCGTGTTGCGGGCAGGGAAGTTCTCCTGCATCGCCTTGGCGACCTTGTCCGTGGCCTGGGTCCAGATCTCGATGAGCTCCTGACGGCGCTCGTCGTCCGTGATCAGACCCTTGTCGTACTGGCCCTGGACCTTGGCGGCCCGCGCCTCGTGCTCCTCGAGGATGTCCTTCTTCGCGGCCGGGGTCGCGACGTCGGAGATCGAGATCGTCACGCCGGAACGCGTCGCCCAGCGGAAGCCGGCCTCCTTGAGCGCGTCGAGGGACGCCGCGACGGCGACCTTCGGGTAGCGCTCGGCGAGGTCGTTGACGATCGCCGAGAGGCGCTTCTTGTCGACGACGCCGTTCTCGTACGGGTAGTCGACCGGCAGCAGCTCGTTGAAGAGCGCACGGCCGAGCGTCGTCTCGAACAGCAGCGGCTCGCCCTCGGTCCAGCCCTCGGGCGCGTCCGCCTCCGACAGCACGAGGTCGTCGAAGCGGATCTTGACGACCGCGTTGAGGTCCAGCGTGCCCTGGTCGAACGCCATGATCGCCTCGGACACCGAGCTGAACGCCCGGCCCGCGCCCTCCGGGTCCTCCTTGTCGGAGGTCAGGTGGAACAGGCCGATGATCATGTCCTGCGAGGGCATGGTCACCGGACGGCCGTCCGACGGCTTGAGGATGTTGTTGCTCGACAGCATGAGGATGCGGGCCTCGGCCTGCGCCTCCGCGCTCAGGGGCAGGTGGACGGCCATCTGGTCGCCGTCGAAGTCCGCGTTGAACGCGGCGCACACGAGCGGGTGCAGGTGGATCGCCTTGCCCTCGACGAGCTGCGGCTCGAACGCCTGGATGCCCAGACGGTGCAGCGTGGGTGCGCGGTTCAGCAGCACCGGGTGCTCGGTGATGACCTCCTCGAGCACGTCCCACACGACCGGGCGGGCGCGCTCGACCATCCGCTTGGCGGACTTGATGTTCTGCGCGTGGTTGAGGTCCACGAGCCGCTTCATGACGAACGGCTTGAAGAGCTCGAGCGCCATCTGCTTCGGCAGGCCGCACTGGTGCAGCTTGAGCTGCGGGCCGACGACGATGACCGAACGGCCCGAGTAGTCGACGCGCTTGCCGAGCAGGTTCTGGCGGAACCGGCCCTGCTTGCCCTTGAGCATGTCGGAGATCGACTTCAGCGGCCGGTTGCCGGGGCCCGTGACCGGGCGACCACGACGGCCGTTGTCGAACAGCGAGTCCACGGCCTCCTGGAGCATCCGCTTCTCGTTGTTGACGATGATCTCCGGCGCGCCCAGGTCCAGGAGCCGCTTGAGGCGGTTGTTCCGGTTGATGACGCGGCGGTACAGGTCGTTCAGGTCCGACGTGGCGAAGCGGCCACCGTCGAGCTGGACCATCGGGCGCAGGTCCGGCGGGATGACCGGGACCGCGTCGAGGACCATGCCCGTCGGCGAGTTGCTCGTCGTGAGGAACGCGTTGACGACCTTCAGACGCTTGAGGGCACGCGTCTTGCGCTGGCCCTTGCCCGTCTTGATGATCTCGCGCAGGTTGTCGGACTCCGCCTCCAGGTCGAACGCCTCGAGACGCTTCTGGATCGCCGCGGCGCCCATCGAGCCCTCGAAGTAGTTGCCGTAGCGGTCCTGCAGCTGGCGGTAGAGCAGCTCGTCGCCCTCGAGGTCCGCGACCTTGAGGTTCTTGAACCGGTCCCACACCGTCTCGAGGCGCTCGAGCTCCGCGTCCGCGCGCTTGCGGATCTGGGCCATCTCGCGCTCGGCCGAGTCGCGGACCTTGCGGCGCGCGTCGGCCTTGGCACCCTCGGCCTCGAGCTCGGCCAGGTCGGACTCGAGCTTGAGCGCGCGGGCGTTGATGTCGTTGTCGCGGCGGTCCGCGATCTCCTTCTTCTCCAGGTCGATCTCGTTCTGGAGGTTCGGGAGGTCCTCGTGACGGCCCTCCTCGTCGACCCACGTGATCATGTAGGCCGCGAAGTAGATGACCTTCTCGAGGTCCTTGGGCGCCAGGTCGAGCAGGTAGCCCAGGCGCGACGGCACACCCTTGAAGAACCAGATGTGCGTGACCGGCGCGGCCAGCTCGATGTGGCCCATGCGCTCACGGCGCACCTTCGAGCGCGTCACCTCGACGCCGCAGCGCTCGCAGATGATGCCCTTGAAGCGGACACGCTTGTACTTGCCGCAGTAGCACTCCCAGTCCCGGGTGGGACCGAAGATCTTCTCGCAGAAGAGACCGTCCTTCTCCGGCTTCAGGGTCCGGTAGTTGATGGTCTCGGGCTTCTTCACCTCGCCGTGCGACCAGGCACGGATGTCGTCGGCCGTGGCCAGGCCGATGCGCAGCTCGTCGAAGACGTTGACGTCGAGCAAGGGGTCCTACTTCCTTCGCTTGCCGGGTCGTGCCCGGCGGACGGAATGGTGCAAGGGGTGCGGGCGCTGCCGCGGGCGGTCGGGACCGCCCGCGGCAGGCTCGGCGTCAGATCTCTTCGATGCTGCTGGCGTTGGGGCGACGCGACAGGTCGATGCCGAGCTCCTCCGCGGCGCGGTAGACCTCGTCGTCGTTCTCCTTCATGTCGATGGACACGCCGTCGGACGACAGCACCTCGACGTTCAGGCAGAGCGACTGCATCTCCTTGAGGAGGACCTTGAAGGACTCCGGGATGCCCGAGTCGGGGATGTTCTCGCCCTTGACGATGGCCTCGTAGACCTTCACGCGGCCCGGCACGTCGTCGGACTTGATGGTGAGGAGCTCCTGGAGCGTGTAGGCGGCGCCGTACGCCTCGAGGGCCCACACCTCCATCTCGCCGAACCGCTGACCGCCGAACTGCGCCTTACCACCCAGCGGCTGCTGCGTGATCATCGAGTACGGGCCGGTCGAGCGGGCGTGGATCTTGTCGTCGACCAGGTGGTGCAGCTTGAGGATGTACATGTAGCCGACCGCGACCGGGTCCGGGAACGGCTCGCCGGAGCGGCCGTCGAACAGGCGCGCCTTGCCGTCCTGCTGCACGGTGCGCTCGCCGTCACGGTTCGGCAGCGTCGAGCCGAGCAGACCCGTGAGGGTCTCCTCCGGCACGCCGTCGAACACCGGCGTCGCGACCGGGTTGCCGGCCGGCGACTTCGCGGCGACCGCCGGGACGCCCTCGCGCCACGACACGTCACCCTCGGCCAGCTCGATGTCCCAGCCCTGCTTCGCGACCCACCCGAGGTGCGTCTCGAGGACCTGCCCGACGTTCATACGACCGGGCACACCCAGCGGGTTGAGCACGACGTCGACCGGCGTGCCGTCCGCGAGGAACGGCATGTCCTCGACGGGGAGGATCTTCGAGATGACGCCCTTGTTGCCGTGACGACCGGCGAGCTTGTCGCCGTCCGTGATCTTGCGGCGCTGCGCGATGTACACGCGGACCAGCTCGTTCACGCCGGCGGGCAGCTCGTCGCCGTCCTCGCGGCTGAACGTGCGCACCTCGATGACCGTGCCGGACTCGCCGTGCGGCACCTTGAGCGACGTGTCGCGGACCTCGCGCGCCTTCTCGCCGAAGATCGCGCGGAGCAGACGCTCCTCGGGGGTCAGCTCGGTCTCGCCCTTCGGGGTGACCTTGCCGACGAGGATGTCGCCCGCCGCGACCTCGGCGCCGATGCGGATGATGCCGCGCTCGTCGAGGTCCGCGAGGACCTCCTCGGAGACGTTCGGGATGTCCCGCGTGATCTCCTCGGGGCCGAGCTTGGTGTCGCGCGCGTCGACCTCGTGCTCCTCGATGTGGATCGAGGACAGCACGTCGTCCTGCACGAGGCGCTGCGACAGGATGATCGCGTCCTCGTAGTTGTGGCCCTCCCACGACATGAACGCGACGAGCAGGTTGCGGCCGAGCGCGAGCTCGCCCTCGTCCGTCGCCGGGCCGTCCGCGAGCACCGAGCCGACCTCGACGCGCGCGCCGGTGTCGACCAGCACGCGCTGGTTGTAGGACGTGCCCTGGTTCGAGCGGCGGAACTTCGCCACGCGGTACGTCGACGTGGTCGCGTCGTCGTTGGCGGTGACGATGAGGTCCGCCGACACCTCCGTGACGACACCCGGCTTCGTCGCGACGATGACGTCGCCCGCGTCGACCGCCGCACGACGCTCCATGCCGGTGCCGACGAGCGGCGCCTCGGAGCGGACCAGCGGCACGGCCTGGCGCTGCATGTTGGCGCCCATGAGGGCACGGTTCGCGTCGTCGTGCTCGAGGAACGGGATCAGGGCCGTCGCGACCGACACCATCTGGCGCGGGGAGACGTCCATGTAGTCGATGTTCTCGCCGGTGACGTACTCGATCTCGCCGCCCTTGACGCGGACGAGGACGCGGTCCTCCTCGAACGTGCCGTCCTCGAGGAGCGGCGCGTTCGCCTGCGCGATGACGTGACGGTCCTCGTCGTCGGCCGTGAGGTAGTGCACCTCGTCGGTCACGCGGCCGTCGACGACCTTGCGGTAGGGCGTCTCGACGAAGCCGAACGGGTTGATCCGCCCGAACGACGCGAGCGAGCCGATGAGGCCGATGTTCGGACCCTCAGGGGTCTCGATCGGGCACATGCGGCCGTAGTGCGACGGGTGGACGTCGCGGACCTCCATGCCGGCGCGGTCGCGGGACAGACCACCCGGGCCGAGGGCCGACAGACGCCGCTTGTGCGTCAGGCCCGCGAGCGGGTTGTTCTGGTCCATGAACTGCGACAGCTGGCTCGTCCCGAAGAACTCCTTGATGGAGGCGACGACGGGACGGATGTTGATGAGCGTCTGCGGCGTGATGGCCTCGACGTCCTGCGTCGTCATGCGCTCGCGCACGACGCGCTCCATCCGGGACAGGCCCGTGCGGACCTGGTTCTGGATGAGCTCGCCGACCGCACGGATGCGGCGGTTGCCGAAGTGGTCGATGTCGTCCGTCTCGACGCGGATCTCGATCGCCTCGCCGGCCCGCGTGCCGGGCAGCGTGGGCAGGTCGATGTGCAGCGACGCGAGGTACTTGATCGTCGCGACGACGTCCGCGAGCGTCAGGACCGAGTCCGCGAGGGGCGCGTCCTGGCCGAGCTTCTTGTTCAGCTTGTAGCGGCCGACCTTCGCCAGGTCGTAGCGCTTGGGGTTGAAGTAGAAGTTCTCGATGAGCGCGCGGCCGGCCTCGACGGTCGGCGGCTCGCCCGGGCGGATCTTGCGGTAGAGGTCGAGCAGCGCCTCGTCCTGCGTCTGGACGTGGTCCTTCTCGAGCGTCTCGATGACGGCCGGGTACGCGGCGAACTCCTCGCGGATCTCCGCCTCGGTCATGCCCAGCGCCTTGAGCAGGACGGTCGCGTTCTGCTTGCGCTTGCGGTCGACGCGGACGCCGACGTTGTCGCGCTTGTCGATCTCGAACTCGAGCCACGCGCCACGGCTCGGGATGACCTTGGCCGTGAGGATGTCCTTGTCGGACGTCTTGTCGGCCATGCGCTCGAAGTACACGCCGGGCGACCGGACGAGCTGCGAGACGACGACGCGCTCGGTGCCGTTGATGATGAACGTGCCGCGCTCCGTCATGAGCGGGAAGTCGCCCATGAAGACCGTCTGGCTCTTGATCTCACCGGTCGTGTAGTTGACGAACTCGGCGGTGACGAACAGCGGCGCCGCGTACGTGAAGTCCTTCTCCTTGCACTCCTCGGCCGTGTACTTCGGCGGCTCGAAGCGGTGCTCGCGGAACGAGAGGGACATGGACCCGCCGAAGTCCTCGATCGGCGAGATCTCCTCGAAGATCTCCTCCAGCCCGGCCGTCTCGGGGACGTCCTGGCGGCCGGCCTCGAGGGCGGCGGCCACGCGGGCCTGCCAGCGCTCGTTGCCGAGCAGCCAGTCGAAGCTCTCGGTCTGCAGACCGAGCAGGTCGGGGACCTCGAGCGGCTCGTGGATCTTGGCGAAGGAGATGCGACGGGATGCGGTGCGGTTCGCGATGGCGTCAGCGGTCGGTGCAGAAGGGGTGCGCGAGGCAGCCAAGAGGGGTCCTTCCCTGCGGATCGTGTGCACGCTGCGCAGGTCAGGCGGGGCGCGATCCCCCGGCCGTGCGAGCTGCGGAACCGTCGCGCACGTACGACGTCCACTGCTCGGGTTATACGGGATCGCGGGCACAGGCCAGCGCAAAGCGCTAGCATACTCAACCGGCATGGGAAAGTCCACCCGGCGTCGACCGACGACCGAGGCCTCGACGCCGTCGTCGACACCCTTCCCTTGCCCTGCTCGATACGGGCGGCTCCGCCCGCACGACGACCCCGTTGTCGCCGCCGCACATGGTGGCACACGTCACCCGCCACGCGAAAGCCGGGCAGGTCGGACAGCGGATCCCGGCCACCGTCGACCCCGCCACCGGCCCGCCCCGGAGCGCCACGACGGGCCTGTGCACGGCCCCGTGGGGCACGACGAAGGCCGCACCCCCGTCGCGGGGATGCGGCCTTCGTGCGGAGCGCCTCCGGCAGCCCAGGGCCGCCGGAGTCAGATCACTTGAGGGTGACCGTGGCGCCGGCGCCCTCGAGCTGCGCCTTCGCCTTCTCGGCGGCCTCCTTGTTGACACCCTCCAGGACGGCCTTGGGGGCCTCGTCCACCAGGTCCTTGGCCTCCTTCAGGCCGAGGGACGTGAGGGCGCGCACCTCCTTGATGACCTGGATCTTCTTGTCACCGGCGGCCTCGAGGACGACGTCGAACGAGTCCTTCTCCTCCTCGGCCTCGACCTCGGCCGCGCCACCACCGGCGGCGGGGGCCGCGACGGCGACGGGGGCGGCGGCGGTGACCTCGAAGACCTCCTCGAAGGCCTTCACGAACTCGGAGAGCTCGATGAGGGTGAGGCCCTTGAACTGCTCGATGAGCTCGTCGGTGCTGAGCTTCGCCATGATGGCGTTCCTTTCGTCGGGTGCCCGGTCAGCCGCTGCGGCTGCCGAAGCAGATGTGGGGGTGTGCGCGACGCGAGGCCGCCCCGGGGACCGGGACGGTCAGGCGGCAGCGCCTTCCGACTCCTGCTTCTGACGCAGGGCATCGATGACACGGGCGGCCTGGGCGGTGTTCGCGGTGAAGACGTACGCAGCCTGGTAGAGCTTCGCCTTCATCGCACCGGCCGCCTTGGCCAGGAGCACCTCGCGGGACTCGAGGTCCGCGAGCTTCGTGACCTCCGCAGCGGTCAGGGCGCGTCCCTCGAGGACACCGCCCTTGATGACCAGTGCGGGGTTCGCCTTGGCGAAGTCACGCAGACCCTTCGCGGCCTCGACCGGGTCGCCGGTGACGAAAGCGATCGCCGACGGGCCCGCAAGCGCGTCGTCGAGGCCCGTCAGGCCGGCGTCCTTGGCCGCGATCGCGGTCAGCGTGTTCTTCACCACGGCGTAGGTTGCGTTGCCGCTGAGCGCCTTGCGCAGAGTCTTGAGCTGCGCGACGGTGAGCCCGCGGTACTCGGTCAGCACGGCCGCGTTGGACTCACGGAACCGGTCCGTGAGCTCTGCGACAGCGGCTGCCTTGTCCGGCCTCGCCATGGCAATCCTTCCGATGGTGGTGCCGCCGGTGTCCAGGTCCCGCACAAAAGAAAGAGCCCCGCGCAGGCGCGGGGCTCGACATCGGGATCGGCGTGGCCGTTCCGTCCGGGAACTCTCACCTGCGCTGGCCTCCGCTGCTGCGGGACTTCGGTCGAGGTCACGGAACGCGACGCCGACGACCGGCGGTCTTGGGCCCCACAAGACTACGGCACGCCCGCCGCGGGCCCAAATCGCGCCTCAGACCGGTGCGCCGAAGCACATCAGCGGTGCGACCTCCCCCGTGCGCTGCGCGTCCCTCTCGACCGCCGCCGCGACCGCGCGCGCCACCGGGACGCCGTCGCGCAGCAGCGCGTGCACGTGCGTCATGACACGCATCGCCGTCTCGTCCGGCAGCGGGGCGATCGCCGCGACGACGCAGCCCACGCCCCGGCGCAGCAGCACGCTCGCCATGCCCAGGGCCTCACCGCCCGCACGCACGCTCGCGCGGCCCACCTCGCACGACGAGAGCACCACCAGGTCCGGCGTGCGGCCCCCCGCGTCGAGCTCGTGCGCGAACAGCGGGCCGTCCGCCAGGCGCACCGACGAGAACAGCGGGTTGTCCGGCTCGTGCCGGCCGTGCGCCGCGAGGTGGACGATCCCCGGCGACCCGAGCAGCTCGATCATCCGCGCGACCGTCGCGTCCGCGCCCACGACCGACCGGCCCTGCGGCCACGCGGCCCCGACCTCGCGCGCCTCGTCGTCGGCGTGCCGCAGGCCCGGTCCCGCGACCGCCGTGACCTGCTCGGGCACCTCCGGCGCCGTCCCCGCGTACCGGGCCCAGTGGTGCACCGACGGGGCGACCACCGTCGCTCGGCCCCGACGCGGGCCGAGCATCGACCACGGCAGCGCCCCCAGCCAGCCCGTCGCCACGACCACCAGCTCGTCCGGCGCGTCCAGCACCGGCGCCAGGCGGGACTCGAGCGACGCCGTGCCGTGCGCGAGGGACCGGTGCGCCACGTCGCGCAGCTCGGCCGGGACCAGGGGGTTCGCCGTCACCTCGAGGTCCGCGTGCACGCGCCGCACGAGCTCGGCGACGTCGGACGCCTCCCCCAGCTCGTGCAGGACCGCGCCTCGCGCCGAGAACGTCACCGCGAGGAGCCGGCCCCCGTGCACCCCGATGTCGACCAGGACGCTGCCCGGCCGTGCCGCGAGCACGCGGCGCACGTCCGCCGCGCGCCCGGGACGCTCGTCGCCCGCCTGTCCCCGCTCGTGCCACGAGCGGGCGAGGATCTCGTGCTTGAGCCGCTGCGCCTCCCGGAACGCCCGCGAGCGCACCGGGTCCGCGCTCGCGCGGCCGATCACGCCGCGCGAGTCGTCGATGAGCCGCCGCAGCTGCGACAGCAGGGCCGCGGACTCCGGGTCGCTCGGCGGGTTGACGCGCGGGGTGCCGCCGATCACCGCGCGCACCCGCTCGGCCGCGTCCAGCACCGCCGCCGGCCGGCCCGTCGCGAGCGCGAGCTCGATGTCGAGGGACGCCAGCGCACGCCCGTGCACCGCACCCGCCGTCCGCAGGTCCAGGGAGCCGAACCGCGAGCGGTGCAGCGCCAGGTCCCGCTGACCCGCGTGCACGAACCGCACGGCCCGCGACCGCTCGCCCGCCGCGAGCGCGAGCTTGGCGCGCAGCCAGCGGCCGTGCAGCCGCACCGCGATCGGGTCGCTCCCCCGCACCGTGCCCAGCTCGTCCAGCAGCACGCCCGGCGCGTCCAGCGCCCCCCGGGCCAGGTCCGCCTCGATCCGCACGTACGCCGCCCCGACCTCCCAGCCCGTGCGGCCCGTCGCCCGGCACGTCGCCTCGAGCCGCGCCGCGCGCCGCGCGAGCCCCGCCCACAGCGCGCGCGTGCGCGGGTCGTCCGCCGGCGCCTGCGCGAACGCGACCGCGTCCACCTGCAGCGCGAGCAGGTCGGCCCGCACGACCCACGCGTCCTCCCGGCGGCGGCGGAACCGGCGCGCGGCCGACGCCGCGAACCCACGAGCCGCGACGACGTCGCCGCGCAGCAGCGCGCACTCCGCGCGGCCCAGCTCGCACTCCGCGACGTCCCGCACGCGGCGGTGCTGCTCGAACAGCGCCGCCGCCTGCTCGAGCGTCTGGTCCGCGACCCCGACCAGGCCCGCCTCCAGCAGCACGCGGGCACGGTCGAGCAGGGCCGTCGGGCGCGGCGGTCCGGGCAGGATGCGTGCCGCCGCCTCCATCCGGGCCAGCGCCTCCGGCAGGTTCCCCGCGACGAAGTCCAGGTAGCCGAGGTTGTGCTCCGCCTTGAACGTCAGCAGCTCGAACCCCGCCCGGCGCGCGCGGCGCGCGCACTCCGCGTAGTCCGCGCGGGACAGCGCGACGTGGTGCATGTCCGTGTGCAGCACACCCCGGTTGAGCAGCACGCGGCACGCGTCGATGGGGTCGGCGTCGTCGATCGACGCGACCGCCTCGTCCAGCCAGTGCAGCGCCTCGTGCTGACGGCCCGCACGCAACGCCAGCAGTCCGCGCAGCCCCGCGACCGCCGGGACCAGGCCCGGCCAGCCGCGCACCGGGTCGCGCTCGTGCTCCACGAGCATCGCGTCGAGCTCGTCGAGCGCAGGGCCCGGTGCCCCCCGCGTCTCGAAGTCCGCCTTCGCGAGCTCGACCAGCGCGCGCCCGCGCAGCCGGGCCACGTCCGGGCTGCGTGTCAGCCCCGACAGCTCGTGCAGGAGCGGGCGCAGCCGTCGGCGGGCACGCGTCGGCCTCCCCTCGGCGTTCTCGGTCTCGGCGCGCGCCAGCGCCTCTCCGAGGACGACGAGGGAGGGCGGCCCGGCCGCCGCCGGGCCGCCCTGCTCCGACATCTGCGCTACAGCTCGATCTGCGGTGTCACGATCGGGACCCGCGGGTCCGACGGGCGTCGCAGGACCAGGCGCGCCGGGCCCCGCTCGACCTCGGAGAACGAGAACCGGCCGTCGACGTCCGACGTCACCGTCGTCACGTCACCCGACTGGTGCAGCTCCACCGCGAGCTCCGCGGCCGGGGCCGCCCAGCCGTCGACGCGCACGCGACCCGCCTCCGGGTGGACCGAGATCATCACGGTCAGCACGTCCGTCGTGAACGTGATCGTGCCGGCCTCGATGCTCGTCTCGTCGGCGCGGACCGCGAGCGCCGGGTCACCGACGAGGTGCAGCTCGGCGAGCTCGGCGTGCAGGGCCTCGATCGTCAGTGCCATGCCGATCCGGTCCACGAGGCCCGCAGGCACCGGGTCCGAGGTGTCCACGAGAGCCGCGAGACGGGTGAGGATCTCGAGGTCCGCGACGTCCAGGGGACCGGCCGCCACCATGGCGAGGGTGCTCTCGTCGGTGCTCATGACAGGCTCCAGGCGGGGTCGTCGGACAGGGCGAGGCGGAGCTTGGCGAGGCAACGGCCGCGGGTCGGGCCGATGCTCCCGACCGGCATGCCGAGCGCCCGTGACACGACCGTGTAGTCCGGCCGGTCCACGAGCGCCACCAGCCCGAGCAGACGCCGGCAGCGGTCCGGCAGGCTCGCGACGTGCTCCCACAGCACCCGGTCCCGCTCCGAACGGAGCGCGACGGTGTCCGGCCGGTCGTCGGCCGGGGCCGACAGCCAGTCCGTCACGTGCTCGTCGTGCTCGTGCCGGACGAGGTCCTCCCGCGTGCGTCGCACGGCCCGCCACGCCGCGCGCTTCGCCGTCACCAGCATCCACTGGAGCGTCGCGCGCGGGTCGCGGATGGACTCGATGTCCCGCACGAGCGTGAGCCACACGTTCTGCACCAGGTCCTGCGCCTGCTCCGCGTCCACGCCCTGGGCGCGGACCGTGTGCCACAGCAACGGCGTCATGACCTGCACCAGCGCGGCGAGCGGCGCCCGGTCCCCCTCGCGGTAGGCGACCACCGCACGGGCAGCCTGGTCGGCCAGCCCCTCACCCTCGCGAAGCGCGGCATCCACCGGCTCCACCAGGTCGTCACTCATCATGGACCCCTCACAGGCTGGCCTCGTCGGGCGGCCGCGCCCCTGACACAGTAGGGCGGCCCTGACAACCCCGACAAGGAGGACACGGGCGGACGATCGGCGCGCGCCTGCGGACGCCGCTCCCCCGTGCCGGGGTCGACGGACAGGAGCCGTCCCGACCGCTCCAGATACACGCGCCGGGAAGAAACCTGCTGCGACGTGTATCTGGGCCGCTCCCGACGGCTCCTCGCCAGCACCCGCCCGACCGACCCCCTGTGCAGCCCGCTCGTCGGGCCGCGTCCCGGTCAGCGGCGGACCGTGGTTCTCGACCATCCGAGGAGACGCAGGACATGACCGAGCAGGACAGCGCGCCCGAGCCCCTGAGCCGGGACCAGATCCGTCCCACGAAGCGCGGCCACGAGGACGCGCTCATCGCCCGCCCCGGCGTCGTGGGGGTCGACATCGGCGAGAAGTGGTCCGACGGCCGCCCCACGGGCCGTCAGGCGATCGTCGTGCACGTCGCCCGCAAGCTCGACGCGGCCGACCTGCCGGACGACCAGCGCATCCCCGCGAGCATCGACGGCGTGCCGACCGACGTCGTCGAGCACCGCGTCGTGCTGCACCAGGAGGCGACCGTCGAGGGGACGCCGACCACGCTCATGCGCGGGCGCGTCCGCCCGCTCGCCGGCGGCGTCAGCATCGGCCCCGTCGACCCCGTGACGATCCAGGGCGCGTCGTCCGCCGAGCTGCGCACCGTCAACGGCACGCTCGGCGTCGTCGTCACCGAGCGTCACACCGGCCGGGCGCTCGCGCTCACCAACTGGCACGTCGCCGCCGGCGACGGGCTCGAGGACGTCGGCAGCCGGTGGGTGCAGCCCGCCCGCGCCGACGGCGGCGGCCCCCGCGACCAGGTCGGCGTGCTCGTGCGCGGCGCCCTCACCGACCGCATCGACGCCGCGCTCGTCGCGCTCGTGCCCGGCGCCCGCTGGGTCCCGGGGATCGTCGGCATCGGCGCCGTGACCGGCTCCGCGGACGCCGTCGACGGCACGCTCGTCCGCAAGCACGGCCGCACCACGGGACTGCGCACCGGTCGCGTCGTCTCGACCGACTTCACCACGTCCGTCGACTTCGGCCC
The DNA here is from genome assembly GCF_000212695.1 of Cellulomonas fimi ATCC 484. Taxonomy (NCBI): domain Bacteria; kingdom Bacillati; phylum Actinomycetota; class Actinomycetes; order Micrococcales; family Cellulomonadaceae; genus Cellulomonas; species Cellulomonas fimi. The sequence goes on along the minus strand of NC_015514.1, from coordinate 1,086,520 downwards.
CGGCATCGGCTGGCGCACGCTGCGCGACCAGATCCGCATCGAGCCCGAGCCCGGTCAGACGTCCTTCTCCGCCGGCGGGGACTCCGGGTCCGCCGTGGTCGACGAGGACGGCAAGGTCGTCGGGCTGCTGTGGGCCGGCGAGCACGACGGCTCCTACTCCGTCGCGAACCCCATCGACGCGGTGCTCGGCACCCTCGGTGTCGACGTCGCGACCCCCGCGACCGTCCGCGCCGCCCGCGCACGGGTCGCCGCGGCAGGGCGCGCTGCGCAGGCGCAGGCCCTCTCCGGCGCGAGCGCCGCAGGCGGCCTGTTCCCGCCCGTGTCCGCCGCCTACCGCGCGCGGCGGCGACGCCGTCCCGCCGGGCAGCGTCCGTCGGCCCCCGCGGGCGGCGGACGCGTCACGGCGCCTCGGCCGACCGGCACACCCGCGGGTCCCGACGTCCGTGACGGCGGTGCCGGGGTCCGCGAGCACCGTCTGGGCGCGGCCGCGCAGCCGTTCACCGAGCCCTTCACGGAGCCGTTCACCGAACCGTTCACCGAGCCCTTCACCGAGGCGCTCGGCGCGAACCCGTTCACCGAACCCTTCACCGAGCCGTTCACCGAACCGTTCACCGAACCCTTCACCGAGCCCTTCACCGAGGCGCTCGGCGCGAACCCGTTCACCGAACCCTTCACCGAGCCGTTCACCGAACCGTTCACCGAGCCCTTCACCGAGCCCTTCACCGAGGCGCTCGGCGCGAACCCGTTCACCGAACCCTTCACGGAACCGTTCACCGAACCGTTCACCGAACCCTTCACCGAGCCCTTCACCGAGGCGCTCGGCGCGAACCCGTTCACCGAGCCGTTCACGGAACCGTTCACGGAGCCCTTCACCGAGCCGTTCACCGAACCGTTCACCGAGCCCTTCACCGAGCCCTTCACCGAGGCGCTGCTGCAGGCGTACGCGCAGGTGCACGGCCGGCAGAACGCGGCGGCCCTCGTCGCACGCGCCCGCGCCGCTGCCGCGCGCAGCCGCCGGGAGGCGTTCTGGGCCGGCTATGTCACCGCCGTCGTGCAGGGTCGGGCGCGGTAGCCGGCACCGCCGACGACCGACGAGCACACGAGGAGCCCCGACCATGACCGTCCTGGCCGAACCGCACGGCGTCGACCGCGCCCCGCTCGCCCGCGTCATCGCGCTGCGTCCGAGCACCGGCCGGCACGCCGCCGCCGGATCTCCGGAGACGGCCGGTCTGGCGCCGACGGCTCCCGTCCCGACCGTGCACCGCGCCGTGTCGGCGGGGCACGCGACGACCGCGACGGTGACGACGCTGCCGGCGTCGCCCCGTCCCGTGGGGGCGGTCGCACCCGCGGCCGCCCCCACGGGCCAGGTCACGTCGGACGCGCGCCACCGGGAGGGGGCGCACGCCGAGGTACCGGTCGCACGGTCGCTCGTGCGCGAGCTCGAGGAGGTGGCGGCCGCGATGCACGACCACGGGCCGCTCCCGAGCCTGCGGGTGGAGCTGCGCCAGCTCCTGTCCGCGTGGGGTGCGGCGCTCGTGCGGCTGCACCGCACGCCGCTGACCTCGGCCGTCCCGCTCGCCGAGCTGCCGTGGGTGCTGCGCGAGCCGCTGCCACGGTGGCTCGCCGACCTGCCCGGCGACGTCGGACCGGTGTGGGCCGCACGTGCCCACCCGGGCGTGCTGCGGGCGGTCGACGAGGCACGGCGGTCCTGGTCAGCGGTCCAGTGGACCCACGGCGACGCGACCGGCGACGAGGTCGTGGTGACCCGCAGCCGCGGCGTCGCGCGGGCGGTGCTCCTCGGCGTGGCGGACCGGTCGTCGCCCGACGGGACGCTCCCTCCCGCGCCGGCGCACCGCAGCGGACGCGGCGACCCGCGGTGGGACGTCGCGACCGCGCTCGACTGGCTCGCGCTCGCGCTCGGTCCGGCGCTCGACCCCGCGTGGGGGCTGGACCCGGTGGCGAGCTTCGTCGCGCAGTACCGCGAGCTCGGCGGGGACGCGCTCCCGACGCGCGCGACCGCCGTGGCCCGCACGCTGAGCTCCGCGGTCGAGTGGACCGCGCAGCTCACCCTCGGCGCGGAGCCCACGGACGAGGAGCGCGCGTGGCTCGTCGGGCTGTGGCAGCGACCGCTCGAGCTCGTCGCCCGGACCCGTCCGGCGTCGTCGGCGACGCGCTCGTCCTGACGTCCGCGGCGGCACGTCGCCCGGAACGACGAAGGCCCGATCCGCAGGGGGGATCGGGCCTTCGTCGTGCGAGGGACGCGTCAGGCGGCGTCGTCCTCGGACGTCAGGTTCCGGGTCTTGTTCTGGTCGAGCAGGATGCCGGGGCCGTTCGTCGTGGAGATCGTGGCCTTCGTGATGTAGCGGCCCTTCGACGCAGACGGCTTGAGACGCAGGATCTCCTCGAGCGCCGCGGCGTAGTTCTCCACCAGGTTGGTCTCGGAGAACGACGTCTTGCCGATGATGAAGTGCAGGTTCGCGTGACGGTCCACGCGGAACTCGATCTTGCCGCCCTTGATGTCGGACACGGCCTTGGCCACGTCCATCGTCACGGTGCCGGTCTTCGGGTTCGGCATGAGGCCACGCGGACCCAGGACCTTGCCCAGGCGGCCGACCTTGCCCATGAGGTCCGGGGTCGCCACGGCCGAGTCGAAGTCGGTGTAGCCGGCGGCCACCTTCTCGATCAGCTCGTCGCCACCGACCTCGTCGGCGCCGGCCGCGCGGGCCTGCTCGGCGCGCTCACCGGTCGCGAAGACCAGGACGCGCGCGGTCTTGCCCGTGCCGTGCGGCAGGTTGACCGTGCCACGGACCATCTGGTCCGCCTTGCGCGGGTCGACACCGAGGCGGAAGACGACCTCGACGGTCGCGTCGTACTTCGTGGTCGACGTCGCCTGCGCCAGCCGGACGGCCTCGAGCGGGCTGTAGATGCGCCCGGCCTCGATCTTCTCGGCGGCGTTGCGGTACGCCTTGCTGTGCTTCGCCATCTGCTTCTCTCTTCTCAGCAGTCGTGGTCCGTCGGGCCGCACAGGGCCCTGCCACTGCACTTCGACACGTCACGAGGTCTCGGACGTGGGGTGCCGGTCGGCGCGGACGCCGACCGGCGGGGTGAGGACGTCAGCCCCCGAGCTCGCGCTCGGTCAGCCCTCGACCTTGATGCCCATGGAGCGGGCCGTCCCGGCGATGATCTTCTCCGCCGCGGCGAGGTCGTTCGCGTTGAGGTCCTCGAGCTTGGTGCTCGCGATCTCGCGCACCTGCTCGGCCGTCAGCGTCGCGACCTTGACCGTGTGCGGCGTCGGGGAGCCCTTGGCGACCCCGGCGGCCTTCTTGATCAGCTCGGCGGCCGGCGGCGTCTTCGTGATGAAGGTGAACGAGCGGTCCTCGTACACCGTGATCTCGACGGGGATGACGTTGCCGCGCTGCGCCTCGGTGGCCGCGTTGTACGCCTTGCAGAACTCCATGATGTTGACGCCGTGCTGACCCAGCGCCGGACCGATCGGCGGCGCGGGCGTCGCGGCGCCGGCCTTGATCTGGAGCTTGATCAGGCCGGTGACCTTCTTCTTGGGGGGCATGAAGCCGTCCCTCTCTTGTTCGTGGGCCGACGCCGTGGGCGATGACCCGGTTGCAGTGCCGCCCCACGGTGCGGGGCGACAGCGTCAGCGTCAGATCTTGGCGACCTGGCTGAACGACAGCTCGACCGGGGTCTCCCGGCCGAAGATCGAGACGAGCACCTTGAGCTTCTGGTTCTCGGCGTTGATCTCGGAGATCGTCGCGGGCAGCGTGTCGAACGGGCCGTCCGTGACGGTGACCGACTCGCCGACCGTGAAGTCGACCTGGATCTGCGCGGCGCTCTTAGTCGCGGCGGCCGCGGTCGCGGGGGCCTTGGCCTGCAGCGACGGCGCGAGCATCGAGAAGACCTCGTCGTGCGTGAGCGGCACCGGCTGGTGCGTGTGGCCGACGAACGACGTGACGCCCGGCGTGTGACGCACGGCGCCCCACGACTCGTCGGTCATCTCCATGCGGACGAGGACGTAGCCGGGGATCCGGACGCGCTTGACGACCTTGCGCTGCGCGTTCTTGATCTCGACGACCTCCTCCATGGGGACCTCCACCTGGTAGATGAAGTCCTCCATGTTGAGGCTCTGCGTGCGGTTCTCGAGGTTCGCCTTCACGCGGTTCTCGTAGCCGGCGTACGAGTGGATGACGTACCAGTCGCCGGGCTGCCGGCGCAGCTGCGCCTTGAACGCCGCGACCGGGTCCTCGTCGGGGTCCGGGCCCTCGTCCTCGACGGCCTCGTCCTCGACGCCGTCGGTCTCGTCGGCGGGCTCGGCGTCGACCTCGGCGGCGTCGACCTCGACGGTCGCGTCGTCGTCGGCCGGAGCGACCTCGTCACCCGCGGTGCCCTCGACCGCCTCGACCGACGCGAGGGCGTCCTCGAGCTCCGTCTCGGCACCCGGGGTGGGCTCCTGCGACTCGTGCGACACGTGCGAACCTGCTTTCTCCAGCGTGCGGGGCTTGCGGGCGGTGCGGCGGACCTCTCCACCGCGCGGCGGCCACCCGGCCGCGGGGCGGTCAGCCCCCGAAGACCCAGAAGGTCAGCTTGCCGATGCCGAGGTCGACCACCGTGACGAAGGCCATCACGACCGCGACGAACACGAGGACGACCGTCGTGTACGTGATGAGGTCGGAGCGGGTGGGGCGGACGACCTTCTTGAGCTCGGCGACGACCTGGCGCCAGAAGAGCGCGATGCGCGCGAACAGCCCGCGCTTCTTCTCGTCCTTGACGGACTTGGGCGAGCGCGCGTCGGACGCCGCGGCGGGTGCGGTTTCGCTCACGTCAGGCCCCTGTGTCTCGTGGTGGCCACCGGGGCCGTGCGGACCCGGTGGGTGGGGACGGCCGACGCGACGCGCCGGACCGTCCGGCGATCCTGCTCGCGCCCGGCCTGGAGCCGGACACGTGCGCAGGGCAGACAGGACTCGAACCTGCAACCTGCGGTTTTGGAGACCGCTGCGCTACCAATTGCGCCACTGCCCTACGGCGACCCGACCCCGCTCGACACCCGAACCCGCATCTGTCACGACATCTGCGGGCACGGCGCATCATCGCGGAGGTCAACCGCCGGGGGACCACTGTACGCGACGCCGGGCCGTGGGTCGAACCGCGCCGCCGCACGGGCGTCTCCCGGGCCGGAAGGCCGAGCCACGCCCGCGTGACCTCTGCCACTATGGGGGCCGTGAGCGAGCAGACCTCGACCCCCCGCCCCCGCGTGTCCGCCCGTGTCGCCGCGATCGCCGAGTCGGCGACGCTCGCGGTCGACGCGAAGGCCAAGGCCCTCAAGGCCGCCGGCCGGCCGGTCGTCGGGTTCGGCGCAGGCGAGCCGGACTTCCCGACGCCCGCCTACATCGTCGACGCCGCCGTCGCCGCCGCGCAGGACCCCGCCAACCACCGGTACACCCCCGCGGCCGGCCTGCCCGCGCTGCGCGAGGCCATCGCCGCCAAGACGCTGCGCGACTCCGGCTACGAGGTGAGCCCCGCGGACGTGCTCGTCACCAACGGCGGCAAGCAGGCGGTCTTCCAGGCGTTCGCCGCGCTGCTCGACCCGGGCGACGAGGTGCTGCTGCCCGCGCCGTACTGGACGACCTACCCCGAGGCGATCCGGCTCGCGGGCGGCGTCCCGGTCGAGGTGTTCGCGGGCGTCGAGCAGGGCTACCTGGTGTCGGTCGAGCAGCTCGAGGCGGCCCGCACGCCGCGGACCAAGGTGCTGCTGTTCAACTCGCCGTCCAACCCGACGGGTGCGGTGTACTCCCCCGAGCAGACCGCCGCGATCGGCCGCTGGGCGCTCGAGCACGGCATCTGGGTCGTCACCGACGAGATCTACGAGCACCTCACCTACGACCACGCGGTGTTCACGCCCGTCGTGCGCGTCGTCCCCGAGCTCGCCGACACGACCGTCGTCCTCAACGGCGTCGCGAAGACGTACGCGATGACGGGCTGGCGCGTCGGCTGGATGATCGGCCCGCGCGACGTCATCAAGGGAGCCACCAACCTGCAGTCGCACCTGACGTCCAACGTGGCCAACGTGTCGCAGCGCGCGGCGATCACCGCGCTGACCGGCGACCTGTCCGCCGTCGAGGAGATGCGCTCGGCCTTCGACCGGCGCCGCCGCACGATGGTCGAGATGCTCTCGGTCATCGACGGCGTCCAGATCCCTGCGCCGCAGGGCGCGTTCTACGCCTACCCCTCGGTCGAGGGTCTGCTCGGGCGCACGATCCGCGGGGTCACGCCGCGCACGTCGGCCGAGCTCGCGAGCCTGATCCTCGACGAGGTCGAGGTCGCGGTCGTGCCCGGCGAGGCCTTCGGGCCCAGCGGGTACCTGCGGCTGTCGTACGCGCTGTCCGACGCGGACCTCGTCGAGGGTGTCGGGCGGATCCAGTCGCTGCTCGCCGAGGCGCGCTGACGCCCGCGCCGGCCGACGCCGCGGCGCGCTGACGGCTCGCAGCGGCCGTCGTCCGGGCCTGTGAGGGCGGGCTGCAGGTCCGACCTGTCCCGGTCCATACTGTCGGCCATGCGTCCGGACGAGCCACGCACCGCCGCCGGGAGCGCTCCCGTCCGCGCACGCGGACGCCGGCGCCTCACGGTCCGGGTGCGGATCCTCGCGTCGGTCATCGTGCTGGCGGCGCTCACGGTCCTCATCGCGGGAGCGACCGCGTTCTGGCTGCAGTCGCGCGAGACCGACGCCCGCATCGACAACTCGCTGACCCGCGCCGTCGCGGCCCTGCGGAAGGTCGAGTCCGAGCCCGACCCGCGCACCGAGCAGCAGTTCACGGACGTCGACGGGCTGCTCAACGCCGCCGTCCGCAACCGCGTGCCCGGCAAGAACGAGGGCGTCATCACCCTGCAGGGCGACCGGCTCAGCTGGACGGCGGCCAAGGAGACCCACGCGCTGCGCCTCGACGCCGACGAGGAGCTCGTCGCGCACCTCGCCCGGCTGTCCCTGACGACCACGACGACCCACGTCGAGACGTTCCGGACCGACGTGACGGAGTACCGGCTCATGGCCGCGCCGGTCGGCATCCAGCACGACCCGACGCTCGGGCTGTTCGTCGTCGCGTTCGACCGCAGCGCGGAGATGCGTGCGCTGCAGACGACGTTCTGGACCTACTCGGCGGTGGGCATCCTCGCGCTGGGCGCGATCTCGATCGCCGCGTGGTTCGTCGTCGGTCGGATGCTCCACCCGGTCCGGCTGCTGCGCGACACCGCCCGCCGGGTCACGGAGTCCGACCTGTCGGAGCGCATCACGGTCAGCAGCAACGACGACCTCGGCGACCTCGCGCACACCGTCAACGCGATGCTCGACCGGCTCGAGCGGGCGTTCGGGTCGCAGCGCGAGCTCCTCGACGACGTCGGGCACGAGCTGCGGACGCCGCTGACGATCGTGCGCGGGCACCTCGAGCTGCTCGACCCCGACGACCCCGACGACGTGCGGGCCACGCAGGCGCTCGCGCTCGACGAGCTCGACCGGATGCACCGGCTCGTCGACGACCTCATGATCCTCGCGACGGCCGAACGGCCGGACTTCGTGCGGCTCGCCCCCACCGACGTCGGCCGGCTCACCGACGACGTGCACGACAAGGCGCGCGGGCTGGGCGAGCGGCGGCTGCTCGTCTCGTCCCGCGCGGACGTCACGGTGCGCCTCGACGCGCAGCGCATCACCCAGGCGTGGCTGCAGCTGCTCGCCAACGCCTACCGCTTCTCGCCGCCCTCCTCGACCGTGTGGCTCGGCAGCGAGGTCGTCGGCGACCGCCTGCTGCTGTGGGTCCGCGACGAGGGGCCCGGGGTGCCGCCGGAGGAGGAGAAGCGGATCTTCGAGCGCTTCCACCGCGGGCGCGCGGACCGCTCGTCGCACGGTGCCGGGCTGGGGCTGCCGATCGTCGCCGCGATCGCCCAGGCGCACCACGGACAGGCGCGGGTCGAGCGCCCGCCGGGCGGGCAGCGGTGCGGTGTCGTGTTCGTCCTCGACCTGCCGGCCGTCGACCTCGTCGACGGTGCCACCACCGCACCGATCCCCCTCCCCGACCTCGCGGAGCACCGATGACGCACATCCTGATCGCCGAGGACGAGGAGCGGATCGCCGCGTTCGTCGCCAAGGGCCTGCGCACCGCGGGCTACGACGCGACGGCCGTCACGACGGGCGACCAGGCGCTCGCACGCGTGCGCGCGGGCGGCATCGACCTGCTCATCCTCGACCTCGGCCTGCCGGACCTCGACGGGTTCCAGGTGCTGCGGAGGCTGCGCGACGCCGGGCACGCCCTGCCGGTGATCGTGCTCACCGCGCGGTCGTCGGTGACGGACACCGTGACGGGGCTCGAGTCCGGCGCCGACGACTACATGGCCAAGCCCTTCCGGTTCGAGGAGCTGCTCGCGCGCGTGCGGCTGCGGCTGCGGCAGCAGCCCCAGCCGTCCGGGGAGGTCACGGTGCTCACGCACGGGCCGCTGCACCTGGACCTGCGCACGCGCCGGATGCGCGTCGGCAGCCACGAGGTGGACCTGTCGGCCCGCGAGTTCGCGCTCGCCGAGACGTTCCTGCGCCACCCCGGCGACGTCCTGACGCGCGAGCGGCTCCTGTCGGAGGTGTGGGGGTACGACTTCGACCCGGGCTCGAACGTCGTCGACGTGTACGTGCGGTACCTGCGCCGCAAGGTCGGTGCGGAGCACTTCGACACGGTCCGGGGCGTGGGCTACCGCCTCGTGGACGCGACGGCCGGCTGACGGAGGTCGGGCCGGCGACCCGCGCGGCTCTGGGGGCCGTGGGTCGCCGGGTGCCGCGGCGGGTGCTGTGCCGCGCGGCTGGCACACTGAGCCGATGCGTGACCTGGCCCGGCTGCCCAAGGCGCACCTGCACCTGCACTTCACGGGCTCGATGCGCCTGTCGACGCTCGCCGACCTCGCGGCGCGGCACGGCATCCGGCTGCCCGCGGTGCTGCTCGACGACGACCCGCTGCACGTCCCGGCCGACGAACGCGGCTGGTTCCGGTTCCAGCGCCTGTACGACGCCGCGCGGGCGTGCGTGCGGGGCGAGGACGACATGCGCCGGGTCGTCGCGGAGGCGGTCGAGGACGACGCGGCCGAGGGTTCGGGCCGGCTTGAGATCCAGGTCGACCCGACGTCGTACGCGCCGTTCGTGGGCGGGCTGACGCCCGCGCTGGAGATCGTGCTCGACGCGGCCCGTGAGGCGAGCGCCGCGACGGGCGTGGACGTCGGCGTGGTGGTCGCGGCGTCGCGGATGCGGCACCCGCTCGACGCGCGGACGCTCGCACGGCTCGCGGTGCGGCACGCCGGCGACGGCCCGGGCGAGGTCGTCGGGTTCGGGCTGTCGAACGACGAGCGCCGAGGCGACACCGAGGCGTTCGGCGCCGCGTTCGCGATCGCCCGGCGGGCGGGGCTGGTGACGGTGCCGCACGGCGGCGAGCTGCTGGGGCCCGCGCACGTCGAGGAGGTGCTGGAGCACCTGCGGCCCGACCGGCTGGGGCACGGCGTCCGCAGCGCGGAGGACCCCCGGGTGCTCGACCGCGTGGTCGCGGAGGGCGTCGCGCTCGAGGTGTGCCCCGCGTCGAACGTCTCGCTGGGCGTCTACCCCGCGGACCAGGACGTGCCGCTGCGCGCGCTCGTCGCGGCGGGCGCGCGCGTCGCGCTCGGCGCGGACGACCCGCTGCTGTTCCGGTCCCGCCTGCTCGACCAGTACGAGACCGCGCGCACGGTGCACGGCTTCGACGACGCCGAGCTGGCCGCCCTCGCGCGGTCCTCGATCGAGGCGAGCCGCGCGTCGGACGACGTCCGGGCCCGCCTGCTGCGCGGTGTCGACGCGTGGCTTGCGCAGGAGCCGGGGCTCACGGCGGCGTCCTGAACGTCGAGGCGGTCCGCCGGGCGCGCTGAGGCCGGGCGGAGCGGCCCGGCAGGGCGGCGGCCGAGACCGACGCCGAGGACCGTGGCCCGGCGCGGAGCCGGCTCGGTGTCAGAGGCGGACGCCGACCAGGACCGGCTCGGCCTCGAGCTCGACGCCGAAGGCGGCACGCACGCCGTCGCGCACCTCGCGTGCGAGGACGACGAGGTCCTCGGCTCGGGCTCCCCCCCGGTTGGTGAGCGCGAGCGTGTGCTTGGACGACAGCGCGGCGGGCCCCGGCCCGCCAAAGCCCTTGGTGAAGCCCGCGTGCTCGATGAGCCAGGCGGCGCTCGTCTTGGTCAGGCCGTCGCCCGCCGCGAACCGCGGCGCGTCCGGGGGCAGGGCGGCCGCGGCCTGCGCGTCGAGCAGGGGGTTGGTGAAGAACGACCCGGCGCTCCACGTGTCGTGGTCCGCGGGGTCGAGCACCATGCCCTTGCGGGCCCGCAGCTCGAGGACCGCGGCACGCACGTCCGTGATCGGCGCCCGCTCCCCCACGGCGACGCCGAGGGCGCGCGCGAGCTCGGGGTACTCGACGGCGCGGGTGAGCGTGCCCTGCCGCAGCTGGAACGTCACGTCGAGCACGACGTAGCGCGGGGTCGGGCTCCACGGCGCGCGGGGGTCCGCCGGGTCGGTGCTGCGCATCGAGCGCTTGAGCAGCGACGAGCGGTAGCCGAAGCGCAGGTCGACGAGCGGGAGCGTGCGGACGCGGGCGCTGCCCCGGTCCCAGACGCGGACCGTCGAGATCGTCTGGGAGACCTCCTGGCCGTACGCGCCGACGTTCTGCACGGGTGTCGCCCCGGTGGAGCCCGGGATCCCGGACAGCGCCTCGACGCCGACGAGGCGGTGCGCGACCGCGTGCTCGACGACGTGGTCCCACGGCGTCCCCGAGGGCACCGTGTACGTGACGCCCGCGCACGCCGAGTGGTCCGGCACCTCGATGCCCGAGCGCGTGTCGCGGACGACGACCCCGTCGAAGCCCGCGTCGGCGACGAGCAGGTTCGAGCCTCCGCCGACGACGAGCAGCGGCTCGCCCGCGTCGTCCGCGGCGCGCACCGCGTCGACGAGCTCTGCCTCGGTCGTCGTCTCGACGTAGCGGGCGGAGGGGCCGCCCACGCGCAGGGTCGTGAGGTCGGCGAGGGCGCGGCCCGTGCCCGCGGCGGGCGTCGGGACGGTGGGGGCGGTGGTCGTCCGGTGCACGCGACCAGGCTAGACCGCGGCGTCGGGGCGACCGGCGGGCGCCGGCTCGTCGGCCGCCGCGCCGGGCGCGGGCAGCGGCGCCGCGGCGTTGACGACGAGCAGACCCAGGACGACCGGCACGAGGATGACGAGCAGGGCGTTGCGGTAGCCGACGTGCTGCGCGAGCAGGCCGAGCAGCGGCGGGCCCGCGAGGAAGGCGCTGTAGCCGATGGTCGAGACGACGCTCACCCGCTGGGCCGCACGCAGCGGGTCGTCGGAGGCGGCGCTCATCCCGACCGGGAACCCGAGGGCCGCGCCGGCTCCCCACGCGACGACGCCGAGCAGCGCGAGCCACAGGGTCGGCGCGAGGCCGAACGCCAGCAGGCCGACGATCGCGAGGACGGCGCAGAGCCGCAGCACCGCGACGCGTCCGTACCGGTCGAGCAGCGCGGTGCCGAACCAGCGCATGGCGGTCATCGCGGCGACGAACACGCCGAACGCGAGCGCGCCCACGGCGTGCCCGGTCTCGAACCCGTCGACGACGGCGAGGCTCACCCAGTCGTTCGCGGACCCCTCGGTGAGCGCCGCGGCGAGCACGACGAGCCCGATGAGCAGCGTGCGCGGCTCGAGCCATGCGGCGAGGGCTCCGCGCGCACCGCGCGGCGCGTGCGACTCCCCCGCGCTGTGCGGGTGGTGGGGGCCCTCGGGCAGGAAGCGGCGGACGGCGAACGCGACCACGACGACCGACGCCGTGACCGCGACCGGCACGTGCACGACGACGGGGACGTGGAGCGCCGCCATGGCCGCGGACAGCCCGGCCGCGCCGACGGTGCCGAACGAGAAGCCCGCGTGGTAGCGCGGCATGACGGTCCGGCCCAGGCGCTGCTCGACGGCGGCGCCCTCGAGGTTCATCGCGGCGTCCCACACGCCGGTGCCGATCCCGTACAGGACCATGCCGACGCCGACGACGAGCACCTGCCCGACGGCGACGCCGACGGCCGCGAGGGAGAGGCCGAACGCGTTGAGCACCGCGAACCCGAGGACGGTGCGCCGGGCACCGAGGCGCTCGACGACCATGCCCGACAGCGGCAGCGCGACGAGCGAGCCCACCGCCCCGACGAGCAGCATGAGGCCCATCTTCTCGGGCGTGAAGTCGAGCCCGTCGCGGATCGCGGGCAGGCGGGACGCCCACGTCGCGAAGTTGAACCCGTTGAGGACGAAGACGACGAGGACCGCGAGCGACGCGTGCCGGATCGGTGCGGCGGCGTCGGCGGTGGTGGGGTCGGGTGCGGGCATCGTGCCTCCGGTGGTGGTCCGGTCGGTCATCGATCGTGCCCGTTCTCGGGGGCCACGTCACGGGCAGGGGCGGTCACGGGGCTCTCCCAGGGGTGCGGGGGTGGGACGCGGGTCGCGGCCCGAATCGATTCGAGCACGCGCGACGGTGCCGGGTCGAATCGATTTGAGTGGGCTCCTCATTCTGCGGGTACGCTTTCGGTCGCGTCAACACGCGCGCGCGACCGCTCGCACGTGACTCGCCGCACCCGTCGGCCCGCCACCGCGCCGGCCCGTCCTCGGTGCGCCGAACCGGAGGTGGACCCTGTCGCGTCAACGCCCGACCCTGGCGGACGTCGCCTCGGCCGCGAAGGTCTCGGTCTCCACGGCGTCGCTCGCGTTCTCCGGCGCCGGCCCCATCGCCGCCGCCACCCGTCAGCGCGTGCTCGACGCCGCCGTCGAGCTCGGCTACTCCGGCCCGAACCCGCTCGGGCGCCAGCTGCGCCGCGGGCGCTCCGGGATCGTCGGCGTCGTCGTGGGCGACGCGCTCAAGCGCTCGTTCCGCGACCCCGTCTCCGTCCAGTTCCTCGACGGGCTCGTCGGCACGCTCGGCTCGCTCGGGCTCGGCGTCCTGCTCGTCCCGGGGCCGAGCGACCCGTCCCAGCCGGCCGTCGACCCACTCGTGGAGTCGGCCGCCATGGACGTCGCGGTCGTCATGTGGGGCGGGACGTCCGACCACCCCGTGCAGGACGTGCTGCAACGCCGCGGCATCCCGACCGTCGTGGTCGAGGGCCGCCGCGAGGAGGGCGTTGTCACGGTCGGGATCGACGACCGCAACGGCATGGCCGAGGCGACCCGCCATCTGCTCGCGCTGGGGCACGAACGCATCGCCGTGGTCACGCTCCCGTTCGACGCGTCCCGCCGCGAGGGGATCGTGCCTCCTGAGCGCCTGTCCCAGATCGACTGGGAGATCACGCGACGACGACTCGCCGGCGTGACCGACACCGGCCTGCGGCCGACCGCCGTCTACGAGACGCCGGCGTCGCTCGTCGAGCACGGCCACGCGGCTGGCCTCGAGCTCCTGCGCGGCGACGACCGCCCGACCGCCGTCGTCTGCCACTCCGACCTGCTCGCGTCCGGCGTCGTCCTCGCGGCCCGCGAGCTGGGCCTGCGCGTCCCGCAGGACGTGTCGGTCGCCGGGTTCGACGGGCTCGACCTGCCCTGGCTCGCCCCCGACGTGCTCACCAGCGTGGCCCAGCCCCTCGCCGACAAGGGCGCCGCGGTCGCGCACGCCGTCGAGGACCTGCTCGCGGGCGAGACGCCCGTGCACCGCGAGCTGCCCGTGACGCTGCGCGTCGGCACCACGACCGGACCCGCCCCCGCCTGACGGGGACGCGTCCCGGCCGCCTCCGCAGCGGGCGGCCGGGACGCGAGCATCAGCTCCGGCGCAGCCAGGTCATCGGGTTCGTGCGCGTGGCCGCGTAGACGAACCACGACGTCGCGCCGACGTGCTGCACCTGGAAGTACCCGAACCCGAACCCGGTGTCGAGCAGGCTCGACGCCGCCACGACGCCGCCGTCGACGACCGCGCCGCCCAGGTGCTGCCCGGCGCCCAGCACGTCCTGCGCGTGCCGGACCTGCGTGAGCAGGCGGTCGGCCGACTGCCGGTCGCCGCGGGTGCCGCGGTCGAGGAGCGCCGTCGCGAGCTGGCCCGTGCCCTCGAGCCAGACGCCCTGCGGGTGCACCGTGATGCCGTTGTACTGCGCCGTGGACGTCAGGCTCGCGGTGCTGAACGTCACGCCCGACAGCGACTCGCCGTCGGGCAGCTGGGACGTCGCGGCGCTCGCGTCGTCGGTCGTGGCGAGCGCGCTGCCCGCCCAGTCCAGGCCGCGCCGGAACGTCCGGTCGCGCGTCGCGAGCCACGCCCACGTGACCGTGTCGAGCGGCACCGGGTCCCGGTTGATCTCGACGCCGTCGTTGGTCCCCGTCCAGAAGAACCCCTGCGTGGGCTCCCACATGAGGTCGACGAACGCGCGTGCGTGCGCAGCCGCGGCCGACCACTTCTTGTCACGGGTCGCGGAGCGCAGCATGCCGAAGAAGGCGACGCAGTCGATGTTGTGCTCGGTCGAGCCGTTGGGCACCGGGGCGTTCGCGCCGTTCACGCCGAACGAGAAGCCGCCGAGGCCCGTCGTGCGCCAGGTGTTCGCGGTGATCCACTCGCCGATCCGCACCGCGCCGGCGAGGTAGCGGCCGTCCCGCGTGCGTGCCCACAGCTGCAGCAGGGCGATGCCCGGCCACGCCATGTCGCCGACGGCCGTGCCGAGGAACCCGAACTGCCAGCCGATGTTGGCCGAGCCGTCCGGCAGGACGAACCCGTGGGGCTGCGGGGTGCCGTCGTAGAACGTGTACGGCCCGACGTTGTACCCCTGCCGCAGCCGGCCGTCGGCGTAGCCGGGGTCGTGGTCCTGCGCGTGCAGCAGGCCGTCCCCGAGGACGCGCGCGGTGCTCTCGCTGCTGCGGCGGCCGTCGGCGAGCAGGGCGATGATCGCGAGCGCGTTGTCGTACACGAACGCGGTGCTGAACAGCCCGAGCTCGTCGGCGTAGCTCTGCGCGAGCCGCGCGCCGGTGTTGACGGCCGGGTAGGCGTCCGTCGCCGCCTGCAGGAAGCCGATCGCGGCGCGCTGCGCGGACGCTCCGTGACCGTGGCCACCGCCGGCCGGGACCACCGACGCGGTCCGCGCCGAGGCGGTCGGCGCTCCCGCGACCGCCCACCCGGCAGCCAGTCCGGCCCCGGTCAGGGCGAGGAACGTCCGGCGCGAGACGTGCGCCCCTGACTCCGTCGTCGAGTGCTGCATCGGTGCATCTCCTCCGTGGGCGACGAGATGGCCGCGTCGCTGCGGCCGGGGTCCACGGTAGGGACAGAGCGGACCAAACGGAAGGCCTGCTGGACACGTGTCAGCAGTCGGGATCGCACAAGCAGCCGATCAGGTGTCACGTGTCACCGACGCAGGTGTCACGTGACACCGACGAACACCCGCATCCTGGCGGAGGAGCTCGCGGGCCCCGGGCGTCAGGCGACGCGGACGATCGCCTGCGCCTTGCCGAGCACGCGGGCACCGTCGACCGTGACGGTCAGGTCGACCCGCACCGTCCCGGCCTCCACGTCGAGCGCACCCACGGTCGCGACGACCTCGACCGTCGCCGCACCGGGGTCCGGCACCGGCACGGGACGCGTGAAGCGCACCTGGTAGTCGACGACCGCACCGGGGTCGCCCGCCCAGTCCACGACGACGCTCGACGCCGCACCCATGGTCCACATGCCGTGCGCGATGACGCCCGGCAGGCCCACCGCGGTCGCGACCCGGTCGTTCCAGTGGATGGGGTTGAAGTCGCCGCTCGCACCCGCGTAGCGCACGAGGCGCGCCCGGTCGACGGTGACCTCGCGGCGGGCGACCTCCTGGCCGACCGCCAGGTCGGCGAGCACAGGCACAGGCGCGGTCATGCGTCCTCCCCCCGGACGGCGAGCGTCGAGACGACGGTGGCGACGGGCTCGCCGTCCTCCGCCGCGATCTCCGCGCGCGTGGTGATCATCGCGAGGCCGGCGCGCTCGACGATCGCGTCGACGTGCAGGACCGTGACGAGGCGGTCGCCCGCGTGCACGGGCCGGTGGTGCACGAAGCGCTCGTCGGCGTGCACGACACGCGAGAAGTCGATGCCCGCAGCGGGGTCCTGGAACAGCTGCGCCTCCGCGCGCTGCGCCACCACCACGGCGAACGTCGGCGGTGCGACGACGTCGGGGTACCCGAGGGCCCGGGCGGCCTCCGGGTCGGTGTGCGCCGGGTGCGTCGCGCCGACCGCGTCCGCGAACTCACGCAGCTTCTCGCGTCCCACCTCGTAGGGCGCGTTCGGCGCGTACTCGCGCCCCGCGTACCCCGTGTCGACCGGCATGCCGTGCTCCCTGTCGTCGTGCCTCGACCGTTGCCGGTCCTCAACGCACAAGCACGCCCGCCGGCGGAGAGCCGGGGGGCGTGCCTGGAGTCCTGCGGCCCCGAGGGGCGTGGCTCAGCGGGTCTCGCGGTGGACCGTGTGGCGGTTGTCGCGCGGGCAGAACTTCTTCATCTCGAGCCGGTCGGGGTCGTTCCGACGGTTCTTCTTCGTGATGTAGTTCCGCTCCTTGCACTCGGTGCAGGCGAGCGTGATCTTCGGGCGGACGTCCGCGCTCTTGCTGGCCATCGTCGTTTCTCCTCGCGCCGCTGCGGCGCTTGCGATCTTCGTGTACGCGACACGCCGGCCGACGCGTCACCTTGGAACTGGCGGTAGCGGGAGCGGGACTCGAACCCGCGACACCACGATTATGAGCCGTGTGCTCTAACCACCTGAGCTACCCCGCCTGGGCGGTGGACCCCGGTCCCGCACCGCACGGCCTGAACCATGCGCCACGGGACCGAGACACACCACAGAGCCCCGAAAGGGAATCGAACCCTTGACCTTCTCCTTACCATGGAGACGCTCTGCCGACTGAGCTATCGGGGCAGCGCGAGCAAGGTTACACGGGCCGGGGCCGTGCTGCGAAATCGCCTCCGCGACCAGCGCCCGAGCCCCGCCGGGGCGCCCCGCCGACGCGCGCCTGCCTAAACGATTCGCCTCGTCGCACGGGCGGAATGTCCCGTGTGAGGATCCCGGCCATGCGCCAGACACTCCGCAGCACCGCCGCTGCCCTCCTCCTCGCCGGGACGGTCGCGCTCGGCGCGTCCGCGTGCACCGGCTCGGACGACACGTCCACGGACGCCCCCGACGGCGAGGGCACCGCCGTCACCCCCGCATGGCCCACGGCGATCGACCCCGCGACCGCGCAGGACGCCTTCTGGGTCGTCTGGACGGACGTCGCGGACACCGCCGAGGGTGCCGCGAAGCTGCAGCCGACGATCGACGCGCTCGCCGCAGCCGGCTACACCACGCTCCCGTGGGACCCCGCCTGCCAGAGCGGCGCCGAGGAGCAGCTCGGCGGCCTCACCGGCTACGCCGACCCGCTCGGCGTCGGCGTCGCGTTCGCCTCCGCCGAGGAGGCCGGGATGTTCGACACGCTGTACGAGGGCGCCACCGTCTCCGTGACCGAGGGGACCTACACCTGCACCCCCGCGTCCTGACACGTCAGCCCCGAACGCCGAAGGCCGGACCCGATCGGGTCCGGCCTTCGCTGCGTCGTGCGCCGTGTGGCGGGTGAGGGATTCGAACCCCCGTAGGCTGTGCCAGCTGATTTACAGTCAGCCCCCTTTGGCCGCTCGGGTAACCCGCCAGGGCCGCTCACCGTCGGGGAGGTCGCCCCGGGGGCCGACCACCGCGAGCGGCGTGCGGGTGGAAGGATAGCAACTCCCGGGCGGTGCTGACGAAACGGCCCCGGGACGGACGGCCGGGAGCCCGCGAGGGCCCGGCGACGCGACGAGCCCCGGCGGCGTCCGGGGCGGCAGGAGGAGAAGCACATGGCGAGCGAGTCGTCGTTCGACGTCGTCAGCAAGGTCGACCGCCAGGAGGTCGACAACGCGCTCAACCAGGCGGCGAAGGAGATCGCGCAGCGGTACGACTTCAAGGGAGTCGGTGCCTCGATCTCGTGGAGCGGCGAGTCCGTCCTCATGGTGGCGAACTCCGCGGAGCGCGTGCTGGCGGTCCTCGACGTGTTCCAGTCGAAGCTCATCAAGCGCGGCATCTCCCTCAAGGCGCTCGACACCGGCGACGGCGAGCCGAAGCCGTCCGGCAAGGAGTACCGGCTCGCGGCGGCCATCCAGGAGGGGCTGAGCAGCGAGGTCGCCAAGAAGCTCGCGAAGATCGTCCGCGACGAGGGGCCGAAGGGCGTCAAGACGCAGATCCAGGGTGACGAGCTGCGCGTCTCGGCCAAGAGCCGCGACGACCTGCAGGCCGTCATCGCGCTGCTCAAGGGCGCGGACGTCGACGCCGCGCTCCAGTTCGTCAACTACCGCTGAACCCCTGGCGCCGGCGGCGGGACGGGCGACCGTCCCCCGCCGCCGGCGCCGCTCCGGCGTCAGACGGCGGCCGTCGCGAGCGAGAACGTGCTGCGGTCCAGGTCCTCCTCGTCGCCCAGAGGGCGGGGGACGCCGAGGGCGTCCTCGGCCAGGTCGGCCAGGAGCTGGCCGGCACCCGGGGCGAGGGCGACACCGTGCGCCCCGAGCCCCACGCCGACGACGACGCGCCCGACCCGGTCGAGGACGACGGGCCCGACCGCCCGGTTCGACACCCAGGGGCCGTCCGGGTCGAGGACGACCCCGGGCAGGCACTGGGCGGCGTAGGCAGCCAGCTCCTCGGCCACGCGCTCCGCATCCGGAGCGGGACCCGCGCCGGGCTCGGTGCGGTGCACGAGGACGACGCCGTCGCCCGCGGGCTCACCCCGGACCCGGAGCCCGGGGTAGCCGGCGTCGGGCCCGAGCGCGCCGCGGGCCGACCGGTGGGCGTCCGCATCGGCACGGTGCACGAACGCCGGCCAGCCGGTCGGCCCGGACACCGCTCCCCTCGTGCCGCGCACGCGCGTCTCGTGGACGGTGAGCGCCTCCGGCAGCGCGACGAGCCCGCCCGCGAGCGCGGCGGTCGCGGGACCGGCGCACACGACCACGACCGGGGCGTCGAGGACCGTGCCGTCGACGAGCTCGACCCGGGCACCGTCGTCGCCCGCGTGCACCGCGCGCACCTGCGCGCCCCGCACGAGGTCGGCGCCGTGCGACACGGCCTGACGCCGCAGCGCCGCGAGCGTCGCGGCGACGTCCGCCAGCCCGGCCGCGGCCTGCACCACGGCACGGTCGTCGAACCGCATGCCCGGCCAGCGCTGCTCGGCCTCGGGGCCGGTGAGGTACTCGAACGGCACCTCAGCGACCAGCAGGGTCTCGACGAGCGGCCGCAGCGCCTCGACGGGTCCGTGCTCGACGCACCCCGTCGGCTCCAGCAGGCGCTCCCCCGCCTCGTTCTCCAGGACGTTCCACCACTGGTGGCTCAGCAGGGCCAGGCGGCAGCGCGCGACGTCCGCGTGGCCCGGCCGGACCAGGTCGCGACCGTGGGCCGGGTCGTCGTGCGCGCCGTCCAGCAGCAGGACACGACGTCCTCGTCGCGCCAGCGCCCAGGCCGTCGCGGAGCCGGTCGCCCCCGCCCCCACCACCACGACGTCGTACCCGTCCTGCGTCACGAGCCCCCCTCTCCGACCCGGGGCACGGTGCCCCGTCGCGGGGCGATCCTAGGCATTCGTCCCGATTTGCCGGAACGTCGTCCGCAGGCAGAGACCTCGCGGGGACGCGCACCCGCGGCACCCGGCGGTCAGTAGCGGGTGAGTCCTCCGCCGGTGCCGGCCTGCGCCTCGAGCCGCGCGATCCGCTCGGCCATCGGCGGGTGCGTCGCGAACATCCGCGCCAGGCCCTGGCCGGAGAACGGGTTGGCGATCATGAGGTGGGACACGTCGACGAGCTCACGCTCCTGGGGCAGCGGCCGCGCCTTCGTCCCCCGCTCCAGCTTGCGCAGGGCCGACGCGAGCGCCAGCGGGTCGCCCGTGAGGCGCGCCCCGTCCTCGTCGGCGTCGTACTCCCGGGTGCGGCTGATCGCGAGCTGGATGAGCGTCGCCGCCAGCGGGGCCAGGAGCGCCAGGACCAGGCCGGCGATCGGGTTGCCGCCGCGGTCCCGGTCGGAGCCGCCGCCGAAGATCAGGGCCATCTGCGCGAGCGACGTGATGACGCCCGCGACGGCCGCCGCGACCGACGACGTGAGGATGTCGCGGTTGTAGACGTGCATGAGCTCGTGGCCCAGGACGCCGCGCAGCTCGCGCTCGTCGAGCAGGTGCAGGATCCCCTCGGTGCAGCACACGGCCGCGTTCTGCGGGTTGCGGCCCGTCGCGAAGGCGTTCGGGGCGGCCGTCGGCGAGACGTACAGGCGCGGCATGGGCTGGCGCGCCTGGGTCGAGAGCTCGCGCACGATCCGGTACATCGCCGGCTGCTCGAGCTCGCTCACGGGTCGCGCACGCATCGCGCGGATCGCGATCTTGTCGGAGTTCCAGTACGAGTACGCCGTCATGACCACGCCGAGGCCCGCGAAGATCAGCAGCACGCGCGCCGATCCGCCGCCGACGAGCCAGCCGATGCCGAGGAGCACCGCCCACAGCACGCCGAACAGCGCGGCGGTCTTCACCCCGTTGAAGTGCTGGTGCATGGTCGCGTCCCGCTCCTTCCCCGCGTCTCGCACTCGACCAACGCCGGCCGGCGCGCGCGGGTTCCCTCGTATTCTGTGCGCACGTCCCGCCGACGACGCCGACGACGCACCCCGACCACCCCGCTGCCGACCGGAGCCCGCCATGCGCCCTGCCCGTTGGACCGTCCTGACCGCCGTCGTCACCGCCCTGGCGCTCACGGCCTGTGCGCCCGTCGACGAGGAGGCCTCCGCCGACGCGACGGCGTCCGACGGCGGGCTCGCGACGGTCACGGAGGGCGTGCTGACGATCGCCACGTCCGACCCCGCGTACGAGCCGTGGGTCGTCGGCGGGGACCCCGCGAACGGCGAGGGCTTCGAGTCCGCGGTGGCGTACGCCGTCGCCGAGGAGCTCGGGTTCTCCGCCGACCAGGTCGAGTGGACCGTGGCGAGCTTCGACCAGATCATCGCCCCCGGCGCGAAGGACTTCGACTTCGCCGTCAACCAGGTGTCCATCAGCGACGAGCGCCGCGCGAACCTCGACTTCTCCTCGCCGTACTACGAGAC
The DNA here is from genome assembly GCF_000212695.1 of Cellulomonas fimi ATCC 484. Classification (NCBI taxonomy): domain Bacteria; kingdom Bacillati; phylum Actinomycetota; class Actinomycetes; order Micrococcales; family Cellulomonadaceae; genus Cellulomonas; species Cellulomonas fimi. The sequence continues at coordinate 1,065,396 of NC_015514.1, read as the reverse complement.
GACACAGGCCGTCGTGACGCTCGAGGGGTCGCCCGCGGCCGACGCGACGAGCCTGGCGGACCTGCAGGGGCTGCGGATCGGGGCGATGGTCGGCACGACGAGCCTCACGGCCGCGCAAAAGTCGATCGCGCCGACCAGCCCGGTGTCGCCGTTCAACGACAACGACCAGGTCAAGCAGGCGCTGACGTCGGGCCTCGTCGACGCGATCGTCGTGGACCTGCCCACCGCGCTGTACATCACCGCGGCCGAGCTGGACGGCGGCGTGCTCGTCGGGCAGCTCCCCGACAGCGCGGGCGGTGACGAGTTCGGCCTCGTGCTCGACCTCGGCAGCCCGCTCACGGACGACGTGACCGCCGCGGTCGACGCGCTGCGCGAGGACGGCACGCTCGCCGAGCTCGAGGCGCAGTGGCTCACGGACGCCGCGGGCGCGCCCGTCCTGAAGTGACGAGCAGCCCGGCGGCGGCGCCCGCACGCAGCGGCTGGACGCCGTCGGAGCACCAGCGCGCCCGGGACGCCTACCGGCGGTCCCGGGCGCGCCGCTCGACGGCCGTCGCGGTCGTCTCGACCGTCGCGCTGACGGCCGTCGCGGTGCTCGGGCTCGTGTCGTCCCCGGGCTGGCCACGCGTGCGCGCGTCGTTCTTCGACGCCGACGTGGCGCGGGCGGCGCTGCCCGCGGTGCTCGAGGGCCTGTGGCTCAACGTGCGCGTCATGGCGGTCAGCGCCGTGCTCATCGTGGTCGTCGCGCTCGCGCTCGCGCTGGCCCGCACGCTGCGCGGCCCGGTGTTCTTCCCGCTGCGTGCGTTCGCCACCGGGTACGTCGACGTGTTCCGCGGCCTGCCGCTCATCCTCGTGCTGCTGCTCGTCGGCTTCGGCCTGCCGGGGCTGCGGCTGCAGGGCATCCCGACGTCGGCGGTGCTGCTCGGCGGGCTGGCGCTGGTCCTCACCTACTCGGCGTACGTGGCCGAGGTGTTCCGCGCCGGCATCGAGTCGGTGCACCCGTCCCAGGTCGCCGCGGCACGGTCCCTGGGCCTGACCCGCGGGCAGGCGATGCGGCACGTCGTCCTGCCGCAGGCCGTGCGCCGCGTCGTGCCGCCCCTGCTCAACGACCTCGTCGCGCTGTCCAAGGACTCGGGCCTCATCTCGATCCTCGGCGCGATCGACGCGGTGCGGGCCGCGCAGATCGAGACCGCGCGCTACGCCAACTTCACGCCCTACGTCGTCGCGGGCGTGCTGTTCGTGATCCTCACCATCCCCCTCACGCGGTTCACCGACGCGCTCGCCCGCCGGTCCGGCTGGCTGGGCGCGCAGGGCGCGCTGGCGGGCGGCGGGGCGCTGCGATGACCGCCACCGGGCACCCGCCGGCGGCCGGCGCCCCGCTGCTGCGGGTCCGCGGGCTGCGCAAGTCGTTCGGCGGGCACGTCGTCCTCGACGACCTGTCGCTCGACGTCGACGCCCACCGCGTCGTCGTGCTCATCGGCGCGTCGGGCTCCGGCAAGTCCACGCTGCTGCGGTGCGTCGACCTGCTGGAGGACGTCGACGACGGCGTCATCGAGCTCGAGGGGCAGGACATCACCGACCCGCGCCTCGACGCCAACGCCGTGCGCGCGCGCATCGGCATGGTGTTCCAGTCGTACAACCTCTTCCCGCACCTGCGCGTGCTCGACAACGTGACGCTCGCGCCCCGGCTCGTGCACCGCACGTCCCGTGCGCAGGCCGAGGCGGACGCGCTCGCCGTCCTCGACCGCGTCGGGCTCGCCGACAAGGCGCGCGCCTTCCCCGACGAGCTGTCGGGCGGCCAGCAGCAGCGCGTCGCCATCGCGCGGGCCCTCGTCGGCCGGCCGGCCGTGATGCTCCTCGACGAGGTCACGAGCGCGCTCGACCCGGAGCTGGTCGGCGAGGTCCTCGACCTGCTCGTCGAGCTCAAGGACACGGGCCTGACGATGGTCGTCGCGACGCACGAGATGGGGTTCGCGCGCGAGGTCGCCGACGAGGTCTGCTTCCTGCACGCCGGGCGCGTGCACGAGCGCGGGCCCGCGGCGCAGGTCCTGGGCGACCCGCAGCAGGAGCGGACCCGGGAGTTCCTGCGGCGGCTGCACGCCTGACCCCGCGGTCCGCACGCGACGAGGCCCGGCCCCCTGCGCGGGGTGCCGGGCCTCGTGGCGTCGTGCGGTCAGGCGGTCGGCAGCTCGCGGCCGAGCGAGATCGCGACCATGTCCTCGCGCGGGACGACCTTGACGCGCTCGCGGCCGTGCGGCTCGCCGAGCGACCTCTCCCACGCGTCGAGCAGCTCCCAGCCGGTCCACGTGATGACGTCGACCCCGCGGCCCGCGAGGAACTCGTCGACCGCCTGCGGGTCGCGGTCGGTCGCCGTGTAGAACGCCTCGCCCGCGGCCGCGACGTCCTCGCCCAGGTGGCGGATCGTCTCGGACGCGTCGGACTTGGTGTGGCCGATGAGGCCGACCGGGCCCCGCTTGATCCAGCCGGTCGCGTAGACACCGGGCAGGTGGTCGCCGTCGACGTCGACGACGCGGCCCTCGCGGTTGGGGATGACCCCGGCGACGTCGTCGAACGGGATGTCGACGAGCGGGGAGCCGAAGTAGCCGACCGCGCGGTAGACGGCCTGCACGGGCCAGTCGTGGGTCTGCCCGGTGCCGGTGACGTTCCCGTCGCCGTTGAGCGCGGTGCGCTCGGTGCGGATGCCGACGACCTTGCCGTCCTCGCCGAGGACCTCGACCGGCTTGTGCAGGAAGTGCAGGTGGATGCGGCGGCTCGCGGTGAGCTCCTCGGGCTCCTTGAGCGTCCAGTCCGTGAGCGTCTTGACGACCTGCTTGGTCTGGTTCGAGGAGTGGATCGCGGCCATCGAGCCCTCGTCGAACTCGAAGTCCTCGGGGTAGACGATGACGTCGACGTCCGGCACGTGGCCGAGCTCGCGCAGCTCCAGCGGGGAGAACTTGACCTGGGCCGGGCCGCGGCGGGCGAACACGTGCACGTCCGTGACCGGGGAGGCCTTGAGGATGTCGTAGACGTTGGCCGGGACCTCGGTGGGCAGCAGGTCGTCGGCGTGCTTGGCCAGGATGCGCGCGACGTCGAGCGCGACGTTGCCCGCGCCGATGACGGCGACCTGCTGGTGCTCGAGCGGCCACGTGCGCGGCACGTCGGGGTGCCCGTCGTACCAGGACACGAAGTCCGCGGCGCCGTAGGAGCCGTCGAGGTCGATGCCCGGGATCGGCAGCGCCGCGTCGCGGATGGAGCCCGTGGAGAAGATCACCGCGTCGTAGAACTGGCGCAGGTCGTCGAGCTTGAGGTCCGTGCCGTAGTCGACGTTCGCGAGCAGCCGGATGTCGCCGCGCTCGAGCACCTTGTGCAGCGCGACGATGATCTGCTTGATCCGCGGGTGGTCCGGCGCGACGCCGTAGCGCACGAGACCGAACGGCGCGGGCAGGCGCTCGAACAGGTCGATGCTGACGTCGAGGTCCGTCTTCGACAGGATGTCGGCGGCGTAGATGCCGGCGGGGCCGGCGCCGACGACGGCGACACGCAGGGTCGGGGTGCTCACGGGACGGTTCGCCTTCCGATCGGGGAGCGGTCGTCCGCGCCACGGACGGATGATCCGGGTGCTGGACGTTCCGGGACGCAGCGGGCATGCCGACGCGGCCGTGCGGCGACAAGTCTAGGTCCGGAGGTGAGGGTCGCCTCACCCGTTCCACGATCCGGACGAGGTGTCCGCGATGCAAGACGGGCGTCCGGATCGACCCACGGGCCCGCGCCCGTACGCTCGCCTGGTGCCGCGCACCCCCGCCCCCGCACCCGCCACCACCGCCCGCGGCGGGCTCGCCGCAGGCGTCGCCGCCTACGCGCTCTGGGGCGTCCTGCCCCTGTACTTCCCGCTGCTCGAGCCTGCGGGCGCGGTCGAGATCATCGCCCACCGCGTCGTGTGGTCGCTGCTGTTCTGCCTGCTGCTGCTCCTCGCGACGCGCACGTGGCCCGCCTTCGTCTCCGCCCTGCGCGACCGCCGGACCCTCGGACTGCTCGCGCTCGCGGCCGTCCTGCTGGCCGTGAACTGGCTCGTCTTCGTGTTCGGCGTGCTGACCGACCGTGTCGTCGACGCCGCGCTCGGCTACTTCATCAACCCGCTCGTCACGGTCGGCCTCGCCGTGCTCGTGCTGCGCGAGCGGCTCCGACCCCTGCAGTGGGTGGCCCTCGGTGCCGGCGCGGCCGCCGTCGTCGTCATCACCGCGGGGTACGGGCAGCTGCCCTGGATCGCGCTGACGCTCGCCGCGTCCTTCGGGTGCTACGGGCTCATCAAGAACCGCGTGGGACGCAGCGTCGGCGCCGTCCCCGGCCTGGCCGCCGAGACGCTCGTCCTCGCGCCGCTCGCGCTCGGCTACCTCGTGACGCTCGCCGCCACCGGCACCGGCTCGTTCGCGGCGCACGGCGGATGGCACGCCGTCGCGCTCGCGACGTCCGGCGTCGTGACCGCCGTCGCGCTCGCGACGTCCGGCGTCGTGACCGCCGTCCCGCTGCTCCTGTTCAACACCGCCGCGCGCCGCATGCCGCTCAGCCTGCTCGGGCTGCTGCAGTACCTCGCGCCCGTGCTCCAGCTCCTCATCGGCGTCGTCGTGCTGGGCGAGCGCATGCCCGTCGCCCGCTGGTGGGGGTTCGGCCTCGTGTGGCTCGCGCTCGTCCTGCTCGGCGTCGACGGCGTCCGGAACCGGCTGCGGGTCCGCGCGGCACGCTGACCACCCCCGGCCGGCCGCGGTCGGCGCCGCCCGGGCGGGCGCGCAGCAGGGGCCACCCCGGGGCGGCAGGGGTCAGCGCCGCCGACGACGGCCGACGAGCTGCGCCGCCAGGGCGACGAGGACCAGTCCGGTGCCCCCCGCCCACACCCACCACGCCGCCGCGGGCCGGACCGCGTCCAGCGGGTCCGCGCTCACGGACGTGTCCAGCACCTGCGCGGGCCGCTCGGGCGTCGCCGGGCGCTCGTGCACCGGGCTGTCCGGCCCGGGTGCGGCACCGTCGTCCACGAACAGCAGGGCCTGGTCCGCGCGCACGACACCCCAGCCGACGAGGTCGTCCCGCTCCCCCGGCACGAGCCGCGAGGCCGTCACCATGAGGCGGTGCGCCCACTGCGCGGGCGACTCGTCCGGGTACCGCTGCGCGACGAGCGCCGCCGCCGCGCTGACGTAGGCCGTCGCGAAGCTCGCCGAGACGTTCTCCCCGCCCAGCAGGCAGTCGCCGTCGGCGTGGTACGTCGTCAGCACCTCGGTGCCCGGCGCCGCGACGTCGACGTGCGCCCCGTGGATCGAGTCCGCCGCGGGCGCCCCCGACGCGTCGACCGCGGCGACGCCCAGCACGCCCGGGTACGCCGCGGGGTACCGCAGGCCGTCCGTCTCGTCGGAGCTCGTCGCCCGGTTGCCCGCCGACGCCACGACGAGCGCGCCGGCGGCCGTCGCGCGCTCGACCGCCGCACGCAGCTCCGGGTGGTCCACCGGGGTGCTCATCGAGACGTTGAGCACGCGCGCCCCGCGCGCGACCGCGGCGTCGATCCCCGCCGCCAGGCGCGGCACGTCGGGGCCGGTGCCCTCGCGGCGGTGCTCCTCGGTCGCGCCGTAGTACACCCGCACCGGCAGGATCTCGGCGTCGGGCGCGAGCCCCACGACGCCGGAGCCCGTGATCTCGCGGGCCGCGATCTGGCCCGCGACCGCCGTGCCGTGGCCGTCCGGGTCCGTGCGTCCCGTGGTCTCGACGTCGACGCCGACCAGGTCGATGCCGCTCACCACGGCCGACGTCAGGTGCTCGTTGCGCGTGTCGACGCCCGAGTCGAGGACGGCGACGAGCACGCCCTCGCCGGTCGCCATGGTCCACGCCTCCTGCGCCCCGAGCGTCGCGAGCGCGGGCGGCGTCTGCGTCGAGAGCTGCCGCCGGCCGGGTTCGCACTGCTGGGCGGCGGCGGAGGCCGGTGCGGCGCCGACCGTGGCGAGCGCCACGACGCCCGGCGCGAGGCCGAGCGCGCCTGCCACGACCAGCGCCGCGAACCGCCGCGGCGACGCCGTCACGACGACGCCGACGCGGCACGGACCTCGCGCTGCGCCGCCTCGACGGTCAGGGCCGGGCCCGTCGGCAGCAGGCCGACCCACGCGGGTGCGACGCGGCGCACGTCCTCCGGCTTGTAGCCCAGGCGCGCCAGCACCTCGGCATCCGCACCGGGCAGCGCGAACGCCGTCCCCGTCTCGTCCACGAACCACGTCTCGCCCGCCGCGCCGTCCGCACCGGCGCCCCGCACGAGCGCACCGCCGCCCGGCTCGACCAGGACACCACCCTCGTCGACCGTCGGCGCCCCGACGAACGACACCGCGCCGGCCGGGTCGAGCACGACGCACGGCGCCTCGCCGTCGGCGAGCATCGGCGGGACCTCCGCGGGCCAGTCCGCGGCACCCGCGGGCTCCTCGGCGTTGAGCACCTCGGACAGGTCGGCCGCGGTGAGCGAACGCGGCTCGCCGACGTCCGCACCCGAGCCGAGCGCGTACAGGGCCGCGGCGAGCGGCGACAGGGTCGCGAGCCGGCCGTCCGCGTCGACCGCGTACAGCGCGTCCGCGACACCCGTGCCGCTGGTCTCGACGAGCGAGCCGACGACGAGGTCGAGCGGCAGCCCGGACGCCGCCGGGACGGGATCGCCCGCACCCTCGATCGTCAGGGGCGCGAGATCGGTGCCGGGGCGCAGGAGCGTCAGCCAGCCCGCGGGGACCTCGACGGGCTCCTGCTGGTCCAGACCGAGCGCACGCTCCACCGCGGGGACGTCGCCGAGCGGGATCTCGTACCGGGCGCCGCCCACGACGAGGTACTCGTCGCCCCCGGACGTCACGAGGACGCCGGGCGCGTCGGCCGGTGCGGCCGTCGGCGCGTCCAGGCCGCCGATCGTCACGGCGGTCGTCCCGTCCTGCGCGACGCACGCGCGCCACGCGTCGTCGACGAGCCGGTCCGGTGCGGGCAGCGAGTCCGGCGCACCGGGGATGCCGATCGTCGCACCGCGCGGGGCGTCCGCCACGTCGTCCGCCTTCGCCTCGACCACGTGGAACGCCGACGACGGGATCGCGAGCCGCGCGCTCGTCACGTTGAGCACCGGGTAGAGCGTCCCCTGGCTGCCGACGTACCGCGTGCCGGACTGCTTGACGACGACCAGGGAGCCGTCGTCCCAGCCCGAGGGAAGCACGGGCCGCAGGATGCCCCATGCGATGCTGCCGAGCAGCACGAGGACCGTGAGCAGCACGCCCGCGGCGACGCCGCGCATGGGCTTGGCGGGATCGAGCTCGCGGCCCTGCGGGGCGCCCGACGTGAACGCCGTGAGGAGCCGCCGACGGCTGAAGGACTGCGCCTCGACCAGGTCGCGCTTGGATGCCATGCCGCGCGCCTCAGACGAGCCCGGCGGCGGTGACGCCGAGCGGGAGCAGGGCGGCGAGGCAGGCGATCTCGGCGGCGTCGCCGACGCGTGCGAGGCCCACCCGCCGGCGCGGCGCGACCAGGCCGAGCCCGACGACGAGGAGCGCGGCGCCGCCGCACGCCGCGACGAGCACCGGCCGCCACGTCGGGTGCGCGAGCGCCGCGGCGACCACGGCGGCCCCGAGCGACAGCAGGCCCGACGCGACGACCACGAGCACGTCGGCGCGCGAGTACGACTGCCGGGTGCTCAGCAGCACGCCGCCCGCGGCGACGACCAGCAGGACCGTGCCGAGCACCCCGCCCTGCACGACGGCGGGCGTCGCGAGCAGCGTGAGCACGCCGACCGCGATGCGCAGCGCGACCTGCGTGCGGTGCGCGCGCTCGAGCTGCCGGCGCACCTGCTCCGGGTCGACGGGCGGCGGGTCGAGCAGGATCTCCGCGTCGGAGCGCGGCGAGACGACGCGCAGCGGGGTGCTCGACAGCGCGAGCCACGGCAGCCCGATGCTCGCCGTGACGACGACGGCGACGACCATCGCGAGCACGTGGGAGGCGTCGGCGCCGGACAGCGCGACCCCGGCACCGCCGGCGGCGACCGCCAGTCCGAGCACGACCGGCCCGGCCGCGAGCTCGCGCCGGTCCACGAGCGCGGGGATGCCGAGCAGCCCCGTGACCGCCGCACCGACCCCCGCGGCGACCGCGGGCCAGCCCCACGACGGCGCCGCCGTCCCGAGCGTCAGCCCCGCCACGGCACCGAGCACCGACGCGGCGGGCACGAGGATGCGCGCGGCACCCGGCTCGTGGCCGACGCGCGCGACGACCGCGCCCGCGGCCAGCAGCAGGACGGCACCGGCGGCGGCGACGGCGGGCGGCATGACCGACGCGCGGTCCGCGCCGAGGAGCAGCGCGGCGGCGACGAGCGCGAGCGCGACCGCCGCCCAGGCGGCCCCGAGCGCCGTGTCCCGCGGCGTCCACGGCTCGTACTGGTCCTCGACCGCGTCGGCGACCGCCTCGACGACGTCGTCGTACACGCGCACCTCACGGCGCTGCGCACCGACCTCGAGGGTCAGCAGCGCGCCGTCCTCGACGCCCTCGGCGATGAGGCTGCGGGAGGAGTCGATCGCGCGGCCGTCGGCGCGCACCAGCCGGTACCCGCCGTACACCGTGGACGCGTCGAGCACGCCGAGCGCGCGGGCGAGGCCCGGCACGATCTCGGCGGTCGCGACGGTGCCCGGCACGCCCAGGTCGACCCGGCGGTCGTCGGCCGTGACCGAGACGCGCAGCAGCGTCCCGGCCGGGCTCGTGGTCAGCTCGGTCATCGCGGTCTCGACGTCCTTCCGCGGTTCGGGCGCTCGGGCGCGTGGGCGCCCGGGTCGGTCGGGGTGGCGCGCAGGGCGGTCGGGCCCTCGGGGGCTCCGCGCGTGACCGCCGTCGTCGCGCTTGGGCGGTGGCCGGTCATGCGGGGGGCACCTCCTGCACCGTGAACGCGCGCCCGCCGATGCGCACGGTCGAGCCGCTCGGCACCGTCACCGCCTGCTCGGCGGTGACGGTCACGGCCTGGCCGGACGGGAGCACGAGCACCGTGCCGTTGCCGGAGCCCGCGTCGCGGACCCAGAAGCCGGTGCGGGCGACGCCGAAGACGGCGTGCGTGCGCGACAGGGACCGCTCCGGGTCCTCGATCGCGATCAGGTGGTCGTGCCGCTCGCCCTCGCGCACCTGGGGGGCACGGCCGACGAGCCCCTGGCCGTGCACGGTCCAGACGTCGCCCGTGTCGAGCGTGAGCAGGTAGCGCGACGGGACGGGGCGCGGAGCCGGTGCGGTCGGCTGCGGGACGGCCGGGGCGGCGGTGCCCGCGGGGGACGCCGAAGCCGGGCGCGGTCGCGGCGGCGCGGTCTGCTGCACGGAGCCGTGGGGCGCGGCCGGGTCGGCGGCGGCGTGCTCCGGCATGCGCCGGACGTCGACGACGACCGCGCGACCGGCGCGGTCGTGCCAGCCCTGCCGGCGCGGCGAGGAGTCCGCGGCCACCGAGCCCACGACGACCCACTGGCCCAGCCCGGCGACGAGGTGACCGGCGGCGAGCACGAGCGCCCGCAGCCCGGCCCGGCCGGCACCGAGCGCGTACGGCGACTCGACGCGGGCGGCGCGCAGCCCGAGCGCGAGGTTGCCCAGGGTGCGCCCGGTCCGGGCCTCCCACACGACGAGCCCGACGACGACCTCGGCGGCGAGCAGCCCCGCGAGCGCCGGACGTCCCGTGAGCAGCAGGGTCGCGACCCCGACGACGCTCACGGCCGCCGCGTCCACGAGGTAGGCGCCGAGGCGCGCGCCCACCGTCGCCGCCGGGGCGTCGCCGAACGACGGCCCGAGCCCGACCGCGGCGCGTGCGCCGGTCCGGGCCCGCGCGGGCGCGACGGGCTGTGCCTGGATGACGTGCACCTCGGGCTCGACCACGGCGGTCGCCGCGCGCTGCGCCCGACGGGTCGGTGCGGCACCCGGCTGCGGGGCGGCCGGCGCCGGGGGCTGCGGCGGGGCCGCCCAGCGGGGAGCACCGACCTGGGCGGGCGGCGCGGGCGGCACGGGCGGCACGGGCTGCGCGGGGGCCGGCGGGCCTGGCACCGGACCCGCCGCCAGGGGCGTGCCGCACCCCGTGCAGAACCGTGCGCCGACGCGCGTCGGGCGGCCGCACGCCGGGCAGGCGGTCATCCCTGCGTCCGTGCTCATGCGTCCTCCTGCCGGGTGCGGTGTGCGTCGTCGGTCGCCGCGCGCGGCGGCGTGGGGCGGGCCGGCCTCATCCCGACGCCAGCGCCCGGACCACGTCCACGGCGCCACCCGCGACGGCGGCCGCGGGCAGGACGAGGACCGTCGCGAGCCCCTCGAGCCCGTCGACGGTGCGCGACAACGCGACGGACGACCAGCCGCGCCCGAGCGGCAGCGCGAGGACGGCGACCGTCAGCGCCACCAGCACGAGCCCGAGCGCGAGCACCGTGCCGTCGACGCCGTGCCGGCCGAGCAGGAGCGTCTCCAGCAGCAGCACCGCGGCCGCGACGCGCGGCACGACGCGCGCGACGTCGCCGCGGGACGACCGCGGCTGGGCGAGGAACGCGAACGCGGCCGCGAGGCCGAGGACGAGCCCGCCCCACGCGGCCATCGACCCGACGGGCGCGGCGACGAGCACCACGGGCAGCAGCAGCGGCGGTACGGCGGAGACGAGGAGCACCGCGGTGTCCTTGCGCCGCTCGGCGTGCCCGACGGCGCTCGCCACCTGCGCCGTCGCGACACGGCCGAGTGCCCGGGGGCGCGGCGAGCGCACCGACGGCGCCGTGCGCGACACGTGCGCGAGGTCGACGAGCTGGTCGTCGGGGACCGCGAGCGAGAGGCGGGGCAGCGCGCGCAGCACGAGCGGCCCCGCCCCGACGAGGGCGGCCGCGCCGACGACGGCGGGGACGGCCGCGAGCAGCGTCGCGGACTGCACCACGGCGGCGGTCGCGACGACGGCGAGCAGCACCACCGCGTCGTCCTCCCCCGCCCGCGCGGCGCGCGTCACGAGCACGCGCACACCACCGACCAGCGCGGCCAGCACGAGCGCGACCGTGACGGCCAGCCGGCGTCCCGGCCCGTCCACGGGAGCGACCCCCACGGCACCGGCCAACGCCGCGAGCGCGAGCGCGGCCACCGTCCCGGCGGTCGTCGCCGGCACCCGGGCGAGCGCGACCCCGAGCGCGGTGGCCGCCAGGACGGCGGCGGCGGGCAGCGCGAGGGCGCCGGGGCGAGGGCCTCCCGGCAGCAGGACGACCGCCACGAGGGCGGCCGCGAGGAGGGCGACGACGGCGAGCAGACCGGCCTGCGGCGGCGGGCGCCGTGTGGCGACGTCCGGGCGGCGGGCGGCCCACAGCCCCGCGCGCGACGCCGGTGCGGCACCCACCCGGACGACGTGCACGAGCGAGCCGTCGGACACCTGTGCGCCCGCGGCGCGGGACAGGTCGAGCCGCGTCCCGGCCGAGTCGAGGACGACGACACCCGGGTCGTCGACGGGCACGAGCGCCGAGCGCAGCGCGTCGCCGAGCACCACGTCGGACCGCAGCGCGACGTCCCGGCGCTCCGTCCCGAGGTCCAGCCCGAGCCGGACGTGGGAGCCGGCCCGGACGGGGGGCTCGTGGGTGACGTCGGTCGCGCTCACGCTCCCCCCTCTCCTCGTGCGGTGCCACGCCCACGGCAGCCGTGGACGCGCGACATGGTACGTGGAGCCCCCGCGGCCCGAGCGGCGTCCCGCCCCACGGACGGCGCGCCACGCCGGGTGGCGCGGCGAGATGCACCCGATCGGCGCGCTCCCGCACCGGTTCGCCGCACCCCGGCACTCGCCCGATCAGGTCGGATGTGGACGCGGATCGACGCGAACCGGACATCGCCCGCTATCGTTGCCTGCGGTCACTGGGGCCAGCGTCCGGCACTGCCGTGACGTGCGAGATCGGCGCGGTGCGCCGGAAAGGGGAGGTGGTCATGGCTGCTGAGGTCTCCGCTGCCGATGGCGCTCTCAAGCAGGGGGCGGACGCGGTCTCGCGGTCGCGTGCCGAGCTGCAGCGCGAGCTGTCCTCGCTCGAGGGCAAGCTCGCCGGGATCGGGTCGCACTGGCAGGGCCAGGGTGCGGTCGCGTTCAACGCGCTCATGACGCGCTGGCGCGAGGACGCCACCAAGATCGTCTCGGCGCTCAACGAGTTCGAGCAGAACCTGCTGTCGTCGCAGTCGTCCTACACGGCGTCCGACGACGCGCAGCAGTCCACGTTCAGCCGACTGCAGGGCCGCCTGGGCTGACGCCCGGCCGATCAGACGAAGGAGCGACCCCATGAGCGACCTCAAGGTCAACTTCGGTGGCCTGGCCACCGCGGCCGCCGACATCCAGTCCGGCGCCAACCAGATCGAGTCCCGCCTGAACGACCTGGACTCGTCCCTCCAGCCGCTGCGCGCGAACTGGTCCGGCGAGGCCTCGGCCTCCTACGAGGCCGCCAAGGCCAAGTGGACCGCCGCGATCACGGACATGAAGGCCCTGCTGGCCGACGTCGGCCGCGCGGTCGCCACGTCCGGCGAGGAGTACCAGTCCACCGAGAAGGCCAACGCCGCCCGCTGGTGAACCACCCGGCGCCGCACCCACCTGACCGGGTGGGTGCGGCGCTGTCCGCACCACCACCCCCCGCGCGTCGGCAGGTGCCGCGCTCGGAGACGCAGGAAAGGACCACCCACGTGGCAGGGGACGTCGAGCTCGACCTCGAGGTGCTGCGCAACCGGCTCGACCGGCTGCTGAGCCTCCACGACAACGTGACGACGCTCGCGGGCGCGCTCCAGGACATGCGCTCCCGGCAGACCCGCGCCGTGTGGTCCGCCGCGCCCGACGCGCAGAGCTTCATGAACGCCTTCCGGTTCCGGATCGGGGAGTACAAGGACTCGCTCGACTCCGTGCGTCTTCTCATCGGCGAGTACAAGGACGCGCTCGTCGAGAGCGCCACGGCGCTCCAGCTCCAGGACGAGGCGGTCCAGGAGCGGCTGCGTCGGCTGACCGAGCGGCTCGACGCGCCCTCGACGACGGTGCCGCTGTGCACGCCCGAGAACCCGAGCGGCTCCTCGACGCCGTCCCCCAGCCCGACGCCGTCGCCCAGCCCGAGCCCGACCCCCAGCCCGACCCCGTCGCCGACCCCGAGCCCGGCACCGACGCCGCAGGTGTCGGCGGCCCCGGGTGGAGGCTCGTGGTGAGGCTCGCGTCTCGTGGTCGCACGGCGGGCGCGGCGGCCGTCGCGCTCGCGGTGCTCCTGGCGGTGCCCGCGACCTCCGCCGGCGCCGCCACCACCCCCGACGGCCGCTGGTACATCGACGCGATGCGGCTGCCCGAGATCCACCAGGTCACGCGCGGAGAGGGCGTGCAGATCGCCGTCATCGACACCGCGGTCAACCCCGCCGCCCCCGATCTCGTCGGCACCGACCTGCAGGTGCGCGAGCCGTCGTTCTGCGACCCCGTCGACGGCGTCGACGTGCCCGCAGCGACCACCGCCGTGGAGGCCGAGCACGGCACCGCGATGACCGCCCTCATCCTGGGCACCGACGCCGGCGCGGACGGCCAGCCCGGCATCCTCGGCGTCGCCCCCGACGCGACCGTGCGCTTCTACGCCACCAACGCCCACGGCACGCCGGGCGTCGACGACTGCCCGGGTCTCGGCGAGGACGCCGCGCTGGAGGAGGCGATCGACGACGGCGCGGACATCGTCAGCATGGCGTTCAGCTCCGCCGCGCTCATGCACGACGCGATCGCGCGGGCGCACCGTGAGGGCGTCATCCTCGTCGCGGCCGCCGGCAACGAGCCGGGCCAGGTCGACGCACCCGCGGCGTACAACGGGGTGCTCGCCGTGTCCGGGGCCGACAAGGTCGGCGCCCTCCTGCCCGGCCCGTCGGGTGCCCAGCTGGGGGTCGTCGCACCCGGCGGAGAGATCCGCGTGTACTACGGGCCGACGTGGCAGTACTCCGTCGCCAGCGGGTCGTCGACGGCGACCGCCCTCACCTCGGGCGCGATCGCCCTCGCGATGTCCCGGTGGCCGGACGCGACGCCGAACCAGATCCTGCAGTCCGTCGTGCGCAACACCGGTTCCCAGGCGCACGAGCTCGCGCACACCGACGACTACGGCTACGGCGTCCTCAACGTCGCCCGGATCGTCGAGACCGACCCGACCCAGTACGAGGACGTCAACCCGCTCATCGCGGAGGACACCGAGCTCGGCCCGGACGCCTCCGAGATCTTCGGCGAGGCGAGCGACGAACCCACGGCTGGTGGCGAGGGCGGCGCAACCGACACGCCGGCCGAGGACGCCTCGTCGGGTCTGGGCACGCTGGCCGTCGTCGGCCTCGGCGTGGTGGGCCTGCTGCTCGTCGTGGGCGTGGTCGTGCTCGTCGTCACCACTCGCCGTCGCGGCTCCCGCCAGGCCCCCGTCGCACCTCCGCCCGCCACCGGGCACTCGACCTTCGACGCCGTGAACCGAGGGGAACACCATGGGTAGATATTCGGACGAGCTCAAGACGACGCTCGACGCAGACCTCGGCAGCCTCGACGACGACGCGCGCCAGCTCGACCTGATCGGGCTCGCGTTCGACACGTTCTCGCAGTCGGTCCGGTCCATCTCGGACGACCTCGGGATGACGGGGACCGCCGCCGACAACGCGACCGCGAAGCTCCAGGAGCTCGCGTCCAACCTCGTCCGGCTCGCGGACACCTTCAGCAAGGCCAGCGCGAGCGCGGCGGACGCGCGCACGGCGATCACGACCGCCCGCGACGCCTACCGCGACCTGCCCGACGGTGCTCTGAGCGGCTGGGAGAAGGCGGGGATCATCGGTCTCGGGACCGTCACCCTGCCGGGCATCGGCACGGTCGCCGGCGCCGTCGCGGCGGAGCACATCTCCGACGAGCGTGAGGCGGAGCGCGAGGCGAAGGCGCGTCAGGCCCTGACGGCGATGAGCACCGCGATGTCGAGCGCGGTGTCGACACTCCCGACGCCCCCGTCCTTCGGCTCGGTCCCGCCGCCGCCCCCGCCGCCCCCACCCCCGGGACCCGTCCCGGGTCCCGGGCAGGGGATCGGGGACTACACCCGGCCCGACGGCGGGACCGGGCGCGGCCCTGGGGGTGGGACGAAGGAGCTGCAGATCGACACGGGCGGGCCCGTCGTCCAGATCGGCCAGCCCGTCCCGCAGCCGCCGCAGTTCGTCGTGGACCCCGTCCGGCCGGTGGACCCGGTCGTCGATCCGCCGGTCACCGTGTGGCCGGAGGACCCGGACGGCACCGACCTCACGCCCGACGGTCCCGTCACGGGAACCGTCCCCTCCGGTCCCACCACGGGCATCTCCCCCGGGTGGACCCCGGGTGGCGGCGGCGGTGCGGGCGGCGGGACCGGTTCCGGCGGCATCGGTTCCGGCGGGATCGGCGGCGGGCTGGCGGGCGGCATGCTCGTCGGCGGCGCCGCGCTCGGCGGTGCCGGTCTGAGCCGCCTCGGAGGGGCCGGCGTGCCCGTCCCCGGTGGTGGCATGGCCTCGGTCCTCGGCGCCGGCCCGGCCGGCGGCACGGGGAACGCGGGCGGTGCGCTCGGCGGTGCCCGCTCGGGTGCGGTCGGCGGTGTCGGCGGGTCCGCCGGCATCGGCGGTGCAGCCGGTGCGCGTGGCGGGATGGCCGGCAGCGGCCTCTCCGGCACGGGGTCGAGCCTGGTCTCCGGCTCCCCGGCGGGTGCCGGTGCCGGTGCGGCCGGTGGTGCGCGCCGTCCCTCCGGCGGCGGCATGATGCCGGGTGCCGGCGGCGCGGGGCGCAACGAGCAGTCCCGCCGTCGTCGCGGAGGCGGCCCTCTCGCCCCCGACATCGCCGTGTCCGACGCCGACGCCCCTCGTCTCGGCGCGGCTGGTCGCGCGGGTTCGCGCGACGCGGTCGTGGTCCGCAGCGACGACAGCGACGACGAGAGCTGGTGACCGTCCGCCGTCGGACGCACAGCACGACCCCACCGAGGGCCCGGCGCCGGTCGCCGGGCCCTCGGGCGTCCGCGGGGGATCCTTGTGCCCGGCGGGGCGTGGGCCGGACAGGTCGACATCCCGGGCACCGCCGCCGCGACCCGCGCCAGGACGTTACGGTGAGCGTCGCCGACCGCGCTGCCGACGCGACGACCCGTCGACCGCCGACCCGTCCCAGGAGCATGTCCCGATGACGATCGCCCCCACCCAGGGCCACACCCCTGCCCCGCCGACCGTCCCCGCGGGACAGGTCGTGCTGCAGCCGCCGCCGGAGATCCAGCCGTCGGACGGGGTGAGCGGGCTCCTCGCCAACGTCATCCCCATGCTCGGCTCGGTCGGGTCGATCGTGTTCGTGGCGGTCTCCCAGCCGGGCCCGCGCGGCATGATCGCGGCCGGCATGTTCCTCGTCGCGTCGCTCGGGTTCGTCGGCGTCAACGGCTGGCGGCAGCGGGCGCAGCACCAGGCAGCGGTCGTCGGCGCGCGGCGCGAGTACCTCGCGTACCTGGCCGACCTGCGCGGCACGGTCCGGCAGGTCGCGCGGGCGCAGCGCCGCCGCGCGGAGTGGAACGCGCCCGACCCGCGCGTGCTCGCCGCGGTCGCGGAGGAGCGGACGCGCGTCTGGGAGCGCGGGCCCGACCACGAGGAGTACCTGCGGGCACGGGTCGGCGTCGGCACCGAGCCGCTCGCGCTCGAGCTGGAGCCGCCGCAGACGCCGCCGCTCGCCCAGCTCGACCCCGTCGCGGCCTCCGCGGCGCACCGCTTCCTCGTCACGCACCGCATCCAGCGGGACATCCCGCTCTCGGTGGACCTGCGCTCGACGGCCCGGCTGCAGCTCGCCGGCTCGGAGGAGGAGTGCCAGGCCCTCGCCCGCGCGATCGTCGCGCAGCTCGCGACGTTCCACTCCCCCGACGACGTGCAGGTCGCCGTGCTCGCGTCCGACCGGGCGCTGCCCGAGTGGGACTGGGTCAAGTGGCTCCCGCACGCGCACTCCACGCGGCACAAGGACGCCGTGGGTGCGGCCCGGATGATCGGGACGACGCTCGCGGAGATCGAGGACCTGCTGCCCGAGGGGCTGCGCGAGCGTCCCCGGTTCGGCCCGGCGGTCGCCGGGTCGAACCCGCAGCCGCACCTCGTCGTCGTCGTGGACGGCGGGCAGGTGCCCGCGGGCAACGCGATCCTCACCGACGACGGCGTCATGGGCGTGACGGTGCTCGAGATCCCCGAGCGCTGGGACGACCTCGACGACATGGGCACGCTCCGGCTCCTCGTCGGGACGGCGGTCGAGCGCGACGGCGTGCGTCGTGCGCCCGTCGACGTGCTGCGCCTCGGGGCGGAGCCGTCGCGCCTCGACGCCGACCAGCTCTCCGTGGTCGACGCGGAGGCCGCGGCCCGGCGGCTGCTGCCCATGCACCTCGACTCGCACGACAGCGGCGACGAGGGACCGGCCGTGTCGTCGGAGCTCGTCGACCTGCTCGGCCTCGGCGACATCCGCGACCTCGACCTCGACGTCGCGTGGCGGCCGCGGCTCGCGCGCGACCGCCTGCGCGTGCCGATCGGGCTCACGCCCGGCGGCCAGCCCGTCGCGCTCGACATCAAGGAGTCCGCGCAGCAGGGCATGGGGCCCCACGGCCTCATCATCGGCGCCACGGGCTCCGGCAAGTCCGAGGTGCTGCGCACGCTGGTGCTCGCGCTCGCGCTCACGCACTCCTCGGAGGACCTGAACTTCGTCCTCGTCGACTTCAAGGGTGGCGCCACGTTCGCCGGGATGGCGGACATGCCGCACGTCTCCGCGATCATCACCAACCTCGGCGAGGAGCTCACGCTCGTCGACCGCATGCAGGACGCCCTGCAGGGCGAGATGGTGCGCCGTCAGGAGCTGCTGCGCTCAGCGGGCAACTTCGCGAACGTCGCCGACTACGAGAAGGCGCGCCGCGACGGTCGCACCGACCTCGCCCCGCTCCCCGCGCTGCTCATCGTCGCCGACGAGTTCTCCGAGCTGCTCACCGCCAAGCCGGAGTTCGTCGACCTGTTCGTCGCGATCGGACGGCTGGGCCGGTCGCTGCAGATGCACCTGCTGCTGTCCTCGCAGCGGCTCGAGGAGGGCCGCCTGCGCGGCCTGGAGTCCCACCTGTCGTACCGCATCGGTCTGCGCACGTTCTCCGCCGCCGAGTCGCGGACGGTGCTCGGCGTGCCCGACGCGTACGAGCTGCCGCCCGTGCCCGGTGTCGGCTACCTCAAGCCCGACCCGACGACCATGGTCCGGTTCCGCGCGTCGTACGTCTCCGGGCCGCCCAAGGGCCGCCGACGCTCCGTGTCCACCGCCGGCACGACGTCGGGCCGCGCGCGCATCGAGTCGTTCACCGCCGCTCCCGTGCTCAGCCCCGTGCGCGACGAGCAGCCCGTCGAGGTCGTCGAGACGGACGCCGAGGAGCGCGCCACCTTCGACATCGCGGTGCAGCGCATGAAGGGCCGCGGCCCGGCCGCGCACCAGGTCTGGCTGCCGCCGCTGATCGTCCCGTCGACGTACGACGAGCTCATGCCCGACCTGCAGGTCCACCCCGAGCTCGGGCTCGTCTCGCCCGCGTGGCGGGGCGCCGGGGCGCTCACCGTGCCGCTCGGCATCGTCGACCGGCCGCTCGAGCAGCGCCGCGAGAACCTCGTCGTGCAGCTGACCGGCGCCGCCGGGCACATGGCCGTCGTCGGCGGACCGCGCTCGGGCAAGAGCACGGTCCTGCGGTCGGTGCTCACGGGCCTGTCGCTCACGCACACCCCGCTCGAGGTGCAGTTCTACGTGCTCGACTTCGGTGGTGGCACGTTCGCGCCGCTCGCGCGCGCCCCGCACGTCGCGGGCGTCGCGACCCGGTCCGAGGCCGACGTGGTGCGTCGTGTCGTCGCGGAGGTCGAGGGCATCGTCGACGCGCGCGAGCGGTACTTCCGCGCGCAGGGCATCGACTCCGTCGAGACCTACCGCGCCCGCCGCGCGCAGGGCCTCGCCGACGACGGCTACGGCGACGTCTTCCTCGTCGTCGACGGGTGGAGCACCATCCGCGCGGAGTTCGACGAGCTCGAGGCGCGCCTGCAGACGCTCGCCGGTCGCGGCCTGACGTTCGGCGTGCACCTGCTCGTCGCCGCCGCCCGCTGGATGGACTTCCGCTCGCAGGTCAAGGACCTGTTCGGCACCCGCATCGAGCTGCGGCTCGGCGACACGGGCGACTCGGAGATCGACCGCAAGGTCGCCGCGAACGTGCCCAAGGGACGCCCCGGCCGCGGCCTCGTCGCGTCCAAGCACCACGTGCTCACCGCGCTCCCCCGCGTCGACGGCGACTCGTCGCCCGAGACGGTCGGCGACGGCGTCGCGCACCTCGTCCAGGTCCTCACGCAGTCCTGGACGGGCCGCCCCGGCCCGAAGCTGCGCCTCCTGCCGGAGCAGGTCACGCTCGACCAGGTGCGCGCCGCCAGCCCGGCCGACACGCGCCAGATCCTGCTCGGCGTCGACGAGGCCGCCCTCGCGCCCGTCGGCGTCGACCTGCGCGAGGAGGACCACCTCTACCTGTTCGGCGACGGCGGCTCGGGCAAGTCGGCCTTCCTGCGGTCCGTGGCCAGCGAGATCCAGCGCCTGCACACGCCGGCCGAGGCGCAGATCTTCGCCGTCGACCTGCGCCGCTCGCTGCTCGGGGAGATCCCGGCGGACTACCTCGCCGGGTACCTCACCACGCAGGAGCAGGCGACCTCCGAGCTGTCCGACCTCGCCGCGTACCTGCGGACCCGCCTGCCCGGGCCGGACGTCACGGCCCAGCAGCTCCGCACGCGCTCGTGGTGGTCCGGCGCCGAGGTGTACGTGCTCGTCGACGACTACGACCTCGTCGCGACCAGCATGGGCAACCCCGTCGCCGCGCTCGTCCCGCTGCTCGCGCAGGCCGGCGACGTCGGGCTGCACCTCGTCGTCGCACGCCGCACCGGTGGTGCCGGCCGCGCGCTGTACGAGCCCGTCCTGCAGTCGCTGCGCGACCTCGCGGCACCTGGCATCGTGCTGTCCGGCAGCCCGGACGAGGGCGCGCTCATCGGCGGCGCGAAGCCCGTGCCGTCCGTCCCCGGCCGCGCCCAGCTCGTCACGCGCGACCGTGGCCGGCAGGTGGTCCAGCTCGTCTGGAGCCCGCCGACCACCTGACGCCCGGGCACCGCGCGTCCGCCGCACGCGGGCGCGCGGTCGGGTCGGGCCGGCGGGAGCGCAGACGCGCACGGGTGGGCCGAGGCACCCGCGTGCGGGTCACGTCGGCTCCGCGGTCGAGCAGGAGGTGACCGGCGTCAGCGACGCGGGACGGTCGCGTCCACCACGACGACGGTCACGTTGTCGTGGCCTCCCGCGGACAACGCCGCGGCCACCAGCCGGTCCGCGGCCTCCTGGGCACCGTCGGCTGCGCGCAGCTCCGCCTGGATGCGGCGGTCGGTGAGCTCGTCGGTCAGGCCGTCCGAGCAGGCGAGCATCCGGTCGCCCGGGCTCACGGGGAACAGCCACACGTCGGGCTCCACCTCGCTCGCCCCGCCCCCGAGCACGCGCGTGACGACGTGGCGACGGGGGTGCCGGGCGGCGACGTCGGCGGGCACGAGGCCCCGCGCGACGAGCAGGGCGATCTCGGAGTGGTCCGTCGTGATCTGCTCGAGCACGCCGCCCACCATCCGGTAGGTGCGGGAGTCGCCGACGTTGAGGACGATCCAGCAGGGCAGGCCCTCGTGCTCGGTCAGGACGACACCCGTCACCGTCGTGCCGGGGCGTCGCGACGAGTGCGACGGGAGGTCGCGCACCCGTTCGTGCGCTCCGCGCAGCACGTCGACGACCTGCGACAGCTCGGGGACGGTCCCGACCAGTGCGCGCAGCGTCCCGACGGCCGTCGCGGAGGCGACCTCGCCTGCGTCGTGCCCGCCCATGCCGTCCGCGACGACGTAGACGCCGCCCTCGGCGAGGACCGAGTCCTCGTTGGAGTCCCGGCGACCCGTCGCCGTCGCGACCCCCACGTCGACCCGCACGCCCGCCACGGCCGGCTGGACCGACTCGTCCGACGTCGCCGTCACGACCACCTCGCGCGGGGCTCGCTCCCGACCGGGCCCGCCGTCGGGAGGGCGACCGGGCTGGCCGCCGCGCTCATGCTACGGGTCGGCGAGCCGCCGTGCGTGCCACCGTCCCCCGGCGGGAGACGGCGCGCACAGCCGCTGCTCAGGCGCGCTCGACGCG
Source organism: Cellulomonas fimi ATCC 484 (assembly GCF_000212695.1). Lineage (NCBI taxonomy): Bacteria > Bacillati > Actinomycetota > Actinomycetes > Micrococcales > Cellulomonadaceae > Cellulomonas > Cellulomonas fimi. Next base: position 1,044,212 of record NC_015514.1, on the reverse strand, counting down.
CGCGCTGCGCTCACCGAAGCGGACGGTCCAGCCCGCCTCGACGACACCCCGTGTCCCCGGCGTCAGGGCCGTGCCGGAACCGTCGGGGCCGACGAGGAACGTGCCGTTGGTCGACCCGCGGTCCATGACCCACAGCCCGCCCGCGGGGTCGACGCCGAACGCGAGGTGCACCTTGGAGACCGACCGGTCGGCGACGGCGACGACGTGCTCGACGCCCGGCTCGGGAGCGGGGCTGCGCCCCACGAGCCCGTCCCCGGTGACGTCGACGCGCTCGCCGGTGTCGAGCACGAGCCGTAGGGCCGCGGCGCGCGGGATCGGGCCCGCGTCGCGCAGCCGCGTGTGCTCGAGGTCCCCGAGCCCGGTCGCGGCGGCGTCCCCAGCGGGGCCTGCCGCGGGTCGGGACCCCTCGAACGAGCCCGCGCCCGCAGGTGCGAGCGGTGCAGGAGGCGGCATCACCGGGTTCGGCCGACCCGCCGCACCCTCCCCGGTTGCGGGCGGGGCGGGCGCGTCGGCGCCCGACGTCCCCGCGGCACCTCCTGCGGCTGCGTCGGGCGCTGCCGGCGCGGTGCTCGGGAAGCCCGTGGCAGGAGCCGACGACGGCCGGTCGCGGCGCGGCGGCAGCTCGACGAGCGGCACGGCGGTGGTGTCGATCGGCGCCTCGGTGCGCTCGCGCCGCACGGCGGCGGTCGGCACCGGTGCGGTGGCGACCGGGATGCTGTCGATGAGCGGCCCCGAGGACGCCGGGGCGCCGGCCGGGGCGCCCTGGGGCGCGAGACCGGGCACGGCGTCGATGAGCGGGTCCTCGGCGGGATGCGGCGCGGCTGCGGGGCCGGCCAGGGCCGACGCGTCGACGGGCGCGGGCCGGACGACGTCCACCGCCTCCGTGCTCGGCGCGGCAGCGGCGTGGGCGCCGCCCGCACGGTGCGCCTCGGGGGCGGTGCCGGGTGAGGACGCCCCCGGGACGGAGGTGACGGGCGGCACGACCGGGCCGGGCGGCACGGCAGCGGACGGCGGCGCCGAGGACGGCATCGGTCCCACGGCGCGCGGCTCGACCGCGCGGGCGACCGCCGAGTCCCAGGCCCCGGTCCCGGCTGCCGCGGGGCGCGGACGACGTGCCGCCGCCGCGCGCAGGACGAGCGTCCCCGCGGCCTTGTCGTGCCAGCCGCGCTGGGCCGGCTCCCGGTCCCAGAGGCCGGACAGCACGACGACGACCTGGCCGATGCCGCACGCCAGCGAGCCGGCGGCGACGACGAGGTTGCGCAGCAGCACCGCGAGGAGGCCCGCGGGCAGCCCCGTCCGTGCGGAGACGGTGCGGATGCCGAGCAGCGCGCCGCCGACGGTCGCCCCCGTGGTCGACTCGGCGACCCACTGGCCGATGCCGATGAGCACCGCGAGCACCGGCGGCAGGAACGCGAGCGGCGACGGACGCCCCGTGGCGTCGACCGTCGCGAGGGCGACGACCGTGCCGAGGCCGTACACGACCCCGATCAGGGCCCCGTCGACGAGGTACGCGAGCAGGCGCCGCGAGACGGGAGCGACGTCGCCGGGTGTCACCGCGACGGACCCGCCGGCCGAGGGCGAGGGCGGCGCGGTGCGGGGCGCCGGCGCGGGCTGCGGCGTCGTCGGTGAGGGCGGGGGCGGCGGCGCGAGGCCCGGCCCCGCGCCGGGCGCGGGCTTGGTCGGCGGCGCGACGGGGACGGGCCCGGGCGGAGCGGCGGTCACGATCGGCGGCGCGACGGGTACGACGGGCGCGCTGGGCGCGACCTGACCGGCAGGGGCAGGCGACGAGGGGACGACGGGAGCGACGGCACCGTCCGTCGGCGCGTACGCCGCGGCGGGCGGCACCGCGCCGGTCGCGGTCGCGTGCGCCGCGGGAATGGGCGCTCCGCACCAGCCGCAGAACTGGGTGCCGGGATCGGCCTGGACGGCGCACACCGGGCACGTGACCGGTGCGTGGGGGGGCGTGCTCACCGTGACCTCCGTCGCGGCCTCGGGCGGGTCCGCGCGGCCATGGTGCCAGATGCCACGCGACCCCGTCCGCACCGTCCTGCGCAGGTCACGCATACCGGGCGACGGCATGCTCCGATCGGGCGTCGGCGACCCGCACGCGCCCGACGACGGAGGGCGCGGCGGGCGTACGACGAGAGCGCGGCGGACGCGCGGCGGCTGAGCCGCCGACCCGCGCCCCGGTGCTCAGGACGCGCGGTCGACGAGCGCGTCGGCGAACGCGACGAGGGCCTCGCGGACCGGTCCCGCGGGCAGCGGCGCGAGCTCGTCGACGGCCTCACGCGCCAGCGCGACGGCCCGCTCGCGCGTCTCGGCGACGACCGGGTGCGAGCGCAGCGCGGCGACCGCCGCGGCGAGCGCGTCGTCGTCGGTGAGGTCGGCGTCGAGCTGCGCGACGAGCGCACGGTCGGCGGGGTCGGCGTCGGTCGCGGCGCGGGCGCGCAGCAGGAGCGCCGGCATCGTCGGGACGCGCTCGCGCAGGTCGGTCCCGGGCGTCTTGCCCGTGAGCGTCCCGTCGGACGTCAGGTCGATGACGTCGTCGGCGAGCTGGAAGGCGACCCCGAGCTTCTCGCCGAAGCCGGTGACCGTGCGCACGACGTCGGGCCGGCAGCCTGCGAACATCGCGCCGAACCGGGCCGACGTCGCGACGAGCGAGGCCGTCTTGTCGGCGAGCACCTGGAGGTAGTGCGCGACGGGGTCCTCGCCGGGGCGCGGGCCCACGGTCTCGTGGAGCTGGCCGAGGCAGAGGCGCTCGAACGTGGCGGCCTGGATCCGCACGGCGTCGGGGCCGAGCCCGGCGACGGTCGCGGACGCGCGCGCGAACAGCAGGTCGCCCGTGAGGATCGCGACGGAGTTGCCCCAGACCTCGTGCGCGCTCGGGGCGCCGCGCCGCAGGGGCGCGGAGTCCATGACGTCGTCGTGGTACAGGGTCGCGAGGTGCGTGAGCTCCACGACGGTCGCCGCGTCGACGACCTCGCGCCGCGACCCGTCGCCCAGCTCGGCCGTGAGGAGCGTGAGCAGCGGGCGCAGGCGCTTGCCACCGGCGTTGACCAGGTGGCGGGCGGCGTCGTCGGCGAGCTGGTCGGCGTGCGTCACGGCGTCGCGCAGCCGCTCCTCGACGAGGGCGAGCCGCTCCGTCAGACGTGCGCTCAGTGCGGGGTCCGCCAGCGAGATGGCGGTCGTGGTCGTCACGGCACGAACCTATCTTCCCCGCGGCGGTGCGCCCGACACGCCCCGCCGGACGGTCGGTCCCGTCGGGGTTGCGTGGGTCTCACCCGCGTCACGGCAGCAGCTGCGACACCTCGGTGACGAGGTCGAGGACGGGCGAGGGCAGCACGCCGAGCAGCACGGTCACCACGGCGCACACCGCGATCGCGACGAGCGCGAACCCCTCGCTGCCGACGACCGTGGTGGTGGTCGCCGTGCGTGCCTCGACGAGCGTCGCGGTCGCGGCTCCCGTCGCCGGCGCGGGCACGCCCGCGGGGGCGGCCGAGGAGTCCGCGAGCCCGACCTCGGCCGCCTCGTCCGGGCCTGCCGCCGTGGCGGCGCCGACGTGCTCCGCGCCGTCGTGCGTCCCGTCGCCCGGGGCACCGCCGAAGAACATGAGCACGATGATGCGGACGTAGAAGAACGCGGCCGCGGCGGAGGAGAGCACACCCACGACGGCGAGCGGCCAGGCGCCGCCCTCGACGGCGGCGGAGAACACCGCGAACTTCCCGATGAAGCCCGCCGTGAGCGGGATGCCCGCGAACGACAGGAGGAACAGCGCGAACGTCACGGCCAGCACCGGGTGGCTGCGACCGAGACCTGCCCACTGGGACAGCCGGGTCGCCTCGCCCAGGACCGGCCCGGGCTCGTCGTCGGTGCCTGCCGCACGCTCGCGCACGAGCCAGACGATCCCGAAGGCGCCGACCGTCCCGGCGCCGTAGACCAGGAGGTAGAACAGCACGGCCGGGATCGCGGAGGAGTCGAGCGCGACGACGCCCGTGAGGATGAACCCGGCGTGCGCGATCGAGGAGTAGGCCAGGACGCGCTTGATGTCGGTCTGCACGAGCGCCGCGACGGTGCCGACGACCATGGTGGCGATCGCGACGGCCCACAGCACGACGGACAGGTCCCACTCGAGCTCGGGCAGCACGACGTAGACGAGGCGCAGCAGCGCACCGAACGCGGCGACCTTGGTGCATGCGGCCATGAAGCCCGTGATCGGGGTGGGGGCACCCTGGTAGACGTCGGGCGTCCACGTGTGGAACGGCACGGCCCCGACCTTGAACAGCAGGCCGGACAGGACGAGGACCGAGCCGACGAGCAGCACGGTGTCGGCGCCGCTGACCTGGAGCGTCTGCTCGGCGATCTCGGAGTACCGCAGGGAGCCGCTGTAGCCGTAGACGAGCCCGATGCCGAACAGCATGAGCGCGGACGCGAACGCGCCCAGCAGGAAGTACTTCATGGCCGCCTCCTGCGACAGCAGGCGACGACGGCGCGCCATGCCGGTGAGCAGGTACAGCGGGAGCGAGAGGACCTCGAGCGCGACGAACAGCGTCAGCAGGTCACCCGCGGCGGGGAAGACCAGCATGCCGCCGACGGCGAACAGCAGCAGCGGGTACACCTCGGTCTGCTGCAGTCCGCGGCGACGCGCGACCTCCTCGTAGTCGGAGCCGGGCACGGCCGCGGCGGACGGCGCGAACGCGTCCTCGCCGGTGTCGGTGCGGTCGGCCACGACGAGGATCGACAGGAGCGCGAGCAGCGCGATCGTGCCCTGCAGGACGAGCGTCGGCCCGTCGACGACGAGCGAGCCGCCGAGCACGGCCGTGCCACCGTCGGCCGACACGCCCTGCCACAGGGCTGCGACCGCGACGAGCGCGGCGGCGGTCGAGCCGAGCGCGAGGGACACCTGGACGGTCCGGCGCACGCGCGCGGGCACGAACGCCTCGACGAGCACGCCGACGACCGCGGCGAGCAGGACGATGAGCGCCGGGCTCAGCAGCGTCCACGGGACGTCGGGCGCGGTGAACTCGTTCACTGGTCGTTCCCTTCCTGGGCGCCGTCGACCGGCATCGGGAAGCCGAGCTGCTGGAGCGTGGTGTCGGCGGGCGGTCGCACGAGGTCGAGGGCCGGGCCGGGCACGACGCCGAGCACGAGCATCGCCGCGATGAGCGGCCCGACGACCCAGCGCTCGCGCGTGCCGAGGTCGGGCGTCGCGCGGAGCTCGTCGCGCACCGGACCCGTGAAGACCCGCTGGTAGGTCCACAGCACGTAGATCGCGGCGAGCACGACACCGAGCGTGGACACGATCGCGGCCGCGGGGTGCCGCGTGAACGTGCCGACGATGACGAGGAACTCGCTGACGAACGTCGACAGGCCCGGCAGCGACAGCGCCGACAGGCCGACGACGAGGAACGTCCCGGCGAGGACCGGCACGACCTTCTGCAGGCCGCCGAAGTCGGCGATCTGCTGCGACCCGCGCCGGGCGGCGAGGAAGCCGACGAGCAGGAACAGCCCGCCCGTCGAGAGCCCGTGGTTGACCATGTAGAACGACGAGCCGGCGATCGACGTCGCGGAGAACGCGAAGATGCCGAGGACGATGAACCCGAAGTGCGACACCGACGTGTACGCGACGAGCCGCATGAGGTCCTTCTGCCCGATCGCGAGCAGCGCGCCGTAGAGGATCGAGACGACCGCGAGCACGATGACCACCGGTGCGGCCCACCGGGACGCGTCGGGGAACAGCGGCAGGCACAGGGTGAGCATCCCGAACGTGCCGACCTTGTCGAGCACGCCGACCAGCAGCGTCGACGTGCCGGCGGGCGCCTGCTGGGCGGCGTCGGGGAGCCACGTGTGCACGGGGAACATCGGCGCCTTGATCGCGAACGCGACGAAGAACGCGAGGAACAGCCACTTCTGCAGGGTCGGGTCGAGCTCGAGGCCCGTGAGGTTGGCGGTGAGGAAGCCGTCGGCGCCGCGCGGGCCGTTGAGGTACAGCGCGATGACGCCCACGAGCATGATGAGCCCGCCCGCGAGCGAGTAGAGCAGGAACTTCACGGCCGCGTAGCGCCGCTGCTCGCCGCCGAACATCCCGATCATGAAGTAGACCGGGATGAGCATCGCCTCGAAGACGACGTAGAACAGGAACACGTCCCGCGCGGCGAACACCACGACGATGAACGCCTCGAGCAGCAGGACGAGTGCCAGGTACTGGCGGAGCCGGTCGGTCGGGGCGTCCACGGAGCCCTGCTCGCGCCACGCCGCGAGCACCACGAGCGGCACGAGCAGCACGGACATGAGGACGAGCGCGAGGCCGACGCCGTCGACGCCGACGGCGTAGGACACCCCGAGCGCGGGGATCCACGAGTGCGTCTCGAGCAGCTGGTGCGTGGCGGCGTCCGCGGTGTCGAACGCCAGCAGCGCGCCGACGCCGAGCAGCAGCTCGGCGAGGGCGAACCCGAGCGCCACGGCGCGCGTCCGGCCGCGCCACCCCGCGGGCAGCGCCCACAGGGCGACCGCTCCGAGGACGGGAAGCACGACCAGCGCGGTCAGCCAGGGGAAGGAGGTCGACATCGGTGGGGGCTCTCCCTCAGCTCTGGGTGACCAGGACGGCGACGACGAGCACGACCAGGCCGATCACGGTCGTCGCGGCGTAGGAGCGGACGTACCCGGTCTGGATGCGCCGGGCGAGGTCGCCGAACCCGACCGTGCCGCGGCCGAGACGGGTCACCGACCCGTCGACGACGGCGCGGTCGGCGAACACGAGCGACCGGGTGAGGTGCTGGCCGGGCTCGACGAGGACGGCGTCGTTGACGGCGTCCTGGTAGAGGTCGACGCGCGCGGCCCGCGTGAGCGCGGTGCCGAGCGGCGGCACGACCGGGACGGTCGAGACCGCGTACCGACGCCACGCGACGACGACGCCGACGGCCACGACGGTGAGCGTGAGCGTGATGAGCAGCCACGGCGGCAGGACCGGCTCGTGGTGCTCGACGTGCCCGGTCACGGGCTCGAGCCACGTGACGAACCGGCCACCGAGGCCGAGCACGAGACCGATGCCGACCGAGCCGACGGCGAGCACGATCATCGGCCACGTCATGAGCGCGGGCGCCTCGTGCGGGTGCTGCGCGGAGCCGTCGGCCTTGGCGGCCCAGCGCCGCTCACCCTCGAACGTCATGAAGAACAGCCGCGACATGTAGAACGCGGTGATCCCGGCGCCGAGCAGCGCGACGCTACCGAACACCCACGCGCGCCACTCCTGGCCGTCCACGGGGACGAACGCGGCCTCGATGATCTTGTCCTTGCTGAAGAACCCGGCGAACGGCGGGATGCCGAGGATCGCGAGCCAGCCGGCCATGAACGTGAGCCACGTGATCGTCATGTACCGCGCGAGGCCGCCGAAGCGGCGCATGTCGACCTGGTCGTCCATGGCGTGCATGACGGATCCGGCGCCGAGGAACATGCCGGCCTTGAAGAAGCCGTGCGTGACGAGGTGGAAGATCGCGAACGCGTACCCGACGGGCCCGAGCCCGGCGGCGAGGACCATGTAGCCGATCTGGGACATCGTCGACGCCGCGAGGGCCTTCTTGATGTCGTCCTTGGCGCAGCCGACGATCGCCCCGAACAGCAGGGTGATCGCGCCGACGACGACCACGACGAGCTGCGCCGTGGGCGCGGCGTCGAAGATCGCCCCGCTGCGGACGATGAGGTAGACGCCCGCGGTGACCATCGTCGCGGCGTGGATGAGCGCGGAGACGGGCGTCGGGCCCGCCATCGCGTCGCCGAGCCAGGACTGCAGCGGGAACTGCGCGGACTTGCCGCAGGCGGCGAGCAGCAGCATGAGGCCGATCGCGGTCGCGGTGCCCTCGGACAGCTCCCCGGCGCTGCCGAGGACCGTGCCGAAGTCGAGCGCGCCGACGTGGGCGACCATGAGCCCCATCGCGACCAGCAGGCCGATGTCGCCGATGCGGTTGGCGACGAACGCCTTCTTCGCGGCGACCGCGTACGGCGTGCGGTGGTTCCAGAACCCGATGAGCAGGTACGACGCGAGGCCCACGCCCTCCCAGCCGACGAACAGCAGCAGGTAGGAGTCGGCGAGGACGAGCAGCAGCATCGCCGCGACGAACAGGTTGAGGTACGCGAAGAACCGGCGCCGGGAGTCGTCGTGCTCCATGTAGGCCACGGAGTACACGTGGATGAGCGTGCCGACGAACGTCACGAGCAGCACGAACGTCAGCGACAGCGGGTCGAGGCGGAAGCCCGCGTCGACGTGGAACGCTCCCGCGTCGAGCCAGCGCCCGAGGTCGACGACGATCACGCGCGAGTCGGCGGGCCGGCCGAGCAGCGCGACGAACGCGACCGCACCGGCGACGAACGCACCGGCGGACGCGAGCACGCCGAGCCAGTGTCCCCAGCGGTCGGAGCGACGCCCGAGGAGCAGCAGGACGGCCGCGGAGAGCAGGGGCAGGCCGATGAGGAGCGGGCCGACGAGGAACACGCCGGCGCGCACCGTCTGGACGGACGGCTCGACGGTCTCGACGGGCAGCGGCCCGAGCGCGGGCAGCGTCACGGCGAGGGTGGTCAGGGTGTGCACGGGCCGCCCCTCAGCTCTTGAGCAGGTTCACGTCGTCGACCGAGGCCGAGCGCCGGGTACGGAAGATCGCGACGATGATCGCCAGTCCCACGACGACCTCCGCGGCGGCGACCACCATGACGAAGAACGCCAGCACCTGGCCGGTGAGCGCGCCGTGGATCCGCGAGAAGGTCACGAGCAGCAGGTTCGTCGCGTTGAGCATGAGCTCGACGCCCATGAACACGATGATCGCGTTGCGCCGCAGCAGGACGGTGGTCGCGCCGATCGCGAACAGGATCGTCGCGAGCACGAGGTAGTGGGTGAGGCTCACGCCCGGTCCTCCTGTCCGGCGACCCCGCCGGGTCCGGTCGACGGTCCGTGCTGACCGCTGTCGCTCACGGCGGCGTCCACGTCGGGCACGCCGACCGGCGCGCCCTCCGGGTGGGCCGCGGGCGGCGGCGTGGGCTCGTCGCCGACGAGGTCCCGCGCGTCCGCCGACCCGCCCGCGAGCACGCGCTCGATGCGGGCGGCGAACTCGGCGGCGTCGGCCTCCTGCCCGCGCACACGCAGCACGCGCGGCACGGAGTTCTCGATCGGCTGCCCGTCGGGCCCGAGCGCGGGGACGTCCATCGCGTTGTGCCGCGCGTACACGCCCGGTGCCGGCAGCGAGACGGGGTGCGCCCCCGCGGCGACACGCGCGTCGGCGCGCTCCTTCTGGCCCACGCGCGGCGTGAGCCGCGTCCGGTGCGTGTAGACGAGCGCGCCGAGCGCCGCGGTCACCAGCAGCGCTCCCACGACCTCGAACGCGAGCACGTACTCGCCGAAGACGAGGTGCGCGATCGCGACGGGGTTGGACGCCTCGTTCGCGCTGTCCAGGCCCTGCGAGGGCCCGTACGCGGCGCGGCCGACGACGCCCGCGAGGACGACGCCCAGGCCGATGCCGGCGAGCGCGCCGATCCAGCGCTGCCCGCGGATCGTCTCGACGAGCGAGTCGGACGCGTCGACGCCGACGAGCATGAGGACGAACAGGAACAGCATCATCACGGCGCCGGTGTAGACCACGACCTGCACGACCCCGAGGAACACCGCGTCCTGCGCGACGTAGAGGAACGCCAGGGAGATCATCACGACGACGACCGCCAGGGCCGCGTGCACCGCCTTGCGCGCGAACAGCAGCCCGAGCGCGGCGAGCACCATGATCGGCGCGAGCACCCAGAACAGGACGGTCTCGCCGGTGCCGGCGAGCCCGTCGGCGTCGAGCGTCGCGGTCGTCAGCGGGGCCGCGGCGAGGGCCAGGGCGCTCACCGCGAGCCCTGCTTCGTCGCGGCGGCGGCGAGCGCGGCCTGGGCGGCGGCGGTCGGGCCGGGCTGGTTGGCCGCGGCGACCCCGGCCCCCCCGGGGAGCGTCGGGTCGTCGGGCCGGTGCTCGGCGACCCACTCGCGCTGCGCGTCCGTCGGGCCGGTGACCTTGCCCTGGTAGTACTCGGTGTCGCTCGTGCCCTCGACCATCGGGTGCGGGGACGCGAGCATGCCCTCGCGCAGCGGCGCGAGGAGGTCCTGCTTCTCCCAGATCATGCCGGCGCGTGTCGGGCCGGCGAGCTCGTACTCGTTCGTCATCGTCAGCGCGCGCGTCGGGCACGCCTCGATGCACAGGCCGCAGAAGATGCAGCGCAGGTAGTTGATCTGGTAGACGCGGCCGTACCGCTCCCCCGGGCTGAACTGCGCGTCGGGCGTGTTGTCCGCGCCCTCGACGTAGATCGCGTCGGCGGGGCACGCCCACGCGCACAGCTCGCAGCCGATGCACTTCTCCAGCCCGTCGGCGTACCGGTTGAGCTGGTGGCGGCCGTGGTACCGCGGCTTGGCGGGCACCTTCTCCGACGGGTACTGCTCCGTGACCGTCGGCCGGAACATGTTCGACAGCGTGACGCCGAACCCGCCGACGGGCGCGAGCACCTCGGACAGGCCCGTGCGCGGCTCGATGAGCGGGCTGTACCCCTCGGGCTCGGGGGACGCGACCTCGCCGCCGCGGGGCCGCGGGGCGACCTCGCGGCCGGGCTCGGCGCCGGCCGGGCGGGCCTGCGCGCCGCCCTCGGCGGGCGTGCCGGGGGGCGTGCCGTCGGGCTCGCCGGCGGCGGGCGTGCGCTGGTCAGCCACCGTGCACCTCCTGGGTGACCTGGGGGACGTCGGTCGAGGCCGCCTGGGCGGCGGCACGCTGCCGGCGCGGCGAGGGCGGCAGCACCTGGCCGGGCAGCGGCGGGACGGGGTACCCGCCCGCGTAGGGGTCGAACGGCTGCGGGCCGGACGGCTTCTCCGGCTCCGCGGGCTTCTTCCGCTCGGGGATCGCGAAGGACACCAGCAGGCCGAGGAGCACGACGCCGGCGAGCACGAACAGCAGGGTCCGCAGCTCGAGGCCCGAGAACTGCCGGACCCCCTGCACGACGGCGACGCACACCACCCACACGAGCGCGGCGGGGATGAGCACCTTCCAGCCGAGCTTCATGAACTGGTCGTAGCGGAACCGCAGGACCGACCCGCGGATCCAGACGAACACGAACATGAGCGCCCAGAGCTTCGCGAGGAACCACAGCACGGGCCACCAGCCCTGCTGCAGGAAGCTGTCGGCGGGGACGAACGGGGCCCGCCATCCGCCGAGGAACAGGGTCGTGGCGACCGCGGAGACGTTGAGCATGTTGATGTACTCCGCGAGGAAGAACCACGCGAACTTCATCGACGAGTACTCGGTCATGTAGCCCGACACGAGCTCGCCCTCGGCCTCGGGGAGGTCGAACGGCAGGCGGTTCGTCTCGCCCACCATCGAGATGATGTAGAGCACGAACGCGGGGGCCAGCGGCAGGAACCACCAGACCTGGGTCTGCGAGCTGACGATCTGCGACGTCGACATCGAGCCGGCGAGGATGAACACGCTGACGAGCGACAGGCCCATCGCGAGCTCGTACGAGATGACCTGGGCCGTCGAGCGCACGGACCCGAGCAGCGGGTACGTCGACCCCGACGACCAGCCGCCGAGCACGATGCCGTACACGCCGACGGACGCGCACGCGAGGATGTAGAGCACCGCGACGGGGAAGTCGGTGAGCTGCAGGGGCGTGACGATCCCGAACATGCTGACCGACGGCCCGAACGGGATGACGGCGAACGTCAGCAACGAGCAGAACACCGCGATCATCGGCGCGACGATGTAGACGAGCTTGTCGGCCGCCTTGACGGTGACGTCCTCCTTGAACAGGAGCTTCATCGCGTCGGCGAGCGACTGCAGCAGTCCGAACGGGCCGTGCACGTTCGGACCGGGCCGGACCTGCATGCGCGCGACGACCTTGCGCTCGAACCAGATCGCGATGAGCACGCTGGTCAGCAGGAAGACGACGATCCCGACGGCCTTGAGCAGCCAGATCCAGAAGTTGTCGTTGCTGAAGTCGGCGGCGACCCCGACGGCGGGGCCGTCCACCGCGGCGAGCAGCCTCATGCCCCGACCTCCTCGTTGGCAGCAGCGGCATCCTGCCCGTCGACGCCGCCCGCACGGGTGACGTCGCCCGGCGCGGCGGCGATCCGGACGAGGTCGCCGGCGTCGGCGTGCAGCGTGTCGCGCACGGCGCACCCGGGCGCGTTCGTCGGCAGCCAGACGACGAGGTCCGGCATGTCGGTCACGACGACCGGCAGCGTGATCGTGCCCGCGTCGGTCGACACGGCGAGCGCTCCCCCGTCGGCGACGCCCACGGACGCGGCGGTGGCGGCGGACACCCGCGCGACGGGCCGCTTGGCCGTGCCCGCGAGGAACGGCTCGCCGCTCTGCAGCCGGCCCTGGTCGAGCAGCTGGTGCCAGGTCGCGAGGACCGCGGTCCCGGCGGCGACGGCGGGCGGCTCGGCCGGGGCGACGTCCGGCGCCGCGACGCGTGCGCCGTCCCACCCGCCGAGCTGGTCGAGCTCGGCGTGCACGGCCGTGAGCGATCCGGTGCCGAGCTCGACGCCGAGCGCGTCGGCGAGCCGGTCCAGCACCCGGTGGTCGGGCAGGAAGTGCGACGTCAGCGCCTGCGTGAACGGGCGCGGGCGCCCCTCCCACGTGACGAACGTGCCGGGCTTCTCGACCGGCGGTGCGACCGGCAGGACGACGTCCGCCCGGTCGGTCACCTCGGAGCGCCGCACCTCGAGCGAGACGAGGAACGGCACGCGGTCGAGCGCCTCACGGGCGATCGCCGGGTCGGGCAGGTCCGCCGGCTCCAGGCCGCCGACGACGAGCCCGCCGAGCAGGCCCGCGCGCGCCGCGGCGAGGATCTCGCCCGCCGGGCGACCGGGCTCGGCCGGCAGGTGCTCCACGCCCCACACGGCGGCGAGGTCGACGCGCGCCGCGGAGTCGGCGACCGGGCGTCCGCCGGGCAGCAGGCTCGGCAGCAGGCCGGTCTCGACCGCGGCCCGCTCCCCGACGCGCCGCGGCACCCAGGCCAGGCGTGCCCCGGTGCGGGCGGCGAGGCGCAGCGCCGCGGAGTAGGCCCCCGGCGCCGTCGCGAGCCGCTCGCCCACCAGGACGACCGCCCCGGCCGCGCCGAGCGCGGTCGCCGTCTCGCCCAGGACGCCCTCGGCACCCGCGACGAGGCCGTCGAGCACCTCGGCCTCCGTGCCGGGCGCGGCGGGCAGCAGCGTGCCGTCGAGCCGCTCGAGCCCGCGGCTCGCGAGCGCGGCGACGGACACGACGCGCGTGCGCTTCTTGACGACCGAGTCGCGCAGGCGCAGGAACGCGATGCCCGCCTCCTCCTCGGCCTCGAGGCCGACGAGCAGCACGGTCGGCGCCGCGACCAGGTCGGCGAACGTCACCTCGAGCGTGCGACCCGCGACGTGGTGCGCGAGGAACGCCTCCTCCTCGGCGGAGTGCGGGCGGGCGCGGCCGTCGACGTCGTTCGTGCCGAGGGCGACGCGCGCGAACTTCGACCACGCGTACGCGTCCTCGAGCGTGAGGCGGCCACCCGGCAGCGCGGCCAGGCCGACCGCGGTCTCGCGCGGGTCCGACGGCGACGCCGCGGCGCGCAGCCCGGCGGCCGCGACGTCGAGCGCCTCGGTCCAGGACGCGGGCTCCAGCTCACCTGCGGCGTTGCGCACCAGAGGCGTCGTGATGCGGTCGGGCGCGGCCTGCCACGCGAACGCGAAGCGGTCCTTGTCGGTGATCCACTCCTGGTTGACCACCGGGTCGTCGCCCGCGAGGCGGCGCAGCACCACGCCGCGCCGGTGGTCGACGCGGATCGCGGAGCCCTGGGAGTCGTGCTCCGCGACGCCCGGCGTCGACACGAGGTCGAACGGGCGCGACCGGAACCGGTACGCGGCGCTGGTCAGCGCGCCCACGGGGCAGATCTGGACGGTGTTGCCCGAGAAGTACGACGCGAACGGGCGGCCCGAGGTGTCCTGCGTCGACGCCCCGACCGGGGTGTCGCCCGCGAAGCCCAGCACGTCGGTGTCGAACGTGCCGATCTGCTGCTGCGCGCCCCGCTTCTGCAGGTCGATCCACACGTCGCCCGCGATCTCCTCGGAGAACCGGGTGCAGCGCTGGCACAGGACGCAGCGCTCGCGGTCGAGCAGGATCTGGGTCGAGATCGCGATGGGCTTGGGGAACGTGCGCTTGACGTCGACGAAGCGCGTCGTCGCGCGGCCGTTCGACATCGCCTGGTTCTGCAGCGGGCACTCGCCGCCCTTGTCGCACACCGGGCAGTCGAGCGGGTGGTTGACGAGCAGCAGCTCCATGACGCCGTGCTGGGCCTTGTCGGCCTCCGCGGACGTGTGCTGCGTCTTGACCTGCATGCCGGGCGTCGCCTCGAGGGTGCACGAGGCCTGCGGCTTCGGCATCTTCGCGAGGTTGCCGTCGCGGCCGGGCGCCCACACCTCGACGAGGCACTGGCGGCACGCGCCGGCCGGGGCCAGCAGCGGGTGGTCGCAGAACCGCGGGATCTGGATGCCGACCTGCTCGGCGGCGCGGATGACGAGCGTCCCCTTCGGCACGGTCGTCTGGAGGCCGTCGATCTCGAACGTCACGGTGTCCGTGGGCTCGGGGGCGTCGGGCGGCGGCGCGGCCGGGACCAGCGGCGTCGCCGTCGTCGGGCCGGAGGACGTGATGGTCATGCGTGCACCCCCGCGAGGGCCGCCCGGTCGTGCCGGGGGACGTAGGCGAACAGCGAGCTGTGCTCGGGCGGGAAGAGCACGTCGGCGGGCGTGTGGGTGCCCGCCTCGAACTCCTCCCGGAAGTACTGCACGGCGGACGTGATGGGGCTCGTCGCACCGTCGCCCAGCGCGCAGAACGCGCGGCCGAGGATGTTGTCGCACAGGTCGAGGAGCAGGTCGATGTCCTCGTGCGTGCCGCGCCCCGCCTCGATGCGCTTGAGCACCTGGACGAGCCAGTACGTGCCCTCGCGGCAGGGCGTGCACTTGCCGCACGACTCGTGCTTGTAGAACTCGAGCCACCGCGTCACGGCGCGGACGACCGACGTGGTCTCGTCGAAGATCTGCAGCGCGCGCGTGCCGAGCATCGAGCCGGCGGCGCCGACGGACTCGTAGTCGAGCGGCACGTCGAGGTGCTCCGCGGTGAAGATCGGCGTCGACGAGCCGCCGGGCGTCCAGAACTTCACCTGGTGGCCCTCGCGGATGCCGCCCGCCATGTCGAGCAGCTCGCGCAGCGTGATGCCGAGCGGCGCCTCGTACTGGCCGGGCCGGGTCACGTGGCCCGACAGGCTGAACAGGCCGTGGCCGGTCGAGCGCTCGGTGCCCATGCCCTTGAACCAGTCGGCGCCGCCGCGGACGATGCCGGGCACCGACGCGATCGACTCGACGTTGTTGACGACCGTCGGCCGCGCGTACAGGCCGGCGACCGCCGGGAACGGCGGCTTGAGCCGCGGCTGGCCGCGCAGCCCCTCGAGCGAGTCGAGCAGCGCCGTCTCCTCGCCGCAGATGTACGCGCCCGCGCCCGCGTGCAGCGTGATCTCCAGGTCGAACCCGGAGCCGAGGATGTTGCGGCCGAGGTACCCCGCGGCACGCGCCTCCTCGATGGCGTGCAGGAGCCGGCGGTACACGTGGAGGACCTCGCCGCGCACGTACAGGAACGCGTGGTGGCAGCCGATCGCGTAGCTCGTGATGATCATGCCCTCGACGAGGTGCTGCGGGCTGGCCATCATGAGCGGGATGTCCTTGCAGGTCCCCGGCTCGGACTCGTCCGCGTTCACCACGAGGTAGCGCGGCCCGCCGTCGGGCGCGGGCAGGAAGCCCCACTTCATGCCCGTCGGGAAGCCCGCACCGCCGCGGCCGCGCAGGCCCGACTCCTTGACCATCGTGACGACGTCCGCCGCCTGCATCGCGAGCGCGCGGCGCAGGCCGCGGTAGCCGCCCGCCCGCTCGTAGGACGTGAGCGTCCAGGAGCGGTCCGCGTCCCAGGTGTCCGTGAGGACCGGGGCCAGGGTCGTCGCCATCACGACTCCTTCGCGTCGTCGGAGGACTGCTTGCGCTCCTGCTGGGCGGCCGACACGTCACGCCCGCCCGTGGGCGTGCGCTGCGCGCTCGACTGCTCCTCGCCGGGGGCCGGGGTCGCGGCCGCGGGGGTCGTCGCCGCGGCGCGGGGCGTCGTGCTGCGCGGCACGCCGCGCGCGGGCGTCCGCGTCTCCTCGGCCTCGCGCGTGCGCTCCTCGTCGGTGAACGGCGGGGCCGTCCAGCCCTCCTGCCGCGCGAGCTCGACGCCCCGCAGCGTCGCCGGGCCGGCGCCGACCCCCTCGTCCGCACGCCCGTCGGAGAAGCCCGCGAGCACGCGGCTCATCTCCTTGAACGTGCACACGTGCTCGGCACCCCGGGTCGGGGCGACCGGCGCTCCCTGGCGCAGCGCGTCGACGACCTCGCGCGCCGAGTCGGGCGTCTGGTTGTCGAAGAACTCCCAGTTCACCATCACGACGGGCGCGTAGTCGCAGGCCGCGTTGCACTCGACGCGCTCGAGCGTGATCGACCCGTCCGCGGTCGTCTCGTCGTGGCCCACGCCGAGGTGGTCGGAGAGCTCCTCCCAGATCGCGTCGCCGCCCATGACCGCGCACAGCGTGTTGGTGCACACACCGACGGTGTAGTCGCCGTTGGGGTGCCGCTTGTACTGCGTGTAGAACGTCGCGACCGCGCTGACCTCCGCCGTCGTCAGCCCCAGCTCGGCGGCGCAGAACGCGATGCCGCGCGGGCTCACGTACCCGTCCTCGGACTGCACCAGGTGCAGCAGCGGCAGCAGCGCCGAGCGCTCCTGCGGGTAGCGCGCCTTGATCTGCGCCGCGTCGGCGGACAGCCGCGCGCGGGTCTCCTCGTCGAAGGCCGTGCGGTGCGTCGCGCCCGGCACGCGGGCGCCCCCGATCTCCTCGACCGACATCAGCGGTCCACCCCTCCGAGCACCGGGTCGAGCGACGCGACGGCGACGACGACGTCGGCCACCTGCCCGCCCTCGCACATGATCGACACGGCCTGCAGGTTGTTGAACGACGGGTCCCGGAAGTGGGCCCGGTACGGGCGCGTGCCGCCGTCGGAGACGAGGTGCACGCCGAGCTCGCCGCGGGGGTGCTCGACGGTCTGGAACACCTGTCCCGCCGGCACCCGGAAGCCCTCGGTGACGAGCTTGAAGTGGTGGATCAGGGCCTCCATCGAGGTGCCCATGATCTCCTTGATGTGGTCGAGCGAGTTGCCCATGCCGTCCGAGCCGATCGCGAGCTGTGCGGGCCACGCGATCTTCTTGTCGCCCACCATGACGGGGCCGGGGCCGAGCTTCTGCAGCCGGTCGAGCGTCTGCTCGACGATCCGCATCGACTGGTAGCACTCCTCCATGCGCAGGATGACGCGCGACCAGGAGTCCGCCTCGGTCGCCGTCGGCACGTCGAAGTCGTACGTCTCGTAGCCGCAGTACGGGTCGGCCTTGCGGACGTCGTACGGCAGGCCCGCCGAGCGCAGGACGGGTCCCGTCATGCCGAGGGCCATGCAGCCCGACAGGTTGAGGTAGCCCACGCCCTGCAGCCGCAGCTTGAGGATCGGGTTGGCCAGCATGAGGTCCTCGAGCTGGCGGAAGTAGTGGCGCATCGACGTGAGCGCCTCGCGGATCGTGTCGATCGCGCCCGGCGGGATGTCCTGCGCGACGCCGCCGGGGCGGATGAACGCGTGGTTCATGCGCAGGCCCGTGATGAGCTCGAAGATCCGCAGGACCTCCTCGCGGGCGGTGAAGCCCACGGTCATGATCGTCGTCGCGCCGAGCTCGTTGCCGCCGGTCGCGAGGCACACGAGGTGCGACGCGATGCGGTTGAGCTCCATGAGCAGCACGCGGATGACGGTCGCGCGCTCCGGCACGTCGTCCGTGATGCCGAGCAGCTTCTCCACCGCGAGGCAGTACGCGGCCTCCTGGAACAGCGGCGCGACGTAGTCCATGCGCGTGCAGAAGGTCACGCCCTGGGTCCAGGTGCGGAACTCCATGTTCTTCTCGATGCCGGTGTGCAGGTAGCCGATGCCCGCGCGGGCCTCGGTCACCGTCTCGCCGTCGATCTCGAGCATGAGGCGCAGCACGCCGTGCGTGGACGGGTGCTGCGGGCCCATGTTGACGACGATGCGCTCCTCGCCGAGCCGGGCCGCCTCCTCGGCGATGTCCGACCAGTCGCCGCCGGACGCCTCGAACGTCGGGACGCCCGTCGTCTCGTCGTCGACCAGGTGCGCGGTCGCGTGGGGGGTGCTCATGAGTAGGACCTCCGCTGGTCCGGGGGCGGCACGGTCGCGCCCTTGTACTCGACCGGGATGCCGCCGAGGGGGTAGTCCTTGCGCTGCGGGTGGCCCGGCCAGTCGTCGGGCATCTCGATGCGCGCGAGACCGGGGTGGCCGTCGAAGACGATGCCGAAGAAGTCGTACGTCTCGCGCTCGTGCCAGTCGTTGGCCGGGTACACCGACACGGTCGACGGCACGTGCGGGTCGGCGTCGGGGATCGCGACCTCGAACCGCAGCCGGCGCCCGTGCGTCACGGAGACGACGTGGTAGACGGCGTGCAGCTCGCGGCCCTGCTCGTGCGGGTAGTGCACGCCGCTCACGCCGAGGCTCAGCTCGAACCGCAGGTCCGGGTCGTCGCGCAGCGCGCTCGCGACCGCGACGACGTGCTCGCGCGCCACGTGCAGCGTGAGCTCCTCGCGGTCGACCACGACCGACTCGACCGCGTTCGCGAAGCCCGTGCCGTTCTCGTCGAGCACCTCGGCCAGCACGTCGACGACCTCGTCGAACCAGCCGCCGTACGGCCGCTCGCTCGGCCCCGGCAGGACGACCGGCACGACGAGCCCGCCGTACCCGGAGGTGTCACCGGTGCCGTGCGCGCCGAACATGCCCTGGCGGACGTCGATCACCTCGAGCGGGGTCCGCGCGGCGGCGGGCACGTTCTGGCCGCCGGCCTCGAGCGCCGCCTCGCTGGTCGCCTGCGCGCCCGTCGTCGCGGCGCCCGGCTTCACGGCCTGCGCCGCGTCCGTCTTCTCGGACTTCTCGTCGGTCATCGCAGCAGGCCCGTCATGTGCGAGGTCGGGGTCGCGGCCAGCGCGGCCGCCTCGGCCGCGGCGGCCGCCTTGCGACGGTTGACGCCGAGCGGCTCGTTCTGGATCTGGTCGTGCAGCGTGAGGATCGCGTTGATGAGCATCTCCGGCCGCGGCGGGCAGCCGGGCAGGTAGATGTCCACGGGGACGACGTGGTCGACGCCCTGCACGATCGCGTAGTTGTTGAACATGCCGCCCGACGACGCGCACACGCCCATCGACAGCACCCACTTCGGGGCGGACATCTGGTCGTAGACCTGCCGCACGACCGGCGCCATCTTCTGGCTCACGCGGCCCGCGACGATCATGAGGTCCGCCTGGCGCGGGGACGCCCGGAACACCTCCATGCCGAACCGCGACAGGTCGTAGCGCGGCGCACCCGCAGCCATCATCTCGATGGCGCAGCACGCCAGGCCGAACGTCACCGGCCACAGCGAGCCCTTGCGGAAGTAGCCGACCAGGTCCTCGACCGTCGTCAGCAGGAACCCCGAGGGTGCCTCCTCGATCCCCATGTCAGCCCTCCGTCCCTCGTCGTGCGCGTACCGCTGCCGTCACCGTCGCCACCCTCAGTCCCACTCGAAGCCCCCGCGCCGCCACTCGTAGACGAACGGCACCGTGATGAGCACGAGGAACGCGAGCATCGCGACGAGCCCGAACACCGCGAGGTCGGCGAACGCGACGGCCCACGGGTAGAGGAAGACGACCTCGATGTCGAAGACGATGAACGTCATCGCGACGAGGTAGTACTTGATCGGGAACCGGCCGCCGCCGATCGCGTGCGGCGTCGGCTCGATGCCGCACTCGTACGCCTCGAGCTTCGCGCGGTTGTAGCGCTTCGGGCCCAGGATCGCGCTCGCGCCGACACCGCCGAGGGCGAGCACGGCCGCGATGCCCATGAGGACGAGCAGCGGGGCGTACGGGTTGTCCATCAGGACGTCACTCCTCTTCGTCGAGGCCGGGCCGGGCGGGACAGCGGGGGCAGGTCATGCGGCGGGCGCGATCCGCGCGAGGCCGGCGATGACCCGGTCCACCATGTCACCACCACGCGGTTCGTAGCAGTCGGACAGGAGCTTGAGCACGAACTTCATGAGCAGGGGGCGCGGCAGGCCGTAGCGGGTGCACACGCGCATGACCTCGGGGTGCTCGATGAGCCGCACGAACACGCGCCCGAGCGTGTAGTAGCCGCCGAGGTCGTCCTTCATGCGGC
This sequence comes from Cellulomonas fimi ATCC 484, assembly GCF_000212695.1. Lineage (NCBI taxonomy): Bacteria > Bacillati > Actinomycetota > Actinomycetes > Micrococcales > Cellulomonadaceae > Cellulomonas > Cellulomonas fimi. The sequence goes on along the minus strand of NC_015514.1, from coordinate 1,023,890 downwards.
GCTGGTACGTGCCGAACGCGCGCTCGCGTCCCGCCGCCGTGCCGCGCGCGAGGCCCTGCGCGATCGCGTCCGCCGCGACCCGCCCGGCCTGCAGGCCGTACGCGATGCCCTCGCCGTTGAAGGGGCTGATCATCCCCGCGGAGTCGCCCGCGAGCAGGAGGCCGCCCGCGTACAGCGGTCCCCGGTTGAAGCCCATGGGCAGGGCGGCGCCGCGCACCGGCCCGACCTGGTTGTCGGGCGTGAACTCCCACTCCGCAGGTGCGTTGCGCATCCACGCCGCGAACAGCGACTTGTAGTCGACCTTGGTCGCGGCGGCCGTCGAGCTGACCGAGCCGAGGCCCACGTTGGCGGTGCCGTCGCCGAGCGAGAAGATCCAGCCGTAGCCCGGCATGAGGTTCGAGCGACCCGGCTCGCCGTCCCACAGCTCGAGGTGGCTCTCCATCCACGGGTCGTCGTGGCGGGGCGTGCGGAAGTACGTGCGGACCGCCACGCCCATGGGGCGGTCGTCGCGCTTGGTGCGGCCCGCGGCCGTCGCGAGCCGCGTGGACACGCCGTCGGCGGCGATCACGACGGGCGCCCGGTAGACGACCTCGTCCCCGCTGCGGTGCCCCGCGTCGTCGACGGGCCGGGCCGTGACACCCACGACGCGACCCGTGCGCTCGTCGCGCACCGGACCCGTGACCGACGTGCGCTCGACGAGCTTCGCGCCCGCCGCGCGGGCGTGCGACGCGAGCGTGTGGTCGAGCGACATGCGCGACCGCGCGAGCCCGTACGACGGGTAGGACGACAGCTCCGGCCAGGGCAGCTCGAGGCGGTGGCCGCCCCCGAGCACGCGCAGACCGCGGTTGCGGATCCAGCCGTCCTGCTCGCGCAGCGGAAGGCCCATGCGGACCAGCTCGGCGACCGCGCGGGGCGTCAGACCGTCGCCGCAGACCTTGTCGCGCGGGAACGACGCCTTCTCGAGCAGGAGCACGTCGAGGCCCGCGGAGGCGCAGTGGAACGCGGCGCTGGAGCCGGCCGGCCCCGCACCCACGACGATGACGTCCGCGTCATCGGTCGTCGTCCCCACCACGAGCGGCTCCCCACTTGTGACGCTGTTCACGTGCGATCAGCGCGAGTGTAACCACGGCTCCTGACGGTGTCTCCGAAGGTGTGCCTAACTTGCGACGGCGGGGTGAAGAACCGCCTCTGGCCTGCGGCTCCGCCCAGGACGACGCGCACGCGAGGCGTCCGTGACGCGCCGACGACGGCCCGGACGGCCGTGAGAATCGACGACCACGCCCGCGACCTGCGACGGGGCTCGCGCGGCGGCCTGCGGGCGCCGCGCGAGGCTCACTCCGGACGGGTCCCGCGGTGCAGCGCCACGATGCCGCCCGACAGGTTGCGGTACGCCACCTGCGACCAGCCCGCGCGCTTCACGAGCAGCCCGAGCGCCTGCTGGTCGGGCCACTCGCGGATCGACTCCGCGAGGTACACGTACGCCTCGGGCTCCTTCGACACCGCGCGCGCGACGGGCGGCAGGGCCCGCATGAGGTAGTTCGAGTACACCGTCCGGAACGGCTTCCACGTCGGCCGCGAGAACTCGCACACCACCAGGCGCCCGCCCGGACGCGTCACACGCAGCAGCTCCGCGAGCGCCCCCGGCACGTCGGCGACGTTGCGCAGGCCGAACGACATCGTCACCGCGTCGAACGACGCGTCCGCGAACGGCAGGTGCAGCGCGTCCCCGGCGACGAACGCCAGGTCCGGCCGGCGGCGCTTGCCGACCTCGAGCATCCCGAGCGACAGGTCGCACGCGACGACCCGCACGCCCGCGTCCGCGAGCGGCTCCGCGGACGTGCCCGTGCCCGCGGCGAGGTCGAGCACCGTCTCGCCCGGCTCGGCCCGCAGCGCGGCCAGCGTGGCCTTGCGCCACGCGCGGTCCTGCCCGAGCGAGATGACGTCGTTCGTCAGGTCGTAGCGATGGGCGACCGCGTCGAACATGCGCTGCACGTCGCGAGGGTCCTTCTCGAGGCTGGCGCGGGACATGCGCCCATCGTCGCAGGTCCGCCCGTGCGGGACGAGCCGCGCCCGCGCCGGTGCCGTGCAGGTCACACCGCCGCGGGCGGGCGGGCGGGCCGCCGAGGCCTACCCTGGAGACGATGACCACGCAGACCGCCGCGCCCGCGGACGCGGTCCCCCAGCCGCTCGTGGTGCGGACCGTCCCGCTGGACGACCTCGGTCGCCCCGGCCCGTCGGGCGCCCCGGACGCCGCCGACCTGCTCGACCTCCTGCCGTCGACCGCGCCGCTCGCGTGGGTCCGCCGGGGCGACGGGCTCGTGGCGTGGGGCGAGACGCTGCGCGTCGAGGTGCGCGGCGCCGACCGGTTCGCGCGCGCCGAGGAGGCCTGGCGCGCGGTCCTCGCGCACGCCGTCGTCCGCGACGAGGTACGCCTGCCCGGCACCGGAGCGGTCGCGTTCGCGTCCTTCGCGTTCGACGAGGACTCCCCCGCGGGCGGCGTCGTCGTCGTGCCGCGCGTCGTCGTGGGCCGCAGGGGCGACCGGGTGTGGCTCACGACCATCACGGCGGGCCGGATCGGCGCCGCCCCGGCGCTCGCCGACGTCGTCGGGCCGCGCGTTCCCCCCGTGGCCCCGGGCGACGTCGCGTACCGCGACGGGGCCGTCGCCGCCGACGACTGGCGGGACGTCGTCGCCGCGGGCGTCGCCGCGATCCGGGCCGGCGAGGTCGACAAGGTCGTGCTCGCGCGCGACGTGCACGCCCGCACGCAGCACCCCGTCGACGTGCGGTGGGCGCTGCACCGGCTCACGCAACGGTACCCGTCGTGCTGGACGTTCAGCGTCGACGGGCTCATCGGTGCCACGCCCGAGCTGCTCGTGCGCTCCGAGAAGGGCCTCGTCACGTCGCGCGTGCTCGCCGGCACCATCCGCCGCACGGGCGACGACGCCGCCGACATGGCCCGGGCCGCGATCCTCGCCCACTCCTCGAAGGACCTCGAGGAGCACGAGTACGCCGTCTCGTCCGTCGCGCACGCGCTCGAGCCGTTCTGCTCCTCGACGAACGTCCCCGACGTGCCGTTCGTGCTGCACCTGCCGAACGTCCTGCACCTCGCGTCCGACGTCACCGGCGTCCTGACCGCCCCCGCGGGCGACGCGGCGCACCCGTCGTCGCTCGCCCTCGCCGCCGCGCTCCACCCTACGGCCGCCGTGTGCGGCACGCCGACCTCCGCGGCCCGCGCCCTCATCGCGCGCGTCGAGGGCATGGACCGCGGCCGCTACGCGGGGCCCGTCGGGTGGATGGGCGCCGACGGCGACGGCGAGTGGGGCATCGCGTTGCGCTCGGCGCAGGTCGACGCCGCCGACCCGCGGTCGGTGCGCCTGTTCGCCGGGTGCGGCATCGTGGCCGCGTCGGACCCGGCCGCCGAGCTCGCGGAGTCCGAGGCGAAGCTCGTCCCGATGCGCGACGCGCTCGGCCACGACCCGGCCTGACCCCGAGGTCGCCGGCTGCCCCGGCGGTGCCGCACGGCCCGGTCGTCCCGTCCGGCTCGACCCGGCGTCCCTGACCGTCCCGGTCGGCTCCGTCACTGCCGCGCACGGCGACGCCCCCGGCCGCCAGGGGGTGCGGCCGGGGGCGCTGCGTGCGGTCCGGCGTCGGACCGCGGGCGGCGGCCCAGCAGGGGACGCGAGCCGCCGCTCCGGCGGTCCGCAGGGGGTGTGCGGACCGCCGGTCGTCGGGCGAGGGCGTCAGCCCTGGCCCTGCCCCTGGAACCACCGCCACAGGTCCTCGGGGGTCATGCCGCCGGGCAGCTCGTCCGGGCCCTGCTGGCCCTGGCCGCCCTGCTGCTCCTGCGGCTGCTCGGTGCTCGGCGCCTGCTCCTGCCGCGTCGCGAGGGTCACGTCGACCTCGGTCGTGCTCCCGTCACGGACCACGGTGAGCGTCACCTGGTCGCCCGCCGCGAGCGCACGCACGTACGCCGTGAGGGACTCCGCGCCGCCGACCGGGTCGCCGTCGATCGCGACGACCACGTCGTCCGCCTGCAGGTCCGCCTCGGCAGCGGGCGAGCCGTCCGAGACCTCCTGCACGACCGCGCCGCGCCGGGTCACGCCGTCGGCCGTCGCCGTGCCGTCCGCGAGCGAGACGCCGAGGAACGCGTGCTCCGCGGTGCCGTCGTCGATGAGCTGCCCGGCGATGTTCTTCACGAGGTCGACGGGGATCGCGAAGCCGAGGCCGATCGACCCCGACGCCTGCGACAGCGTCGCGATCGACGAGTTGATGCCGATGACCCGCCCCTGCGCGTCGAACAGCGGCCCGCCGGAGTTGCCCGGGTTGACCGCGGCGTCGATCTGGATCGCGTTGGTGACGGTCGCCTGGCTGCCGTCCTGCGCGGACGTCGAGACCGGCCGGTCGACGGCGGACACGATGCCGGTCGTCACCGTGTTCGCCAGCCCCAGCGGGTTGCCGACCGCCATCACGGACTGGCCGACGACGACCTTCGAGGAGTCCCCGAGGGCCGCGGCCCGCAGGTCGTCGGGCGCGTCCTCGATGCGGACGACCGCGAGGTCCGTCGTCGGGTCGGTGCCCACCACGGTCGCCTCGAACAGGCGCCCGTCGGTCACCGTCACCTGGACCTTGCCGTCCTGCGCACCCGCGACGACGTGGTTGTTCGTGACGACGTGGCCGTCGTCGTCGATGATCACGCCCGAGCCCTGCGCACCGCCCTGGCCGGTCGCGACCTCGATCGCGACCACCGACGGAGCGACGGCCTTCGCGACCGCCTCCCAGTCGGGCGCGTCGTCGGACGATCCCGCGACGGGGACGGCCTCGTTGCGCGACGAGCCGACGTCGGCGAGCGACGCGGCCCGCGGCGCGGCGTCGTCGTCCTGCAGCACGTGCGCGATGCCCGCGGTCGCGCCCGCCGCGACGAGCGCGGTCGCCGCCGCGACCGAGACGACCGGGACCCAGGTCCGACGCCGGCGCGGGCCGGCGCCGCCGGGGTGGGCCGCCGTCGGGCCGTAGGGCGGGACGCCCGAGGCGTCGGCACGCACGGGGCCGTACGGACTCGTGGGGAGCCCGTACGGAGCGGCGAGGTGCTGCCCCGGCGCGTGCGCCGCCGGGTCCGCCGCCGGCACGTGGCCGACGGGCACCGGCTGCGCGGGGGCGTGCGCCTGCTGCGCGGCCGCCCAGCGGGCACGCTCGGCGGCCTCGCGCTGCGCGTGCTCGTGCGCGGCGGCGACGCGGCGCGCCTCGGCCTCGCGGCGGGCACGCTCGGCCTCGGCGTGCACGGGGCCCGGGGCCGCCGGGTGCGGCGGCGTGAACGGGTTGGTGGGGTGCGCGGCCGGCAGCGACGGCAGCGGCTGCGTCTCGCCCAGCGGCGGGATCGGCTGCGTCGGCTGTGCCTGCGGGTGCGTGTCGTCCGGGCGCTGCTCAGGGGTGCTCGTCATCGTCAGGTCCTCCTTCTCGACATCCATGGAAGGACACCGCGCTGGAGGGACGCTCCGACGATCCTGGGAATTCGCTGTCAGTTCGGCATGAAGGCCGCGCGGTCAGCGCAGGGCGACGTCGACCGCGTGCGCGACCTCCGCGGCGACCCGCTCACCGAGAGCGCGGCGACCACCGCGGTCGACGCGCACCTCCACCACGCTGAGGCCCGGACCCGGCGCGGCGAGCGCGGGCAGCAGCCCGTCGGCGTCGCCGACGCGCGTGTGCCGCACGCCGTAGCCCGCGCACAGCGCCGCGACGTCGACCCCGTGCGGGGTCCCGAACACGCGCTCGAACACGTCCGCCCGCTCGGGCTCGCCGGGCTCGAGGGTCGCGAAGATCGAGCCCCCGTCGTCGTTCGCGACCACGAGCTGCAGGTCCGCAGCGGGCTCGAGCGGCCCGCGCAGCAGCCCGCCGACGTCGTGCAGGAACGTGAGGTCGCCGAGCAGCGCGCGCACGCGACGGCCCGGCATGCCCAGCGCGACGCCCGCCGCGGTCGACACCGTGCCGTCGATGCCCGCGAGCCCACGGTTCGCCAGGACGAGCGGCGGGGTGTCCCACCGCGCGACGAGGTCGAGGTCGCGGACCGGGTTGGACGAGCCCACGACGAGCACGTCGCTCGGCCGCAGCACACCGGCGACGGCACGCGCCAGAGCGGGCCCGGTCACGCGGGTGCCGCTGCGCGACCGGCGCGGATCGCCCTCCCCGGGTCCGTCGAGCAGCGCGTCGACGGCGGCGTCGGCCGCCTTGCCCGCGGTCTGCCAGGCCTCGAGCCAGCCGGCCGGTGCCGTGAGACGCCCCCGCAGCATCCGCGCGGGGACCTCGGTGAGCACCTCGGCGGCGTTGCGGGCCGCGTCGGGCCACGCGCCGCCCTGCGGGGCGACGACGACGACCTCGACGTCCGGCCGCGAGAGCAGACGGTGCACCGGACGCGACAGCGTGGGGCGGCCCAGCACCACGACCCGGCGGACCGCGCCGCCCAGGCGCGGGTCGGCGAGCAGCAGCCGGTACGCGGCGACCGCGTTCGGCCCGCCCCGCGCGCCCGACGACGGCTCCGCGAGCAGCGGCCAGCCGCACGCCTCCGCCACGCGCCGCGCGAGCGGCCCGGCGCTGTCGCCCGCGACGACCACCGTCGGCACGGCGCCCCGCCGGGACCGGCCCGTCGACGCGGCCACGGACGACCGCTCCACCACGGCCGGCAGCGCCCCCGTGGTGCCGGGCGCGCCCACCCCCGGTGCGCTCCACGGCGCCGAGCCGCTGCGTGCCCGGACGTGCCCGAGCCCCGCCGCGGACGGCTCCGGCCAGCCCGCCGCGCCCGGCACGAGCGGCTCGCGGTAGGCCAGGTCGAGGTGCACGGGCCCGGGGTCGCCGGTGCGCGCCCCCGTCGCCGCGGCGACCGCCCGCGCGGCCAGGTGGCGCAGGTCGCGGGCCTCGTCCGGCAGCCCCACGGGTGCGGGGACGTCCGCGGCGAGGCGGACCGCAGCCCCGAAGATGCCGGGCTGCACGGTCGTCTGGTTCGCGCCGGTGCCGCGCAGCTCGTGCGGGCGGTCGGCGGTGAGCAGCAGCAGGGGCAGGCCCGCGTGGTGCGCCTCGAGCACCGCGGGGTGCAGGTTCGCCACGGCCGTGCCCGACGTCGTGACGACCGCGACAGGGCGCGACCCGCCGTCGTCGTGCGCCGCGGCGCGCGCAAGGCCCACCGCGAGGAAGCCGGCGGACCGCTCGTCGACCCGCACGTGCAGCCGGACCGCCGGCGCATGCTCCGGGCGCTCGCCGTCGGGGCGCGCCGCGTCCGCGAGCGCGTAGGCGAGCGGGGCGCTGCGCGAGCCCGGTGCGAGGACGACGTCGCGCACGCCGAGCGTCGCGAGCGCCTGCACGAGCACCCGGGCGGCGGCGGTCGCGGGGCTCGGGTCGGGGGTCGTCACGGGCGCCATCATGCCGTCCGCCGCGGGTCGTGCCCGGCGAGGACCGACCGGACCGCGGCGACGCGCGCGGTCCAGCGGGCCGTGAGCGCCGGGTCGGCCGCGTGCCGGTCGAGCAGCGCGGCGTCGGGCTCCGGGCGGCGCACCGGGAGGGCACCGTCGACGGGCAGCAGCGGGTCGGCGACCACGTCGGCCGTCAGGAGGCGGGCCGTGGCGAGGCCGGACGCGAACGGGAGCTCGGGCAGGGCGGCCGCGAGCGCGACGCCCGCGGCGAGACCGACCGACGTCTCGAGCGCCGACGACACGACGACGGGCAGCCCGCACTCGTGCGCGATCCGCAGGCACGCCCGCACGCCGCCGAGCGGCTGCACCTTGAGCACGAGCACGTCCGCGGCGTGCGCGCGCGCGACGGCGAGCGGGTCGGCCGCGCGCCGCACGGACTCGTCGGCGGCGATGCGCACGGACGTGCGGCGACGCAGCGCGGCGAGGTCCGCGACCGTCGGGACCGGCTGCTCGGCGTACTCCAGCCCGCCGGCCGCGCGGTCGAGCGCCGCGAGCCGGGTCACCGCGGTCTCGACGTCCCACGCGGCGTTGGCGTCGACGCGGATCGCGCCGTCCGGGCCCAGCGCGTCCCGCACGGCCTCGAGCCGTGCCTCCTCCTGCGCCTGCGTCTGCCCGGGCTCGGCGACCTTGACCTTGGCGGTCCGGCAGCCGCCCGACGCGCGCACCAGGCGGTGCGCCTCCTCGGGGTCGACGGCGGGCACCGTGACGTTGACGGGCACGGCGTCCCGCACGGGGTCCGGCCACCCCTCGTCGGCGGCCTCCCGTGCGGCGCGCCACCACGCGGCGGACTCCTGCGCGTCGTAGTCCCAGAAGGGGCTGAACTCGCCCCACCCGGCGTCGCCCCGCACGAGCACGCCGTCGCGGCTGGTCAGGCCGCGGAACCGGGTCCGCATCGGCACGGACCACACGACGGGAGAGGACGCGTCAGGCATCCCGCCAGGGTACGTCGCCGCCGCACGCCGTCGTCCGCGGGCGGGCACCGGCGACCCGCGGGGACTCAGCCTGAGACCACGGCGAGCAGCCCGCGGGCGGTGGTCCGCACCGGCCGCCCCTCGGACAGGGCGCTCACGGCGGCGCCGTCGACGAGCGCGACCGCCACCGCGGCGGGCACGCGCAGCCCCACGCGGTCGACGAGCCGCGCGACGACGGCGTCGAGCTCGGCGCGGGCGTCGGCGATGGCGCCGGCGAGCGCGACGTTGCGGCCCGCGCCGAGCAGGTGCTCGTAGTGCGCGCGGACCTGCTCGTCGTCGCCGGGCGGCAGGACGGCGTCGACCACGCGCCCGGCGGCGTCGGCGACCGGGCCGTCGGAGGCGGCGAGCACGCCCTCGGCGTGCGCGACCCACGCGGCGACGAGCGCGCGGCCCGCGGCGGCGGCGAGCTCGTCGAGGTCGGCGAAGTAGTAGGTCGTCGCGGACAGGGACGCGCCCGCCGCTGCGGCGACCCGGCGATGGGTGAGGGCGCCGGGTCCCTCGCGCAGCACGAGGTCCGCTGCTGCCGCCGCGAGCTGGGCCTTGCGGCGCTCGCCCTTGCCGGTGCGCACGGTCATGCGTGCGCCGAGGTCGACAGCTGCAGCCCGACGACGCCGGCGACGATGAGGACGAGCGACGTCACGGCGAGCACCGACAGGCGCTCGTGCAGCAGGACGGCGGCGGCGACCGCGGTGGTGGCGGCGCCGACGCCGACCCAGACGCCGTAGGCGACGCCGACGGGCAACGAGCGCAGCGCGAAGCTGAGCCCGGCGAACGACGCGACGGCGAACACGACGAACCAGATGCTCGGCCAGAGCCGGGTGAAGCCGTGCGACTGCTTGAGCGCAAGAGCCCAGCCCGCCTCGAGCATGCCGGAGACGACGAGGACGATCCATGCCATGGGGATGCACCTCCGTGCGGCCCACCGCCGGTGGGCGACCGCTGCGCGCCGGGTGTCAGGTCCGCCGTCCCGCGCACGGTTCTGGTACGACCGTACCATTCCTGCGACGAACTAGGGTGACCGCGTGAGCGACCTCTCCCCCGTCGAGCCGCCCCTGCCCGCACGCGTGTCCGACACGTTCGACCCCACCCGGTGGCGCACCGTGCCCGGCTTCGACGACCTCACCGACCTCACGTACCACCGCGGCTACGCCCGGCCCGACGCGCAGCAGCGCGCCGCCGGCGCGACCGGACGCGACCTGCCCGTCGTGCGCGTCGCGTTCGACCGGCCCGAGGTGCGCAACGCCTTCCGCCCGCACACCGTCGACGAGCTCTACCGCGTGCTCGACCACGCCCGCACCACGTCCGACGTCGGCACGGTGCTGCTCACCGGCAACGGCCCGAGCCCGCGCGACGGCGGCTGGGCGTTCTGCTCGGGCGGCGACCAGCGGATCCGCGGCCGTGACGGCTACCGGTACGCGGACGGCGACAGCGCCGCCGACGTCGACCCCGCCCGCGCCGGGCGGCTGCACATCCTCGAGGTGCAGCGGCTCATCCGCACCATGCCGAAGGTCGTCGTCGCGCTCGTCGGCGGCTGGGCCGCGGGCGGCGGGCACTCGCTGCACGTCGTCGCGGACCTGACGATCGCGAGCCGCGAGCACGCGCGCTTCATGCAGACCGACGCCAACGTCGGCTCGTTCGACGGCGGCTACGGCTCCGCGTTGCTCGCCCGGCAGGTCGGGCAGAAGCGCGCGCGCGAGATCTTCTTCCTCGCCCGCGAGTACTCCGCCGACCAGGCCTACGCGTGGGGCGCCGTCAACGACGTCGTGCCGCACGACGAGCTCGAGGACGCGGGACTGGAGTACGCGCGGATCGTCGCGACCAAGTCGCCGCAGGCGATCCGCATGCTCAAGTTCGCCTTCAACCTGGCGGACGACGGCCTCGCCGGTCAGCAGGTCTTCGCGGGTGAGGCCACCCGACTCGCCTACATGACCGACGAGGCCGTCGAGGGGCGCGACGCCTTCCTCCAAAGGCGCGAGCCCGACTGGTCCGGCTTCCCCTACGCCTACTGACGCGGTCCCTCCTCCGCATCGGCAGGTGCCGGGGAGCCGGCGTCTACTGCCGCCCGAACATCCAGGCGACGAGGTCCACGACCTCGCCGACGCCCAGGGCCAGCCCCACGAGGAGGCCGACGAGGACGACCCCCGCCGCCACGACGGCGCCGAGCGACGCCGTGCTGTGCTCCGGGGCGGACATGTGCGGTGCGGTCATGGCTCCAGCCTGCCGCGGGCCGGGTCCCGCCGCGTCGGCCCGTCGGCGGGATCCGCGCGGGCCGTGCCCACCCTCGGGCGGAGGCGAAGATCCACCTGCGGGCGGACAACCCTTCGTCGACGCGCGCCGTCCCGCTCGGTCGACGGGCACTCTGCGCCGGTCTGTGCTGGTCCGTGCGGGCCATGCCGGGCCGGTGCCGGTCGGTGCAGCCCGGCGCGCGTCGGTGCGGGTCGGTGCGGGTCGGTGCGGGTCGGTGCGGGTCAGGACACCGTCAGCGAGCCCGACCCCTCCGGGACCAGCTCGACCCACGTGTTGCCCGGGGCCAGATCGGCCGGGCTGCCGTCGGGCAGGAACAGCCGCAGCGGCGCGTCCTGCGCGTCCTTCTGCCAACGGACCGCGACCGTCTTCCCGCCGGTGGCGACGACGCCCTCCCCGGACCCGACCAGCTCGTACGTCGGCACGGGGGCACCGCCCTGCGCACCGAACTGCGTGTTGGGGTGCGGCGCCGTGACCGACACGACGTTGACCGCGGACAGCCGCTGCCCCGAGCGGGCCGTCGCCGGCGACTGCCCCTCCGAACGCAGCCACGTGCCCGTGCCCGCGTCCCACGACCAGCGCGGGTTGGACGCGGCCGAGAGCCGGAAGTCGAGCAGCGCGGCCGGGGTGCCCGAACGGACCGCCGCGGAGCGCTCGGCGGTACGCGCGAACGTGAACTGCTCGCCCGGCGACGCCTGGTGCGAGGAGTCCGCCTGCGCCCAGAACACCTCGGGCGTGCCGTAGACGTTGTGCGGCGCTGCGCGGTCCCGCGTGCGGTACAGGCCGTCGGCGCCCGCATCGTGCGAGATCGCCTGCAGGCCGCTCGCGGGCACGAGCGCGAGGATCCCGGGCTGGCCGCCCGAGAAGACGATGAGGCCGTGTGTGGGCGCGAGGATCACCGGGTCCATCGGGCGCACGGAGCGGATCGGCCCGACCTCGGCCGGCACCTGGGAGTGGAACACCGCGATCAGGCGCGAGACGTCGAACTCGACGATCGTCTCCCAGACGACGTCCGCCTGCTCGAGTCCCGTCTGCGGCCGGGCGACGGCCGTGTTCTCGACCTTGACGCCGAGCGCGGCCCGCTCCACGGGCTCGCCCTCGACCCCGGTCAGCGGCCACGTCGGCGGCACCACGGGGGCCGGCGCAGCCCCCTTGTCGGCACCGACGTCCGCGCGCTGCGTCACCGAGGTCGGCGACGGCTGCTGGGAGCCGTCGCCGCAGGCCGCGAGCGCGAGGACCGCGCCCAGCAGCGGCACGGCCCACCGCGTCGCCGCGCGTGCTCGTCCGTGCCGCCCTGCCGTCGCTCGCGTCGTCCCCGTCACGCGCACCACTGTGGCACGAGGCGTCGGCGTGCCGGCACCCGCCCAGGGGCGAGTCGCCGCAGCAGCGGTCAGGAGACCGTGATGGTCCCGGACGACTCGGGCACGAGCTCGACCCACGTCACGCCGGGCGCGAGCGCGACGGGCGAGCCGTCGGGGGCGGCCAGCGTGAGGACCGCGTCCGTCGACGTCTTGGACCAGGTGACCGCGAGCGAGCGTCCCTGGCTCACGACGACGCCCTCGCCCGAGCCGACGAGCACGGTCTCCGGGACGGGGTTGCCCGCGGGGTCCTTCGTGCCGGAGTCGACGAGCCGGACCTCGAGCGCCACGACGTTCGCCGCCGCGAGCCGCGCGCCCGAGCGTGCGGTCGCCGGGGTGTCCCCCTCGGAGCGCAGCCACGTCCCGGACGCGGTGTCGAACGTCCAGCGCGGGCGCGAGTAGCCGGACATGCGGACCTCGAGCTCGTTCGCCGGCGTCCCCGCGAGGACCGCGCTGGCCCGCTCGGCGGTCCGCGCGAACGTGAACTGCGCGGGCGGCGAGGCCGCGTGGTCCGCGTCGGCCGCGTCCCAGAACGTCTGCGGCGTCGCGTAGACGTTGTGCGGCGCCGGTGCGACGCCCTTCTTGCGGTAGAACCCGGCCGCGCCGCCGTCCTGGCTCATGAGCTGCAGGCCCGCCGCGCCGAGCTCGCGCACGAACGCCTGCTGCCCGCCGGAGAACGCGACGATGCCGCGCAGCGGTGCCGCGATCGCGGGGTCCATCGGGCGCACCGAGCGGATCGGGCCGATCTCCTCCGGCACCTGCGAGTGGTACACCGCGACGAACCGCGTGATGCCACCCTCGACGACCTGCTCCCAGACCACGTCGGCCTGGTCGAGCCCGGTCTGGGGGCGGACCTCCTTGGGGTTCTCGATCTTCACCGCGAGCGCGGGCCGCTCGACGACGGCGTCCGCGGACTGCCCGGTGAGCGGCCAGCGCGGCGGGACGACGGGCGCGGGCGCGGCGGCCTTCGCGACGGCGACGTCGGCGTGCTGCGAGACGGTCTCGGGCTCCGGTGCCGTCGGGCCGCCCGAGCAGGCGGCGAGCGCGAGCACGAGGGCACCGGACAGCAGGACGGCGTGGCGCCGGGACGACGCGCGGATCGGGGCGACGGGCACGAACAGCTCCTTCGGGGGCGGACCGCGGGTCACTCTACGGGGCGACACCCGGCCGCCCGCCAGGGTCGGCGGTCCCTCGTCGTGCGGCGCTCGCGCCGGGCCGGCGCCCGGGTGCCGCCTAGGCTGGGGCGGTGACCCGGCTGCTGCGCGACGTCCCCGCGCGCGCGGAGCTGCTGCTCCCCGCGCTGCGTGCCGCGCTCGACGACGCCGGCCCAGCGGTCGCCCCCGTCGCCCTGGGCGCTCCCGCCGCGCCCGCCGCACCTCCCGGACGGGCCGCCGCCGCCGGGCCTGCCCGACCCGACGAGCCCGCCGAGGAGCGGAGCGGCGCCACCCCGGGGACTCGCGGGGCCGGCGTCCCGGACGACGTCGCCGTCGTGGTGCGGACGTCGGGCTCCACCGGAGAGCCGCGGGGCGTGCTGCTGACCGCGGCGGCGCTGCGCGCGTCGGCCGCGGCCACCGGACGTCGCCTCGGCGGGCCCGGGCGGTGGCTGCTGGCCCTGCCCGCGCACCACGTCGCGGGCCTGCAGGTGCTCGTGCGCTCGGTCCTCGCCGGCACGACACCCACGGTCCTGCCCGACGGCCCCTTCCGCGCGGCCACGTTCCGCGACGCGGTCGCCGCGATGCCGGGCGGTCGCCGGTACACGTCGCTGGTCCCCACGCAGCTCGTGCGGGTCCTCGACGACCCCGACGCGACCGCGGCGCTCGGCACGTTCGACGCGGTGCTGCTGGGGGGTGCCGCGACGCCGCCGGACCTGCGCGAGCGGGCCAGGGACGCGGGCGTGCGCGTCGTGACGACGTACGGCATGACGGAGACCTGCGGCGGGTGCGTGTACGACGGCATGCCGCTCGACGGCGTGCGGGTCGCGCTCGACGAGCAGGGACGCGTGCTGCTCGCCGGACCGGTGCTGGCCGCCGGCTACCTGGGCCGCCCCGACCTCGACGCGCAGGCGTTCGCGGGGACGGGCGACGCGCGGGTGCTGCGCACGAGCGACCTCGGCCGGGTCGACGACGGTGTCCTCACGGTCCTCGGACGGCTCGACGACGTCCTCGTCACGGGCGGCGCGAAGGTCGCCCCGGCGGCCGTCGAGGCGGTGCTGTCGGGGCTGGACGAGGTCGCCGAGGTGTGCGTGGTCGGCGTGCCGGACGACGAGTGGGGCCAGGCGGTCGTCGCGGTGGTCGTGCCGCGCGGCGGTCGCGGCCCCTCGCTCGAGCGGGTCCGGTCCACGGTCGCGGCGCGGCTCGGTGCCGCGCACGCGCCGCGGCGCGTCGTCGTCGTCCCCGCGCTCCCCCTGCGGGGACCCGGGAAGGTCGACCGGGCGGCCGTCGCCCGGCTCGTGCAGGAACGCACCCCGGCGGCGGGCCCGTCCGTCGCCGGCGCCGCGGCCCCCGGGTCGCGCACCGCGGGCGCCGTGCCCGCACCCACCGGAAGGAGCGACGCGTGACCACTGCCCGCGAGTGGCTGGCCGGAGCCCGGCCCCGGACCCTGCCGGCGGCCGCCGCGCCCGTGCTGGTCGGCACCGGGGCGGCCGCGCAGGTCGGCGGTGCGCACCTCGGGCGCGCGGCGCTCGCCCTCGGGGTCGCGCTCGCGCTCCAGGTCGGCGTGAACTACGCGAACGACTACTCCGACGGGGTGCGTGGCACCGACGTCGACCGCGTCGGGCCGCTGCGGCTCACGGCCTCGGGCACGGCCCGGCCGGGCGCGGTACGGGCCGCGGCGTTCACGGCGTTCGGCGTCGCAGCCGTGGTCGGCCTGGCGCTCGTGCTCGCCACGGGCGACTGGTGGCTGCTCGGCGTCGGGGTGCTCGCGATCGGCGCCGCGTGGACGTACACCGGCGGGAAGTCGCCCTACGGCTACCGCGGGCTCGGCGAGGTCGGGGTGTTCGTGTTCTTCGGCCTGGTCGCGGTCCTCGGCACCACGTGGACGCAGGCGGCCGAGCTGCCGTGGACCGCGTGGGCCGGCGCCGTCGCGATCGGCCTGCTCGCGTGCGCGCTGCTCATGGCGAACAACCTGCGGGACGTGCCCACCGACGCCCTCGTCGGCAAGCGCACCCTGGCCGTCCGTCTGGGCGAGCGACGGGCGCGCCGTGTCTACGCCGCGTTCGTGCTCCTGCCGATGCTGCTCGGGCTGGCCTGCGCGGCGGTCGCGCCGTGGGCGTGGCTCGTGGCGCTCCTGCTCGCCCCCGCCGGCGTGCTCGCGGGGATCGTGCTGCTCGGGGCCCGTGGCCGGGCGCTCGTGCCCGTCCTGGCCGGCACCGGGATGCTCGAGCTCGCGTTCGGCGTGCTGCTGGGGCTCGGCCTGGCGCTCTGACGCGCCACGGGTCGCCGCCGCGCGTCAGGCCGTCGTCGTCGGCCCGTCGCCCGCGGCCCGGCGGGCCTGCTCGTCGGCCTCGTCCTCCACGGCCGCGTCGTCGCGCGCCCCGGACCCGAGGCGGCTGCGGAGCCCTGCGCGCTCGCGCTCCTCGGACCGCGCCGCGACCCACGCGACCGCGGCCTCGCGCTGCCGCGGCAGCAGGACGTAGGAGGCCATCCAGGCGAGCAGCAGGGCCACGACGCCGGCGAGCCACGACCGCATCCCCACCCACCAGAGCAGGCCGAGGCAGGCGGCGAAGATCGCGAGACGGGTGGCGGTGTAGCGCACGACAGGCACGGCACCAGGGTAGGACGGCGGGCCGCAGGACCGACGCCTACAGTGACCCCATGGCCCGGTATCTCGGATTCGTGATCCTCGTCGGGCTCGTCGTGTGGTGCGTGCTCGACATCTCCCGGAGCGACGAGGACGAGCGCCTCGGCGTGCACCCCGTGCTGTGGATGGCGCTCGTCGTGCTCGTGCCCGTGCTGGGCGCCGTCGTCTGGGTGCTCGTCAGCCGGGGCCGCCGGGCCGCCCGGCGGCAGGCCGGCGGTCCCGCGCGCCCCTCCCGCCCGGGCGGTCGCCGTCCCGGCCCGGTCGCGCCGGACGACGACCCGGACTTCCTGCGCCGGCTCGACGAGGAGCGCCGCCGCCGGGAGCAGGGCACGAACGACGGCCCGACGGGCTGACCCACCCGTCCGGGGCTGCCCGGCTCAGAGTTCCACGGCCCCGGGGCTCAGAGCCCCGAGTACGCGTGCTTGCCGTCCACGAACAGGTTCACGACCGTGAAGTTCGCGAGCACGACGGCGTAGCCGACGAACACGAAGTACGCGGCCCGCCGCCCGCTCCAGCCTCGCGTCGTGCGCGCGTGGAGGTACGCGGCGTACACGACCCACGCGACGAACGTGCCGACCTCCTTGGGGTCCCAGCCCCAGTACCGGCCCCACGCGTGCTCGGCCCAGATCGCGCCGCCGATCAGCGTGAACGTCCACAGCACGAAGCCGATCGCGTTGAGCCGGAACGCGAGCGCCTCGAGCTCGCGCGGACCGGGCACCTGCTCCAGCCACGCGAAGCGGGGACCGAGCACCCAGCGGCGCAGCGCGTCCGTGCGCCGGGCCGGCCCGTCGACCTCGCGCGGACCCGCCGCCCGCACGTCGCGCAGCACCTGGAGCACGGACGCGGCGAACGCGACCGTGAACACCCCCGTCGCGATGATCGCGACGCCGACGTGGATGATCAGCCAGTAGCTGTCGAGCGCGGGCTGCACCGCGTCCGCCTGCACGAAGAACACGAGCAGCCCGAGGGCCAGGGCGAGCACCGCGATCCCGAGCACGACGACGCCGACGAACGCGATGGGCCGGCGGCGCTGCACGACCGCGAGGACCGAGACGGCGACGAGCACGCCGACGATCGTGAACTCGTACATGTTGGCGGTGGGCCAGCGGCCCGACGCGACGCCGCGCAGCGCGACGCCCGCGAGGAGCAGGAGCGCACCGAGGTACGTGGTCATGCGCGCGATGCCCTGGGCACGCGGCGAGCCCGCGGCGGTCCCGTCCGGGCCGGCCGTCCCCGTGACCGGGGCCGGGTCGGCGAGCGAGTCGTCCGCCGGTTCTGCGGCGCCCACGGCGACGGGCGTGCGGGCCGCGGTCGCCCGGCGGGCGCGCCCCTGCGCGCGCTCGGCGACGGCGGCCAGGTCGACGGTCCACGCGACGAGCGCGATGGTGAGCGCGGTCGTCGCGGCCCACACGAGGAGCGTGCTGAGGTCTCCGGTGGTCATGGGGTGCTTCCTCGGGGGACGGTCGGGGACGGGGTGGCGGCCTCGTCGGCCGTCGGGGTGGTGCTGGTGCGGGTGCCGGCGGGCGCGCCGCCCGCCGGGGCGGTGCTCGTCGGGGCGGTGCTCGTCGGGGCGGTGCTCGTCGGCGTCGTGCTCGTCGGCGTCGTGCTCGTCGGCGTCGTGCGGGTGGGGATGCCGCTCGTGGGGGCGGTGCTCGTCAGGGTCGCGGCGAGGAGGCGGTCGAGCTCGGGCTGCAGCCCCACGTCGTCGCCCCGGGCGAGCCCCGCGGCGCTGACCACTGTACGGCCGGCGTCGTCGCCCGTGCCGGGGGCGGCCCGGACCCAGACGCGTCGACGTGGCGCGAACAGGCTGGCCGCGAGCCCGGCGAACGCGAGCAGCGCGAACACCAGGACGAAGGGCAGCGCGGGGTCGTGGCGCAGGTCGAGGGCGACGAACCGCGGCAGGCCGTCGAACGTGAGCGTGCCGAGGCCGTCGGGCAGCTCGACCGTCTCCCCGGGGCGCACGTAGAGGGTCACCGCGTCGCCCGCCTCGTCGACGGACTGCTCCAGGCGCGACTCGTCGAGCTCGTAGACGTTCTGCGGCACGCCCGTGTCGAGGCCCAGGTTGCCGGACCAGACGGACAGCACGAGCAGCGGGTCGGTCGGCTGCGGGTCGGTGGAGCGCCAGAAGCCGGGCGCCATCTCGCGCGCCGTGGGCAGCAGGTAGCCCATGACACCGACCTGCTCCTGCCCGCCGCTGACGTCGGGCACCTTGATCACGCCGCGCGAGGTGTACACCTCGTCCTCCGGCAGGAACGGCACGGCCCCTGCGAACGCGACCTCGCCCGCGGCGTCGCGCACCGTGACCTCGGGCGCGTACCCGTTGCCCTGCAGGTAGACCTTGGCGCCGCCGGCGGCGAGCGGGTGGTTGACCTTGATGGTGCGCTCCTGCGGCTCCTGCCCGGGCTCGGTCAGGGTCACGTGCGCGGTGAAGTCGCGCGACTGCAGCGTGTCGGGGTCGAACCGGGACTCGAAGTCGTCGAGCCGCAGGGTGAACGGCACGAGGTCCGCGGGGTCGAACGCCGTGCCCTGCTCGAAGGTGTCGTAGTCGACCTGCGCGTTCGCGAAGCCGCGGCCCTGCACGACGATCGCCTGGCCGCGGTAGTGCAGCATCTGGCCGGTCGCGACGGACACGAGCAGTCCGACGAGCGCGAGGTGGAAGACGAGGTTGCCGGTCTCGCGCAGGTACCCGCGCTCCCCCGCGGCGGACCACGTGCCGCCGCCCTCGTCGTGCACGTCGACCCGGTAGGTCGGCACGAACGGCAGCCACGCCCATCCGCGCCGCATCACGGCCGCGGCGCGCGCGGCGACGGCCTGCGGCGTGTCGTCGGAGAGCCCGCCGCCCAGCGCGGGGAACCGGCCGAGCCGGCGCGGCGTGCGCGGCGGACGGCCGCGGACCCCCGCGAGGTGCACGCGCGTGCGCGGCAGGATGCAGCCGACGAGCGAGACGAACAGCAGCAGGTAGATCGCCGAGAACCAGACCGACGAGTAGACGCCGAACAGCCCGAGCCGGTCCAGCCACGGCCCCGTCGTGGGGTGGTCGACCAGGTACTCCGCGACCCCGGCCGGGTCCTGGGCGCGCTGGGGGAACAGCGTGCCGGGCACGGCGGCCACGGCGAGCAGCATGAGGAGCAGGAGCGCGACGCGCATGCTCGTGAGCTGGCGCCACGCCCAGCGCAGCCACCCGACGAGCCCGAGCGTCGGCAGGCGCACGTCGCCCGGGGCGTCGGCAGGTGCGTCCACGTCCCGGGTGAACGCGTCGTCGAGGCCCTCGGGGCGGTAGGTGCTCACGTCACACCACCGGCACGAACGGGTCGTTCCCGGTCAGGACGCCCTGCAGCCACGCCGCCCACGTGCCCCACACGCCGCTGACCAGGGCGAGGCCGAGGACGACGAGCAGCGCGCCGCCGACGCGCATGATCGCGAGCCGGTGCCGGCGCAGGAGGCCGAGCATGCGGGTGCTGCTGCCCAAGCCGAGCGCGACGAGCAGGAAGGGCAGGCCGAGCCCGACGCAGAACGCGACCGCCAGCACCGCGCCGCGGCCGGCAGACCCGCCGTCGAGGGACAGCGTGAGGATCGCGGCGAGCGTCGGGCCGATGCACGGCGTCCAGCCCAGCCCGAACGTGACGCCGAGCAGCGGCGCGCCCCACAGCCCGGCACGCGGCGCGAGGTGCAGCCGCCGCTCCGTCTGCAGGAAGGGCACGAGTCCGACGAAGGACAGGCCGAGGAGGATCACGACGACGCCGAGGACGCGGGTCACGGGGTCCTGCCAGCGCAGCAGCAGGCCGCCGAGCGACCCGGCGAGCGCGCCGTAGGCGACGAAGACCGCGGTGAACCCGGCGACGAACAGGCCGACGCCGAGGAGCAGGCGCGAGCGCGGGGGCTCGACGCGGGCCGCCGTCGCGGTGCCCGCCCGACCGCGGCCCGGTGCACCGGCGGGACCGGCGCCCTGCTCGCGCGCCGCCACGGCGTCCGCCGCGCCGGCTGTGCGCGTGGAAGCCCGCCCGGCGCCCGCACCGGACATGCCGCCGAGGAAGCCGAGGTAGCCGGGGACGAGCGGCAGGACGCACGGGGAGGCGAACGACACGAGCCCTGCGAGCAGGGCGACGGGCACCGCGAGCAGCAGGGACCCGGACGTCACGGCGCGGCCGAACGCGTCGCCGACGTCCGCGGCGACCGGCAGGACGGGCGCGGCGACGAGCGCGGGGACGGCGGCGGGGGTCACGACGCGGCGCCGCCCGGCTGCTCGGCGAGCAGGTCGTCGACGAGGGCGCGCAGCGTGGAGCCCTCGGCGAGACCGAGGATGCGGGCCGCGACCTTCCCGTCCTTGTCGAGCAGGACGGTCGTCGGGACCGCGTTGACGGGGACGACGCCCTGCAGCGCGGCGACGGCCGAGCCGTCGGTGTCCTCCAGGCTCGGGTAGGGGACCTCGAACTGCCGCTGGAAGGCCTCGGCCGCACCTGCGGCGTCGGTGCCGTTGATGCCGAGGACGTGCACGCCCTCGTCGGCGTAGTCCTGCGCGAGCTGCACGAGGTCCGGGGCCTCGGCGCGGCACGGCGGGCAGGCGGCGTACCAGGTGTTGAGCACGACGACGTCGCCGCGCCAGTCCGCCACGTCCTGCGCGGCGCCGGCGTAGTCGGTCCCCGACAGCTCGAGGGGTCCCTTGCGGTCGGCGGCCTGCCACACGGTCGCGGTGCCGTCGCCGGACTGGTACCCCTGGTCGACGACGTCGGCGGGCGCGTCGTCGTCGGGTGCGCCGGTGCACCCCGCCGCGAGCAGCACGGTCGCGGCGAGGGCGGCGAGGACGCGTCGACGCGACGGCCGGACGGCGGTCATGCGCCCGCCACCGCGGACGCGCCGGGCAGCAGCGCGGCGGCGGGCTCGCTGTAGCCGAGGCCGACGAGGCGGTCGTCCTCGTAGCGCAGGCTGGTCAGGGACGCGAGGCTGCACTGACGGCGGCGGGGGTCGTGCCACAGGCGGCGGTTCTCGAGCGCGAGCCGGGTCACCCAGACGGGCAGCTGGTGGCTGACGAGCACGGCCTCGTGGCCGCGGGCGAGCGCACGGGCGTCGTCGACCGCGGCGAGCATCCGCTCGACCTGCTCACGGTAGGGCTCGCCCCACGACGGCCGGAACGGGTTGCGCAGGTGGGGCCAGTGCTCGGGGTGGCGCAGCGAGCCGTCGCCCACGCCGAACGTCTTGCCCTGGAAGTGGTTGTCGGCCTCGATGAGCCGCTCGTCGGTCCGCACGTCCACCCCGAACGCGGCGGCGATGGGTGCGGCCGTCTCCTGCGCGCGCTGCAGCGGGGAGGCGACCACGACCGTGACGTCGTGCCGGGCCCGTGCCGCCCCGGAGTCCGCGGGCTCGCCCGCGAGCGCGTCGGCGACGGCCCGTGCCATCGCGTGCCCGCGCTCGGAGAGCCGGTACCCGGGCAGCCGGCCGTACAGGACGCCGTCGGGGTTGTGGACCTCGCCGTGGCGCAGCAGGTGGACGGTGGTGGCGACCATGGGCCTCAGTGTCGCAAACCCTCCTGGGTGCTCCGGACGGATCGGGCGCTCAGTCGGTGTGGCACGGGCCACCCGCGGCGTCCGCGCACGGCCCGGAGACGATCCGGTCGGACACGACCTGCATCGCGGCCCCGAGCGCGGCGAACTGCTCGGGCGTGAGGACGTCGACGAGGTGGTCCCGCACGGACTGCACGTGCTCGGGGGCGGCGTCCACGAGCCGCGCCCAGCCGCGCTCCGTCAGGGTGCAGTTGACGCCCCGGGCGTCCTCGGCGCAGGGCGTGCGCGCGACGAGGCCGGCGTCCTCCATGCGGCGGATCGTGTGCGTGAGGCGGCTGCGGGAGTGCACGAGGCCGTCGGCGAGCTCGGACATGCGCATCGTGCGGCCGGGACGTTCGGAGAGCCGGACGAGGACCTCGTACTCGTGCGTGGACAGGCCGGTGCGCTCGAGCAGCTCGTGCTCGAGGACCGCGGTGAGGCGGGCGACGCCGGACCGGAACGCGCGCCAGTGCTGCTGCTGCTCGGCGGTCAGCCAGCCGCCGGGCGGGGTCGGCTCGGGTGCGGCGGCGCGCGACGACGTCGCGGTCTGCGCGCTGGTGGTGCTCATCACGTCTCCGTCCTCCGGGCATCTCTTGCGCTCGGCTCCCGAGTGTAGTTCAATTCTCAACTAACGGCAGTAGTTGACAGTTCAACGACTCGAGGAGCCACCCATGACCGCCACCGCCACCGCTCTGCCCACCGGCCTCACGACCGGCACCTGGGCCGTCGACGCCTCCCACACCGAGGCGTCCTTCACGGTCCGCCACGCGGGCATCTCCAAGGTCCGCGGCTCGGTCGCCGTCTCCGAGGGCACCATCACCGTCGGCGAGACGCTCGAGGACACCTCGGTGTCCGTCACGCTCGACCCGGCCACGGTCTCCACCGGTGACGCCAACCGCGACGGCCACCTCAAGTCCGGCGACTTCTTCGACGTCGAGAAGTTCGGCCAGTGGACGTTCGTGTCCACCGAGATCCGCCCCGAGGGCGACGCGTACGTCCTCGTCGGCGACCTGACGATCCACGGCGTCACGCAGCGCGTCGAGCTCGCCACCGAGTTCAACGGCACCGCCGTCGACCCGTTCGGCAACACGCGCGCCGGGTTCGAGGCGACCGTCACGATCTCGCGCAAGGACTTCGGCCTGACCTGGAACGCGGCGCTCGAGGCCGGCGGCGTGCTCGTCGCCGACAAGGTCGCCATCGCGCTGGACGTCTCGGCGATCCGCCAGGGCTGAGCCCGCCCGCCCCGCCGCACCGCGGGGCACCCCACGGACGGCGTCCGCAGGCCCCCTCCCGGCCGGCGGGCGCCGTCCGCGCGTCCCGTCCCGACGCCCACCCGCCCCGCGGGGGAGGTGGGCCGGACGGCAGCCGCGCCTCACGCCTCCCAGGTCCCCGTCCGGCGACGGTCGTGGAACGCGAGGATCTGCAGCTCCGAGGCCACGTCGACCGCGCGCACGTCCACGTGGGGCGGCACGGCCAGCGCCGCGGGCGCGAACGTCAGGATGCCCGCCACCCCCGCCTCGACCAGCGCGTCGCAGACGACCTGGGCCCCCGCGGCCGGCGTCGCGATGACGCCGATGGACGCGCCCGTCGCGCGCACGAGGCCCGGGAGGGCGTCGAACGGCTGCACCACCAGGCCCGCGACGGTCGTCCCGACCACCGCCGGGTCCGCGTCGACGAGCCCGACCACCGCGAACCCGCGGTCCGCGAACCCCGAGTAGTTCGCCAGCGCGTGCCCCAGGTTGCCGATGCCGACGATGACGACCCGGCGCTGCGTCGTCAGGCCCAGCACCACCTCGACCTGCTCCGCGAGGTGCGCGACGTCGTACCCGACCCCTCGCCGGCCGTACGAGCCCAGGTAGGACAGGTCCTTGCGGAGCTGCGCCGAGCCGACGCCCGCGCGCGCCGCGAGCTCGTCCGACGACGTCAGGACCGCCCCCTCGGCCGCCAGCGCGTGCAGCGCGCGCAGGTACCCGGGCAGCCGCGCGACCGTCGACGGCGGCACCGTGCGCGTGCGCCCCTGCCGGGCGGTGCCGGGCTCCGTCGCCCCGCCGCGCGCCCGGGATGTCGTGCGATGCGTGTCCACGTCGACCCCCGCAGGACCCCCTGACGGTCCGGGCGGACCGTCCCGCCAGGTTAGGGCGTGCTCCGGGCGCGGGAAAGGGCCCGCTCGAGGTGCGCGGCGTCGATCCGCCAGAACCCCTGCCGGACCCCGTCGACCTCCACGACCGGCACGAGTTCGCCCAGCTCGGCCACCAGGTCCCGGCCGCCGTCGGCACCCTGCGGGTCGTCCACGTCGACCTCCCGCCACGCCTCCCCCGCACGCGCGCACACCTGCGCGACGACCGCGCGCGCGTCCTCGCACAGGTGGCAGCCGGCGCGGCCGAACAGCACGACACGGGGCGGGTTGTCGCTCACGCACCCCACGCTAGGCGACCGCGACCGGCCGGCCCGTCCACGGGGCGCCGGTGGCTCGTTACAGTGGCGGGGTGCGCCCGGCTGCAGACCCCTCCCCCGCGGCGCGCAAGATCGCCGAGGCCGGCGTCGCGGGCGCCCCCGTCGACGTGCCCGTCCCGGCCGCCGAACCCACCGCCACCGAGGTGCGCGCGGGCGCGTTCTTCGACGTCGACAACACGATCATCCGCGGGGCGTCGTCCTTCCACCTGGCCGTCGGCCTGTGGCGCCGGGGCTTCTTCCGCAAGCTGGACATCGTGCGGTTCGCGGTGCACCAGGTGCGCTACCTCACGTTCGGGGAGAACAAGCGGCAGATCGACGAGGTGCGCTCGCGCGCCCTCGAGATCATGCGCGGCCACTCCGTCGCCGAGGTCACGGCGATCGCCGAGGACGTGTACGACGAGGTCCTGTGCCTGCGGATCTACCCCGGTACGCAGCGCCTCATCGACGACCACATCGCGGCGGGTCACGAGGTGTGGCTCGTCACCGCGACCCCGGTCGAGATCGGCGAGGTCATCGCCCGGCGGCTCGGCGTGACCGGCGCGCTCGGCACGGTCGCCGAGCACGACCGCGGGTTCTACACCGGGCGGCTCGTCGGCGACATGCTGCACGGCCAGGCCAAGGCCGACGCGGTGCGCGCGCTCGCGGAGCGCGACCACATCGACCTCGTCGCCTCGTACGCCTACGGCGACTCGACCAACGACGTGGCGATCCTGTCCGAGGTCGGCCACCCGTGCGCGATCAACCCCGACCGCCGCCTGCGCCGCCACGCGGCGAGCGTCGGCTGGCCCGTGCGCGAGTTCCGCAGCGGCCGGAGCCGTACCGCGCGCCGCGGCATCAACGCCGCGAGCCTCGCGGGGCTCGCCTGGGTCGTGGGGCTCGTGGTGCGTGCGGTGCGCCGGTCGCTGCGCGGCTCCTGACGCGGCCCCCGACGCCCTCCGCCGCCGCGCGGCCGCTGCCTATGCTGGCGCGCATGCCCGTGCGTCCCGCCCTGCCCGCCGACGTCGACGCGCTCGCGGCGCTGGCCGCGCTGACCTTCCCCCTCGCGTGCCCGCCGGGGTCGACCGCCGCCGACCAGCAGGCGTTCGTCGCCGCCGTGCTGTCCGCCGAGCGGTTCGCGCAGTACGTCGCGGACCCGGCGCGTGCGGTGCTCGTCGCGGACGACGACGTGCTCACCGGCTACACGATGCTCGTCGAGGGCGAGCCGGCCGACGGCGACGTGCGTGCCGCGCTCACCGTGCGCCCCACGATCGAGCTGTCCAAGTGCTACGTGCACCCCGACCACCACGGCGCGGGCGTCGCGCACGCGCTCATGGCGGCGTCGCTCGACGAGGCGCGGCGGCGCGGCGCGGCCGGGATGTGGCTCGGCGTGAACCAGCTCAACGTCCGGGCGCGCACGTTCTACGAGCGGTCCGGGTTCGCGGTCGTCGGGACCAAGCACTTCACGGTCGGGTCGCGCGTCGAGGACGACTTCGTGCTCGAACGGGCCCTGTGACCGGGCAGCCGCACCGCGGCCGCCGAGCCGCTGCGTCGTCGTCGGCCGGCGCCGCTCCGTCGTCGCGCGGGTCGAGCCCCGGCCGATGAGTTCCCGCCCTGGCGGCGGTCCTCCCTCCCACACGCCCGCGGCCCGGTCCGCGGGTCCGCGCGCGACGAGGAGGCGCCATGGCGAGCACGACGCAGGGCACGACGACGGGCACGACGGGCACGACGGCCGGCACGACGGGCCGCCCGCCCGTCGTCGACCTGGCCACGTGGGAGGCCGCGCGGGACGCGCTGCTGGCGCGGGAGAAGGCGCACACGCACGAGGGCGACGCGATCGCGGCGGAGCGCCGACGGCTGCCGATGGTCGAGGTCGACGGCGGCGTCGAGGTGGTGGGGGCCGACGGCCCCGTGCCGTTCGTCGAGCTGTTCCAGGGACGCGAGGAGCTCGTCGCGTACCACCACATGTGGCACGACGGTGCGCCGTTCCAGGGCCAGTGCGAGGGCTGCACCGTCTCGGCGTGGGCGCTGCGCGACTCCGTCTACCTGCGCGCGGCGGGCGTCGCGTTCGCCGTCCTGACCGAGGGGCCGTGGGACGAGGTGCCGCCGTACCTCGACTTCATGGGCTACACCGAGCCCTGGTACTCGGTGCGGGGGGTGGCGTGGCCCGTCGGCGAGCACATGGGCCGCATCACGTGCTTCCTGCGGGACGGCGACCGCGTCTTCCTCACCTACGACACGACGGGCCGCGGCGTCGAGCTCGCCAACCCCGTGTTCGGGCTCCTCGACCTGACGCCGTACGGGCGGCGCGAGGCGTGGCAGGACGTGCCCGAGGGGTGGCCGCAGGGGCACCGCCCGTGCTGGTACTGGCGCACGGACGCCGACGGGGCGCCGGGCTGGGAGACGACCCGGCCCACGCCGCAGTGGACGCGGCCGGGTGCGACGCCCGTGACGGCGCTGGGCCGGCACACCCACCACCACTGACGGGCGTCGGGGCCGCAGCCGGCGCGCGTGCCCGGACCGTGACGGGTCCGGTGCACGCGCGTCGTGAGGTCAGTCGGCGGCCTGCTCCTCGCGGGTCGTGGCGACGGGCCAGCCGTCGTCGTCCCACGCCAGCTCGCGCAGGCCCAGGGTGATCTCGCCGCCCTGGGCGGCGTCGTACCAGTGGAACGCGAGGACGCCGTCGGAGACCGACTGCCCGCCCGGTCCGACCATGTCGCCCGTCGTGGTGAGCAGCTGCTCGCCGCCGTCGTCGACCAGGTCCTTCCCGGCACGGTCGACGTAGGGGCCGGTGACGGCGCGCGAGCGCCCGACCGCGACGTTGTACGTCGAGTCCGTCCCCTGGCAGCAGAAGTCGCGCGAGAAGAACAGGTAGTACCAGCCGTCGCGGTGCACGAGGTACGGCGCCTCGATCGGGTTCGGCGCGCCCGTGCGGCTCGCGAGCGTCACGGGCTCGGCGCCCGGGTCGACGGGCTTGCCCGACGGGAAGTCGAGCTCGACGAGCTGCAGGCCGCCCCAGAACGAGCCGAACGCCATCCACCCGCGGCCGTCGTCGTCGACGAGCACGCCGGGGTCGATCGCGTTGTAGTCCGTCTCCCCCGGCTCGGACGCCCACACGAGGCCCTGGTCGACCCACGCGTAGTCCGGGTCGTCGGGGTCGAGCGTGGTGTTCGTCGTCAGGCCGATCGCGGACCGGTTGGAGCCGAACGTCGACGCCGAGTAGTAGAGGTACCAGGTGCCGTCGTGCTCGAGCACCTCGGGCGCCCAGAAGTTCTGCACGCCAGGGACGGCCTCGTAGGCCCAGTCGGGCCGGGTCGAGGCGTCCCACACGGTGCCGACGTACTCCCACGTGCGGCCCTCGTCGAGCGACCGGCGGATCTGCGGTGCACCGAGCCCCTGACGGACGTCCCCGGTGTTGAACACGTACCACGGCTCGCCCTCGTCGCCGACGACCAGTGCGGGGTCGTGGGCGCGCAGGTCGCCCGCCGGTCCGAGGTCGGTCGCGGCGACGACGGGGTCGGGCCACAGCCACCAGGCCAGACCCGTGCCGGCGAGGAGCGCCGTCACGACGAGCACGGCCACGACGGCCACGCCCCGCCGGCGCGCCGGCCGGGCGGGGTTGTCGGCCGGGGCGTCGGCAAGGGCTTCCGGCGCGTCGGGCACGTCAGGCGCCCAGGCGGACGACGTTCCACGACACGGGCGGCACCTGCACGGTGAGGCGCCCGTCGCGGATCTCGGCGGTCGTGTTGGCGCGCGGCGCGACGGACGTGTCGTCGTCGGCGGTCGCGGCCCACGTGTGGTCCGGGTTCGACAGGGTGGAGGCGTCGAGCACGCGCAGGCCGGGCAGCGCGCGGGTGTCGACCTCGAGCAGCGCGGGCTCGGTGAGCGAGCGGTTGACGGCGAACAGGGTCGTGGCACCGGTCTCGGGGTCGCGCGTGGCGACGGCGTCGACGAGCGCGGCGTCGCCGTAACGGGCCGTCTCGTACGTGGGCGCGTCGATCGCGACCTGCAGCACGTCGCCCGCGGCGTACCGCGAGGCCTGCGCGAAGGGGTGGAAGATCGTCTGCTTCCAGGACCGCCCGCCGGGCTCGGTCATGATCGGCGCGATGACGTTGACGAGCTGCGCGAGCGACGCGGCGTGCACACGGTCGGTGTGCCGCAGCAGCGAGATGAGCAGGTTCCCGACGACGACCGCGTCGGCGACGTTGTAGCGGTCCTCGAGCAGGACGGGTGCGACCGGCCAGTCGTCGCCGGTCGGGGGCCGGGACTCGGCGCGCTTCTGGTACCAGACGTTCCACTCGTCGAACGAGATGTGGATGCGCTTGGAGACCTTCTTGTGGGCGCGGACGGCGTCGGCGGTCGCGGTGACGGACTCGACGAAGTGGTCCATGTCCGTGGCGGAGGCCAGGAACGAGCCGAGGTCGCCGTCCTCCTCCCAGTAGTACGCGTGGGCGGAGACGTAGTCGACCTGCTCGTACGCCTCGGAGAGCACGATGCGCTCCCACTCGCCGAACGTCGGCATGACGACGCCGGACGAGCCGCACGCGACGAGCTCGAGCGTGGGGTCGACCATCTTCATCGCGCGGCCGGTCTCGGCGGCGAGGCGGCCGTACTCGTGCGCGGTCTTGGAGCCGATCTGCCAGGGCCCGTCCATCTCGTTGCCGAGGCACCACATCTTGATCGCGTACGGGTCCGTCGCGCCGTTGGCCCGGCGCTGGTCGGCCCAGTACGTCGGGGCGGTGCCGTTGCAGTAGTCGAGCAGGTCGAGCGCCTCCTGCACGCCGCGCGTGCCGAGGTTGACGGCCATCATCGGCTCGACCTCGGCGAGCGCGGCCCAGCGCATGAACTCGTCGACGCCGACCGTGTTGGGCTCGAGCGAGTGCCAGGCCAGGTCGAGGCGCGTCGGGCGCTGCTCGACGGGGCCGACGCCGTCCTCCCAGCGGTACCCGGAGACGAAGTTGCCGCCGGGGTAGCGCACGGTGCTCACGCCCAGCTCGCGGGTGAGCTCGAGGACGTCCTTGCGGAAGCCGTCGGCGTCGGCGGTGGGGTGCCCGGGGTCGTGGATCCCGGTGTAGACGCAGCGCCCGAGGTGCTCGACGAACGACCCGAAGGTGCGCCGGCGGACGGGTCCGACGCGGAAGGCCGGGTCGAGGGTGAGGCGGACGGGGAACATGCGAGCTCCTGTGGTCGACTTGTTCTACATCGTTGTAGACGGCAGGATGCCCGTGGCCCGCACCGCTGTCAAACAGCTCCGCGAGTCCCGTCCGGACGGCCCGCGAGACCGTTACCAGTTCGTGGCTTGACCGAGGCGGATCGTTCGTGTCATGTTGTGCAACGTTGTAGATCAACGTTGTAGGAACGACGTTGGAAAGCTTGAGAGGTCAACGACGACCACGACGGACCACAGCCGCTCCGGCGCCCCGCCCCCGTGCGGACGTGGTCCAGATTGCGACCGTGACCTCACAGATCCTCGGGATATGGGAGGCAGGCAGATGACCAGGAGGAAGCTCCTCGCCGCGGCGGCGTTCGCCGTGGCCGGAACCCTCGCGCTGACCGCGTGCAGCGGCGGCAGCGGTGACGACGCGGCCGGAGACGGCGACAAGACCATCACGTTCATGTTCCGTGGTGGCCCGGACGAGAAGGCCGCCTACGAGGCCGCCATCGCGAAGTTCACCGAGGACACCGGCACCAAGGTGAAGGTCATCGTGACCGACGCCGACCAGTACGCGACGAAGCTCCAGGCCGCGGTCGCCGGCAACAACGTCCCCGACGTGTTCTACATCGAGCAGGCCAGCCTGCAGTCCTACGTGGCGTCGGGCGTCCTGCTCGACATCACGGACCAGGTCGAGGCCAGCGGCGTCGACCTGTCGAACATCTGGGAGTACGGCGTCAACTCCTACCGCTTCGACGGCGAGGTGCAGGGCACCCCCGACGGCGCGCTGTACGGCCTGCCGAAGGACGTCGGCCCGTTCTCGTTCGGCTACAACAAGACCATGCTCGAGGCGGCCGGCATCCCGCTGCCCGACAAGGACACCCCGCTCACGTGGGACGAGTTCGTCGCGATCTGCAAGCAGCTCACCGTCGACAAGAACGGCGACGGCACCCTCGACCAGTGGGGCACCGGCCTCAACGTGCAGTGGAACCTGCAGTCGATGGTGTGGAGCAACGGCGGCGACTGGACCAACGAGGACCACACCGAGGTCACGGTCGACACCCCGGAGTTCGCCGAGGCGCTGCAGAAGTTCGCGGACCTCACGAACGTCGAGAAGGTCACGCCGTCGACGTCGGACGCCGCCACGCTCGACACCTACCAGCGCTGGATGGCCGGCGAGATCGGCTTCTTCCCGGTCGGCCCGTGGGACGTCTCGGTCTACAACGACCTCGACTTCGACTACGACCTGATCCCCTGGCCGACGGTCGGTGACGGCGGCACGGCCACGTGGCTCGGCTCGCTCGGCATCGGTGTCTCCGCGACGTCGAAGCACCCCGACGACGCCGCCAAGCTCGTGACCTACCTCAGCGCCGACCCCGAGGCGCAGCAGACGCTCGTCGACGCGAACATCCAGATCCCGAACCTCATCGACGTCGCCGAGGGCTGGGCGACCGAGGAGGGCGCGGAGCCCGCCAACCGCCAGGAGTTCCTGGACATCGCGCAGGACTACGGCCGCGCCATGCCCGCCGCGTTCACCTACGGCGCCGAGTGGTACGACGAGCTCTGGACGAACATCCAGCCCGTGCTCGACGGCAAGCAGACGGCCGAGGAGTACCTGGCCGAGGTGCAGCCGAAGATGCAGACGCTCCTCGACGAGTCGATCGCGAACGCCGAGCAGGCCGGCTGACCCTGCCGCAACCCCCGTCCCCGCCGCCCGGCACCCCTCCGTCGGGCGGCGGGGACACCCCGGAACGAAGGAGCCTGGGATGGCGCGCACCGCGACCGTCGACACCCCGCCGGAGGCGCCCGGCACGACCGCCGCCTCCCCCGCCCCCGTGGCGCGGTCGAAGCGCGACATCATGCGCCTGCACCGCACCGAGCACCGCTGGGCCGCGACCTTCGTCGCCGCC
The DNA here is from genome assembly GCF_000212695.1 of Cellulomonas fimi ATCC 484. Taxonomy (NCBI): domain Bacteria; kingdom Bacillati; phylum Actinomycetota; class Actinomycetes; order Micrococcales; family Cellulomonadaceae; genus Cellulomonas; species Cellulomonas fimi. The sequence goes on along the minus strand of NC_015514.1, from coordinate 993,033 downwards.
CCCGTCGTGGGCTACCTGCTCTTCACGCTGTACCCGATCGGGTTCGCGGTCTACGCGTCGCTGACGAGCTGGACCGGCCTCGGCCCGATGCGGTTCGTCGGCCTGGAGAACTACGTCGACCTGCTGAGCGACGAGTACTTCCACAAGGCGCTGTTCAACACGTTCTTCTACATGATCGGCATCCCGATCGGGCTGTTCCTGTCGCTGCTGCTCGCGCTCGCGCTCAACCGCAAGATCCCCGGCCGCACCGCGTTCCGCACGATCTACTACGTGCCCGTCATCTCGTCGCTCGCCGCGATCGCGATCGTCTGGCAGTTCGCCTACAACGGCGACTTCGGCCTCGTGAACCAGGTGCTCTCGTGGTTCGGGGTCCAGGGCCCGGACTGGCTGCAGAACACCGCGACCGTGAAGCCCGCGATCATCATCATGGCGATCTGGAAGGGCCTCGGGTACTCGACGCTGCTCTACCTGGCCGCGATCCAGTCGGTGCCCGCCTCGCTGCTCGAGGCTGCGGCGCTCGACGGCGCGAACGCGTTCCAGCGGTTCCGCTCGATCGTCCTGCCGATGGTGCGCCCCGTGACGTTCTTCCTCGTCGTCACCAACGTCATCGCCGGCTCCCAGATCTTCACCGAGATCAACATCATGACCCCCACGGGCGGCCCCGAGTTCAGCTCCGCGTCCGTCGTCTGGTACATCGTCCGCAAGGCGTTCAAGTACCAGCAGATGGGCTACGCGACGGCCATGTCGATCGTGCTGGGGATCCTCGTCCTCGTCATCACCCTCATCCAGTTCCGCCTGAACCGGCGCAACAGCTTCGCCATCGACTGAGGGCAGGAGACACACCATGACCCAGAACGCCACCCTGCCCCGGCTCGCCCCCGCGCAGGCACCCGCCGAGAACCGCCTGCCGTGGTCGCGCACGAAGTCGCGCCGCACGGCCGACGCGATCACCTTCGTCGTCCTCGTCCTCGGCTCGGCCGCGATGCTCGCGCCGCTGCTGTGGATGCTGTCGACGTCGCTCAAGACGAAGGCCGAGGTCTTCGCCCTGCCGCCCGTGTGGATCCCCGAGGCGCCGCAGTGGGACACCTACCTGCGGATGTGGAGCGAGGCCCCGATCCTGTCGGGCTTCATGAACAGCTTCATCGTGGCCGGCACGGTCACCGTCGTCGGCTCCGCCACGTCGGCCCTCGCCGCGTTCGCCCTGGCGAAGATGCGGCTGCCCTACAAGAACGCGGTCTTCCTGGTGCTGCTGTCGGGCCTCATGGTGCCGTACCCGACGATCATGATCCCGCAGTTCGTCATGTTCTCCCGGCTGCACTGGGTCGACACCCTGCTGCCGCTGATCGTGCCGCTGCTGTTCGGCAACATCATCATGATCTTCTTCCTGCGGCAGTACCTCGAGTCCGTGCCGAACTCGATGATCGAGGCCGCGAAGATCGACGGCGCGTCCTACCCGCAGATCTTCCGCATCATGATCCTGCCGATGATCCGGCCCGCGATCGCCGCGCAGTTCATCCTCTGGTTCATGACGATCTGGAACGACTACCTGTCGCCGATCCTCTACCTGAACACGCCCGAGCGGCAGACGCTGCAGGTGGTCATCGCCAACCTCAACGTCGAGTTCGCCACGCAGCGCGACTACCCGCTCATCATGGCGGCGTCGTTCGTCGCGCTGCTGCCGATCCTCGTCGTCTTCCTGATCTTCCAGCGGCAGATCATCGAGTCGGTCGCACTCACGGGCTCGAAGGGCTGACACGTGACGCTCCTGGAACCCGCCGCCGGACCCGACACCAGCACGTGGGGCGGCCGGCACGCGCACGACCCGACCGCGGTGCGCGACGACGACGGCACGTACTGGCTGTTCTCCACCGACGCGTTCAGCGAGGGACCCGTCCGGGCGGGCGTGCAGATCCGGCGCTCGACCGACCTCGTCACGTGGGAGTTCCACGGCTGGGCGCTGCCCGGCGTGCCCGCCGACGGAGCGGCGTGGACCGGCGCCGAGGGCCTGTGGGCCCCCGAGGTCGTGCGCGTCGGTGACGAGTGGCGCATGTACTGGTCCGCGTCGACGTTCGGGTCCCGCACGTCCGCGATCGGGCTGGCCGTCGCGCCGCACCCGTCCGGGCCGTGGGAGGACCGCGGGCTCGTCGTGACCTCCCGGCACGACGCCGACGGGCCGAACGCGATCGACGCGAACGTGGTCGTCGACGGCGACCGGCACTGGATGGTCTACGGGTCGTTCTTCGGCGGCATCCACGTGCTCGAGCTCGACCCGGCCACGGGCGGGGCGCTCGACTCCCCCGGCCCCGGGCGCCCCGCGTGGGGCCCCGGCTGGCTCGTCGCGCGCCGGCCGCGGTCCGTCGAGGGCGCGATCGAGGGGGCGTTCGTCCTGCCGCGCCCCGGCGGCGGCTGGGCGCTCGTGGTGTCCTACGACTCGCTGTTCTCGACCTACCACGTGCGGGTCGGCGTGTCCGACGCCGTGACCGGCCCCTACGTCGACCGTGCGGGCCGCGACCTGCGCGACCTCGACAGCGACCCGGCCGTCGTCGGCACCACGGTGCTCGCCGGGCACCGGTTCACCGGCGGCCGCACCTGGCTCGCCCCCGGGCACGCGTCGGTGCTCACGGACGGCGACCACCAGCTGCTCGTGCACCACGTCCGCGACGGCGACGACCCGACCCGGCACGAGGTGCAGGTCCGGCGGCTCGTGTGGACCGACGACGGCTGGCCGCTCGTCTCCCCGCAGCCGTGGGCGGGCCTCGTCGAGCCGTCCGACCCGAGCGCGTGGCCGTCCGACGTGACCGAGCTGCTCGGCACGTGGGAGGTCGTCACGTTCGACCCGGCCGGCGCCGGCGGCGTGACCGAGTCGCACGTGGTCCGGGCCGACCGGGCGGCGCTCGCCGAGGTGCGCGCGCTCGGCGAGGGCCTGTTCGTCGGCACCTGGCCGACCGACGGGGGCCCGGGCGTCCCGCTGCACGCGGTCGTCTTCCCCTCGTGGGACGCCGTGCGCGACCGGGCCGCGCTCTCCTTCGCCGCGACCGACGACTCCGGGCGCACCGCCTTCGGCACCCGGACGGCATGATGACCGTCGTGCCCGCCGACGACCGTGACGACACCGCCCGCCGCGCCCTGACCGCGCGGCCGCGGACCGAGGTCACGGACCCGGCGGGCACGACGCGCCCCGGACGCGGGCGGGCCCCGCGGGCCGACCGGACCGACGGCGAGGTCGGCGGCTGGGCCGGCCGGGTCATGAGCCTGCTGCGCGTCGCGACGCAGGTCGTGGGCGTCAACGCGCTCGTCCTGCTCGGCACGCTCGCCGGCGGCGTGGTCCTCGGTCTGTTCCCCGCCCTGGGCGCAGGTGGCTCGCTGCTCGCGCGGCTGGTCGCGGGGGCGCCGTCCGAGCACCCGTGGCGCGAGTTCTGGGCGCAGTGGCGCTCGGGCTGGCGCCGGCACAACGTCCTCGGCGCGCCCGCCTGGCCCGTCGGTGCGCTCCTGTACGTCGACCTCGCGGTCTCGCGGTTCGCGCAGGGGCCGCTCGCGGCCGTCCTCACCGCGGCGGTCCTCGCGCTCGGTGCCTGGTTCGCCGTCGCCGTCGTGACCCTGGTGGCCGTCGCCCGGCGCTACGACGAGCCCGCGGGCCGCACGTGGCGCTTCGTCGCGCTCTTCCCGCTGCTCTCGCCCGGGGTGTCCCTCGCGGTGCTCGTCGTGCTCGCCGCCGTGGCCGTCTCGGTCCTCGCCCTGCCGGTCCTCGGCCCGCTCGTCGGCGTCGCCCTCCCCCTGCTGGTCACGGGCTGGCTCGTCGACCACCGCCTCGACACCCTCGACGCCCGCACCTCCTGACCCGCCGCGCGCCTAGCCCGCGACGAGCGCCAGCCGCCGTCGCGCGTCCGCCTCGGCCCGGTCGAGGACCTCGTGCTCACCGGCGTCCGCCCGCACGCCGTCGGCCGCGGCCCCGATCGCGTCGGCCAGCCGCTCCAGGATCTCCTCGCGCCGCCGACGTGCCGCACGCCGGCCCATGCCCCAGGACTCCGCCTCGTCGTCGATCGCCTGGCCCGAGACGTCCTCGAGCAGCGACTCACCACCGACGGTCAGCGACAACGCCGTCTCGACGCCGAGCGCGACCGTGGCGACGACGTCGTACGCGGGGGCGAGCCGCACCCCGAGATCGGGGTCGAGCAGCATCGACAGGTTCTTCGCGTGCTGGTCGCAGTTGCCCACCACGAGGGAGGCGACCACCTGGTCCAGCAGACGCGGCAGCTCCGTGACCGGCGCGTCCGCGTGGTCGTTGATGACGCCCGCGACGCGTCGGAGCGACGGGGTCAGCGGGTCGGCCGCCTTCTGGTACTTGGCCGTCGGCGGGACACCGAGCGCCTGCCCGAGGTCCTCCTGGTGCACCCGCCGCAGCCCGGTGCCGTCGGCCACGCGGTCGTAGCGCCTGACGAGGATCGCGGGGCGGTCCCCGACGGGCCGGAAGCTCACCTCGGCGCAGTCGATGCCTGCCTCCGCGGCCACCCGCATCCCGAAGAGCTCCGCGTGCACGACGCCTGGCCAACGCTCCCTCCCCAGGTCGTCGAGCGGCGACGGCTTCAGGATGTGGGTCGAGGGTGTGGCGTCCAGCGGCAGGCCGAAGCGCCCGTCGTCGGCGCCGACCAGGACGAGCTTGCTCTGCACTCCGCCGAGCGAGATCCGCACGCGCCCGTCGACGCCCACCCCGAACGGGGCGGTCGCGAGCTCGCGGACGGCTCTGTCGAGTCCGTCCTCGTCGAGCCAGTGCACGCCGCTCTCCACAGGAGGCCCGTCGCCGTTGCGCGTGATCGTCACGGCGCCGGCGCACTCTCGTCCCAGCACCGCGAGCAACCCTGCGGTGTCGTCACCGGCGACGTGGTAGCGGTCCGCGAGCACCGTGCGCAGCTCCCCCTCGGGGAGCAACCCGTCGAGCCACGGCCTCGCGTCGTACGCGCTGTACGGGGCCTCTCGCACGGGGAGCCGGAGGGACAGCGCGAGCCCTCCTCGCCCGAACGTGCGGAGCGCGTCGTCCGTGTACTGCAACGACGCCATGCCGAACGCCGCGGCGTCGTCAAGCACCGCGACGCGGGTGCCGCCGAGCCAGACGTCCAGGAGGCTCACCGGTGGGGCTCCGCGTCTCGGAGCGCCAGCAGGACCGCGCGGACGCTCGGGTCGACCAACGACAGCGCCTCGTCCGACTGCGCGAGGGAGCGCAACGACCGCACGAGGTTCCGCGCTCGCGGGCTCTCCTGGCCCTCGCCCGACCCGTCGGCGAGGACGTCGCGGAGGGCGGCGAAGCGGGCGGCCGCTTCCGGGTCGGACACGCGTGACAGGTCGAGACGCTGCAGGGCGCGGCGCAGCTCGTCGGAGGGCGTGGCCTTCCGGTGCACGGGTGCGAGCGGCCGGCTGCGCTCCTCGCGCACCGCGGGATGGGTCCTGGGCAGCGCGACCAGGTCCAGCCCGACGGCTCCGAGGACGGCCACCAGGCGCCGGAGCTGCGTGGTGGCTCCTGCCGTCTCGAGCTTCGACAGATACGCCTGGGTCAGCCCGAGTCGCTCCGCGAGCTCGGACTGGCTCAGTCCCAGCTCGACGCGCCGGTCGCGCAGGGACTGCGCGATGCGTGCGAGCGTCTCGTCGTCACGGTCCATCGGCGCTCCATACGGATATGCGTGTGTCACTCGGTCAGGACCCCATCATACGCATTTCCGTATGGCCGACCCAGAGGAGGCGGCTATACGGATAACGCGATGATGCGAGCATCCGGACAACGGCGCCGGAGGCGCACCGGCGTCAGCGCGCGACGGGAACCGCGACCTCGGGGGCGGCGTCGCCCAGGGTGGACTCGCGGCCGACGATCGTGAAGTCGGCGACGACGCGCTCGAACGGGCGGTCGACCTCGGGGTCGTCGATGCGGGCGAGCAGCAGGTCGACGGCGGTGCGCGCGATCTGCTCGCGGCCCGGCGACACGGTCGACAGCGTCGGCGAGGAGTAGGCCGTCTCCTCGATGTCGTCCCAGCCGATGACGGCGATCCGGCCCGGCACGTCGACCCGGCGGGCGTGCAGCGCGTGCAGCGCGCCGAGCGCGAGGGCGTCGTTGAGGCCGAACACGGCGTCGATCTCGACGCCCGAGTCGAGCAGGCGGTGCATCGTCTCGGCGCCCGTCGCGCGGTGCCACAGGCCCGCCTCGCCCACGAGCGCGGGGTCGAACGGGATGCCCGCGGCGTCGAGCGCCTCGCGGTAGCCCTGCACGCGCAGCGCGGCGGAGCCGATGGTCTCGCCCTCGTGCGCGCCGATGACGGCGATGCGGCGGCGACCCTGGTCCAGCAGGTGCTGGACCGCGGCGCGTGCGCCGTCGACGTTGCTCATGGTGACGTGGTCGGCGGGGCCGCCGAAGATCCGCTCGCCGAGGAGCACCATCGGGTACTCGACCTTGAGGGCGTCGACGTCGGCGGGACCGAGCTCGAGCGGGGAGAAGATGAGGCCGTCCGTGAGGTGCCGGCGCTGACCGGTGAGCACCTCGAGCTCGCGCTCGCGCACCGATCCGGTCTGCTCGATGAGCACCGTGACCCCGCGGGCCTCGGCGGCGCGGATCACGGAGTCCGCGAGCTCGGCGAAGTACGGCAGCGACAGCTCGGGCACCGCGAGGCCGATGAGCCCGCTGCGACCGCGGCGCAGGTTCCGCGCCGTGATGTTCACCTGGTAGCCGAGGTCGGCGATGGCCGCCTCGACCTTCTCCTTGGTGGCGGGCCGGATGTACTGGTAGCCGTTGAGGACGTTGGAGACGGTCTTGATCGACACGCCCGCCCGCGCCGCGACCTCGTGCATCGTCACCGCACCGGTGCGCCTGCTCATGCCTGCCTCCCGAGCCCCGTCGTCACTGACCGCCCCCGGACACCGATGGTGGCAGAGCGACGCGCGCAGTCCCCTGCGACACCTGCGCACTCGGCATCGTACATCGTTGTACGAACGCCAGGGGCCAGGTCAGGAGACACGTCGGGCCCGGCAGCTGCCGGGCCCGAGGATGTCCGGCCGCCTGGCCGGGGCGCACCGGCCGTCGTCACGGGGACGGCGACCGGTGACAGGTCACTTCTTGTTGCGACGCTGGTGGCGCGTCTTGCGCAGCAGCTTGCGGTGCTTCTTCTTGGCCATCCGCTTGCGGCGCTTCTTGATGACGGAGCCCATGGGTCCTCACTCGCTTCCGGTGGGGGCCCGTGCACGGGCCCTGCTAATGGTCGATCGACGCGCGGTGCCGTCCATCGGCCAACGGCCGCGAGCCCACGCACGGGAAAGTCCGAGGCCCTACCTTACGCGATCCCCGGCCCTCGCCGCGACGCGCGAGGTCAGGGCCGCAGAACCCGTCGGACGGGGCACGCGTGGCGGCAGGTCAGGACGACAGGCGGCCGCGGTCCTGCTGCTCCGGCTCCACCACGGACGTGCGCAGGTAGTGGTCGAGCGCGTCCTGCGGGACGCGGAACGAGCGGCCGACACGCACCGCGGGCAGCTCGCCCGAGTGGAGCAGCCGGTAGACCGTCATCTTCGACACGCGCATCACGTCGGCGACCTCGACGACGGTGAGGAATCGCGTGCGGCCCGGCTGGTCGCTCATCGGCGTGCTCTCTCGTTCCTGGCCCGACGACGCGACGGGCTGCGCGCTCCCCCTGGGTGCCGGACCACCCTAGTGCGGCTGGGACACGTGTGAAAGGGGAGGCACGTGGGACGTCGCCCGTCCGGCCGGTACCGCCCGAGCGGCTCGGAGCGCGGACGCTCAGTCGAGGTCCGGGTCCAGGCCCCAGGACGGGAACACCGCCGAGCGCGTCGCACGGATCGCGCGGTCGACGTCGTCGGCCGGGTCGTAGCCGGCCGACCACGGGCGCAGGCGCAGCGGCCGCCCGTCGGTCATGCGCGCCGGCCCGAGCCGGCCGTAGCGGTCGCGGACCAGCTCGCGCCAGCCCTGCGGCACGTCCGTCGACGGGTCGACCGGCCGGTGCGTCGCGACGCCCAGCAGGTGCGCCCACGACCGCGGCACCACGTCGAGCACCGCGTACCCGCCGCCGCCCAGCGCCACCCAGCGCCCGTGCGCCGCCTCGTGCGCCAGGTCGTGCAGCAGGTCCGCCGCGGCGCGCTGGCCGTCGACCGAGACCCGCAGGTGCGTGAGCGGGTCCATGAGGTGCGAGTCGCAGCCGTGCTGCGTCACCAGCACGTCGGGCGCGAACTCCCGGACCACCGCGGGGACGACCGCCTCGATCGCGCGCAGCCAGCCTGTGTCGTCCGTGCCGGCGGGCAGCGCGACGTTCACCACCGAGCCCGTCGCGCCCGGACCGCCGACCTCCTGCGCGAACCCCGTCCCCGGGAACAGCGCGGCGCCGGTCTCGTGCACCGAGACCGTCAGGACCCGCGGGTCGTCCCAGAACACCGTCTGCACCCCGTCGCCGTGGTGCGCGTCCACGTCGACGTAGGCCACCCGCTCCGCACCGGCTGCGAGCAGCGCGCGGATCGCGACCGCGGCGTCGTTGTAGACGCAGAACCCGGACGCGGCGCCCGGCATCGCGTGGTGCAGGCCGCCCGTCACGTTCACGGCGTGCTCCGCACGGCCCTCCCAGACCGCGAGCGCCGCGTCCACCGTGCCCGTCACCACGCGCGCCGCCGCCTCGTGCATCGACGGGAAGACGGGGTCGTCCGACGTGCCCAGCCCGCGCGCCGGGTCGGGGGTGCCGTGCTCCGAGGCGGCACGCACCGCCGCGACGTAGGCCGGCTCGTGCACCGTCGTGAGCAGCGCGTCCGACGCGGGCGGGGCGTCCACGAGCTCGACGCCACCCCCGTCGAGCAGGCCCAGGTCCTCGGCCAGGCGGATCGTCAGCTCGACCCGCTCCGACGTCATCGGGTGCCCGTGGCCGAAGTCGTAGGCGAGCATGTCGGTGGACCACACCACCCGTACCGGGGCGGGTGGGCGCTGCCCCCGCGACGTCATGCGGACACCGTCGCACCCGCCGCCCGCCCGTGTCGATCCGAGCCGCCGACCGCCCGCGCGCCGCGCGTCCGCCCGTGCGCACCGGCCCGCTCACAGGGCGTCGCCGGCCGGGTCGGGACCACGCCGGTGCCCCGTGTCGAGCGAGCGGCGCACGGCGTGCCAGAGTTGGCCCGTCCGGCAGGGGCCGGCGTGCGCAGACGGAGGTGTGATGGCGCGGCTTGGCCCGGGCGTGCGGTACCACGTGCGCGAGCTCGTCGACCGCGCGGCGCGGCAGTCACCGGCTCGGCTCGCGCTCGGCGTCTTCGGGACCGTCATCGCCGTCATCACGCTGCTGCTGTACGCCCCGTGGGCCACCGTGTCGGGCGAGCAGGCACCGTTCGCAGACGCGCTGTTCACCGCGACGTCGGCCACGACCGTGACCGGCCTCGTGACCGTCCCCACGGGCGAGTACTGGTCGACGTGGGGGCTCGTCGTCATCCTCGTGGCCATCAAGATCGGCGGCCTGGGCGTCATGACGCTCGCGTCGCTGCTCGGCCTGGCGGTGTCCCGCCGGCTCGGCCTCACGCAGCGCCTGCTCGTGTCGTCGGAGACCAAGTTCACCCGGCTGGGCGAGGTCGGGTCGCTGGTCAACACGGTCATCATCACGTCGACCGCGTTCGAGGTCGCGATCGCCCTCGTCCTGCTCCCCCGGTTCCACATGTACGACGAGAGCTGGGGCGAGGCGGCCTGGCACGCGATCTTCTACGGCGTCTCGTCGTTCAACAGCGCGGGGTTCGTGCCGACGCCCGAGGGGCTGTTCCCGTACGCGTCCGACTGGTGGGTGCTGATGCCGATCATCGTCGGCGTCTTCGTCGGCTCGCTCGGCTTCCCCGTCATCCTCAACGTCGCGGGGAGCCTGCGCCGCCCCGGCCGCTGGAACCTGCACTCGAAGCTGACCCTCACGACGAGCGTCGCGCTCGTCGTGTTCGGCTCCCTCATCGTCGCCGCGTTCGAGTGGACCAACCCCGACACGTTCGGCGGGCTCGGCCCGAGCGCCACCGCCCTCGCGTCGCTGTTCGCGGGGGTCATGCCCCGCTCCGGCGGGTTCACGACCTTCGACATCGCCGAGATGCACGAGGGCACCTGGCTGCTCATGGACGCGCTCATGTTCGTCGGCGGAGGGTCCGCGTCGACCGCGGGCGGCATCAAGGTGACGACGCTCGCCGTCATGCTGCTCGCGATCGTCGCCGAGGCGCGCGGCGACAAGGACGTCGAGGCCTACGGGCGGCGCATCCCGCGCGAGGCGCTGCAGGTCGCGATCGCGGTGTCGTTCATCTCCGCGACGTTCGTGCTCGTCGCGTCGTTGCTGCTGCTCGCCATCACCGGGGAGGCGCTCGACGTCATCCTCTTCGAGACCATCTCGGCGTTCGCCACGTGCGGGCTGTCCACCGGCATCACCATGGACATGCCCGACGCCGGGAAGTACGTGCTGACCGTGCTCATGTTCATCGGCCGGACCGGCACGATGACGCTTGCGGCCGCGCTCGCGCTGCGCAACCGTCGTCGCGTGATCCGGCTGCCGGAAGAGAGGCCGATCATTGGCTGACACCACGAAGGACCCGCTGCGCCCCGTCGGGCGCGGGTCGAAGAAGGACGCGGGCGTCCTCGTCATCGGGCTCGGGCGGTTCGGGTCGGCGATCGCCGCGACCCTCGACCGGCTCGGACAGGACGTCCTGGCCGTCGAGCGGGACGCCGACCTCGTCGCGCAGTGGGCCGGGCGCGTGCCGCTCGTCGAGGCGGACGCCGCCAACCCCGAGGCTCTCGAGCAGCTCGGCGCGCGACTTCCCCGTCGCCGTCGTCGGCGTCGGCTCCTACATCGAGGCGTCCGTGCTCATCGCCGGGAACCTCGTCGACATGGGCATCCCGCAGATCTGGGCCAAGGCGATCTCCGCCGAGCACGCGCGCATCCTGCAGCGCATCGGCGCGCACCACGTGATCCTCCCGGAGGCCGACGCGGGCGCCCGGGTCGCGCACCTCGTCTCGGGCAAGCTGCTCGACTACATCGAGGTCGAGGACGGGTTCACGGTCGTGAAGATGCGCCCGCCGCGCGAGACGCAGGGGTTCACGCTCGCGCAGTCGAACATCCGCGAGCGCTACGGCGTGACCGTCATCGGCGTGAAGAGCCCCGGCATCGACTTCGTCTACGCGACGCCTGAGACCCGGATCTCGCAGAACGACATCATCATCGTCTCGGGCCACGCCGAGCTCCTGGAGCGGTTCGCCGCACGCCCCTGACCGGGTCGCGCCACCCGCGTCGTGCGGGGTCGGGCAGGCCGGTGGCCCGCGACGGATCGGTCGTCGCGAGCCACCGGCGGCAGGGGTGCAGGTCAGGTGCGACGCAGCGCCAGCAGGCGCTGGAGGACGACGAAGACGAGCAGCAGCCCGCCGATGACGATCTTCGTCCACCACGACGAGAGCGTGCCCTCGAACGTGATGGCCGTCTGGATGAGGCCCAGCACGAGCACGCCGAGCACCGACCCGAGCACGAACCCCGAGCCGCCCGTCAGGAGCGTGCCGCCGATGACGACGGCCGCGATCGCGTCGAGCTCCATGCCCACTCCCGTGAGCGCGTAGCCGGACCGGGAGAAGATCGCGAACAGCAGCCCGCCGAGCCCCGCGCACGTGCCGCTGATGACGTAGACGAGCACCTTGGTGCGGGCCACGGGCAGGCCCATGAGCCGCGCGGACTGCTCCCCGCCGCCGATCGCGTACACCGTGCGGCCGAACCGCGTGTAGTGCAGCAGCACGAACGCGACCGCGACCACCGCGAGCGCGATGAGTCCGCTCGGCGTGAGCACGAGCCCGTCGTCCGAGCCCCACCGGGTCCGGGCGAGCGCGACGATCGTCGGGTCCGTGATCGGGATCGACTCGGGCGCGACGAGGTAGCACAGGCCGCGCGCGAGGAACATCGCGGCGAGCGTCGCGATGAACGGCTGTATCTCGAACACGTGGACCATCAGGCCCACGGCCAGGCCGATCAGCGTGCCCGTGAGGATCGCCGCCGGGATCGCGACCACCGCGTCCCAGCCGTTCGTCAGCATCCACGCCGCGACGATGCTCGACAGCGCGACCACCGCCCCGACCGACAGGTCGATCCCGCCCGTGAGGATGACGAACGTCATCCCGACGGCCAGGACGACGAGGAACGAGTTGTTGATGAGCAGGTTCGCGAGCACCCGCCCCGTGAGGAAGTTCTCGTAGCGGCTGCCGCCGATCGCGAGCATCGCGACGAGCACGACGAGCGTGCCGAGCACCGGCAGGTACCGGTCGTCGAGCCGCCACCGACGTGGCGCCGCGAGGGCTCCTGTCGCGGCGCCGCCGCGACGCGTGCGCGTGAGCTGGTCCGTGGCCATCAGGCGGGCACCTCCACCGGGACGGGGGCCGTGCGGCGTCGTCGTGCGCGCATCCTGTGCTGCACGACCGGGGACTGCAGGAGGCAGACCGCGATGACGACGATGGCCTTGAACAGGGACACGGCGTTCGCCGGGATGCCCAGGATCGTGATGGACAGGGTGAGCGTCGTGATGACGAGCGTCCCGACCAGCGTCCCCGTGAGCGAGAACTTCCCGCCCGCGAGGGACGTGCCGCCGATGACGACCGCGAGGATCGCGTCGAGCTCGATGAACAGCCCGATGTTGTTCGCGTCCGCCGCCATGGTGTCCGCGCTGCGGATGAACCCCGCGAGGCACGCGAACAGCGCGCACACGACGTAGACGGTCCAGATGATCGTCCGTGCCCGCACGCCCGCGAGCCTGCTGGCCGACGGGTTGATGCCGACGGACTCGATGAGCACGCCGAGCGCCGTGCGGCGCGTGACGAGGGCCGTGCCCGCGAACACGACGCCCGCGATGATCGCCGCGACCGGCAGCGACAGCCAGTAGCCCGACGCGAGCGTCTTGTACGGCTGGCTCGTGACGGTCGTGATGTTGCCGCCGGTGATGAGCATCGCGATGCCGCGGCCGGCGGTCATGAGCACGAGCGTCGCGATGATCGGCTGGATCCCCACCACGGCGACGAGGAACCCGTTGAACAGGCCGATGACCAGCGCGATGACCAGCGCGGTGCCGATCGCGGCGGCCACGGTGGCGAGCGATCCCGGGTTCGGCGACGCCGCGATCTGCGTGAGCGCGACCGCCCCCGCGATCGCCATGACCGCACCGACCGACAGGTCGATGCCGCGCGTCGCGATGACGAGCGTCATGCCCAGCGCCACGAGCAGCAGGACGCTGCTGCGCCGCAGGATGTCGACCGGCCCGCCGAACAGGTGCCCGTCGCGCACCGCGATCTCGAGGAACGACGGCGACTTGAGCGTGCTCGCCACGACGAGCACGACCAGCGCGACGACCGGCCAGAACAACCGGTGCCGCACCACGGACTGCACGGCGCTCATGCGCGGTCCCCCTTCGTGAGCAGGTCGACGTCCTCGGTCGTGACGGCCGCGGGCGGGGCGCCGGTGCCCTCACCCGTGCTGCCCGCGCTCGCGATGAGGTGCACGACGTCGTCGGTCGTCACGTCGTCGGTGTTGACGAGCTCGGCGACCTTGCGGCGGTCCCGCAGCACCGCGATCCGGTGCGAGAGGCGCAGCACCTCCTCGAGCTCGGCGGAGATGAACACGACCGCCATGCCCTGCGACGCGAGGTCCGCGACGAGCCGCTGGATCTCGGCCTTGGCACCCACGTCGATGCCGCGCGTCGGCTCGTCGAGCAGGAGCAGCCGCGGCTGCGTCGCGAGCCACCGTGCGAGCAGCACCTTCTGCTGGTTGCCGCCCGACAGGTTGCCCGCGAGCGCGTCCGGGTTCGCGGGGCGGATCCCGAGCGCCTCGACGTACCGGTCGACCACCTCGTCGGCCTTGCGTCGCGGCACGCGGCGCACCCACCCGCGCTGCGCCTGCAGGCCGAGGACGATGTTCTCGCGCACCGTGAGGTCCGCGACGATCCCCTCGGTCTTGCGGCTCTCGGAGGAGTAGACGATCTTGCGGGCCAGTGCCGCGCGCGGCGTGCGGAGCCGGGCCGGCCGGTCCTCGACGCGCACCTCGCCGCGGTCGGCGTGGTCCGCGCCGTACAGCAGGCGTGCCAGCTCCGTCCGGCCGGAGCCGAGCAGACCTGCGAGCCCGACGACCTCGCCCGCGTACACGTCGAGGTCGAACGGCTCGATCGAGCCCTTGCGGCCGAGGCCGATCGCCTGCAGGTAGGGCCGGGTGTCGTCGCGCGCCGCGACGACCGGCTTCGGCGACTCGTCCAGGCGCTCCAGGACCTCGAGCGAGCGGCCGATCATCTTCTGCACCAGCTCGACGCGCGGCAGGTCCGCGGTGCGGTACTCCCCCACGAGCGTCCCGTTGCGCAGGACCGTCATGCGGTCCGACAGCGCGTACACCTGGTCGAGGAAGTGCGAGACGAACAGGATCGCGACGCCGCGGTCCCGCAGGCCGCGGACCACGTCGAACAGGCGCGCGACCTCGTCCGCGTCGAGGCTCGACGTCGGCTCGTCCAGGACGAGCACGCGCGCGTCGACGACCATCGCGCGCGAGATCGCCACGAGCTGCTGCACCGCGAGCGAGTGCGACGACAGCTGCGAGCGCGGGTCGATGTCCAGGTCGAGCGTCGCCAGGTGCCGGCGGGCCTCCCGGCGGGTCGCGGGCCAGTCGACGACGCCGAACCGGCGCACCTCGTGGCCGAGCATGATGTTCTCCGCGACCGAGAGGTTCTCGCAGAGGTTGACCTCCTGGTACACGGTGCTGATGCCCGCGGCCTGCGCCTGCGCCGGCCCGGTGAACGTCACGGGCGCGCCGTCGACCTCGACCGTGCCCGCGTCGACCGCGTACACGCCCGTCAGCGCCTTGATCAGGGTGGACTTGCCGGCGCCGTTCTCGCCCATGAGCGCGTGGACCTCGCCCGGGAACAGGCGGAAGTCCACGCCGTCGAGCGCCTTGACGCCCGGGAACCCGATGGAGATCCCCGTCATCGTGACGACCGGCCGAGCCTCGGCGCGCGCCTCGGGACGGACGGTGGTCGGGGTGTCGGTCATCGTCGACCTTCTTTCCCTGCCGGTGGCCTCACGCTACCGGCGGACGGCACCCGCTCCCGGGGCACCGTGGCGGGTGTCCCGGGAGCGGGCGTGGACGTCGGTCAGTACTGCCGGTCGGGCAGCGCGGCCTTGGCCGCCTCCTGGTCGAACTCCTCGTCCTTGGTGACGATGCGCTTCTCGACCGTGCCGCCCGAGTCGAGCGTCTTGATGATCTCGGCCAGGTCGGGACCGAGCAGCGGGTTGCACTCGACGATGTACGTGATCTTGCCGTCGGCGAGGGCCTGCATGCCGTCCTTCACGCCGTCGATCGTGACGATCTTGATGTCCTCGCCCGGGACCTTGCCCGCGGCCTCGATCGCCTCGATCGCGCCCAGGCCCATGTCGTCGTTGTGCGCGTAGACGACGTCGATGTCCGGGTACGCCTGGAGGAAGCCCTCCATGACGGTCTTGCCCTCGGCTCGCGTGAAGTTGCCGGTCTGCGAGGCGATGATCTCGACGTTCGGGTTGTCCGCCGTCGCCTCCTCGAAGCCCGTCTTGCGGTCGATCGCCGGCGCGGAGCCGGTCGTGCCCTGGAGCTCGACGACCTTGATCGGCTCGGTCGCGAGCGTCTCGGAGACGTACGCCCCGATGCGGCGCCCCTCCTCGACGAAGTCGGACCCGATGAACGTCACGTACAGCGAGTCGTCCTCGGTGTCGACGGCCCGGTCCGTGAGGATGACCGGGATGTCCGCCGTCTTGGCCTCCTCCAGGACCGCGTCCCACCCGGACTCGACCACCGGCGAGAACGCGATGTAGTCGACGCCCTGGGCGATGTACGAGCGGATCGCCTGGATCTGGTTCTCCTGCTTCTGCTGCGCGTCGGAGAACTTGAGGTCGAAGCCCTCCTCCTTCGTGAGCGCGTCCTTGATGGACGTGGTGTTGGCGGTGCGCCACCCGGACTCGGCACCGACCTGGGCGAAGCCGACGCTGATGAGGTCGCCCCCGCCGTCGCCGCCGCCGGTGTCGTCGCCTCCGCTGTCGCCGTCGCCGCTGGCGCAGGCCGACAGGCCGAGCACCAGGGCGGCGAGCCCGGCCGTGATCGCGCGCTTGTGGAACGTCGTGCTGGCCATGCTTCTCCTCCTCGAGAAACCCACCTCACACACGGCCCGACCGACGCTGGCCGGACCGCGGTCGTGCACGCCCGGTCGTGCCGGGCAGGGTCGGAACGCGCCTTCCACGCGAATCGGACCCCACGGTCATGCGCGATGTTAGCGCTCACAATGGGAGGAAGGGGACAGCCGTTTGGTTGCGATCCGGTCACGGCCGTGACCCGGCCCGCCGCCCGCGAGCGGTGGGCCGGGTCACGGACGGTCAGGCGTGCTCGCGCAGGACCGCCACGCCCCGGGCCGGGACGACGACGTGGTCCGGGTGGTGCCGGCCCGTGACGAGGTCGGTCCCCGTGGCCGCGAGGGGCGCGTCCTCGTCGGTGTGGTTGATCGCGAACAGCCACGACGCGTCGCCGTCCACGCGCCGGACCACCTCGACGCCCGGGGTCGTCGGCACCACCGGCGCGACGCCCGCGGCGTCGAGGACCGTCGCCAGGAACGCCGACGTCGACGGTCCGTCGAGACGCGTCGCGACGTACCAGGCCGCGCCCGCGCCGACGTCCCGCCGGGTCACCGCCGGGTGGCCGGCCGACGGGCCGTCGGCGAACGACGCCACGACCGTCGCGTCCGGCACGGTCATGCGCTCCGACCACACCTCGCCGACCGAGCCGTCGTCGAGCGTCGTCCGGGCCCCCTCGGGCAGCGGCGCGAACTCCTCCACCCGCACGCCCAGCAGGTCCCGGAACGCCCCCGGGTACCCGCCGAGCAGCACGCGGTCGTGCGCGTCGACGACCCCCGAGAAGTACGTCACGACGACGTGCCCGCCGCGCGCCACGACCTCCTCCAGCCGCGGGCCGAGCCCGTCGGGCGCGAGGTACAGCGTCGGCACGAGCACCACGTCGTACCCGTCGAGCGGGCCGCCGCCCGCACCGAGGACGCCACCCGACGGGTCGTCGACGCCCGGCGCCGGCCCGGCGACCGACGTGGCCGGCAGGACGTCGACCGCGACCCCCGCGTCGAGCAGCGCGCGGTGCAGGCGCCGCGCCTGGTCGAGGTAGCCGACGTCGACGGTCGGGTGCGCCTCGAGCTCGGCCGCCCACCACGCCTGCGTGTCCCACAGCAGGGCGACGCGCGCACGCTCGACGACGCTCCCCCGCACCTCCGCGAGCCGGCCGAGCGTCGCGCCGAGCTCGACGACCTCGCGGAACAGCGCGGAGTCACGACCGGCGTGCGGCACCATCCCCGAGTGGTACTTCTCGGCGCCGGCACGGGACTGGCGCCACTGGAAGAACAGCGCACCGTCGGCACCACGGGCCACGTGCTGCAGCGAGTTGCGCAGCAGCTGGCCGGGGCCCTTGGCGAGGTTGCGCGGCTGCCAGTTCACCGCGCTCGTCGAGTGCTCCATGACGAGCCACGGCTGCCCGCCCGCGAGTCCCCGCGTGCGGTCGGCGCTGAACGCGAGCTCGGCCCAGCCCTGCGGGTCGGCGGCCCACAGGTAGTGGTCGTTGGACACGAGGTCGAGCAGCGGGGTCGTCGCCGCGTAGTCGAGGTCGTGGAACTCGCCCATGACCATGTAGTTCGTCGTCACCGGCAGGTGCGGGGCCACCTCGCGGAGCACCGCGGCCTCCGCGGCGAGGTGCTCGACGAACGCGTCCGAGGAGAACCGCTCGAAGTCGAGCCGCTGCCCCGGGTTGGGGATCGTCGTCGTGCGCCGCGGCGGCAGGACCTGGTCGAACGACGTGTACCGCTGGCCCCAGAACGCCGTGCCCCACGCCGCGTTGAGCGCGTCGACGTCGCCGTACCGGGCCCGCAGCCAGTCACGGAACGCCGCGGCCGACACGTCGCAGAAGCAGCGGCCGTTGTGGCACGCGAGCTCGTTCGACACGTGCCACATCCGGACCGCCGGGTGCTGCCCGTACCGCTCGGCCAGCACGCGCGCGATGCGCAGGGCGTGCGCGCGCAGCACCGGGCTGCTCGGGCACCACGTCTCGCGGCTGCCGTGCGTGTACCGCCGCCCGTCCGCGTCGACGGGGAGCATCTCCGGGTGCTGCAGGTGCAGCCAGACGGGAGGCGCCGCGCTCGGCGTGGCCAGGTCGACGCCGATGCCGTTCGCGTGCAGCAGGTCGAGCACGTCGTCCAGCCACCCGAACCGGAAGACGCCCTCCTGCGGCTCGAGCTCGCCCCACGAGAAGATGCCGACGCTCACGAGGTTGACGCCGGCCTCGCGCATGAGCGCGACGTCGTCGTCCCACACCTCGCGCGGCCACTGCTCCGGGTTGTAGTCGCCGCCGAACGCGAGGCCCTCGGTCGGCCAGCGCCCGGTCACCGGGTCACCGCCACGAGGACGTCCCACGCGCCAAGCCGGACGGTGGCGCCCGCGTCGAGCGGGTCACCCGGGCCGTCCGCCGGGGGCGGGTCCGCGGCGCGCTCGCCGCGGGGGACGACGAGCACGTCGAGCGCGACGGGCGTGACGACCTGCGCCGGCTCCCACGACCAGTTGTGCAGCACGTGGACGCGCGAGCCGTCGGGCCGCGAGGACGTGTGCACCGTGACGCTCGGCGGCAGGTCCGCCCAGCCCGCGAGCGGCTGCGGCACGAGCCACCGCGCGAGCGACCGGGCGAACGACGTCCCCGGCACGGTCCCGACGACGGTCACCCGCCCGTCGCCGTACGCCCGCGTGGTCGCCGCAGCCCACCGCCCGTGGTGCGGGTGCTGATAGACGGCGAGCACCTGGGCCCCGTCGGCGTCGCCCTCCCCCGGCCCCGCGTCCCCCCAGTTCGTCACGTCCAGGCCAGTTCGTCTGCCGGAGCTGACGACCTCGACCGGACCTGACGAGCTCGCCGGGGTGGGGTGGGAGGAGGGGGTGGGGGTGAGGGACTCGGCCCAGGCGGTCGCCGTGGCGTCGGGGGCCAGGGTCAGCGGGGAGCCCTCGGGGGCGACGACCGGGACGGGCTCGAGGAGGTTGGCGATCTCGTCGTACCAGGCGCCCGCGGCGTCGCAGAGGCCGCCCGGCTGCGGCGTCGTGCGCGGGCGCGCCTCCGTGTCGGCGTAGCCGGTGCGCGGGCCGACGACGAGGTGCCCGCCCGCCTCGGCGTACCGGCGGAGCCACGCGAGCTCGTCGTCGGACGCGGCGTAGAACCCCGCCGCGACCAGGACGGGGAGGCGGGCCGCGACGTCCGCGGGGTCCTGCGACGCGAGGTGCTGCGGGCGCACGACGCGCACCTGCAGCCCGGCGTCGAAGGCACCCCGGTAGAAGGACGCGACGATCCGGGGGTACGACAGCGGGTCGCCCGAGCCGTCGGGGGCCTGCAGCGGCGGCTGCCCCGCGAGCGCCCACCGGCTCGCGCCGTGGTGCCAGACCGCGACGTCGGCATCCGGGGTCGCGTCCGCGAGCACCGCGCCGGCACGCGCGAGCTCCGCGCCGAGGCCCGCGAGCTCGCGGTACGCACGGCCGGGGACCCCCGAGTGCGGGAGCACCCCGCCCCAGTACGTCTCGGCGCCGTAGTGCAGCGTGCGCCAGTGCCAGTACTCGACCATGCGCGCGCCGCGGGCGACCAGGGCCCACGCGGCCTGCCGCCACTGGCCCGGGTAGGCGGGCAGGTTCGTCGAGGGGCCGCCGATGGCCTGCGCGTCGGTCTCGGTGACCAGGAACGGCTCGTCGCGCGAGGACCACATGACGTCGGCGACCTGGAACAGCGCCCACGTGCCCGTCGCGGTCCACGACTGCGGCACGTCGTCGGCCGACGGGTGCGCGAGGCCGTCCTGCATCGCGTAGTAGGCGTTGCCGCTGGTCACGTCGAGCACGGCGGCGAGGTCGGCGTCCTCCAGGGCGGGCCGCTCGTAGGCGATGCACGTCGTCACCCACTGGTCGGGGCGCGCGAGCTCGCGCACGGCCCGGGCCTGCCAGTCGATCATCTCCGTCGTGAGCGACGCCTGGAACCGGCGCCACGCCAGGTCGTACTGCGGCTGCGCGTTGCCGTCGGGCGTCCACAGGTCCGCCCACGTGGACAGGCGGTGCGACCAGTAGACGAGCCCCCACTCGCGGTTGAGCGTCTCGACGTCGCCGTAGGTGTCGCGCAGGTGGTCGACGAACCGCTCGAACACGCCGCGGTTGTGCAGCAGGTGCAGGCCGGGCTCGTTGTCGACCTGGTAGCCGACGACCGCGGGGTGGTCGCGGTAGCGCTCGACGATCCGACGCAGGACGCGCTCGGCGTACCAGCGGAACACCGGGTGCGTGAAGTCGGCCTCCTGCCGCGCGCCCCAGCCCATCGGGCGCCCGGTCGCTGACTCGCCCGCGATCTCCGGGTAGCGGCGCACGAGCCACGGCGGCACGGCGTACGTCGGGGTGCCGAGGACGACGTCGATGCCGCGCTCGTGCGCGCCGTCGAGCACGGGCTCGAGCCAGTCGAGGTCGAAGACGCCGTCGGACGGCTCCCACGTCGACCAGACGGACTCCCCCACGCGGATCACGGAGAAGCCGGCGTCGGCCATGAGGTCGAGGTCGCGCTCGAGGTCGTCGGGCGTCGGGTCGGCTCCCGGCCCGTGGTACTCGTGGTAGTACGCGGCGCCGAAGCGGACGCGGTCGTGCGGGATCGGCATGAGGCCTCCTCGGCCGGATGACGGGCGGCGGTGACGAGCGGGCGGCGATGACGAGCGGGCGGCGACGCGGCGGGCGGGCCGCCGCGCCGGTGCGGAGCGCGCGCGGCTCAGCCCTTGACGGACCCGGTCGCGAGGCCGGACTGCCAGTAGCGCTGCAGGAACAGGAACGCGATCACGAGCGGGATGATCGAGATGAGCGAGCCCGTGATGACGCTGGAGAACAGCGGCCGGGACCCGGAGCCGCCCGCGGCGGTGGCCTGCCACTGCGCGAGTCCGACGGTGAGCGGGTACAGGTCGGGGCTGTTGAGGACGATGAGCGGCAGGAAGTAGTTGTTCCAGGTCGCGACGAGCGTGAACAGCAGGACGGTGACCATGCCGGGCACGAGCAGCCGCATCGCCACCTGGAAGAAGATCCGCAGCTCGCCGGCGCCGTCGACGCGGGCGGCCTCGATGAGCGTGTCGTCGACCGCGTCGGCGGCGTAGACGCGCATGAGGAACACGCCGAACGGGCTGACCAGCGACGGCAGGATCACCGCCCAGGGGGTGTTCGTCAGGTCGGCCTTCGCGAACAGCAGGTAGGTCGGGATGGCGAGCGCGGTCGTCGGGACCATGATCGAGCCGAGGATGCCGCTGAAGATCGCGTTGCCGCCCGGGAACCGGTACTTCGCGAAGGCGTACCCGGCCATCGTGGCGAGCAGCGCCGCGCCCACGGCGCTCGTCCCCGCGTACAGGATCGTGTTGCGCATCCACAGCAGGTAGACGCCGTCCTGCGTGGTGAAGACCGTCTGGATGTTCTCCCACAGCGACATCGACTGGGCGAACCACAGGCCGAACGACGAGAACAGGTCGGCGTTCGACTTGGTGGACGCCACGACGAGCCAGAACAGCGGCAGCAGGAAGTACACGAGCACCAGCAGCATGAGGACCGTGAGGAGGCGGCTGCGGCGGGGGCGGTCGCTGGAGTACGCGGCGGGACGGCGGCGCGGCGCACGCTCGGCGGGCCCGGTGGGGCGCCGGTCGGCGGGCGTGCGGACGGTCGTGGTCGTCATCGGGCACGCTCCTTGCGCTCCTTGCGCTGCGCCGACAGCTGCACCACGTACGACACCGTCATGATGACGAAGCCGAGCAGGAACGCGATCGCGGCGGCGTAGTTCAGGTCACGGTTGATGAACGAGAGGTTGTAGGCGTAGAGGTTCGGCGTGTAGTCGACGCCGATGACGTTCGGGGCGATGGTCGCGAGCAGGTTCGGCTCGTTGAAGAGCTGGAACGTGCCGATCACCGAGAAGATCAGCGTGAGCAGCAGCGCGGGGCGCACGGCCGGGATCTTGATGCTCCACGCGGTCCGGACCGGGCCGGCGCCGTCGACGGACGCCGCGTCGTAGAGCTCCGCGGGGATCGCCCGCAGCGCGGCGTAGATGATGATCATGTTGTAGCCGACGAACTCCCACGTGACGATGTTCATGATCGAGAACAGCATCCAGTCGGAGGACAGGAACGGCGGCGCGGAGGCGCCGACCTTCTCGGCGATCTGCGCGGCGGGTCCGAAGTCGGGCCCGTAGAGGTAGCCCCACATGAGCGCGGCGACGACGCCGGGCACCGCGTACGGCACGAAGATGCCGAGCCGGATGAAGCGCTGCAGGTAGAGCACGCCCGCGTCGAGCAGGAGCGCGAACAGCAGCGCCATCCCCAGCATCACGGGCACCTGCACGAGCAGGAACACGGTCATCCGGCCGACGCCGGACAGGAACGACGGGTCCGCCAGGGCGCGGGTGTAGTTCTCGAGCCCGACGAAGGCCGTGCCGCCGACGAGCCGCTCGCGGAACAGGCTCAGGTAGCCCGCGTACACCAGCGGCGTGACGAGGAACAGCACGAAGATCAGCACGAACGGTGCGACGAGCAGGTAGGCGGTCGCGTTCTGCTTGCGGCGCATGGGCGACGCGTGGCGGCGCGGCCGGGGGGCCGCGACGGCGCGGGCGGGCGTGGCGAGGTCGGTCATGGTGTCTCCCGGGGTCGGCGAGGGGCGCCGGCCCCGCGGCGTGCGGAGCGCCGCGGGGCCGGGCCGTCCTCAGTCGGCGACGGTGAAGCCCTGCTGCTCGGCGTAGGTGACGAGCTCGTCCTGCCACGCCTGCATGGCCTCGACGAGGTCGCCCTTCTCCGCGATCGCCTTGCCGACGGTCTCCTCACCGGCGGAGTAGGCGTAGTCCATGAACGGCAGCCAGCCGAAGTCGGCCTCGACCGTCGCGGAGATCTCGGCGAACAGCTTGTTGACCTCCTGGCCGCCGTAGAACTCGGCCTGCTGGTCGGCGAACGCCGGGTCCTCGAGCACCTCGGTCGTGGTCGGGAAGAGGAACTGCTCGGTCGCCATCGTCATGGCCGAGTCCTTGTCGTGGTTGATCCACAGCGCGAGCTGCGACGCCGCGATCGGGTTGTCGGTGCTCGCGAGCACCGCGTCGGACGAGCCGCCCCAGTTGGCCGAGACGTTCGCGCCCTCCTCCCACTGCGGCATCGTCGCGGCCCGCCACAGGCCGGAGGTGTTCTCCGCGGTGCCCTGCAGGAAGACGGGCCCCCACGCGGCGGAGACCCACGACGCGTACTTGCCGTTGGCCAGGCCCTGGTACCAGGCGTCCGTGAAGTCCGGGTCGGTCGACACGGCGTCGGCGGCGACGAGGTCGCCCCAGTACTGCGCGACCTGCGTGGCCTCCTCGGAGGTCAGGTCGATCGTCACGGTCTCCTCGCCGTCGAAGCCGAAAGGGCGCGCGCCCGACTGCCACAGCAGCGCGGTGAACTGGCCCATGTCGTTGCCGGGCAGGTTCGTCAGGTAGACGTTGGGGTCCTTGGCGCGCAGGTCCGTCGCGGCCTGGGCGAACGCGTCCCACGTGGTCGGCACCTCGATGCCGTGCTGCGTGAGGATGTCGTCGCGGTAGAGCAGGCCCATCGGGCCGGAGTCCTGCGGGACGCCCCACACCTTCTCGCCGTCGGT
Source organism: Cellulomonas fimi ATCC 484 (assembly GCF_000212695.1). Taxonomy (NCBI): domain Bacteria; kingdom Bacillati; phylum Actinomycetota; class Actinomycetes; order Micrococcales; family Cellulomonadaceae; genus Cellulomonas; species Cellulomonas fimi. Next base: position 969,335 of record NC_015514.1, on the reverse strand, counting down.
GGACCTCACCTGCTCCCAGACCCACGGCACGTAGTCGTCGCCGATGTCCTGCGGCAGGTAGGGCGTGAGGTCGAGCAGGTTGTCGCCGAGCGCGAACGACTGCAGGTGCTGGAACTCGACCTGCGCGACGTCGGGGGCTCCCTCGCCCGCCTCCAGCGCGCTGCGCAGCTTCTGGTAGTGGTCCGCGCCCTGGCCGACGTTGACGACCTCGACGTCGATCTCCGGGTACTCCGCCTCGAAGAGCGCGACCTCCTTCTCGATGTCCGGGACCCAGGTCCAGAACGTGAGCGTGGTCGGCGTCTGCATCGCCTCGTCGATGTCGGCCTGGCTGACGGGGCCGGTGGCCGTGCCCTCGTCGTCGCCCCCGCCGCCGCTGCAGGCGGTGAGCGCGAGCGCCGCCACCGCGACGCCTGCGGTGAGTCCGGCGGCCTTGCGCCGCCACGTGATCGTCCTCGACATGCTCCACTCCTTCGTAGAGGTCGTGCTGCTCCGGTCGGTGCGTGCGCCCCGCCGCGATCGGGTGCGGGGTGCCCGGGCGGGCCGCGGGGCGGCCCTGGTGCGGGTGGGGGGTCACCGCCTCCCGCGGGGTGCTGCTGTCGTCTCCCGGACCACGAGCTCGACCGGGACGTGCTCGCGGCGGTCCTGCCGCCGCGGGTTCTCGATGGCGTCGACGAGGAGCCGGACGCCGAAGGACGCGAGCTGCGCGAGGTCCTGGCGGATCGTCGTCAGGGCGCGGGTGAGGTAGGCGGCCTCGGGGATGTCGTCGAACCCGACGACGGAGACGTCTCCGGGGACGTCGCGGCCCGCGTCGGCGAACGCGCGCAGCACGCCGATCGCCATGTGGTCGTTGGCGACGAACACCGCGCTCACGTCGGGGTCGGCGGCGAGCCGCTGCCCGAGGGCGTAGCCCGACGGTGCGCTCCAGTCGCCGTGCAGCGGCTCGGGCGCGGGGGCGCCGGCCCGCTCGAGGGCGTCGCGCCAGCCGTCGAGGCGCAGGCCCGCCGAGCGCCAGCCCGCGGGACCGGCGACGTGGTGCACGGTGCGGTGGCCCAGTCCCAGCAGGTGCTCGGTCGCGGCGCGGCCGCCGCCCGACTGGTCCGCGTCGACCATGATCTCGTTGCCCGAGATCCCGTAGCGGCCGGACAGGCTGAGGATCGGCAGGTCGCCGATCTGGCCCGGGTCGAGCTGGAAGACGCCGACGGGCTCGTTGACGGCGACGCCGTCGACCCCCTGGTCGACGAGGCCCTGCAGCGACTCGGTGATGCTCTCCGGGTCCCCTTCGAGCGTGTTGACGACCGACATCGCGTACCCGGCGGACCGGATCGCGTGCTCGATGCCGACCATGAGCGACGCGGGCCCGAAGTCGGTGGAGCCGACGGACAGCACGCCGATGGTGCGGCTGCGGCCCGAGACCAGCTGGCGGGCGGCGCGGTTGGGCCGGTAGCCGAGCTGCGCGGCGGCGGCGCGGACGCGCTCGCGGACCTCGGGGCGCACGTGCGGGTCGCCGTTGATGACGCGGGAGACCGTCTTCTGGGAGACCCCGGCGGCGCGGGCGACGTCCACCGCGACGACTGCGCGCTCCACGGCCACGAGGTGTCTCCTTCGGTCGGCTCTGTCCGATGACTACGTAGTCAAACCGTCGCCTGACTACGTAGTCAAGACACGGGAGGACACGAGTTGGTCTCGGCGACCGATGGCCGCGCTCCCATGTGTCACGGGCCGCCCGTGAGTGGCCACGGGCGGCCCGTCAGCGGTCAGGGAGTGCGGCGGCGGAGCGTCGTCGCACCCACCACGAGCGCCCCGACGATGAACAGCGCGACCACGCCGACGTCGCCGCGGACCTCCGTCCAGCCCGACCCCGCGGCGAGCTTCTGCATCGCGTCGAGCGCGTAGGTCAGCGGGAAGACGCGGGACAGCCACTCGAGCACCTGCGGCATCTCGTCGCGCGGCATGAGCAGGCCGCACGTGATGAGCTGCGGGAAGACGACCGCCGGCATGAGCTGGACGGCCTGGAACTCCGTGCGCGCGAGCGCCGACGCCCCCAGCCCGAGCGCCGAGCCGAGCACGGCGTCGAGCACCGCCACGAGCACGACGAGACCGAGCGGCCCCGCCACGTCCATCCCGCACACCCCGACCGCGAACCCCACGACGACCACGGCCTGCACCGTCGCCAGCACCGCGAACGCGATCGCGTAGCCCACGACGACGTCCGCCCGGCCGATCGGCATCGTCATGAGCCGCTCCAGCGTCCCGGACGTCCGCTCGCGCAGCGTCGCGACGCTCGTCACCAGGAACATCACCAGCAGCGGGAACAGGCCGACGAGCAGCGGGCCGAACTGGTCGAGCACCGGGGTGCCGTCGAACATCCACGCGATGAGGCCGAGCAGCAGGCACGGCAGCAGCAGCACGAGGGCGATCGTCCGGTGGTCGTGGCGCAGCTGGGTCAGGACGCGGGCGGCCGTCGCCGCCGTCAGCCGGGCGCTCATGCCGCGCTCCCGGTACCCGTCGCGTGCCGGCCCGCCGCGCCGGGTCCGCGTCCACCCGGGCCGCCGCCACCACCCGCCTCGGCCTCGTCGACCAGCGCGAGGAACGCGCCCTCGGCGTCCGCGGCACCCGTACGCGCCAGGAGCTCGGGGAGCGTCGCGTCGGCCAGCACCGCGCCCTGGCGCATGAGCACGAGCCGGTCGCAGCGCGCGGCCTCGTCCATGACGTGGCTCGACACGAGCAGGCTCGCGCCGCCGGCCGCGAGGCGGCCGAACAGGTCCCACAGGTCGCGACGCAGCACGGGGTCGAGGCCGACGGTCGGCTCGTCGAGCACCAGCAGCTCGGGGTGGGCCAGCAGCGCGATCGCGAGCGACACGCGGGACCGCTCACCGCCCGAGAGCGTGCCGATGCCCTGCCGCGCGTGCGCTCCGAGGTCGACCTCGTCGATCGCGCGGTCGACCTCCCGCTGCCCGAGGCCGAGGATCGCCGCCGCGTAGCGGAGGTTCTCGGTGACCGTGAGGTCGACGTAGACGCTGGGCGCCTGCGTGACGTAGCCGATCCGGGGGCGCAGCGCGGCCGAGCCGGCGGGCTCGCCGAGCACCCGGACCTCACCGGACGCGACCACCTGGGCTCCGACGACCGTGCGCATCAGGGTCGTCTTGCCGCTGCCGCTCGGTCCGAGCAGCCCGACGACCTGTCCGGCCGGCACCGTGAGGTCGAGCCCGTCGAGCACGGCCTGGCCGCCGCGCACGACCCGCAGGCCGCGGACGGTGATCGCCGGAACGTTATTCCCCATGTGAGGAATAATGCTCCTCGGGACCGCTCAGGGCAAGGACCTCACTGGCTCGACTCGACGAGCACCGCCCGGAACCGGTCGACGACGGCGGCGTCACCGTCCACCTCCAGCACCTCCAGCGTCCCCCGGCCCCACAGCCACCGGTCGAGGTCCCACGCCGTACCCGTCACCGTCGCCGCGGCACCCGCCTCGACGGCCGGGAGGTCGCGCGCGACGAGCTCCCCGGCGTCGAGGTCGTACGTCGCGCCCGTCCGCGGCGACGTGCCCGTGAACCGCCCGAGCGCGACCAGCCACGACCGTCCCGCGTCGCGCGCGACGACCCGCACCCGAGCGGCCGGGTCGGGCGTGAACGACGCCCAGTCCGGCAGGCCGCTCATCATGACCGCGAGCATCTCGTCGACCCCGTCCGCCGCGACCGCGACGTCCGGCGGCGTGACCGGGACGCCCGCCACCTGCTCGGCGTCGACCCGGTGCACGAGCACCTCGTGCGCCTGCCTGCGCAGCACCCACGCCACGTCGCCCCCGTGCGCCGACCACGACCAGCAGCGCTCCGACGGGCCGTGCGCCGCGAGTGCGTCGAGCAGCGTCGCCGAGGCTCCCCGCAGCCCCCCGACGAGCTCCTCCTCGGGCGGTCGCGGCGGCTCGACGACACCCGCCGGCGGGTCCCCGCCGAGGTCGACGACCGCGTCGGGCCCCGCGAGCGCCACGACCTGCGCCCAGAAGCCCTGCACCTCCCCCAGGTGGTGCGCGAGGTCGCCCGCGGACCAGTCCGGGCACGCGGGGACGCGGGCGTCGGGTGGTGCGGCGGCCAGCACGTCCGCGGCACGGGCGGACTCGGTGCGGATCACGTCGGAGAACGGCAGCGCGGCCGACGGCGTCGTCATGGCGCGACCGTAGCGGTCACCTCCCACGAGCGGGTGCCGCACGCCCCGGCGTCCCCCTACCGTGGGGCATGCTCCCCGCACCCGTCCGCCGCCACGGGCCCGCCGTCGCGCTCGCCGCCCTCCTCGGGTCCGCCGGGGTCCTGCACCTGCGCCGCCCCGCGCTGTTCCACCCCCTCGTCCCGCGTGCGCTCGGCGCACCCGGTCCGTGGGTGCTCGGCAGCGGCGTCGCGGAGCTGGCGTGCGCGGCGGCGCTCGTCGCGCCCGCGACGCGGCGGGCGGGCGGGATCGCGTCGGCCGCGCTGCTCGTCGCGGTCTTCCCCGGCAACGTCACCATGGCCGTCCGCTCGCACCCCGGCGCCGGGCACTGGTCGCGCAGCCCGTGGGTCGCGTGGGGGCGGCTGCCGCTGCAGGTGCCGCTCGTCGCCTGGGCCGTCGCCGTCAGCCGGGCCGCGGGACGTCTCGGCGGCCGATGACGACGGTCGCGCCCACCTCGTCGTCCCGCACGACCCACGGCACCAGGCCCGCCGCGGACATCGCCGCGGCCGTGGCCGGCGCCTGCCGCCCGCTCGTCTCGACGAGGAGGTGACCGCCGGGCCGCAACCAGCGCGGCGCGGCTGCGGCGACCCGGCGCTGCACGTCCAGCCCGTCCGGTCCGCCGTCGAGCGCGACGCGGGCCTCGTGGTCGCGCGCCTCGGGCGGCATGAGGCGGACCTCGTCGGTCGGGACGTACGGGGCGTTCGCGGTGAGGACGTCGACCCGGCCCTCCAGGTGCGAGGGCAACGGCGCGTCGACGTCGCCCAGGAGCGCCACGCCGCCCACCGGGTCGAGGTTCCGGCGCGCGACCTGCACCGCCGCAGGGTCCACGTCGACGGCCACCAGGACCGCGTCCACCAGCGACGACACCACCGCGAGCCCCACGGCCCCCGTCCCGCAGCACAGGTCGACGACCACCGCGCCGCGCGCCGGAGCGAGCGCGACCGCCTCGCGCACCAGCACCTCGGTGCGGCGACGCGGCACGAACACCGTCGGGGCGACCGCGACCCGCAGCCCGCAGAACTCCGCCCACCCGAGCACCTGCTCGAGCGGCTCGCCGGCGACGCGGCGCACGACCATCGTCTCGAGGCGGTCCGGGTCGTCCGTCGCACCGAGCAGGAGGGCCGCCTCGTCCTCGGCGAAGACGCATCCCGCGGCGCGCAACCGCGCGGCGAGGGCCACCGGGTCGGGCGACGGCACACCGGGGCTGCGCGCCTCCGGGGACGGCACGCCGGCAGCGCGGTCGTCGGGGGACGGCACGTCAGCGGTCGGCACGTCGGGAACCTACGCCCGCGCGACCCCCGTGCGCGACGGTTTCACGCGCCGCCTGGCAGCGGCCCGTCGAGGTACCGCTGCACGACCGGGCCGACGAGCGCGGCCAGCCGGTCCGCGTCGAGCGACGCCACGGGCTCGACCCGGAGCACGTGCCGCGTGACGAGCACCCCGACCACGTGCGACGCGACGAGCGACACCCGCAGCGCCGGGTCGGGGCCGGGCAGGACCCGCGCGACCTGCGAGAAGACCTCGCGGCCGACGTACCCCATGAGGGCCTGCGACGGCACCTCGCCCGAGCCGAAGCCGGAGAACACGGCCCGGAACGTGACGCCGCCGTCCGAGTCCCACACGCCCAGCACCGTGCGCAGCAGCCGCTCCCCCAGCCCGTCCAGGCCCCCGGCGACGAGGTCCGCCGCGGACTGCGCCGGGTCGACGCCCCGCGGGATCACCCCTGCCGCGAACAGCGCCGCCTTGTCGCCGAAGTAGTGCCGGACGAGCGCCGGGTCGACCCCGGCCCGCCGGGCCACCGACCGCACGCTCGCCGCCTCGTACCCCTTCTCGGCGAACTCCTCGCGGGCCGCGGCCGCGATCGCCCCGCGCGTGTCCTCCCCCGCCGGGCGCCGGCCGCGGGGCCGCACCGCGGCGGCAGGCTCGGGCGGACGCGACGTGGGCACGAGGTCAAGCCTAGGCACGGGGGCAGCGGCACGGGTGGTGCGCCTGCCGGGACCGGCTGCGACGCCCGCGCGGGACGGCGGGGGGCGGAGCGCCGGGAAGCCCGACCTCACCCGGTCACGAGCGCCGGCGGCCCCGTGTCAGACGCGGTCGGCGCCCGCACCGCCGCGGGCGGTCGTCACGAGCGCGTCGCCCGTGAGGCGGTACCCGGTCCAGTCGTCCATCGGGAACGCGCCGAGCGAGCGGTAGAACGCGATCGACGGGGCGTTCCAGTCGAGCACCGCCCAGTCCACCCGGGCGAAGCCGCGCTCGACGGCCGTCGCGGCGAGCCGGCACAGGAGCGCCTGCCCGTAGCCGTGACCGCGCTGGTCGGCGCGGACGTACAGGTCCTCGAGGTAGATGCCGTGGCGGCCGGTCCACGTCGAGAAGCTGAGGAACCACACCGCGATCCCGACCACGGCGCCGTCCCGCTCGACGACGTGCGCGAACACCGCCGGGGTCTCGCCGAACAGCGCGGCGGTCAGGTCCGCCTCGGTCGTCTCGACCGCGTCCGGCTCGCGCTCGTACTCCGCGAGCTCGCGGATGCACGCGAGGATGCCGGGCTCGTCACCGGGCCGGGCCGCGCGCAGCACGGCACCGCCCGCGAGGGTCGTCGTCACGGTCGCCGACGCTACCGCCGGCCCGCCCGTGCGCCCCGCGGGCGTCCGGCCCTCAGACCGCGCACTCGCAGACGAGGTTGTACTCGACGACCTGGTCGCCCTGCGCGGGGTCGGCCCAGGCCTCGGCGTCCTCCCGCGAGGCGAACTTCCGGCCCGCGAGCCGGCCGTTGGCCAGGAGCACGCTGAACTCGATGAGCGTCCGCGGGTCGTCCAGGTCGACCGTCGGGCTGGCCTGCGTCATGCGCGTCCTCCGCTCCTCGGGCGGGCTGGGATCCCGCTCCTCGATGTCAACAGGAGGGGCCCGCGCGGTGTTCCTGTCGTGGCCGTGCGGAGCGGCGACGGGCCGGGCGCGGGTGGACAGCACGGACGGGCCCGACCTCGTGGGTCGGACCCGTCCGTGGGCGTCGGCGGGACGCCGGGACCGGTGCGCGGTGCGGAGCCGCGCGCCGGAGGTCAGAGGCCCTGGGCGAGCCGCCAGTAGGCCTGGTTCCAGCGGACCTGCTCGCGGAAGCCGCGGCGGGTCGTGGACTCGTCGATGACGAGCAGCTCGGTGCGGGCGATCTCGGCGAAGTCCTCGAACACCTCGATGCCGACGGCCGTGGTGAGCACCGTGTGGTGCGCGCCGCCCGCCGTCAGCCACGCCTCGGCGGAGGTGCGGAAGTCGGGGCGGGGCTGCCAGACGGCGCGGGCCACGGGCAGGTTCGGCAGCGCAGCGGTCGGCGGGACGACGTCCACGACGTTCGCGGTGAGGCGGAACCGGTCGCGCATGTCCGCGAGCGAGACGACGACGCCGACGCCCGGGTCGGTGTCGAACACCAGGCGGACCGGGTCCTCCTTGCCGCCGATGCCGAGCGGGTGGATCTCGAGCTTCGGCTTCGACGTCGTGAGCGTCGGGCAGATCTCGAGCATGTGCGCACCGAGGATGCGCTCGTCGCCGGGCGTGAGGTCGTAGGTGTAGTCCTCCATGAGGGAGGCGCCACCGGGCAGGCCCTCGCCCATGACCTTCGCGGCCCGGACCAGGACGGCCGTCTTCCAGTCGCCCTCGGCGCCGAAGCCGTAGCCGTCGGCCATGAGGCGCTGCACCGCGAGGCCGGGGAGCTGCTTGAGCGCACCGAGGTCCTCGAAGTTGGTCGTGAACGCCTTCGCGCCGACCGACTCCAGGAAGGTGCGCAGCGCGATCTCCTGGCGCGCGCCGTACCGGAGCGACTCGTGCCGGTCCCCGCCGCGGCGCAGCTCGGGAACGACGTCGTACAGCTCCTCGTACTCGGCGACGAGCGCGTCGACCGCGGCGTCGTCGACCGCGTCCACCGCGGCGACGAGGTCGTTGACGCCCCACGTGTTGACCGAGACGCCGAACTTCAGCTCGGCCTCCGTCTTGTCACCCTCGGTGACGCCGACGTTGCGCATGTTGTCGCCGAACCGCGCGAGGCGCAGCTCGTGCGTCGCGGCCCAGCCGGCGGCCGCGCGGGCCCACGTGCCGACCGACTGCTGCACGGCCGGGTTCGACGCGTGGCCCACGACCGTCTTGCGGGCCGTGCCCAGGCGCGTCGCCATGTACCCGAACTCACGGTCGCCGTGGGCGGCCTGGTTGAGGTTCATGAAGTCCATGTCGATGGTGTCCCACGGCAGCTCCACGTCGGCCTGCGTGTGCAGGTGCAGGAGCGGCTTGCGCAGGGCGTCGAGGCCGGCGATCCACATCTTCGCCGGGGAGAACGTGTGCATCCAGACGACGACGCCGAGGACCTTGTCGTCGGAGTTCGCGTCGAGCGCGGCACGGCGGATCGCGGCGGAGTCCTTGAGGACCGGCTTCCAGACGACGGTCGCGGGCACGGCGTCGGAGTCCTGCAGGAGGCGCGCCACCTCCTGCGACTGCTCGGCCACCTGGCGCAGCGTCTCCTCGCCGTAGAGGTCCTGGCTCCCGGTGAAGAACCAGATCTCACGGTCGGCGTAGGGCTTGGTCATCGGGCGCTCTCCTGCTCGGTCTCGGTGGTGGTGTCGGTCGCGGCGGGGGCGGCGGTGCCCTGGCCGTACACGTTCTGGTAGCGGTCGTACAGCGAGTCGACGTGCTCCTGCGCGATCGGCAGGGGCTCGCCGAGCTGGCGGGAGATGTGCACGGTGCGCGCGACCTCCTCGACCATGACGGCCGCCTTGACGGCGCCCTTGGCGTCCTTGCCGATCGTGAAGGGCCCGTGGTTGCGCATGAGGACCGCAGGGCTGCGCGACTCGCGCAGCGTCTCGACGATCCCGCGCCCGATGGAGTCGTCGCCGATGAGCGCGAACGGGCCGATCGGGATGTCGCCGCCGAACTCGTCGGCCATCATCGTGAGCACGCACGGCACCGGCTCGGCGCGCGCGGCCCAGGCCGTCGCGTAGGTCGAGTGCGTGTGCACGACGCCGCCGACCTCGCTCATGTGCGTGTACACGTAGGCGTGCGCCGCGGTGTCCGACGAGGGGGCGCGCGTGCCGTCGACCAGGTTGCCGTCGAGGTCGCACACCACCATCGACTCGGGCGTCAGCTCGTCGTACGTCACGCCGGACGGCTTGATGACGAACAGGTCCTTGTCGCTGGGACCGGCCGGGTCGACGACGACGCGCTGCGACACGTTGCCGGCGGTCCAGACGACCAGGCCCCAGCGCGGCAGCTCGGCGTGCAGGCGCGCGACGACCTCGCGCGTGGTCGCGACGGCGGCGCGCACGTCGTCCGGGTAGGCGTCCAGGGCTGTCGTCATGCGGGTCTCGCTCCTGCTTCTCGTCGTGCGGGGTGGGGGTCGCGTGGGGGTGCCGCGGCCGGTCAGACGGCCGTGGTGGCGGCCTTCTCGACCGCGAGGCCGGCGACGTACCGCTCGAGGTACGCCGCGAAGCCGCGCACGTCGTCCGCGTCGGGCTCGACCACGTCGATCGACGCGTCGGCGAACACGCGCTCGGTCAGGTACGTGCCGAGGTCGGTCTCGCCGGCCGCGTCGAGGTAGGCGGCGAGCACCGCGATGCCCCACGCGCCGCCCTCGCTCGCGGTGTCGCCGACCGCGACGGGCGCGTCGACGGCCGCCGCGAGGAGCCGCTGCGCGACGCCCGCCGTGCGGAACAGCCCGCCGTGCGCGAACAGCGCGTCGACCTCGACGCCCTCCTCGGCGAGGATCCGCATGCCGAGGCTCAGCGTGCCGAACGCCCCGTACACCTGCGTGCGGACGAAGTTGGCGAGCGTGAGCCGGCTGTCCGGGGTGCGGACGAACAGCGGGCGTCCCTCGGCGAGGTCCGTGATCGGCTCACCCGACAGGTAGTTGTAGGCCAGCAGGCCGCCGCCGTCGGCGTCGCCCGTCAGCGCCTCGCGCAGCAGCACGCCGAACACCGTGTCGGCGTCGGCGTCGTGGCCGAGGGCGGTGGCGAACTGGTGGAACACGCCCGCCCACGCACCGAGCTCGCTCGCGCCGTTGTTGCAGTGCACCATCGCGACGAGGTCGCCCGCGGGCGTCGTCACGAGGTCGATCTCGGAGTGCACCCGCTCGAGCGCCTTCTCCAGCACGATCATCGCGAAGATGCTCGTCCCGACGCTCACGTTGCCCGTGCGCTGCGCGACCGCGTTGGTCGCGACCATGCCCGTGCCCGCGTCACCCTCGGGCGGGCAGAACGGCACGCCGGCCCGCAGCGTGCCCGACGGGTCGAGCAGCGCGGCACCCTCCTCGGTGAGGCGGCCCGCCTCCTGCCCGGCGACGAGCACCTCGGGCAGCACGTCGGCCAGGCGCAGGCCCGGGCGGCGCTCGGCGACGCGCTCGTCGAACCGGGCGACCATCGTGGCGTCGTAGTCACGCGTGGCCGGGTCGATCGGGAAGACGCCCGACGCGTCGCCGACGCCGAGCACCTTGCGGCCCGTGAGCTTCCAGTGCACGTAGCCGGCGAGCGTCGTGAGGAACGCGACCTGGGGGACGTGCGGCTCGTCGTCGAGGACGGCCTGGTAGAGGTGCGCGATCGACCAGCGCAGCGGGATGTTGTGGCCGAGCAGCTCGGTGAGCTCGGTCGCGGCGCGCTCCGTGCTCGTGTTGCGCCACGTGCGGAACGGGACGAGCAGCTCGCCGGCCCCGTCGAACGCGAGGTAGCCGTGCATCATCGCCGAGACCCCGAGCGCGCGGAACCTCGTCGGCTGCACGCCGTACCGCTCCTGCGTGTCGGCGAGCAGCGTCGCGTACGCCTCCTGCAGGCCCGACCACACCGCGTCGAGCGAGTACGTCCAGGTGCGGTCCACGAACTGGTTCTCCCAGGCGTGGCTGCCGCTCGCGACGGGGGTGCCGTCGGACGTGATGAGGCAGGCCTTGATGCGCGTCGACCCGAGCTCGATGCCGAGGGTCGTCTCGCCTGCGCTGATCGCGTCCCGGACCTGGGCGGTGTCGACCGTCATCGTCGCGGCTCCTTCGTCGCTGCGGGCGCTCCCGGCCGTCGGGCCGGGCGGGTGGGGATCGCCGGCGATCACCGGCGCAGAGCCAATGTTAGCGCTCACATCCGGTTCGCGGTCCACCCCGGAGGTCCTACGCGCGACCTCCCGCCGCCCATCCTCTCGCGACCTCGCGACCTCGTGCCGAGATCGCGAGTCCCACCTCACGATCTCGGCAGCAGATCGCGATCTCGCGCCCGCGGGGGGAGGGGGGGTGGGACACCCGGGGTGGGACGGGTGGGGTGGGGTGGGGGTCAGGGGCGGACGCTGCTGGCGCGGACGACGAGCTCCGCCGGGATGAGGCGGTGGCCCGGGTCGGCACCCGCCATCGCGGCATCCAGGGTGTCGATCGCGAGCACGCCGAGCGCCGTGAAGTCCTGCCGGACCGTGGTCAGCGGCGGGACGTAGTGCGCCGACCCGACCTCGTCGTCGAAGCCCACGAGCGCCACGTCCTCCGGCACCCGCACGCCCGCCTCCCAGAACGCGTGCAGCAGGCCCAGCGCGAGCTGGTCGTTCGCCGCGAACACCGCGTCCGGCAGCCCCTCACGGACCAGCCGCCGCCCGACCGCGTACCCGTCCGACGCCGCCCACCCGACCACCACCGGGTCGTCCGCGGGGACGCCCGCCGCCGCGCACTCGGCCCGCCAGCCCACGAGCCGGTCCTGCGCGTCGAACCAGTCCTGCGGGCCCGCGACGTGCAGCACGCCCGTGCGGCCCTCGCCGAGCAGGTGCGCCGTCGCGAGTCGCGCACCCTGCTGCTGGTCCACCCCGACCGCGTGCAGGTGCGGCACCGACGGGACGTCCGCCGCCGACGAGACGACGACCACCGGGACCGGCGAGTCCAGCGCGGCGAGGACGTCCACCGCCTGCACCGTCGGCGCGATGATCGCCACGCCGTCGACGCCCTGGCCGAGGAAGTGCTCGAACGCCCGGTGCATCGCGTCGCCGTCGAACTGCCGCATCGTCGCGACCGACACGAACCAGCCCGCGACGCGCGCCGCCTCCTCGACGCCGACCATCGTGCTCGTCGGGCCGTAGAGCGCCGTCGCCGGCGTGACGACGCCGACCGTGCCCGTGCGGCGCGTGACGAGCGCGCGGGCGGCGCTGTTGCGGCGGTAGCCGAGCTCGGCGATGGCCGCGAGCACCCGGTCGCGCGTCGCCGGGCGCACCGACGGGTGGTCGTTGAGGACCCGGGACACCGTCTGGTGCGACACGCCCGCGCGTGCGGCCACGTCGCTCATCGCCGGCGGCCGCGCCGTCGTGCCGTTGCGCGCGGCAGCGGGCCGGCTCGTCGCCGTCCCGTCCGCGCCGTGCTCGTCGCCCACCGGCCTCGCCCTGCCCGTCCCGCTCCTGGTCCCGCCGCCGACCGTACCGGTCCCGGGCGCCGCCGCCGTCACCGACCTGGACCAGGCCGGTCCCGCGCGTCGCCGCCCGCGGGCCGCGCACCGCTGCGCGCGTCGCGCCTGGTCCCGCCGGTGGCGTCAGCCGCCGTGCTGCGCGCCCAGCTGCCGGGAACGCTCCGCCGCGGCACGGGCCGCCGCGACCACGCCCGCCCGGACCGCGTGCGCGTCGAGCTCCGCGACCGCCGCGACCGTCGTGCCGCCCGGCGACGAGACGCGCTCGCGCAGCACGACGGGGTGCTCCCCCGACTGCGCCGCGAGCGCCGCCGCGCCCTCGACCGTCGCCACCGCCAGCCGCGAGGCCAGGTCACGGGTCAGACCCAGCAGCACGCCGGCCTCCGCCATCGCGTCGATCAGGTAGAACGCGTACGCCGGGCCGGACCCCGAGATCGCGGTGACCGCGTCCAGGTCCTTCTCCGCGACGCGCACGACGAGCCCCGTCGCCGCGAGCACCCGCTCGACGAGCGCCAGGTGGTCGTCGTCGGCGTGCCGGCCCGCGGCGATCGCGCTCGCGCCCTTGCCCACGACCGCCGGCGTGTTCGGCATGACCCGGACGACGGGCGTGCCGTCGGGCAGGCGCCCCTCGTAGAACGCGAGCGGCAGGCCCGCAGCGACCGAGACCACGAGCGTCCCCGCCCGCAGCACGGGCGCCACCTCGTCGAGCACCGCACCCACGACGTTCGGCTTCACCGCGACGAGGACGACGTCCGCCCGCTCGGCCGCCTGCGCGTTCGAGGAGCCCGTGCGCACGCCGTACCGGTCCGCGAGCTCCTCCGCCCGGGCCGACGCGTGCTCCGTGACCTCGACGCGGTCCGTGGCCCACCCGGCCGTGAGCAGCGACGAGAGCAACGCCTCGCCCATCACGCCACCGCCGAGCACCGCCACCCGCGGCGTGCCGTCCGCCGGTCCCGTCATCGTCGTCCTCCCTCGCGCGCCCCGCCGTGAGGGCGACGCGGCGAGCCTACTCAGCGCGGTCGCGCGACGGCGTCGCCGCCCGGCCGCGCGCCGACGGGCACCGCACCCCGCACCGTCCGGTCCACCCGCGTGGCTGTCCGGTCGCGGGCTCCGGCCGTCATGCGGCGGGCGGGACTGCCGTCCCCCTCGTCGTGGGTGCCGGCCCCGGGACACCGCCCGAGCATGGGGCGGGGGCGGGACAGCCGTCAGCCCTGATCGCGGGTGCCGGCCCCGGGGGCGCCGCCCGTGAACCCGGCCGGCGGGCCGCCCTGCAGGACGACCGGGCCGCGCTCGTCCTGCGTGCCGCCGAGGCCCGACAGGCCCGTGCTGCTCGACGACGAGCCGGGCTCGACCTGCTGCTGCAGGTCCGCGAGCACGACCTCGTCGCCCTCGACCAGCCCCGAGACGATCTCGGTGCGCTCCGCGCCCACCGCGCCGACCTCGACCTCCACCGTGCTCGGGGTCGCACCGTCGAGCACCTGGACGGACGTCGTGCCGTCGGCCGTGCGGACCGCCGACGTGGGGACCGTCAGGACGTCGTCGACGCCCGCGACCTGCACGTCGACCTGCGCCGATGCACCGTCGAACAGCCGCTGCGACGTCGCGTCCAGCGCCACGACGACCGTGTACGCCGGGTCGGACGTCGTCGAGACGTCGAGCACGCCGACGCTGCTCACCGTGCCCGGCAGGACCGCGTCCGTGCTGGGCGTCGTCACCGACGCCGCCTGACCGACCGCGACGAGGTCGACGTCGCCGAGTCCGACCGTCGTCGACACCGTGTACCCGTCCGTGCCGACGACCGTCACGACCGCCGTCGTCGACGAGGCCGTCACGGCGTCGCCCGGCGCGAGCGCGACCGCGGCGACCGTTCCCGTGATCGGGCTGGTGAGGGTGCCGAACGGCAGTGCGGCCTGCGCGACGGCGAGCTCCGCCTCCGCGGCGGCGACGGCGGCCTGGTCGGCGAGGATCGTCGCCGCCGACGCGGCCCCGCCGGATGACCCGTCGGTTGTCGGCGCGCCGGACGCGGCATCGGTCTCCCCCGCCGAGCTGCCGCTCGGGGAGACCGACGTGGTGGTGGTGCCGGTCGTGGTGCCGGTGCCTGCGGTCGCCGACGAGGAGCTCGTGGTCGTCGTCGACGAGGCGCCCGCCGTGCCCGCACCCGCCGACGCCCCGGGCGCGGCCGACGTGTCCGTCGTGACGGACGCGGCGGCGACGGCGTCCTGCAGCGCCGCGACGGCGGTGTCGAGGGCCGTCGCGAGCGCCGTGAGCGCCTGCTGCGCCGCGTCGGTCGCCTCCTGCGCGTCGAGCGTGCCGTCGATCGCCGCCCGGCAGGCGACGAGCGCGGCGCGGACGGCGGCGTCGTCGGCGGACGTCGCGTCGTCGGGGGACGTCGCGTCATCGGCGGACGTCGCGTCATCGGTGGACGTCGCGTCGTCGGTGGACGTCGCGTCGGCGGCGGACGTCGCGTCGTCGGTGGCGGTGGCCGTGGGCGTGACGTCGGTCGTGGCCGGGCGGGTGTCCACGGAGCCGTCGGCGGTGCCGGGCGCATCGGCGGTCGCCTCGCCGTCGCCGTCCTCGTCCACGAGGTCGAGGAAGGCCGCGCACGTGGAGCGCGACGCCTCGACGGCGGAGCTGCTCGTGGCCAGGGCGTCGTGCGCGGCGGCGGCCTGGGCGAGCAGGTCCCGCTGGGCGCGGCGGACGGCGGCGACGGCGGCCTGGACCGCGGGGTCGGGGTCCGACCCACCCGTGCCACCGGAGCCACCCGAGCCACCGGAACCACCCGTTCCGCCCGTTCCGCCCGAGCCACCTGTACCGCCCGTGCCGCTCCCCGACGCACCGGAGCCGGACGTCCCGGAGCCCGACGACAGGTCCCCGGACGTCCCGCCCGCCGACGCACCGGCCCCGGTCGACGACGTGCCGCTCGCGGTCGAGCCCGTGGACGACATGCCGGACGACGACTGCGAGGCGAGGTCCTCGTCGAGCTGGTCCTGCGCGTCGGCGAGCGCCTCCTGCGCGGCGTCGACGGCGTCCTGGAGCGAGGCGGCGTCGAGCGTCGCGAGGGTCGTGCCGGCGGTGACCTGCTGGCCCACGGCGACGTCGACGGTGGCGACGGTCCCGGCCACCGAGAACGCGACGTCGCGCCGCGTGGCCGACGAGACGGTCCCCACCGCGTCGACGGCCTGCTCGACGGCGGCCCTCTCGACGACGGCCGTGCGGTAGCGACCCGCGCCGTCGTCGGCGACCGCGAGGGCGACCCCGCCGCCGATCCCGCAGAGCACGACGGCACCCGCGGTCGCGAGCGCGACCGTGCGGCGGCGACGGCCGGGGCGCCGTGCCGCCGTGCGCCTGCCGGCCGGGGACGCGAGCGACGGGGCCGCGGCGTCGGCCCGCACGTCACGCATCGGTGCCCTCCTCGTCCTGGGTCCCGCCCTGACCGGGCGCGCCACCCGGGCCGCGCACGGCGAACCCGGACGTGCAGCCGTCGTCCGTCGGGTCGGTGACCTGGATCGCGGTGGCGGCGACCTCGCCGCTGTCGTCGGCCTCGCCGCGCACGGTCGCGCACCGCCCGGCGACGAGCGCGCTCGCGTCCGCGGCGGCCGTGCGCTGGTACGTCGTGGCGTCCGAGACGACGACCTGCCGGTCGCTCGTCGTGCCGTCCGCGGCGGTCACCCGCACGCTGAGCGTGCTGCCCGACACGGCGGTGACCTGCCCGCCGACGCCCGCGCCGAACGCGCGCACCTGCGGGGCGCCGTCGGGGCGCTCACCGCCAGCAGCCGGACCGTCCGTGGGGACACCCGACGGGAGGTCGGTCGGGGCACCGCCCGGCAGGTCGCCGGGCGC
Source organism: Cellulomonas fimi ATCC 484 (assembly GCF_000212695.1). Lineage (NCBI taxonomy): Bacteria > Bacillati > Actinomycetota > Actinomycetes > Micrococcales > Cellulomonadaceae > Cellulomonas > Cellulomonas fimi. The sequence goes on along the minus strand of NC_015514.1, from coordinate 952,914 downwards.
GCCGCCTCCCCCGGGACCGCCGGCCGTCGTGCACGTGCCGTCGTCCTGCGCGGCCGAGACCGTGACGCTCGTGGCCTCGACGGGGGCGTCCGACGCGTCGTCGGACGCGTCGGCGCCGGTCGAGGACGAGGGCGCCGCCACCGCGACGACGCACACGCCGACCGTCACGTCCGCGAGCGTCGCGGCCACGGTCTGGGTGATCGTCGTCGCGTCGGACCAGGTCACCGCGGTCTGCTCGTCGGTGCCGCGGACCTGCAGGAGCGCGTCGCCGACGGTCGCGATCTCCCCGACGACGCGCCCGCGGTCCTCGCTGCGCTGCGCGGGCGCGTCCGAGGCGGTCGCGTCGTCCGTGGCGGCGGGCTGCGCGGTGCTGCCCGCGCAGCCGGCGAGGGCGAGCACGAGGCCGACGGCGGGCAGCGCGAGCGCGCAGTCCCGGGGGCGCGTGCGGACCGCACCGTGCGGGCGTCGGGCGAGGGTGGGCGTCGAGGTCATGCGGGCTCCTCCGAGGCGGGTCGCCGGAGCGGCGACGGGTGGGTCGGCGGGTCGGGAGGCGGGTCGGGAGGCGGGTCGGGAGGCGGGTGGGCCGGCCGGAAGGTCGACGGGTGGGCCGGTCGGACGGCCGCGGCCGGGCCCGGTGTGCGGCCCGCGGCGCGCGACCGGGCGCGGGACGCCGGTCACTCGGCGCGCAGGGCGTCGATGGGCGCGAGCCGGGCGGCCCGCGTGGCGGGGTAGACCCCGAACACGAGGCCGATCGCGAGCGCGACGACGAGCGACCCCGCGACGGCGGCGCCGGACACCACGACGCTCGTGCCGAGCAGCCCGGGCAGGACCTGCGCACCGACGATGCCGAGCAGCGCGCCCGCGACACCTCCCGCGAGCCCGAGCACGCCCGCCTCGACGAGGAACTGCCGGCGGATCGCCCAGGGCGGCGCGCCGAGCGCCTTGCGCAGGCCGATCTCGCGCGTCCGCTCGGTGACGGACACGAGCATGATGTTCATGACGCCGATGCCGCCGACGAGCAGCGACAGCGCGGCGATGCCCGTCAGCAGCACGGTGAGCGTGCGGTAGACGGCGGTCGCGGTCGAGACGAGCGCGTCCTGGCTGTTCACCGTGAAGTCGGCGGAGTCCGCGTCGGCGATGCCGTGCAGGGCCAGCAGCGTCTGCTCGGTCTCCTGGTAGGCGGCTCCGAGCCGGTCGGCCGACGCGGCCTGCACGTAGATCGTCGACACGGCGTCGCGGTCCGTGCCGCCGACGAGCGTGTCCGCGGCGGTCGACATGGGCACCACCGCGACGTCGTCGAGGTCGCTGTCCCCGCTCGCGCCGGCGGCGGACAGGACCCCGACGACCTGCAGGTCCGTCCCGTCGACGGTCACCGTCTGCCCGACGACGCGCGTGGTGCCGAACAGCTCCTGCGCGGTCTCGGGGCCGAGGACGACGACGGCCGCACCCGACTCCTCGTCGGCGGTGGTGAAGAACGACCCGCTGGCGACCGTGCGGCCGCGCACGTCGAGCCACGAGGGCGTGGTCCCGACCAGCTGGGTCGACCAGTTGGTGTCGCCGGCCTCGAGCGAGGCGGTGGACGACTTCTCGGCGGCGACCGCGGCGACGTCGGGTGCGGTGACGTCGGAGTCGAGGGCCTCGGCGTCGGCGCGTGTGAGCGTCGTGCCCGTGCCGAACCCGCCCCGCATCCCCGACGCGTCCGTGCTGGAGCCGGGCCGCACGATGAGCAGGTCGCTGCCGAGCGCGCTGATCTGCTCGGACACGTCCTTCTGCGTGCCGAGACCCAGCCCGACCGTGAGGATGACCGCCGCGATGCCGATGAGGATGCCGAGCACCGTCAGGGTCGAGCGCATGACGTGCGTGCGGATCGCCGACCAGCCGGTGCGCAGGGTCTCGGTCCAGGTCATCGCGCACCTCCCCCGCGGACCAGGCCGTCGAGCACGCGCACGACCCGCTGCGCGCGTTGCGCGACGTCCTCCTCGTGCGTGATGAGGACGATCGTGCGGCCCTGCGCGTGCAGCTCGTCGAGCAGCGCGAGCACGTCGCGCGTCGACACGGAGTCGAGGTTGCCGGTGGGCTCGTCGGCGAGGAGCAGGTCCGGCTCGCCCACGAGGGCACGCGCGACGGCGACGCGCTGCTGCTGACCGCCCGAGAGCTCGCCGGGCCGGTTGTCGAGCCGGTCCCCCAGCCCGACGCGCTCCATCGCGGCGACCGCGCGGGCGCGCCGCTCGGGCGCGGGCACCTGCCCGTAGACGAGCGGCAGCTCGACGTTGCGCCACGCGGACAGCGACGGCAGCAGGTGGAACTGCTGGAAGACGAAGCCGATGCGGCGGTTGCGGATGTCCGCGAGGTCGGCCTCGTCGAGCTGCTCCACGTCCTCGCCCGCGAGTCGGTAGGTGCCGGACGTGGCGACGTCGAGGCAGCCGAGGATGTGCATGAGCGTCGACTTGCCCGACCCCGACGGCCCCATGACCGCCACGTACTCGCCCGCGTCGATGCGCAGGTCGACCCCGCGCAGCGCCTCGAACTCGACCGTGCCCGTCCGGTACGTCTTGCGGACGCCGGCGAGCTCGATGACGGGGTCGGCCGCCGCACCGCCCGCGCCTCGGGTGGCCGCCGCGAGCATCGCCTCAGCCATTGCGGCTCACCTGCCCGCCGCCCGGGAACGTCGCACCGTCGGGCGGGGCCATGCCGCCGCCCGGGAACCCCTGCATGACGTCACCCTCGCCCGGGACCGTCCCGCCCTGGTCGGTGCCGCCCTGCGTCGCCCGCGGGGTGAGCACCGCGAGGACGACCTCGTCGCCCTCGGCGAGGCCGTCGGTGATCTCGGTCATGCCGTCGGCCGTCTCACCGGTCGTCACCGGCGTCTCGGCCTGGGTGCCGTCGGCCGCGACCTTCGTCACGACGGTCGCGCCGTCGACCGTGCTGACGGCCATGCTCGGGACGGTGAGCACGTCGGTGCGGCGCTCGTAGATCACGCTGACGTCGGCCGAGACGCCGTCGTGCAGCCCGTCCTGGTCGCCCGTGACGGCGATAGTCACGGGGTAGGACGCCACGCCGGAGTCGCTCGTCGAGAGCAGGCCGATCGCGGAGACGGTGCCGAACACCGTGCCGTCGGCACCGTCGACGGTGAGCTCGGCCTGGTCGCCGGCCTCGAGCAGGGCGACGTCGGCGTCGGACACCCCGATCTCGACCTCCCACGCGTCGGTGCCGACGATCGTGAACGCGGCGGTCGAGCCGGACGTCGTGTCCCCCTGCGGCGCGGTCGCCCCCGAACCGCCCGAGCTGCTCGACCCGCCCGTCACGGCGTCGCCGACCTCGAGGTTCACGGCGGTCAGCAGCCCGTCCACCGGGGCGACGAGCGTGGCGTCCGCGAGCGCGGCCTGCGCGTCGTCGACCTCGGCCTGCGCGACCTCGACCTGCGCCTGCGCGGACGCGACCTGCGCGTCCGCGGTCGAGGTGCCGTCGTCGGCGTCCTGCGCGTCGTCGAGGCGCGCCTGCGCGGTGGCGAGCGTGGCCTGCGCCGCGAGCAGGTCGGCGTCGAGCCGCAGCGTGTCGACCGTCGCGAGCGTCTGGCCGGCCGTGACCGTCTGGCCCTGCGTGACGGCGACGCCCGTGACGGTGCCGCTCACCGCGAACGACACGTCCTCCTGCACGGCGGGCGTGAGGGTGCCGGTGCCGTCGACGGTCTTCTCCATGGTCGTGAGGCTCGCGGCGACCGTGCGGGTCGCGGGCTCCTCCGCGGCGGCGGTGGCGTCGCGGACGGCGAACCACCAGATCCCGGTGGCGAGGGCGCCGACGACGACCGCGCCGAGCACCGCGCGGACCCATCCCCGGGTCCGTCTCCAGACGCGCAGCATGCTTGTTCCTCCCGTGGGCGACACGACCGACGGTGACGCTAGGGACGGGGGCTGGCGGCCACCTGTCGCCGACCTGTGGCTGCGCTGTGCGGCGCCAGGGCCCGGCTGACCTCGGGCGACGCCGGTGAAACGCTTCGTCGTGCGAGCCGGGCCCTCGGTAGCGCCTGTCCGACCTGTTCCGTCCTGACTAAGTTTGGTAACTTGACGAAGTCTGTCCGCGTCCGTCCGGAGCCTCCGGTCGGCGCGGCCCCTGGAGGGCTCGGGCGCCGCTGCCCGGCCCGACCGTCACCTGGAGGTTCAATGACGAACCGCAGCCGTCCGCGCGGGCGCACGGCGGGCCACGTGCTCGCCGCCACCGCCGCGGCGCTGGCCCTGACCGGCCTGTCGGCGCTTCCCGCCCAGTCCGCACCGGCGCCCGCAGCGCCCGTCGCGGGGGCGCTGCCCACCGCACCCGCCGACGAGACCATCGCGATCGTCGACGCCGACGCGACCGCCGAGACCCGGTCGCTGCTCTCCTACCTCGACGGCGTGCGCGGCGAGGGCATCCTGTTCGGCCACCAGCACACGACGTCGTTCGGGCTCACCACCGGACCCACCGACGGCACGACCTCCGACGTCAAGAACGTCACGGGCGACTTTCCCGCGGTCTTCGGCTGGGACACGCTCATCATCGAGGGCAACGAGCGCCCCGGGCTCGCCGAGAACACGCGCGACGAGAACATCGCGCTGTTCGCCGACTACATCCGCAAGGCCGACGCGATCGGCGGCGTCAACACCGTGAGCGCGCACGTCGAGAACTTCGTCACCGGCGGCTCGTTCTACGACACCTCGGGCGACACGCTGCGCGCCGTGCTGCCGGGCGGCTCGCACCACGCCGAGCTCGTCGCCTACCTCGACGACATCGCGGAGCTCGCCGACGCGTCGCGCCGCGACGACGGCACGCTCATCCCGATCGTCTTCCGGCCGTGGCACGAGAACGCCGGCTCGTGGTTCTGGTGGGGCGCCGCGTACGGCTCACCCGGCGAGTACCAGGAGCTCTACCGGTTCACCGTGGAGTACCTGCGCGACGTCAAGGGCGTCTCCAACTTCCTCTACGCGTGGGGTCCGGGCGGCGGCTTCGGCGGCAACCGCGACGTCTACCTGCGCACCTACCCCGGCGACGCGTTCGTCGACGTGCTCGGCCTCGACACCTACGACAGCACCGGCTCGGACGCGTTCCTCGCCGGGCTCGTCGCCGACCTGCGGATGATCGCCGAGATCGCCGACGAGAAGGGCAAGGTGTCGGCGTTCACCGAGTTCGGCGTGAGCGGCGGCGTGGGCACGAACGGCTCGTCGCCCGCGCAGTGGTTCACCAAGGTGCTCGCCGCGATCAAGGCCGACCCCGTCGCGAGCCGCAACGCCTACATGGAGACGTGGGCCAACTTCGACGCCGGCCAGCACTTCGTCCCCGTGCCCGGCGACGCGCTGCTCGAGGACTTCCAGGCGTACGCCGCCGACCCGTTCACGCTGTTCGCGTCCGAGGTCACGGGCGCGTTCGACCGGACCGTCGCCGCAGCGCCCGCGCAGCCGGTCGTGCACATCGCCTCTCCGGCCGACGGCGCGCGCGTCGCGTCCGCCCCGACCACCGTGCGGGTGCGGGTCGGCGGCACCGACGTGCAGTCCGTGACCGTCGAGGTCGCCCAGGGCGGCACCGTCGTCGACACTCTGGACCTCGCGTACGACGGCGCCCTGTGGTGGACGGCCCCCTGGTCGCCGACCAGCGCGCAGCTCGACAACAGCACCTACACCGTCACCGCGACGGCGACGACCGCCGCCGGGACGCTCGACGTCACGAACGAGGTCGTCCTCGGGCCGAGGCCGACGTTCCCCGCGGGCGTCGTCGACGACTTCGAGGGCTACGGCGACGACACCGCGCTGCGTGCCGAGTACGTGACCTACGGCGCCAACACGATCTCGCTCGAGACGGGGTCCGTCGGGGGCGGCGCGAAGGCGCTGCGGCTCGACTACGACTTCGCGACGCAGACCTACACCGGCGTCGGCAAGCAGCTGTCCGGCGACTGGTCCGACTTCAACGAGCTCGCGATCTGGGTCGACCCCGACGGCTCGAACAACAGGATGGTCCTGCAGCTCAACGCCGGTGGTGTCGCCTACGAGGCGTACCCGTCGCTCGCGGGCGACGAGCCGCAGCTCGTGACGATCCCGTTCGTCGACTGGCGCCCGGCACCGTGGGACACCGCGCACGCCGACCGCCGCATCTCCGACGACGACCTGCGCGCGCTCACGTCGTTCAACGTCTACGTCAACAGCGCCGAGGGCGGTGCCGCGTCGGGCTCGCTCGTCGTCGACGACATCGCCGCCCACCCCGGCGTCGAGCCGCCGCCGCTGTTCTCCGACGTCCCGAAGGGCCACCCCTACGAGACGGAGATCCTGTGGCTGCACGCGCAGGGGCTCGACGACGGCTACGACGACGGCACCTTCCGGCCCGCCAGGCAGGTCAAGCGGCAGGACGTCGCGCGGCTGCTGCACGCCTACGAGAAGGCGGTCTTCACGCCGCCGACGACACCGTCGTTCCTCGACGTCCGCCGGAGCCACCCCGCCTACACCGCGATCGAGTGGCTCGTCGCCGAGGGGCTCGTGGACGACGGGCGCGTCTTCCTGCCGAGCGCCCCGCTCGACCGGGCCACCGCCGCCGAGCTGCTGTGGCGGCTCGCCGGGTCCCCCGAGCCCGAGGGGACGGAGGCGTTCCGCGACGTCCCCACGTGGCACCGGTACCGCACCGCGATCACGTGGGCGACCGAGGTGGGCGTCGTCGAGCCCGTGTCGGCGTCGACGTTCGGGGTGCTCAAGGCCGTGCAGCGGCAGGAGCTCGCGCGGTACCTGTACCGGTTCGACGCCCTCCCGTCGCCGCTCGAGCCCGTCGTGCTGTCGGACTTCGCCGACGGCGCGCAGGGCTGGGGGCCGCTCGACGCCGGTCCGGGCTCCGCGACCGCGTCCGGCGGCACGCTCACGATCGAGGCCGCCGCGCCCGACGGCGGGTGGTTCTCGTTCACCCCGTCCGTCGCCGACTGGACCGGGCGGACGGCGCTCGCCCTCGACGTGGTCTCCACCACCGGGTTCGACACCAAGGCGGCCCTGCAGGTCGGCTCGACCTGGCAGTGGTGCGAGACCGCGCAGGCCGGGTGGGTGTCCGGGCCGCGCACCGGAGACGACGCGCTCGTGCTCGACCTCACGACGTTGAGCGCGGGGTGCGGCGCCCAGCTCGCCGACGTCAAGCGCGTGAACCTCTACCTCAACGCAGGCACCCACGTGATCGACGACGTCGAGCTGCGCTGACGCCTGGACCGCACGCGCGGGGGCCGGTCACCCACGTGGTGGCCGGCCCCCGCCACGCGAGGGCGTCGGCTCGCCCGGGGCCCGGGCGGTGCGCCCGCCCGGGGGGCGCTCGGGTCAGGCGGGGGTGAGGAGGCCGTCGGTGACCAGGCCGCGGACCGAGGGCAGGACGTCGGCCGCGACGGCGTCGGCACCCACGTCGAGCAGCGCGCCCAGGGCACCGACGATCTGCCCGACCGTGAGCTCGCCGTCGCACACCCCCACGAACCCCGCGAGCGCCGTCCCCGCCTGCACCGTCCGCCCGAGGCCGCCGCCCTGCCGCAGCAGCACGACGCGGGGATCCGCGTCGCCGGGCGTCAGGTACCGCTCCTCCGTGACGTCGGGCGCGACCACGAGACGCGCGGCCGCGAGGTCGTCGTCGGACCGCGCGGCGAGCCAGTCGTGCGCCGCCAGCGCCGCGTCGACCACCGGGCCGAGCGGCTGCACGACCGTCCCGGTGACCTCCTCCAGCCGGCGCAGCGACGGCCGGCCGCCGTCGGGAGGACGGCGGAGCGTCACGATGCCGAACCCGATCGCCTCCACGTCGCGGCTCGCGAAGTCGTCGAGCCACGCCCCGTACCGCGTGGCCCAGGCGTCGCGGTCCCGGTCAGGCGTCGTGCCGCCGTCACGGATCCACGTCTCGGCGTACTGCGCGGGGTCCTGCAGCTCGCGCTGCACCACCCAGCCGTCGAGCCCCGACGCGTCGACCCACTGCCCGACGCGCTCGTCCCACGACTCGCCGCGCCGCACCTCCCAGTTGCCGAGCAGCTGCGCCACCCCGCCCGGCTCCAGGACGGCGCCCACGCCCTCGACGAGCTCGCGCACGATCGCGTCGCCCGCCCTCCCGCCGTCGCGGTACTCGTACGCGGGCACGTCCGCGCCGCGGGGCGTGATGACGAACGGCGGGTTGGACACGACGAGGTCGAACCGCTCCCCCGCGACCGGCTCGAGCATCGATCCCAGGCGCCACGTCGTCCGGTCCGCGACGCCCGCCAGGGCCGCGTTGAGCTGCGCGAACGCGAGCGCCCGCGCCGAGATGTCGGTCCCGACGACGGCGTGCGCGTGCCGGGTCGCGTGCAGCGCCTGCACGCCGCAGCCCGTGCCCAGGTCCAGCACGCGGCGTCGCGGCGAGCGGACCGTGACCTGCGCGAGCGTCGTCGACGCCCCGCCCACGCCCAGCACGTGGTCCGTGCGCAGCGCGGTGCCCGTCGCGAGCTCGCCCAGGTCCGACGCGACCCACCAGTCGATCTCCCCGCCGCCGTCGACCGCCGCGTACGGGCGCAGGTCGACGAGCGCGCGCACCTCGTCGTCGGCGTCCGCCCCCGTCGCGTCGACCAGCCCCAGGTCGTGCGCACCGCGGCAGCCGAGCCTCGGCAGGGCCGCGTCGAGCGCCGAGCGTCGGACCGGACGGCCCAGCAGGAACGCGCGCACGAGCGCCGCGAGCGGCTCGTCGGACCGCGCCGTCGCGCGCAGCGCCGGCACCGGCTCCTCGCGGTGCAGCGCCGCCGCCGCCACCGGTCCGAGCAGGTCCTCGACCGCCGCCACCGTGTACGGCACGGCGGACAGGTCCGCCCGGAGGGCGTCGAGGAGGTGCGGGTCGGTGCGCGGCAGGCTCATGCGTCGATTCTCCCGGCCGTCGCCGGTGCCCGCGCACGACAGGTGCGGCCGGGTGGGCGGCGACGTCAGACGGACGGTGGGCGGGCGACGTCAGACGGGCGGGGCGGCGGGCTCGACGTCGACGACCAGCGGCCGGTGGTCGCTCGCGCGCAGGACGAGGTCGTCGTCGTGCACCGCGGCCGACCGGACCGTGAGCGACGGGTCGACGAGCACGGCGTCGATGCGCAGGCTGGCGTCGACCGCGGGGTACGTGGGCGGGCCGTCGGGGCACGCGTCGACGAGGCCCTCGAGCAGCCGGTGCCACGCGGGCCCGTCCGGCGGCTCGTTGAGGTCGCCCAGGACCACGCGCGGTGCGGGCGGAGCGGCCGCGAGGTGCCGCAGCAGGAGCTCCAGGTGCTGCGCGCGCTCGTCCCGGACCAGCGACAGGTGCACGGCCGCGACGACGACCCCCTCGACCCGGGCGACCGCCGCGCCGCGACGCACCGTCCCCTCGCGCCACGGCAGGCGCAGCGCGTGGGCGTGGCTGACGTGCAGGCCCGGGGCGACGAGCAGGGCGGTGGTGCGCGAGCCGCGGCCGTTGACGACCACCCGCAGCCCCGCGCGCCGGGCGAACCGACGCACGCGCCACCGCCCGGGCAGCCCGCGCGGCGGCTCCTGCACCGCGAGCACGTCCGGGCGGGCCTGGCGCACGACCTGCGCGACCGCGCGGCCGTCGAGCTGCAGGCCCTTGACGTTGTACGTCATGAGTCGCATGCGGGTCAGCGCACCACGTCCGGCCCGTGGCCGCCACAGCGGGCGCCGTGCGCCGGCCGCAGAGGGCGCGGCCGTCCGGCGTCTGCCGCCACCGCCACCGCCGCGCTGGTCACCGGCCGAGCAGCCACGCCACCTCGCGCCGCAGCAGGGCACGGCGGTCGGGTGAGGAGTACGAGCGGACGTCGTGCCCGAGGGCGTCGTACACGACCCGCCCCGGCCCGGGCCCGACCCAGACGACGGGGTGCGCGCCCGTCCCGTCGTCGCCCGCCACGTCCGCGGCCAGCAGGACGCGCGACGCCGACGCGACCTCCAGGTCGGCGTACCGCTCGTCGGTCGCCGCGACCTCCGCGAGGCCGGCCGTGACGGGGTGGTGGGCATCGAGGACACGGAACGTCGCGGCGTCGAGCGGCGGGTGCCACGACACGCCCTCGACCCACCGACCACCGAGCGTCGCAGGCCAGCGCGGGTCGTCGCCGAACGTGTTCGCCGCCTGGTGCACCCCCAGCACGGGCACACCCGCCGCCACGAGCGCGGCCCGCCGGTCGTGGAAGCCCCGCCAGTCGTCGTCCTCGGCAGGGTCGAGCGGGCCGCGACCGCTGTTCACGACGAGCAGGTCGGGGCGGACGTCGTCGAGCGCGTCGGGGAAGGTGCTGCGCACCACGACGTCATGGCCGTCCGCGCGCAGGAGCGTCGCGATCGCGTCGGTCGTCGCCGCGTGGTCGTGCCACGGGTCGCCGTACCGCCCCCGCCCGGCCAGCACGAGCACGTTCGTCATCGTCGCCCTCCTCGTCGAGCCACCGGCACCGACCTGGTGGACATCCTGCGCCCTCGCAGCGTCACCAGGATCGGTGTCGCCGGCGACGGGAGCGCGTCGCCGTCACAGCGCGTGCACCGTGCGCGCGCCGTCCGGCCAGGTCACCACGACGCGGTCCGCGACGAGGTCCGCGGTCGGCGTGGCACCTTCCCCGGGGTTCGCGCCGTCGACCGGGGTCGTGCCGGCGGCCGGGGCGGTGCCGGCCGTGGGGCCGTCGCCGTCGGTGGGGGCCGGGCCGTCGGTGCGGACCGTGCCCTCGAGACCGACCGCGACGACCCACCAGCGGCCGGGGCGGGCGGGCACGGACAACCACGGGACGGCGGCGCGGGCGCCGAGAGGGCTCGCGTCGGACGCCTCGTGGACGCCCGCGCGGACGGCCTGCCCGGCGTCGTCGCCGGCGAGCGCGACCACCGTGCTCGTCAGGCCGTCGGCGACGACCCGCGCGGCGCCCGGGTGCGCGCCCCCGACCGCCGCTGCGCCCGCCACCGGCCACCCGCCGCAGCGCAGCGCGACGACGCGACGCTCCGCCGTGAGGTCCTCGACGCGCACGCACCGCACCTCCCATGCGCCGCGCACGAGCGACACGGTGCGCACCACGCCCGCCGGGACGGCAACACCCTGCAGGCCGGAGCCGTGCGCCTCGGCGGCCGGGTCGACGTCGACCCAGTGGGCGTGCGCGCGCGACGCGGCGACGCCGACGTCCACGGGCCGCGCCGCGGTGCCGGACCGCTCGACGCGCGCGCCGAGCAGGGTCATGCCCGTGCGGTGGGTCGCACGGCCGGCGTCGTCGAGGAGCACGACGGACTGGTCGAGCGGCGAGCGCCACGCGTCGGCGTCGAGCAGCGGCGCGGTCGCGGTGGAGTACCCGAGGCGCGCGTACAGCGGGGAGTCGCCGGTGTCGGCGCCGGGCTCGGCGTGGTCGGTGCCGTGGTTGACGACGCGCACGACGCCGTCGGCCACGGTCCCGGACACCACCCACCCCGGCGCGGTGACGGCGACGAACTGGTCGGCCCGCTCGACGGGCAGCGGCTCCTCGGGCGTCGTCCAGACGGGGTGGTCCGCGGGGAGCGCCAGCCCCAGCAGGCCCTTCGACGCCCAGTACGGCGACCCGGTGCCGGAGTACCGCTGCGCGAGCGGGCGCCACGGCCCGTGCCAGCCGAGCGTCAGGAGGTCGTCGTCGCCCGGCGCACCGCGCTCGACGAAGTGGCCGACGACCGACGACGCGGCACGCCGCAGCAGTCCCGGCGGCGTGCTGGGGACCCCGGCCAGCGCGCCCGCCCAGAACGGTGCGGCGGCGGCGAACCGGTAGGTCAGGCTGCGCCCCTGCACGAGGGGTCCGCCGTCCGCGCCGACGAGCCGGACCGCGTCCTGCAGGAAGCGGTCCAGGCGTGCGACGTCGGTGTCCCGGCGGTGCGCGGCGAGGTCGGCGGCGCCCTGCATCCGTGCCCACAGGACGGGGTAGAGGTGCAGCGCCCAGCCCACGTAGTGGTCGAACCCTCGGCCCGCTCCGTCGGAGTACCAGCCGTCGGCGTGGACGAACGACTCGTGCCGCGCGAGGTCCGCCTCGACGTCGTCCGCGGACCAGGGCCCGCCGACCGAGCGCAGGAAGGTCTCCACCACGACCCGGAACCACAGCCAGTTCGTGCGCGGGTAGTCCTCGTCACCGACGACGGGGGCGAGGTACTCGACGACGCGCTGCTGCACCCCGTCGTCGAGCCGGTCCCAGATCCACGGGCGGGTGAGGTCGAGGATGAGCGCGAGCGAGGCCGCCTCGACCTTCGCCTGCCCGTGCTCGTCGGGGCGGGTCCAGCGCTCGGGCGACGACGGGTCGGTCCCGGCGGCGAGGCCGGCCGCGTAGCGCTCCGCGAGCCCGAGGGGGTCCTCACCCCGCTCCCCGGCCAGCCGGAACCCGGCCAGCAGGAACGTGCGCGCGAAGCCCTCCAGCCCGTCGACGGCGGTCCCGTACCCCCCGGGCGCCCCGGGCAGCGTCACGAGCGCACCACCGGGCGAGCGGTACGGCCGCACCCCCAGCAGGAGCCGGTCCGCGAGAGCGGCCCAGTCCTCGCGGGTCCGGACCGCCGTCGGCGGGTTCGTGCGGGGCCCGACGCCGGTCACGCGAGGACCTCCAGCCGGGCACGGGTGACGGGGGCGATCGGGGGCAGACCGTGCACGTACCGCTCGAGCTCGTCGAGGGCCTGGTCGCTCATGCGCTGCGTCTCCGAGCCGAGCGACCCCGCGACGTGGGGCGTGAGCATGACGTTCGGCAGGTCGTGCAGGACCGACGTCGGCGGCAGCGGCTCCGGGTCGGTGACGTCGAGGACCGCGTCGAGGCGCCCCGCGGCGCACTCGGTCTCGAGGGCGGCGGTGTCGACGAGCGACCCCCGTGCGGTGTTGACGAGCGTCGCGCCGTCGCGCAGGAGGGCGAGCTGCGCCGCACCGAGGAGGTGGTGCGTGGCGGGCAGGGCGGGCGCGTGCAGGGAGACGACGTCGCTGCGGCGCAGCAGCTCGTCGAGGCTGACGTGCTCGGCGCCCGCCGCCGCGATGTCGGCCGGGTCCGCGACCGGGTCGGCGACCAGCACCGCAGCCGTCTCGAGCACACGGAGGAGCTCGACGACGCGGCGGCCGATCCGCGAGAAGCCGACGATCCCGACGGTCCGGCCGCGGTTGGACAGGTCGCCGAGCTCCCCGAACGACCAGTCGTCGCGCCGCGTGCGGGCCGTCGCTGCGAGGAACGGCGCGCGCTTGCCCGCGAAGATGATCGCGGCGAGCGTGAACTCGGCGACGGGCCGGGCGTTCGCGTCGGCGGCGGACGTGACGAGCAGGTCCCGCTCCCAGACGGCGTCGCTCACGAGGCCGCGCACCGAGCCCGCGCAGTGCAGGACCGCGCGCAGGCGCGGGGCGGCCGCGACGCGCTCGGGCGTCAGGGTCGGGGCGCCCCACGACGTCAGGAGCACCTCGGCCTCGGCGATCCGGCGTCGGGCCGGGGCGCTGTCGAGCTCGGACACGCACAGCGGCCGGCCGGTGCGGGCCAGGTGCTGCAGGCGCTCGCGCGCAGGTGCGGGGAACTGCAGGGCGAACGTGCCGGGGTCCATGACGAGCAGGGCCTCGGGACGGTGGGGCTGGGCCACGCGCGGCTCCTCCGGACGGTCCACGCGCGTCGCGCACGATCGCCGTCGATCGGTCGTTCCAGGTGCTGTTCGATCCAAACGCGCAGACTCGATCACGTCAACGCCGTCGGCGGGCGGGATACGATCAGTTTCGATCATCGAGAGAGGGCGCCATGTCCGAACCCAGCGAGGGCCCGGTCCGCAGCACCGCCCGTGCACCGCTGCCGTCGTCGCGCCGCGACGAGATCCTCGCGATCCTGCGGCACGAGGGCACCGTGCGCGTCACCGACCTCGCGGCGCGCCTCGACGTCACGCCCGTCACCGCACGCCGCGACGTCACGCGCCTCGCCGGCGAGGGGCTGGTCCACCGCGTCCACGGCGGGGTGACGCTCGACCGGCCCGACGACGCCGCGGGCGACGTCGGGCGTGCCGTGGAGCGGTCCCCGCACACGACGGCGACGGGCGGTCCGACGCTCGGTGTCGTCGTCCCGTCGCTCGACTACTACTGGCCCGGCGTGCTGCACGGCGCGCGCGACGCCGCCGTCCGCACCGGCGCCCGGCTCGTGCTGCGCGGCTCGACCTACGACGCGGCGGAGGACGCCCGGCAGGTGCGGTGGCTCGTCGAGCACGGCGGCGTCGACGGCCTGCTCGTCGCCCCCCACCTCGGCGACCCCGCCGCCCCCGGCCCTGGCACGGGCACGGGCCCCCGCACGGGCACGGGCACCGGCGACGCGACGGCCTCCGAGAGCGCGGCGCTGCTGGCGCTGCTGCTGGGTCAGCCGGCGCCGGTCGTGCTCCTCGAACGCACGGCGCCCGACGCCGCCGTCGAGTCGGTCGTCTCGGACCACGCCCTCGGCGCGCGCACGGCCGTTCACCACCTCGCCGGGCTCGGCCACCGCCGGGTCGGCCTGCTGTGCACCCCCGGAAGCCCCACGACCCCGCACGTCCGGCGCGGCTGGCTCGACGCGTGCACCGGTCTGGGCCTGCCGACCGACGGCACCCCCGCCGTCTCGGGCGCCGGGCCGCACGACCCCGACCGGCGTGCCGTGATCGACGCGCTCCTCGACGCGTGCGCCGCCTCCGGCACGACCGCGGTGCTCGTGCACTCCGACCCCGAGGCGATGGCGCTGGTGGACCGCTGCCAGGAGCGGGGCCTCCGCGTCCCGCAGGACCTGTCGGTCGTGGCCTACGACGACGAGGTGGCCGCGCTCGCGGCGCCGGCGCTCACCGCGGTGCGGCCCCCGCGGGGCGCGGTGGGTCGGGCTGCCGTCGAGCTGCTCGTGGCCCGCCTGCGCGACCCGGGGCGTCCGCGTCACCGCGTCGTGATCGAGCCGGAGCTCGTCGTCCGCGAGTCGACGGCACCTCCGCCGTCCTGACGCGCCCGCCGGGCGCGCGGCCGACGCCTCCCGAGCGCACCGCCCGCCGAGCCCGCAGCTCCCGCCCCCGTGCGCACCGTCCGCCCGGCCCTCGCACGACGACGCCGCCCGTCCGCGGCGGACCGGGGACGGGCGGCGTGACGTCGGCGTGTGCGCTCAGCCGGCCAGGGCGCGCTCCGCCTCGTGCGCGACGGACTCCTCGCGGTCGACCCGCGCGGCCCGCAGCCGGGACGCGATGACCGCGCCGAACGCGATGCCCGCGGCGACGACCGCGATCGCCAGCCGGACCGCGTGGTTGGCGTCGTCCCCGACGGAGATGACGACCACGGCCGGTGCGATGAGCACGGAGACGAGGTTCATCACCTTGATGAGCGGGTTGATCGCCGGGCCCGCGGTGTCCTTGAACGGGTCGCCGACGGTGTCGCCGATGACGGCGGCGGCGTGCGCGTCGGAGCCCTTGCCGCCGTAGTGCCCGTCCTCGACGATCTTCTTCGCGTTGTCCCACGTCCCGCCGGCGTTCGCGAGGAACACGGCCATGAGGACGCCGGTGCCGATCGCTCCCGCGAGGAACCCGGCGAGCGGGCCGACGCCGAGGCCGAACCCGACGGCGATGGGGGCGAACGCCGCGAGCAGGCCGGGGGTGGCGAGCTCGCGCAGCGAGTCCCGGGTGCAGATGTCGACGACCCGGCCGTACTCCGGCCGCGTCTCGCCCGTCATGATCCCGGGGTTGTCGCGGAACTGGCGGCGGACCTCGAAGACGATCGCCCCGGCCGCACGGGTCACGGCGTCGATCGCGAGACCCGAGAAGAGGAACACGGTCGCGCCGCCGAGGATCACGCCGACGAGCGTGACCGGGCTGATGATGTCGTAGGACAGCATCGCGGCGACGATGTCGTCGCCGACCGACCCGGAGATGTCGTTGAGCGCGATCCGCACGGCGTCCGCGTAGGACCCGAACAGCGCGGTCGCCGCGAGCACGGCGGTCGCGATCGCGATGCCCTTCGTGACGGCCTTGGTGGTGTTCCCGACGGCGTCGAGGTCGGTGAGGATCTGCGCACCCTCGGGCGTGACGTCGCCGGACATCTCGGCGATGCCCTGCGCGTTGTCGCTCACGGGCCCGAACGTGTCCATCGCGACGATCACGCCGACGGTCGTGAGGAGCCCGCAGCCGGCGAGCGCGATGAGGAACAGCGCGAGGGCGACGTTGCCCCCGGCGATGAGGAACACCGCGCAGATCGCGGCGGCGATGATGCCGGCGGTGTAGACCGCGGACTCGAACCCGACGCCGATGCCGGAGAGCACGACGGTCGCCGCGCCCGTGAGGGTCGTCTTCGCGACGTGCAGGGTCGGCTTGCTCGTCGTCCCCGTGAAGTAGCCGGTGACCCACAGGATGATGCCCGCGAGCACGACGCCGATGGCGACGGCCCCCGACGCGATGAGGCGCGGGTCGCCGTCGTGCGTCTCCAGCCCGGCCGTGCCGCCGGAGAAGTCGGAGAAGGACGACGGCAGGTAGGTGAACGCGGCGACGGCCGCGAGCGCCACGCCGACGAGCGCGGAGATGTAGAAGCCGCGGTTGATCGCGGTGAGGCCGCTCTCGTTGCCGCGGACGCGCGTGATCGCGACGCCGAGGGCCGCGACGAGCGCACCGACGGTCGTGACGACGAGGGGGAAGACGAGCCCGTGCTCGCCGAACGCCGCCTTGCCGAGGATGAGCGCGGCGACCAGGGTCACCGCGTACGACTCGAACAGGTCGGCCGCCATGCCGGCGCAGTCGCCCACGTTGTCGCCGACGTTGTCGGCGATGGTCGCGGCGTTGCGCGGGTCGTCCTCGGGGATGCCCTGCTCGACCTTGCCGACGAGGTCGGCGCCCACGTCGGCCGCCTTGGTGAAGATGCCGCCGCCGACGCGCATGAACATCGCGAGCAGCGCGGCACCGAACCCGAAGCCTTCGAGCACGCCGGGCGCCTCGCCGCGGTACAGCAGCACGACGGCGGCCGCACCGAGCAGGCCGAGCCCGACGACGCTCATGCCGACGACGCCGCCCGTGCGGAACGCGATGCGCGCGCCCTCGGCGCGTCCGCCCGGGAGCGACGCGGCGGCGGCGACCCGCAGGTTCGCGCGCGTGGCGAGCCACATGCCGAGGAACCCGATGGCGGCGGAGAACAGTGCGCCGACCAGGAAGAAGATCGACCGCCCGACCTTGACGCCGCTGTCTCCCGGCAGCAGGAACAGCAGGGCGCAGACGACGACCGCGAAGATGGCCAGGGTGCGGAACTGCCGGCTCAGGTACGCCGACGCCCCTTCCTGGACCGCGCGCGCGATCTCGCGCATGGACGCCGTGCCTTCACCGGCCGCCAGCACCTGCCGGCGCAGCACGGCTGCGACGATCAGGGCGGCGACGGCGACCGCCGCGATGACAGAGACGATCGTGAGGCTCGTCGAACCGAGCTCGACCATGCATCCTCCCCGGATGGTGCCCGGCACGCTCCCCCTGACCGTGCCTGCCCGCGGCCCCGTTGCCGCCGGACCCGCAGAGTCTAGCCAGGCGATGTGACCTGGATCGCACCGGGACGCGACGGGGGCGCGACGCGGGGGTGACGGCCGGCCGGTGGCGCGACGACCAACGCTCCGCCTCCCCGGTTCGTGCTTGTCCGTGACGGAGGACGACGACGCAGCCCGCGACGAGCCTGTCGCGGGCTGCGGTGCGCGGAGCGCGTCAGCCGAAGAACACCCGCAGGTCGGCGACGACGTCGAGCGGGACCTCGAGCGCGGCGTAGTGCCCGCCGCGCGGGTGCTCGGTCCAGTGCTCGATGCGGGCGTTGTCCCGCTCGGCGAGGCTGCGGATCGTCTGGAAGTCGTCCCTGAAGACGGCGACACCGAGGCGACCGGTGCTGACGACGGGCTCGACGCCCGACCGCTGCTCGGCGTAGTGGTACCGCGCCGCGGTCGCGTAGGTGTTCGTCAGCCAGTAGAGCGACGCCTGCGCGAGCACCTGCTCGGGCGTCACGAGCGAGGTGCCGTTGCCGAAGCTCTCGAACAGCTCGTGGTACGCCAGGGTCGCGACGGGCGAGTCGGCGAGGCCGGCGCCGACGGTCTGCGGGCGGGAGGCGTTCATCGCGTTGTACCCGCCGACGGACTGGAACCACTGCATGTGCGCCAGGGCCGCGTACTCCTTCGGCCCGAAGCCGTCCATCTCACCCGGCGCACCGGAGGGGAACGAGAAGAGCTGGAGGACGTGCGCGCCGCGGAAGCCCTCGGGGTCGAGGACCGCGAGCTCGCGCCCGACCATCGCGCCGCCGTCGCTGCCGTGGATCCCGTAGGAGTCGTAGCCGAGCCCGCGCATGAGGGTGTCGTAGGTGCGCGCGACGCGGGCCATGGTCCAGCCCGCCCCGACCAGCGGCGTCGAGAAGCCGAACCCGGGCATCGACGGGATGACGAGGTGGAACGCGTCCTGCGGCCGCCCGCCGTGCGCGACGGGGTCGACGAGCGGCTCGACCATGTCGAGGAAGTCGAGGACCGAACCGGGGTAGGTGTGCGCGAGGAGCAGCGGCGTGGCGTCGGCGTGCGCCGAGCGGACGTGCAGGAAGTGCAGCGGCTGGCCGTCGATCTCGGTGACGAAGCCGGGGTACGCGTTGACGCGCTCCTCGACCGCTCGCCAGTCGAACGTCGTCCAGCGCTGCACCATGTCCCGCAGGTAGGACTGCGGCGTGCCGTACTCCCAGGAGTCGTCGGGCGCGGCGGGGGCGAACCGGGTGCGGGCGAGCCGGTCGCGCAGGTCGTCCAGGTCGGCCTGCGGGACGTCGACGGCGAAGGGGCGGACGGTGAGCGGCGTGGTGGCGGTCATGGCGCTTCTCCCGGGTTCGTGAGCGGAGCGGTGCGTCCGGCTCGATGACCTCACGCTATGGGCGGTTCAGGAACGGTTCTTTCCGTTATGGTCGACGGGTCCCGCGCGTTCTCGACGCCCGTCCCGGAGGGCCGCATGGCCTCGACGTCCGCCCGTCTGCTCACGCTGCTCGGGCTGCTGCAGTCCCGCCCCGACTGGTCGGGCGGCGAGCTCGCCGACCGCCTGGGCGTCACCGACCGGACCGTGCGCAACGACGTCGCGCGGCTCCGCGAGCTCGGGTACCCCGTGGACGCCGTCCGCGGCCCCGGTGGCCGGTACCGGCTCGGCGCGGGCGCCCGGCTGCCCCCGCTGCTCCTCGACGACGCCGAGGCCGTCGCGGTGGCCGTCGGGCTGCGCCGCACCGCCGCGACCGCCGGGTTCGAGGAGCCCGCGCGGACCGCGCTGGCGAAGCTCGAGCAGGTCCTGCCCGACCGGCTGCGCCGTCGCCTCGCCGCGATCCGCGACGCGAGCGACAGCGGCCCGGAGAACACGGACTCCAACGTCGAGGACCCGCCCGTCGACGCCGGCACGCTCGCCGCGCTCGCCGACGCGATCCGCGACCACCACGGCCTGCGCGCGCACTACTGCGACGAGCCCGTCGAGATCGAGCCGTACCGCCTCGTCGCCTGGCAGCGGCGGTGGTTCCTCGTCGCCCGCGACCCCGCCACCGGCCGCTGGGCGCCCTACCGCGTCGACTGGCTGCACCTGCGCGCCCCGGGCGGCCGCCGCTTCGTGCCGGTGGCGTTCCCGGGCGACCCGACCGAGTTCACCGTCCGTGAGGTCGCGCGGACCGGGTGGGCCGTGCACGCACGCATCACGGTCGACGCGCCCGCCGACGAGGTGCTCGCGCGCATCAACCCGACCGTCGGCACGGTCGAGCCCCTGCCCGACGGGCGTTGCGTGCTCGTCACCGGAGGCGACAGCGTCGAGGTCGTCGCCGTCTGGATCGGCATGCTCGGGCTCGACTTCCACGTCGAGGAGCCGGCCGGCCTCGTCGAGCACCTGCGTGTGCTCGCCGCACGGTACGCGCGCGCCGTCCCAGGTCCCGACTGACGGCCGCCTGGGCGCCCCCGCCCGCACGCGCCCGGACGACGTACCCAACGTTCCGCACCCCGCCGACGTCCTGGACCATGACGACACAGGACGGGAGGGCCGATGGCGGCGTGGGAGCAGGTGCTCGACGACCTCGTGCAGGTGCGGGGGCACGCGCTCGTGCGGTACGCGACGCTGCTGACCGGCGACCGGCGCGAGGCGGAGGACCTCGTGCAGGAGGCGCTGGTCCGCTGCTTCGGGCAGACCAGGCCGCTGCGGGACGCGGTCGCCGCCGAGGCGTACGTGCGCCGCGCGGTGCTGTCGGTGTTCCTCGACGGGCACCGGCAGCGCTCGCGGTGGAGCGCGGTGCGGCACCTCGTCGCGCGGCACGACGTCGAGGAGTCGCCGGAGCAGGCGGCCGTCGAGCGCGCGAGCGTCGAGGCCGCGCTCGCGACGCTGGCGCCCCGGCTGCGCGCGACCGTCGTCCTGCGCTTCTACGACGACCTCACGGTCCCGGAGATCGCCCGCCGCCTCGGCCTCGCCGACGGCACCGTCAAGCGCTACCTGTCCGACGCGATCGACGCGCTCGAGCCGCTCCTCGGCCCGCTGCACGCCGCGCGCACCACCGACATCGAGCTCGTGAGCACCCGGGAGGGACGATGACCGACCTGTTCGCCACCTTGCACGACCGCGTGGACTCCGCCCCCGCCGGCGTGCCGCCGACGTTCGACCTCGTCACGGTCCGGAGCCGGGCGCGCCGACGGCGGGTCACGCTGCACGCCGCGCGCAGCGCCGTCGGGGTGGGCGCGGCGGGTGCGGTCGCCCTCGGCGGGCTGCAGCTGGCCGGTCGCGACTCGAGCGGGCTGCCGCCGGCACGGGCGGACGCGCCCACGGGGACGTGCGGGTCGGACGCCGCCGCGCTCGCAGGTGTGGGCGCCGACCACCACCTCGCCCTCGGGGCACGCAGCGGCGACGGCCTCGCGACGGGCTCGCCCGACGCGGCCGAGGACGGCGTGCCGCTCACGCGCGCCGTGGGCGAGTCCGTCGAGCTGTGGCTGGACACGTCGGGGACCGCGACGTCCACCGGACCCGTCGCGTCGGACGGCGTGCCGACCGTCGTCCGCGTCCTGCTGGTGCGCGACGGCAGGGTCGTCGGGACGTCGCGGCACACCGCCGCCCGCTCGACCGTCGCGCCGTACGGGGCACTGACGTCCGCACCGTTCGACGTCCCGCTGCGGACGTGCGACCAGCCCGGCCGTGCGGGCGGCGACCTGCTGCCGCCGGGCGACTACGCGGTCTACGTCGCGGCCGACGACGGCCCCCTCACCGCACCCGTGGAGTCGGCGGCGGGCCCGTGGACCGTGCGCGTCGCCGACCGGACTCCCGTCGCGGGCGTTCCCGCCGGTTTCCCCGACGACGTGCCGCTGGTGCCCGGGCGCCTCGTCGACGGCCGGCTGCTCGACGACGGCACCTGGTACGTCGAGGTCGCCGTCGCGGCCGACGACCGGCTGGAGGCCGCGGCGGCGCTGCTCGGCGCCCCCGACACGGGCGAGCCGACGGCCCTGGGTGACGACAACCGGTACGTGCAGACGGGCGACCGGTGGGTGCTCCTCGTGCGCTCCGAGGTCCGTGGCGAGGACACCGTCCTCTACCTCGTCAACCCGCCCCACTGACCCGCCGGCCGGTCGCGCGGTGGAGGGACCGTGCGGCCGGTCGACGTCACGCGTCCGCTCAGGCGACCGAGTCGTCCGCGAGCGCCGCCTCGAGGCTGGCGTGGACCGTGAACACGGGCAGCAGGGCGGTGATGCGGAACAGCTGCTCGACGCGTTCGGTCGAGATGACGAGCTGCAGCCGGCCGCCGAGCAGGCGGGCCTTCTTGAGCGTCCCCACCAGCACGCCAAGACCTGTGGAGTCCATGAACGTCACGCCGCCGAGGTCGACCACCAGGTCGGTGCGGTCCCGGTCGAGCAGCTGCAGGACGCACTCGCGCAGCGCGTCGGCCGTGGACACGTCGACCTCCCCGTCGACCTGCACCACGGTGCGCGCACCGACGTCCCTGCTGGTCACCCGCACCCGGTCCCCCGTCCCTCGTCGGAGATTCAAACACTCCCGGCGGCACGGGGACGAGGCGACGCGGCGTGGGGATCGTCACCCGGACGGACGTGTGCCCGAAGGGGCGGCCCGTCCCGGCCGGGGGGACTCGTCCCGGGTCGACTCCCGGGTCTACGCCCCGAGCACCGCGCCGGACGCGGCGAGCGCCTGCCGGTACGCGTCCGTCGTGCCGTCGGGGCGCACCTCCTGCAGGACGTGGTCCTCGACGCCGAGGTCCGCGAGGAGGGCCGCGACCTCCTCGACGTCGGTCGCCGTGAGCACGGTCGGGTCGACCGTCGTGCGGACCTGCACGTCCACGCCCGACTCCAGGACGAGCCCCAGCGACGCGAACGCCGCGTCCGCGCTCGTCGTGGGCCCGCCCGCGCGGGTGATCGCCCGGTACAGGTGTGCGGGAGCCTTGACGTCGAAGCCCACCCAGTCGACGTACGGGAGCAGCGCCTCGAGCCGCCGCGGGAAGGCGCCACCGGTGTGCAGGCCGACCGCGAAGCCCGCGTCCCGCACCTGCCGCGCCGCGTCGACGAGCCCGGCCTGGCGCGTCGGCTCGCCGCCCGAGAACACGACGCCGTCGAGCAGCCCGCGCCGGCGGTCCAGCAGGTCGCGCACGTCGGACCAGGGCACGACACCCGGGGTGCGCGGGTCGAGGATCGCGGCGTTGTGGCAGTACGTGCACCGCCACGGGCAGCCCTGGAGGAACGCGGTCGCCACCAGCCTGCCGGGCCAGTCGCACGACGACAGCGGCGTCAGGCCCGCGATCGCGAGCCCGTCCGCCGCCGTCGTGCGGTCCGTCATCAGGCGGGCTGCCCGGCGAGCGCCCGCTCCTGGAACGGCGTGCGCTCCGCGTGCTCGCCCTTCTTGCCGATGTTGAACGAGCTCACGGGCCGGTGGTAGCCCATGACGCGCGTCCACACCTCGCACGCGACCTCGCCGTGGCCCTCGTCGGCGCAGCGCGGGCACGTCGGGTGCTCGCCGGACAGGTAGCCGTGCCGCGCGCACACGGAGAACGTCGGCGTGACCGTGAGGTACGGCAGGCGGAACGTCGACAGCGACCGCCGGACCAGCTCGCGCGCGGCCTCGGGCGTCGACAGGCGCTCGCTCATGTACAGGTGCAGGACCGTCCCGCCCGTGTACCGCGTCTGCAGGTCGTCCTGCCGGGCCAGCGCCTCGAACGGGTCGTCCGTGAAGCCGACCGGGAGCTGCGAGGAGTTGGTGTAGTACGGGTGGTCGTCGGTGCCGGCCTGCAGGATGCCGTGGAACCGGCGGCGGTCCTCCTTGGCGAACCGGTACGTCGTGCCCTCGGCCGGCGTCGCCTCCAGGTTGTAGAGGTGCCCCGTCTCCTCCTGGTAGCGGACCATCCGCGCCCGGACGAAGTCGAGCACGCGCACCACGAGCCCGTGCCCGCGCGGGTCGGTGAGGTCGTAGGCGTCACCCGTGAAGTTGCGGACCATCTCGTTGAGGCCGTTGACGCCGATCGTCGAGAAGTGGTTGTCGAGCGTGCCGAGGTACCGCTTCGTGTACGGGAACAGGCCCTCGTCGATGTACTTCTGGATGACCGTCCGCTTGAGCTCCAGGGACGTGCGCGCCAGGTCCAGCAGCTCCGACAGCGCGTCGAACAGGCCGTGCTCGTCGCCCGGGTTGAGGAAGCCGAGGCGCGCGCAGTTGATCGTGACGACGCCGAGCGAGCCCGTCTGCTCCGCGGAGCCGAACAGGCCGTTGCCGCGCTTGAGCAGCTCGCGCAGGTCCAGCTGCAGGCGGCAGCACATCGAGCGCACGTCGCCCGGGTTCATCTCGGAGTTGAGGAAGTTCTGGAAGTACGGCAGCCCGTACTTCGCCGTCATCGCGAACAGCCGGTCCGCGTTCGGGCTCTCCCAGTCGAAGTCGTGCGTGATGTTGTACGTCGGGATCGGGAACGTGAAGACGCGCCCGCTCGCGTCGCCCTCCGTCATGACCTCGATGTACGCGCGGTTGATGAGGTCCATCTCGTGCTGCAGCTCGCCGTACGTGAAGTCGCACGGCTCGCCCGCGACGAACGGCACCTGGTCGCGCAGGTCCTGCGGGCACGTCCAGTCGAACGTGAGGTTCGTGAACGGCGTCTGCGTGCCCCAGCGCGAGGGGACGTTGAGGTTGTAGACGAGCTCCTGGACGCCCTGCCGCACCTGCTCGTACGTGAGGTGGTCGAGGCGCACGTAGGGCGCCATGTACGTGTCGAACGACGAGAACGCCTGCGCGCCCGCCCACTCGTTCTGCATCGTGCCGAGGAAGTTGACGATCTGGCCGATCGCCGAGCCGAAGTGCTTCGGCGGGAGCGCGTCGACCTTGCCGGGGACCCCGTTGAGGCCCTCCTGCAGCAGGGTCCGCAGGGACCAGCCCGCGCAGTAGCCCGACAGCATGTCGAGGTCGTGGATGTGCAGGTCGCCCTCGCGGTGGGCGCGGCCCACCTCGGGCGGGTACACGTGGCTCAGCCAGTAGTTCGCGACGACCTTGCCGGCGGTGTTGAGGATGAGGCCGCCCAGCGAGTAGCCCTGGTTCGCGTTGGCGTTGACGCGCCAGTCCTGGCGGTCCAGGTACTCGTCGATCGACGCCCCGACATCCACGACGACCTGCTCGGCCATGTGCGCTGCTCCCCTTCGTGCTGAGCGCCCTCGCCGCTGACCACCACATGTTGTGGCGCCCGGGTCCCCGGAGGGCCAGATGTGCCAGTTCTATGCCCGGCTCCCGGGCACCGGCGGGGACAAAGGTCCTTCGCACCGGGCCCTCGCCGGACGACGCGTGGCGAACTTCGCCCGGACGCGCGGCGTGTCGTTGCGCCCCGTCCCGGGACGGTCGGCGTGTCGCCCTCGCCCCACCGTCCGGGAGCGTCCCGGCGAAGGCCTCACCCGCGGACGAACCGGACGTGCTCGCCCGGACGCACCTGGCCCAGCAGGCCGAGCGCCGCGGACCGCACGACCGCGACGACCGGGTACCCGCCCGTCACCGGGTGGTCCACCCCGAACACGACCGGGCGACCGTCCGGCGGGACCTGCACCGCGCCCGGGACCAGCCCCGCCGGCGCGAGCTCCGCCCCCTCCCGGCGCGCGAGCCGCACGACCCGCGGACCGTCGAGCCGCACCGCGACGCGGTCCGAGTCCGGGCTCGCCGTGTACCCGTGCACCGCGCGGGCGCGCCCCGCGGACCCACCCCACAGCCGCGCCACGCCGTCGACGAACCAGTCCGCGTGCGGGCCCGGCACCACCGGCAGGACCACCTCCCGGGGCCACGGCCCCACCGGCGCCACGTCGACCGGCGGCCAGGCCTGCGGGGGCGGCCCCACCGGCAGCACGTCGCCCGCCGCCAGCGGCGACGGGCCGAGGCCCGCGAGCCGGTCCGTGGACCGCGACCCGAGCACCGGCTCGACGTCCAGCCCGCCCCGCACCGCGACGTACGTGCGCAGGCCCCGCGCCGGGGCGCCCAGCCGCAGCACCGCACCGTCGCGCGCCTCGAGCGGCGCGTGCGCACCCACCGGCACGTCGTCCAGCCACGCCGGGGCCGGCGCGCCCGCGAGCGCGAGCGTCGCTGCACCGCGCAGGCGCACCCCGAGGCCGCCCATGAGCACCTCGAGCCCCGCCGCACCCTCCGCGTTGCCGACCAGGCGGTTCGCCAGGCGCAGGGCGCCCGCGTCCGCCGCGCCGCAGCGCCCGACGCCGACGTGCGCCCACCCCGGGCGGCCCAGGTCCTGCACGAGCGTCTGCAGCCCCGGGTGCAGGACCTCGAGCTCCGCGGTCACCGTGCACGCCCCGCGGCGACGAACCGCACCCGGCGGCCCGGCACGAGCAGCGCCGGCGGAGTGCGTGCGACGTCGAACAGCACCGCGTCGCAGCGCCCGAGCAGCCGCCAGCCGCCCGGCGTCGCCGTGGGGTAGACCGCCGTGAACTCGTCCGCGACCGCCACCGCGCCCGCCGGCACGCGGGGGCGCGGCGAGTCCCGGCGCGGGACGCGCAGCGCCGGGTCGAGGCCGACCAGGTAGGCGAAGCCCGGCATGAACCCGCCGAACGCGACCGTGTACGTCGCGGCGGTGTGGCGGCGCACGACCTCCTCGGGCGTCAGCCCCGTCAGCGCGGCCACCTCCGCGAGGTCCTCGCCGTCGTACACGACGTCCAGCCGCACGACCTCGAGCCGGTCGGCGGCGTCCGGGTCGCGCGGCGCTCGACCGCGCGGCACGGTGACGGCCGTCGTGGAGGCCGGGGTGGAGGCCGGGGTGGTGGTCGTGGTCGTCCGCACGAGGGAGCCGACGTCGGCGGCGAGCGTGGCGAGGTCCGTGTGCGCGGCGACGCGCAGCAGCAGCGTCCGCGCGGCAGGGACCTGGTCGACCACCTCCGTCAGCGCGCCGCCCTCGCGCGCGGCGCGCACGGCGTCGTCGAGCGCACGGACCGCATCCAGGTCCCGTAGCTCCACCAGCAGGGCGTCGTCGCCGAACGGCACGATCCGCTCGGCACCCGTGACGTCGCCCGCGCGGCCCGGCGTGCCCACACCGCGCCCGCCGTCCGCCGTCGTCATGCCCCGATCCTGCCGTCTCGGCGCCACGGCGCCGAGGACCTCCGTCCTCCGACCGCCGCCCTGCACGGACCGCCACTGCATCACCCGACGCGTCCCGGGATCTCCTGACGCGTCCCGCGGTCGCACGGACGCGTCCGCGGCCGGGCGGGCGCGTCCCGGGGCTCGCAGACGCGTCGCACGCTCACACGAACGGTCGGACGTGCACGTCGGCGTCGTCGAGGGCGCGCCGGACCGCGGCCGCCAGGACCGTCGCACCCGGCGTGTCCGAGTGCACGCACACCGACTCCGCGTCGACGGGCACCACGGTCCCGTCGACGGCGACGACCTGCCGGTCCCGCACCATCGTGAGCACCCGCGCGACGACCGCCTCGGGATCGACGACGAGCGCCCCGTCCTGCGTCCGCGGCACGAGCGTGCCGTCGGGGCCGTAGCCGCGGTCGGCGAACGCCTCAGCGACCGTGCGCAGCCCGCGCTCGTGCGCGAGCGCGAGCGACACCGCGCCGGGGAGGCCCACGAGGGGGAACGGCGCGTCGTCGACGCTCGTGCCGGCGCCGCCGACCCACGCCGCGACCGCGTCCACGAGCGCCCGCGCCTGCTCCTCGTGATGCACGACCGCGTTGTACAGCGCGCCGTGCGGCTTCACGTACGCGACCCGGGTGCCGGCCTCGCGCGCCACGCGTCCGAGCGTCACCAGCTGCTCGGTCACGTCCGCACGCAGCACGTCGGCGGGCACGTCGAGGAACCGGCGTCCGAATCCCTCCCGGTCCCGGTAGGAGACCTGCGCCCCGACCGCCACGTCGCGCTCGGCAGCGGCCCGGCACACCGCCGCCATGACCCGCTCGTCCCCCGCGTGGAACCCGCACGCGACGTTCGCGCTCGTCACCGCGTCGAGGAGGGCCGACTCCGGCCCCGGCACGCCGGGCTCCCAGGCGTCGAGCCCCTCGCCGAGGTCGCAGTTGAAGTCGATCCGTGCGCGCATCCCCCCATCCTCGCGCGCCCGCCCGGGTCTCGACCGCCGGGCCGAGGAGCCGCCGCGGCGGTGCGAGGATTGCCGGGTGGTCGCGACCGGTGAGCTGCTCGACGCGCTGCTGGCCGGGGGCCGCCGGGCCGACCGGATGACGCACGTCCGGCACCTTCCCGCCCGCGCGGGAGTCCGCGCGCCGTGGCCGACGTGGGCGGACCCGGACGTCGTGCGCGCGTACCGCGCGACCGGCGTCTCGGAGCCGTGGCAGCACCAGGCGACGGCGGCGGACGCCGCCTGGTCGGGCCGGCACACCGTGCTCGCGACGTCCACCGGGTCCGGCAAGTCGCTCGCGTTCTGGCTGCCCGCGCTCACCGCCGCTCGCGGCGCCGTCGCGTCCGGGACGCTCGACCCGGGCCGCATCGAGTCGGTCGCCCGTCGCGCGACCACGCTGTACCTCTGCCCCACGAAGGCGCTCGCCGCCGGGCAACTGGCCGCGCTCGACACGCTGCTCGGAGCCGCAGCCCTCCGGGACGTCCGCGTCGCCACCTGCGACGGGGACACCGCCCTCGACGAGCGGCGGTGGGTGCAGGAGCACGCGGACCTCGTGCTGACCAACCCCGACTTCCTGCACTTCGCCCTCCTCCCGCAGCACCGCCGGTGGGCCCGGCTGCTCGGGTCGCTGCGCTACGTCGTGGTCGACGAGTGCCACGCGTTCCGCGGGGTGTTCGGGGCGCACGTCGGGCTGGTCCTGCGCCGGCTGCGGCGCGTGGCCCGGTCCTACGGCGCGTCGCCCGTGTTCCTGCTCGCGTCCGCGACGACCGCCGACCCGGCCGCGAGCGCCGCCCGCCTGGTCGGCGTGGACCCCGACGACGTCGTGGCGGTCACCGACGACGCGTCGCCCGCGGGCCGCAAGACGTTCGTGCTGTGGCAGCCGCCGCCGCTGCCGGGCGCCGACGCCCCGTGGACCGACCTGCTGCCCGACGAGGACCCGTGGGCGACGCCCGTCGCACCGCCCGCGGGCGCCGCCCGCCCCGACGGAGGCGGTCCCCCCGCTCCCGACGACGCCTGGGCCGTCGCCGACGACGCGTGGCACGCGCCCGCATCGGGCACGCTCCCGCCCGTCGGTCCGGGGCCCGACGCACCGGGCGCTGCGGGTTCCGGTCCGCTCGGGACGGGTGAGCGCGTCGTCGCCGACGCGCACGACGGGCCGCGGCGGACGGCGACCGCGGAGATCGCGGACCTCCTCACCGACCTCGTCGTGGCCGGCGCCCGCACGCTGGCGTTCACGCGGTCCCGGCGCGCCGCCGAGTCGGTCGCGTCGGCCACGCGCGACCACCTGCGCGACGTCGACCCGGACCTCGCGCGGGCGGTCTCGGCGTACCGCGGGGGCTACCTGCCCGAGGAGCGACGGGCGCTCGAGCGCGCGATCCGCACGGGCGAGCTGCGCGCGCTGGCCACGACGAACGCGCTCGAGCTCGGCATCGACATCTCCGGGCTCGACGCCGTCCTGGTCGCCGGCTGGCCCGGGACGCGCGTGTCGCTGTGGCAGCAGGCGGGCCGCGCCGGGCGCGCGGGGGCGGACGGTCTGGTGGCTCTCGTCGCGCGGGAGGACCCGCTCGACACGTTCCTCGTGCACCACCCGGAGTCGATCTTCGAGGCACCGGTCGAGGCGACCGTCTTCGACCCCGCGAACCCCTACGTGCTGGCGCCGCACCTGTGCGCCGCGGCCGCCGAGCTCCCGCTGCGCGCCGAGGAGCTCGACGCGTTCGGCCCCTCGACGTCCGAGCTGCTCGCGGAGCTGGTCGAGCGTGGGGCGCTGCGGCGTCGACCGTCCGGGTGGTACTGGACCCACGCGGAGCCGGCGACGCGCCTGACGGACCTGCGCGGTACCGGCGGCGACCCGGTGCGCGTCGTCGAGTCGGCGACCGGGCGCCTGCTCGGCACCGTGGACGCCGCATCGGCCGACGCGACCGTGCACGACGGCGCCGTCTACGTGCACCAGGGCGCGACCTTCGTCGTGGACGAGCTGCACCTGGACGACGGCGTCGCGCTCGTGACGCGGCGCGACGTCGACTACGGCACGTGGGCCCGCTGGGTGACGTCGACCGAGATCGTGTCCGTCGACGAGGAGGTGCCGTGGGGCCCGCTCACGTGGGGCTTCGGGGCGGTGGACGTCACGACGCAGGTGCTCGGCTACCAGCGCAAGCGGATCCCCGACCTGCAGGTGCTCGGCTCCAGCGAGCTCGACCTGCCCGCGCGGACGCTGCGGACGACCGCGGCCTGGTGGACGGCACCCGCCGCGGTCGTCGAGGCGGCCGGGGTGTCCGTCGAGGACCTGCCCGGCGCGCTGCACGCCGCCGAGCACGCCTCGATCGGGCTGCTGCCGCTGCTCGCCACGTGCGACCGGTGGGACCTGGGGGGCCTGTCCACGGCCCTGCACGCCGACACGGGCGAGGCCACGGTGTTCGTGCACGACGCGTACCCCGGCGGTGCGGGCTTCGCGGAGCACGGGTTCCGCACCGCCACGACGTGGCTGCGCGCGACGCGCGACGCCGTGGCCGCGTGCCCGTGCCCGACCGGCTGCCCGGCGTGCGTGCAGTCGCCCAAGTGCGGCAACGCCAACAACCCGCTCGACAAGGCCGCCGCCGTCCGGCTGCTCGACGCCGTCCTGGCGCACGCCCCCGAGACCCCTCCCGCAGCCTGACGCCTCCGAGCGTCCGGGCGGCGTGGCCGGCTCCGTGACCTCCTCCACGCCGACCACGTCGACGGCGCCGACCACGTCGACAGCGCCGACAGCGCCGTCTACGTCGACCTCGACGACCCCGACCTCCGCGCCGACTGCGTTGGCCGCGCCGACCGCGCTGACCGCGCTGACCGACCAGGCTCGGCTGTCGGCGATCTCCTGCGGGCAGGTCGTCGAGGCGCGTCGCGCGCCGATGCCGGACCCGCCCGCGCGCCGGCCACCAGCGCGCCGAGTGCCGTGTCGCGGGCGGTACTGACCCGCGCGACTCCACCCGTGCCGAGCGTGCACGAGACGAGCCGCGCGTGGTTGCGGGCGACCACCCGCGCAGCCGTGCCGCACGGGTCCGCCACGCCGCTGCGCCACGCCGTGGCGGCTGCGAGGGCCGCGAGGTCCGCTGCGGCCTGCGCCTCGACGTGCCGCGCCTGGCCGCCGGCGACCACACCGAGCGTCGCCGCGAGCACGAGCGCGACCGCCACGACGCCGAGCACGGCCACCGTCCCCGATCCGCGCTCCCGGTCCTCGCTCACGGCTCGACCCACGCGGTAGCGCTGGCGCTCACCCGCACCGGCCCGAGCACCCGGCCGCCGGGCGCGATGCCGGCGGAGACCGAGACGGTGACCCACTCGCCGTCCCGCACCACGACGACCTCGGACGTCCCGCCGGCGACCCGCCGCGCGGCAGCAGCGGGATCGGCATCCGGCCCTCCGAGGGCCGCCGCCCGCGCGCCCGCCCGAGCCGCGTCCGCGCACCTGGCCCGGGCCAGTCCCGCCGCCGAGACCGCCAGCACCAGGACCAGCAGCAGCACCACGGCGGGCAGGCCCACGGCGAGCTCGGCGGTGACGCTCCCCCGGTCCCCACGCGCCCCGTCGTCGGTCCCCCTCGCCGGTGCCCGTCGGCGCGTCACAGCGACAGCGCCTGGCGGACGATCCCCGTGAGCAGGGCCTTGACCTCCCCGCTCTTGAGGATCACGACCAGGAGCCCTGCGAAGCCCACCGCCGCGAGCGTCGCGATGGCGTACTCGGCCGTCGCCATGCCGGCGTCACCGGTAGCGACACGCAGCCGACGGATCGTCGACGCACCGCAGCGGCCACGGCCGGAGGACGCCGCACCGTCCGCACCCACGACGTCCCCGCCCACCACGTCCGCACCTACGACGTCCCCGCCCACCACGCCCGCACCTACGACGCCCCCGCGCACGACGCCCGCACCCACCCCGTCCGCGCCCGTCGCGGGCCGTGCGCCCCAGGGAAGCGTGGCCCGGCGCCTGCCTCCGACCCCCGGCGCGCCCTCGCGCGCGCGTGTGCCGACCTCTGCGTCGGCGGGGCGGTGCGGGCGCGTCGACGTCTCCCCCACGTGCTGCTGGCTGCTCATGTCGCTGCTCCTTCTGTCGGGTGCGCGCTCCATGCGCGCGCCCACACCGTCCCGCTCGTGGTGCGACGAGGACGGCGTCCGCACGTGGACCCGTGGACCAGTTCTCCGGTGGACGGGTTGTGGACGGCTCGACCGACGCACCGAGCCGCCCGGACGCACGAGCGATCCCGGGCGCGCCACGGGGACGCGCGACCGGACCCGCAGCGCGCCACGGGGACGCGCGCGCGTCGTGGCGTCCGCGGTCGACAGGAGTCCTGGACCAGGTCCTCACGTCGGGACGGCTCCGGCGGACGGACGAGCCCCGCGCGCGCCGAGACCGGACGGTCAGGGGCCGAAGAGACCGGCGGCGAGCGAGAGCACGACGGGCACGAGCCCGATGAGGACGAACGCGGGCAGGAAGCACGCCCCCAGCGGCAGGACGAGGTGCACGGAGAGCCGTGCGGCAGCGGTGCGCACGGCCCGTCGTCGCTCACGCCGGAGCCGGTCGGCGCGCGCCCGCAGTGCCGCGGCGGGCGACGCCCCGGAGCTCCACGCCCCCTCCAGCGCCCCGGCGACGGCCGTCACGGCCGGCGGGGCTCCGGCCCAGGCCGATGCCCAGGTGGCGCCGAGAAGCAGCGCCGCACCCGCACGTCGCAGCGCGGCACCCGTCCGCCCGCCGACCGCCTCGCCGACGACCGCGAGCGCCCGGGGCAGCGCCGCGCCCGTGGCCAGCGCGGCGCCGACGAGCTCGAGGACCAGGACCGCGTCGAGCTCCTGCGGCCCGGCGTCCTCGCTCGACGCACGCGGGGCGGCACGACGCCACACCCGCACGCCCGGAGGCGAACCGCCGAGCCCCGGCGCGCGGACCTCGCCGGCACGCCCGGGCGGGCGCCCCTCGGCAGGGTCGGACCGGGAGCTGCCCGCCGGTGAGCGCCGGTGCGCGGCGACGACGCGAAGCCGCCGCCGGGCCGCTCCCCCGCCGACCGCCCGTCCCAGCCCTCCGGCCACGACCGCTCCGAGCACGACGACGGGATCGGCCAGCAGCGTCGCTGCCGCGACGGTCGCGCTCACGAGCCCGGCCCGAGACGCCCCGCCCGCGCGGTCCGTGCCGTGAGCCGGCCCGTCCACGCGCGGCCGCCGAGCAGGAGGACCACACCCAGCGCGGCGCTCGCCGTGCCCAGCCCGCCGTCGAGGACCACGCCCACGGGGTTCGCGCCCAGCAGCATCCCGAGCAGCACACCCGCCACCGGCAGCAGCGTGAGCACCCGGGTCGTGGCCCGGGGACCGGCCAGGGCCGCGGCGACCTCCGTCTCGTGCTCCTCGTCGGCGGCGACGGCCCGCGCGACCTGCTCCAGGACGTCGGCGAGCGGTGCACCCAGCTCCGCGGCGAGCCGTCCCGCGGCGACCGCTGCCGCCGCTCGGCCCGCGGCACCGGGGCTCGTGCGGCCCGCTCCCCCCAGCAGCTGGTCGACGGTCGGCGCGTTCGACGGGACCGGGACGCCGAGGACCGCCGACCACGCGGCGCCGGGCACCTCGCCGGAACGGACCCGCGCGGCCACGTCATGGAGCGTCGAGGCGAGGTCGTCGCCGTGCCCGGGCCGCGCACGTCCGCGGTCTCGTCTCGCGACCCGCCGCGCGACGGGAGGGACGGCCGTGGCAGACCCCGCCGTCGAGCCGGCCCTGCGCGTCGGGGACGCCACCGAGCGTCCCGGCCGGCCCCGCGGGGCCGCGAGCACGACCAGCGCGCCAACGACCACCAGGACGAGGCTCACCGGACGGAGCCGTCCGGCACGGCGACGAGCGCGGGCGGACGGCCTGCGGCCGCATGCGACTCCGGTGCCAGGTCGAGCCGTGCCGCGAGCTGCGGCCACCCGGGCCCGGTCGTGACCGACCCGCCGGGGTCGGCGTGCAGGGCGCCGTCGACACGCAGGGCTCCGTCGGCGGCGCGCCGCACGACGCCCACCTCCGCGAGGTAGCGCGTCTCCCGGTCGGCACCCGCGCGGCGCAGGTGCAGGACCGCGTCGAGGGCGCTCGCCGCCTGGGCCGCGACCGCGTCGCGGCTCATCCCGGCGAGGGCGGCGAGCGCCTCGAGCCGGGCGGGGACGTCGGCGGCGGCGTTGGCGTGCACGGTCGCCCAGCCGCCGTCGTGGCCGGTGTTGAGCGCCGCGAGCACCTCCCGCACCTCGGCGCCGCGGCACTCGCCCAGCACGATGCGGTCGGGCCGCATGCGCAGCGCGTGGCGCACGAGGTCGGCGAGGTCGACCCTGCCTGCTCCCTCGACGTTCGCGCGCCGCGCGAGCAGCCGCACGACGTGCGGGTGGTCAGGTGCGAGCTCGCCCGACTCCTCGATGACGAGGACCCGCTCGTCGGGCGGCACGAGCGAGAGCAGCGCGGCGAGCAGCGTCGTCTTCCCCGAGCCGGTCGCGCCCGAGACGAGGACGTTGGCGCGGCGGGCGACGAGCGCCCGGACGACCGGCACGAGCACGGGAGCGAGCGTCCCGCCAGCGACCAGCTCGACGACGGACAGCGCACGCACGCGCACGGTCCGCAGGCTCAGCAGCGTGCACGCACCGGCCAGGGGCGGCAGGACGGCGTGCAGCCGCGTGCCGTCGGGGAGCTGCGCGTCGACGGTCGGCGACGCGTCATCGAGACGCTGGCCGCCCGCCGCGGCGAGGCGCACCGCGAGGGCACGGACGTCGGCGGGCGTGCCGAGCCGCACGTCGACGCGGTGCAGCCGGCCGGAACGCTCGACCCACACGTCCTGCGGGCCGTTGACGAGCACGTCGGTCACGGCCTCGTCGTCGAGCAGGGACTGCAGCGGACCGGCGCCCAGCAGCTCGTCGGACACGGCCCGCACGAGGTCGACGAGCGCCCCCGACCCGACGACCGCACCGCGTCGCCGCGCCGCCGCGTCCACCGCCTCCCGCACGGCGTCGGTACCGGGCGCCCCGCCCGGTCGGGCGTGCAGCAGCGCACGCACGTCGTCGAGGAAGGCCGCGTCGAGCAGACCGTCGGGTCGAGGGCCGCGGGCGCCGGTCACGCGAGCCCACGCGCGAGCCGGCGCGCCGCCCGGGCGAGCGGACCCGTCGCCGGGAGCCCGGTGCGCTCGACCCCTGCGGCGAGCCGGCGATCGGCCGGCAGGACCGCCCGGACCGGCAGCCCGACCGCCTCGGCGAGCTCCGCGACGCCCAGCCCTCCGGGGGCCGGGCCGCGCACGACGAGGCCCACGTCGGTGCCGGGGTCGCGCCACGACTCGCGCAGCGCCAGCGCACCCGCGGTCGCGCGCAGGTCCCGCGGCGTCACGACGAGCACCGTGTCGCACACGGCGGCGACCGACTCCCCCGCCACGACCGCCGAGCGGTCGAGGTCGAGCACGAGGACGCCTGCCGCCCGGGACAGCGCGTGCAGCACGTCGGCGACGACGGCTGCCTCGGGCGGCACGGGCCGCGACCGGTCCGCGCTGAGGACGGCGCACGAGCCCCACCGCGGCAGGAGCGCGAGCAGGTCGTCGCCGTCGACGTCGCCCCGCGCGGAGGCGAGGTCGGGCCAGCGCACGCCGTCGACGCCCTCGAGCCCGACGAGCACGTCCAGCCCCGCGCACCCGCGGTCGAGGTCGACGAGGACGGTCGCCGTGGTGGCGGACAGCACGCGCGCGAGGGCTGCGGCGAGGCTCGACGCGCCTGCTCCCCCGCGTGCGCCGACCACGCCGACGACGTGCGCCCGCTCGACCACGACCGGCTCGGGCCGGAGCACGACGGGAGGCCACCGGGTGGGGACGCCTGAGGCTCCTGCGAACCGGTCGTCGCCGGTCGTGACCGCGGCGCCCTCGCCCCGGCCGGCACGAGGGTCGACGTGCTGGGGGTCGCCGCGGCCGCGACGGGGCACGGTGTCCGTGCGGGGGGCGGCTGCTCGCATGGTCGTCCTCTCGTCGGCCGGTGCCGGGCCGTCCGGGCGACCCACGACGGCAGCGTCCCCGACGGCGTCCGCGGCGCGGCCGGACCAGGACCGGCCCGGGGATGGCCGACACGTGCGGAGGGGCTGTGGACGGCTCGTGAGCGTGCCCGCGGGCCCCTGCCCCGGTGTCGGCACCGCCCACTAGGCTCGCCGCGACCAGCACGGACACCGGCACCGAGCGCTCTTCCGGCCGGTGACGACGGGCACCGCGCGCGGCGCAGCCCGACGACGCACCACCGCACGACCCGCACCACGCACGACCCGCACCACGCCCAGGACCAGACCGACGAGCCGCGGAGAGCGATGGACGAGAACCCGACCCCCGGTCGCGGGACCCCACCGCGCCCCGCCCGCGACGGCGGACGTGCGGCGGCGTTCTTCGACCTCGACAAGACGATCATCGCCACGTCGTCGGCGACGGCGTTCTCGCGGCCGTTCATGGCAGGCG
Source organism: Cellulomonas fimi ATCC 484 (assembly GCF_000212695.1). NCBI lineage: Bacteria > Bacillati > Actinomycetota > Actinomycetes > Micrococcales > Cellulomonadaceae > Cellulomonas > Cellulomonas fimi. The sequence goes on along the minus strand of NC_015514.1, from coordinate 917,002 downwards.
GACTGCTGACCCGCCGCTCGGTGCTGCGGACCGCGTACGCGCAGTTCCTGTACCTGGTGGGCGGCGCGGACGAGGCCCAGACGGAGCGCCTGCGCGCCCAGCTGTCGCGGATGGTGACGGGGTGGGACGTCGCGCAGGTGTCGGCGATCGTCGCCGAGACCCTGCACGAGTCGATCGACCCCACGGTGTACGCGGAGGCGGTCGCGCTCATCGAGGCGCACCACGAGGCGGGCCGCGACGTGGTCGTGGTCTCGGCGTCGGGCAGCGAGATCGTCGAGCCGATCGCGGCGGTCCTGGGTGCGGACCACGTGATCGCGACCCGCATGGCGGTCGCCGACGGCAGGTTCACGGGCGGCATCGACTTCTACGCCTACGGCGAGAACAAGGCGACCGCGATCCGGGCGCTCGCGGAGCAGCAGGGCTACGACCTGGACGCGAGCTTCGCGTACTCCGACTCGATCACGGACGCACCCATGCTCGCGGCGGTCGGCCACGGCTTCGCCGTGAACCCGGACCGCGCGCTGCGCCGGCTCGCGACGGAGCGCGGCTGGGAGTCGCTGTCGTTCAGCCGGCCGGTGTCGCTGTTCGCGATCGGCCGCCCGCCGACCCGGGTGCTCGTCGCGGCGTCGGTCGTCGTGCTGGCGGCGTGCGGCGTCGCGCTGTGGTGGGCGCGCCGACGCGCACGGACCGACTGACCGCACGGGCTCGGGCAGCGACGCGCACCGCACGAGCAGCGTCCGGTCTCCCCTCGGCCCCCGCACCGCACGAGCAGCGCCGGGCCACCCGTCCGCCCGCGCACCGCACCAGGAGCGCGCGGGGTCAGCACTGCGCGGGCCGCGCGGTGCTGGACCACGTCGGCAGGTCCACATGCCGGTCGCGCGTCCCGCCATGTGGCGGCGACGGGTCGGTGTGCTGCGCCGTCACCGCGCGCAGTTCCCATCGGCCGCTCGCTGCGGTACGACAGTCCTACAACTGGATCGCCGTGAGGGCACCCACGCGCAGGAGCGCCCACCTCTGGGCAGGTCGACCGGGCTCGTCCCGTCGCGACTGGACAGGTGCACGCTTGATCACCCTCCCGGCCTCCGTTCGGCAACGGCGCCTCTCGGGGCGCCGTCGTCGTGCCAGGACAGCCCGCCGCACCGGCAACGACGCCGGGGCGGCGCGGCCCAGCCACCCGGACCCCGCGGCAGCGGGCTCTCGACGCACGCCGGCGGCCCTGGTCACGCGGACGGCAGCCGCCCCGCCAGCACGCCGTCGGCCACCACCCGCGCCTCGTCGACGCCGCTCACGACGGCTTCCGCGCACGCGCGCAGCCATGCCGCGACGCCGTCGGGCGTGCCGGTCGCGAACTGCGCGGCGGCCCCCAGGTACGGCTGCGGCGCGACAGCCCACGCGACGTCGGCGACGACCGACCCGGTGGGGTCGAGCCCGCGCGCGGTCGCGACGAGGCGGGCGACCGCCCGCGCGACGACGCCGTTGCCGGCCGCGAAGGGGCGCAGCGTCAGGAGCTCGCCGTGCACGACGGCCGCGACGACCAGCGCCGGGGCCGTGCTGCCGGCGACGGTCCGGCCGAGCAGGTCGATCCGGGCGGCGACCTGCGCCCCGTCGGGCGCCGGGCCGAGACCGGTGAGGTCCTGCGGTGCGCCGGACCGGACGCGCCCGAGCAGGTCGTCGTCGAGCCAGCCGCCGCCGGCTGCGGCGTGCACCCGCGCGAGGAGCTGCCCGAGCGGCGGGAGCGCGGCGGCCCCTCGTGCGCCGAGGTCGGGCATGAGCCGCTCGACCACGGCGGTCGCGCGGACGGCCCCGAGCACGCGCGCGACCTGCGGGTCGGGCGCCCCGGCGGGCGCGGTCGCCAGCCCGCGCACGACGTCGAGCGGGAGCCGTGCACCGTCGACGGCGGCGCTCGCCCGTGCGGACCGCAGACCGGCCTCCGCCCGGACCTCCCGCCAGCGCCTGCGGTAGGCCTCGTGCCAGCGCAGCTGCTCGCACGCGTCGCGCGCGCGTGCGACGGCGTCGGCGACGCCGGGCAGGTCGGCGAGCGGGGCGAGCGGGTCGGCGGGCACCGGGCCACCCTACGAGCGCGCGGGAGACCCCGGACGCGCCCGCCGGTCGGGCGGACCGGGTCGCGCCACGCGGCCCGGGAGACGACGCCGCCCGGCGCCGGGCCGGTCGCGGCCCACGTCGCGGGCGCGCCACGGCACCCCGCGGGCCACAATGAGCCGCATGGCCTCGCCGAGCGTCTCGTCGTCCATCACCGCCCGGCTCCAGGTGCAGGCGCGCCCGACCGCCGTCAGCGAGCTGACCACAGCCATCGAACGCGCGGGCGGGATCGTCACCGCGCTCGACGTGACGGCGTCGGCGCACGAGCAGATGACGGTCGACGTCACGTGCGCGACGCGCGGCGAGCAGCACGCGGCGGACATCGTCGACGCGCTGCGCGACCTGCACGGCGTCGTCGTCGACCGGGTGAGCGACCGGACGTTCCTGCTGCACCTCGGCGGCAAGCTGTCGATCGAGTCGAAGGTGCCGCTGCGCAACCGCGACGACCTGTCGATGGCGTACACGCCGGGCGTGGCACGCGTGTGCGAGGCGATCGCGGCGCACCCGGAGGACGCGCGGCGCCTGACGATCAAGCGGAACACGATCGCGGTCGTCACGGACGGCACGGCGGTCCTGGGCCTGGGGAACATCGGCCCGCTCGCGGCGCTGCCGGTGATGGAGGGCAAGGCGGTGCTGTTCAAGCGGTTCGCGGGGATCGACGCGTTCCCGCTGGTGCTGGACACGACGGACGTCGACCAGATCGTGGAGACGGTCGTGGCGATCGCGCCGGCGTTCGCGGGCATCAACCTCGAGGACATCTCGGCGCCGCGGTGCTTCGAGATCGAGCGGCGGCTGCGCGAGCGGCTGGACATCCCGGTGTTCCACGACGACCAGCACGGCACGGCGATCGTCGTGGTGGCCGCGCTGACGAACGCGCTCAAGGTCGTCGGCAAGGACATCGCGACGGTCCGGATCGTGCTCTCGGGCGCCGGTGCGGCGGGCACCGCGGTGCTGCGGCTGCTGCTCGCGGCGGGCGCGCGCGACGTGGTCGTCGCCGACGTGGAGGGCGTGGTGCACGCTGCCCGTCCGGGGCTGCCCAAGTCGCTGCGGTGGACGGCGGAGGTGACGAACCCGCGGGGGGTGACGGGCACGATCCCGCAGGCCCTCGCGGGGGCGGACGTGTTCGTCGGGGTGTCGGCGCCCGACGTGATCACGGCGCAGGACGTCTCAACGATGGCGCGCGACGCGATCGTCTTCGCGCTCGCCAACCCGCGCCCGGAGGTGGACCCGGACGACGCCGCGCAGTACGCGGCCGTGGTGGGCACGGGCCGCTCGGACTTCGCGAACCAGATCAACAACGTCCTGGCGTTCCCCGGCCTGTTCCGCGGCCTGCTCGACGCGCAGTCGCACCAGATCACCGACCGGATGCTGCTGGCCGCCGCCTACGCGCTGGCGTCGACCGTGAGCGACGAGGAGCTCAACCCGGCGTACATCGTGCCGAGCGTGTTCCACCCGGACGTGGCGGCGGTCGTCGCCGCGGCCGTCGAGCGCGAGGCCCGGGCGGACGCGGCGGCGACCGCCTGACGCCCGCCGGCGCCCGCGCACGTCGCGCGCGCCGGCGACGGCCCGGTCAGCGCCAGGCGCCCCGCACGTGCTGCGGCTGCCACCCGGTCACGGTCGGCAGCCCGGCGACGGCCGACCGGTCGGCGGCGACGGGCAGCGCGTCGGTCGCGACACCCAGCTCGTGCGCGGCGCGCAGCGGCCAGGAGGGCTCGCGCAGCGCGACGCGACCCAGCAGCACCGCGTCGGCGCTGCCGTCGACGAGCACCTGCTCGGCCTGCTCGGGCGACGTGACGATGCCGACGGCGGCGACGGGCAGCCCGGACGTCTCGCGGACCTGCCGCGCGGCAGGCACCTGGTAGCCCGGCCCGACGGGGATCGACGCGGGTGCGTTGCCGCCGGTGGACACGTCGACGAGGTCGACGCCGTGGCCGGCGAGGTCCTTCACGACGGCGGCCACGTCGGCGACGCCGAGCCCCTCGGGCAGCCAGTCGGTGGCGGACACGCGCACGAGCAGCGGCAGCTCGTCGGGCCACACGGCGCGCACCGCGTCGACGGTCTCGACGAGCAGGCGCGCCCGGTTCTCGGGCGACCCGCCGTACTCGTCGTCGCGCGTGTTGGTCAGCGGCGACAGGAACTGGTGGAGCAGGTAGCCATGGGCGGCGTGCACCTCGACGACGTCGAACCCTGCGTCGAGGGCGCGCCGCGCGGCGGCCGCGAACGCGGCGGGCACGGCGGCGACCTCCTCGGTGCGCAGCGCGGTGGGCGTCGCGAGGCCGGGGTACGGCTCGGCGCCGGGCCCGACCGCGGTCCAGCCGCCGTCGGCGGCGGGGACGGACCCGTCCTGGGCGCCGAACGGCGGGTACGTCGACGCCTTGCGGCCCGCGTGCGCGAGCTGGACGCCGACCCGGGTGCCGCGCGCGTGCACGAAGTCGGTGACGCGGCGCCAGGACGCGACGTGCGCGTCGTCCCACAGCCCGGTGTCGCGCGGCGAGATCCGGCCCTCGGGCGCGACGGCCGTGGCCTCGGCGAGCAGCAGGCCGAACCCGCCGCGACGGTCGCATTCTTCCGGACCCTCGGCGGCGCGATCGGCGTCTCGGCGCTCGGCGCGGTGCTCACCCACCGCGTCGGCGACCTCGTCGTCGACGGCCTGCGCGGGCTCGGCGTGGACCCGTCGGCCCTCGGGACCGGCGGCACGAGCGCGCTGCCCGACCTGGCGACCCTCCCCGGGCCGGTCAAGCTGGTCGTCGAGAGCGCGTTCGGCGACGCGATCGCGGACCTGTTCCTCGTGGCCGCGCCCGTCGCGGTGATCTCGCTGGTCGCGGTGCTGTTCCTGCGCGAGGTGCCGCTCAGCCGCAAGTCCGGGATCGAGCAGCGGCTCGAGCAGGACCGCGAGCCGGAGGTCGCGGCCGTCTGACGGTCGCGGTCAGTCGTGCTGCCGGGCGGCGGCGAGCGCCTCGTTGAGGCGGTCCAGCCGCTCGGCCAGCGCGTCGATCTCCTGCGCGCTCCAGTCCGCGAGCGCCCGCAGCAGGAACTCGCGGCGCGCGGCCCGCGCGGAGGCCAGCCGGCGGCGGCCCTCGTCCGTGAGGTCGAGGAGCTGGCCACGGAAGTCGTCCGGGTCGGGGCGCCGGGACACGAGCCCGATCGCGCCCAGGCGGGACAGCTGCCGCGAGATCGTCCCGCGGCCCACCCCGATGAACGACGCGAGGTCGCTCGCGCGCAGGCCGGGCGTCGCCTCGATGTGGCCGAGCAGCACGTACGCCGACGGCTCCAGGTCGGGGTGCACCTCGCGCGCGAGCGACGCCTGCGAGGCGTGCGCGCGTCGCAGCAGCAGGCCGAGCTCCTGCTCGAGCCTCGCGAGGTTCTCCTCCGTCACAGGGTCATCCTCGCCCCACCGCGGCACGCTGAGCGGGCGAAATCGCTGGACATCTGGACAACCGGAGGGCGTCTGGGTGCTAGCACCCAGACGGCGGTCAGCGCGACCAGGTCGACTTGCGGGACGCGACGGCCGCGATCGCCGTCGCCCGGTCGGCACCCAGACGCGGCGCCATCAGGCGGAACACGCTCGGCAGCTCCGAACGGGGCACCACCAGGACGTCGTCCGGACCGCCCGGCGCGCGCACGTCCAGCTGCCCCTGCACCACCAGGACGGGGCGGACCACGACGCCCGCGCACGCCGCCGCGAGGAGCGCGGACTGCACGCGCGACGCCTCGAGCCGCGCGTCGCGCAGGTACGGCACCGAGACGCCGTCGACCGTCATCGTGCGCCCCTCGACCACCACGTGCGAGCCCGTCAGGTCCCGCTCCGTGACCGTGAGGATGCCGCCCGGCCCGACCAGGAGGTTCTGCAGCACGCTGCCCTGCCGCCCCACCGGGACGTCGTGCAGCACCTGCCAGCCCTCGTCGACGAGCCGCGACAGCCGCGTGCGCACCGAGCTGCCCCGCTCGCCGCGGTACGCCGGCAGCTCCGTCGTGTCCTTCGAGACCGAGCCGAGCCACGCCTCGAGCGCCGCCTGGTCCAGCGCGTCGAGCGCGTCCGTCGGCGTCGCGGGCACGGGCAGCACCAGCTCGCCCGTCTCGGTGCGCACGTCGGAGCGCAGGTAGGCCTGCGCCGCGCGGCGGACGCCGTCCTCCAGCGCGGGGTGCTCGACGACCACCTCGCCCGACTGGAGGTCGACGGAGCCGACGCGCGCGCCGGTCTCGTGCGTCACGAAGAGCCGGTCGGCGCCGTACCGGCGCCACCGACGCACGGTCAGCAGCTCGTCCACGTCTGCATTATCGGCAGGTGAGGCCGCCGACTTCAGAGGTGTCGACCATCCGGACGGCGCCCGCCCAGGTGACGGCACGGTGGCGGCACGGTGACGGCACCTCAGGGGGCCGGCTCGAAGGTCAGGCTCACCGAGTTCATGCAGTAGCGGTCGCCCGTCGGCGTCTGCGGCGCGTCGTCGAACACGTGGCCCAGGTGGGACCCGCAGCGCGCGCACCGCACCTCCGTGCGGACCATGCCGAGGCTGCGGTCCTCGATCAGCTCCACGCGGTCCTGCGCGAGCGGCGAGAAGAAGCTCGGCCACCCGCAGTGCGAGTCGAACTTCGTCTCCGAACGGAACAGCTCGTTGCTGCACGCGCGGCACCGGTACACGCCGACGCGCTTCTCCTCGAGCAGCTCGCCCGTCCACGCGCGCTCCGTGCCTGCGCGGCGCAGCACCGCGAACTCCTGCGCGTCGAGGCGCTCCGCCCACTCCTCGTCGGTCCTGGTGACCTCGTACCCCATCGTCGTCCTCCTCCTCGCGGCCGGCCTCCCGGCCGACCCGTGCAACAACGAGCGTCCCCCGACGGTTCCCGACGCGCCGGGCGAGCCCCTGACCAGCGCGTGTCGCAGATCCCGGTGACTTCGGTCTACGGTGCCCCGTAGCGCACGCTCCTCCCGCGCTGACCGATGTCGCCCCCGTCGTCCGTCCCGCCCATGAGGTCCCGTGCCACGTAACCGCCGCCCGTGGTCGCTCACGCGCTACTTCGCGGTCGTGAGCATCGCGGCGATGGCCGTGCTCGGGTGCGCGCTCGTGGTCGTGTCGGCGACCGTCATGGAGCGGCAGTCGACGCGCGACGGCATGCGCTCGGCCGAGTCGGTCCGGTCCTACGCGACCGCCCAGGTGCCGACCGACGCGTTCGTCCTCGCGACCGCGCTCACGCCCGACCAGGACGAGGCCGTCCGGCAGGCCGTCGCCGGGTTCGCGGACAGCGTCGTCGAGGTCCGGCTGTGGGCCCAGGACGGGACGCTCATCTTCTCGACCGCCGACCGCACCACGAGCGGGTTCCCCGACGGCGAGCGCCTCGACGCGGTCATGGCCTCGGGCGAGCCCGACGCGCGCGTCGTGTCGGACGTCCGCGGCGACGCACCCGGGACCCTGAGCGGCACGCAGCGCGACGTGCTCGACGTGTACGTGCCGGTCACCGCCGCGCAGACGCTGCGCACCACCGAGGACCGCCCCTCGTCCGAGGTCGTCGGCGCGGCCGAGGTCATGCTCGACCACACGGGCTCGGCGCACGCGGTCGGCGACGCCGTCCGCACCGTGGGGATCGTCGTCGGCGGCGGGCTCGTGGCGCTGTGGGTGCTGCTGTTCCGCACGGTCCTGACGACGTCCCGACGGCTGCAGGCCACGGCGCTCGAGAACGCGCGGCTCGCGCTGCTCGACTCGCTGACCGGCCTGCCCAACCGCCGGATGCTCGCGGACCGGATGCGGCGCACCATCGCGGAGGCGCACGAGGACGGCACGCGCGTCGGGCTCATGCTGCTCGACATCGACCACTTCAAGGACATCAACGACTCGCTCGGGCACGACCGCGGCGACGAGCTGCTGGAGCAGGTCGCCGAGCGGCTGCGCGGCGCGCTGCGCGGCAACGACGTGGTCGCGCGGCTCGGCGGCGACGAGTTCGCGGTGCTGCTGCCGGACGTGCGGTCGGTCGAGAACGCGGAGCGCCTGGCCCGCCGGGTCCGCGGCCTGTTCACGACGCCGTTCATGCTCGGCGAGCTGCCGCTGCACGTCGAGACGTCGGTCGGCGTGGCGTGCCTGCCCGACCACGCGGACGACTCGTCGTCGCTCATGCGCACGGCCGACGTCGCGATGTACGCCGCCAAGCACCACCGCACGGGCGTCGCGGTCTACTCGCTCGACGAGGACGACTCCTCGCCGGCGCGCCTCGTGCTGCTCGGGGACCTGCACCGGGCGCTGGACACCGAGACCGACGAGCCCCGGCAGCTCGAGATGCACTACCAGCCGAAGATCGACCTGACGACGGGCAGCACGGTCGGGCTCGAGGCCCTCATGCGCTGGCGGCACGAGACCCGCGGGCTGCTCGCGCCCGCGTCGTTCATCCCGCTCGCGGAGCAGTCGGGGCTCATCCACGACGTCACGCGGTTCGCGCTGACGACGTGCGTGCGCCAGCTCGCGCACTGGTCGCGGGAGGGGCGCACGACGCCCGTCGCCGTGAACCTGTCGGCGCACGACGTCACGACCACCGCGGTCGTCGACCTCATCGAGGCGCTCCTGACCGAGCACGCGGTGCCCGCCGACCTGCTCGAGGTCGAGATCACCGAGACGGCGCTCGTCGCGGACCGCTCGCGCGTCGTGCCGGTGCTCGAGCGCCTGGGCGAGCTCGGGGTGCGCGTCGCGATCGACGACTTCGGGATCGGGAACACGTCGATCTCGCAGCTGCGCGACCTGCCGGTCGACGAGCTGAAGATCGACCGCCTGTTCGTCGCCGACCTGCAGGCCGGCGGGCGCGAGGGCTCCGAGGTCGTCGTGCGCGCGATGGTCGACCTCGCGCACTCGTTCGGGCTGCGGGTCGTGGCCGAGGGGGTCGAGGACGAGCACACCGCGGGCATCCTCGCGCAGCTCGGCGTGGACCACGCGCAGGGGTTCCTCTACTCGCGCGCGGTGCCGCCGTCCGACCTGACGTTCGGGATGCTGGTCCCGACGCCGCGACGCGGCGCCGAGAGCTCCCACCCGAACGGCACGCGACCGGGCGGACGACGACGCCCCGGACGGCGCACGTCACGCGTCACTCGAACGAGTGAATCTCCCCCGAACGCCTCAACAGTCGTCACCCATCTGCCGATAGCACCCTGTCCGGGCCCGGACCGACCTGCGCACGACCCGCCGAGGAGTTCCTTCGATGATGGACGACCTGCTCCAGGAGATGATCGACCCCGCCCCGCCGCAGCGGGACCGTCCCAGGAGGCGCCGCATGTGGACCACCATCGGCATCGTGGGTCTGGCGGTCGTCGGTGCCACGTCGCTCACGACGTCGGCGCTGTTCAGCGACACCGACTCCACGAGCACCGAGATCTCGACCGGCACCGTCGACCTCGCCGTCGGCGCGGTCGACTTCGCGGTCCCCGCCGAAGGCCTCGAGCCCGGCGACACCGTCTACACGCCGGTGCTCGTCCAGAACAACGGCTCGCTGCAGCTGCGCTACTCGGTCGAGTACCGCACGACCGACGTCACCTCGCCGCAGCCGTCGCCGACGCTCGCCGACCCGGACGGCGCACCCGTCGCCCCCGCGGCCGCGTCGCTCGCGACGATCGTCGAGCTGTCGGTCTTCGAGACCGCGACGTGCGACGCGACGTCGGTCGCGACCGCCCCGCTGCTCGGGTCCGTCGCCGGCAGCAGCGGCGCGCCGCTCGCGAGCGCGTTCGACGCGATCGTCGGCGACGCGGCCACGGGCCAGCAGGCCGGCGACCGACCGCTCGCCGCGTCGACGTCCGAGACGCTGTGCGTCCGCCTGCACCTGCCCGTCGGCGCCGGCAACGAGTTCCAGGACACCGGGCTCGCCCTCGCGCTGCGCATGCAGGCCGAGCAGGTCGCCAACAACTGAGCACCGCCGCCATGATCCGTCGCGGGCGAGCCCCGGGCGAGCCGGTCGTCGAGCGCAGGTCACCCAGCGTGGCCCGCGCCCGTCGGTCGCGCCCGCGGCTGCCCGTGTGGCGGCGGGTCCTGTCCGTCGTGCTCTGGACGGTCGTGGCGGTGTGCGGCGCCGCGTACGCCGCGTCCCTGCTGGTCCCGCTCTGGTACCAGCTCAACGACGAGCGGCTCCTCATCGTCACCTCGGGGTCGATGGCGCCGAAGTTCGAGGCCGGCGACGCCGTGGTGCTGCGGGCCATCACGCACGAGTCGGACCTCAAGGTCGGGCAGGTCGTGTCGTTCTGGCCGTCCGGCTCCGAGCAGCTCGTCACGCACCGGGTCGTCGCGCTGCGGCACCTGCCGGAGCTCGTCACCGACCCCGAGACGGGCGAGCGCGTCCCGAAGCTCGACGCGGACGGCGAGGCCGTCACCCGCGCCTACGTCTTCACCAAGGGCGACGCGAACCCCGCCCCCGACCCGGACGCGACGCCCATCACGCGCGTGCGCGGCGTGGTGCTCGAGGTGCACGCCGGCTGGGGCTGGGTGCTGCAGTGGTCGACGTCGGCGACGGGTCGCGCCGTCATGCTCGTGCCGCCGCTGCTCGCGCTCGCGACGCTCGAGGTCCTCGCGGTCCTCGACGCGCGTCGCGAGCGGCGCCGTGCCGCGCCCGACCCGCTCACCGACGGGAGGTTCGATGACCTCCTCCTCGACTGACCTCCCCGACCGCCGCGACGGTTTCCTCTCGGCGGACCGCGGCGCGTGGGTGCGGCTCGCCGTGGTCCTCGCGCTCGCCGTGGCCGCGCTCGTCACGCCCGCCACCTACGCGACCGAGGCGCGCTTCACCGACACCTCGACCGTCGAGCTGCAGTACCACGTCGGCCCCACCCCGACCCCGACGCCCAGCGCGGAGCCGACCGGGACGGCCGCGCCGGAGGAGCCCACCGCGACCGCTCCCGCGACGACGACCGCTCCGGCCGGGTCGACGTCCCCCGCCCGCACGCGGGGCGACGGCGCGCCGCGGCGCTGGGCTCCGTCCGCCGACGCGCCCGACGCGGCCCGCACCGACGGCTGACCCCCGTCAGCCGCGCACGCCGCGGGCCGCGAGCAGCACGCCCGCGGGGTCGTACGTGCGGGACAGCGCCCGCAGACGCCGTGCGACGAGCGGCGTGAACACGCGCTGCGCCCAGGCGGGACCGGAGCCGCCGGTGAAGTTCGGCAGCCCGCCGTCCCGCAGCCACGGCGCCATCCCGGCCTCGATGCGGGCGGCGTCGCGCGTCACGACCTGCGCGACCTCGGGCACCATGAGGCCCACCACGAACAGGCTGTACGCCGCGTCGCGGTGCGCGTACGCGCACGGGTCGCCCTCCCGGACGCGGCCGCCGAGCTGCCGCACCTCGACCATGGCCTGCGCGGACGGCACGCCCGGGCCGACGAGCTCGAGCAGCCGGTCCGCACCGGCCACGCCGAAGCCGTCGAGCAGGTGGTGCGTCTCGTGCAGCGGCATCGGGTCGACCGGGTCGTCGTGCACCTCGCCGAGCGCGGCGTACGGCATGCGTCGCACGGTGTCGAGGACCGGCGCCGCGACCGCCCGCAGCGCGCGGACCATCTCCTCGCCCACCGCCGCGTCGCCCGTCCACGCGAAGCGCACGTGCAGCGTGACCTGTCCGCGCAGCGGCGCGGGGAACGGCTCCACGTCCGGCAGGCGCATCACGGCGACGGACGTCGTGCCCTCGTGCGGCAGCAGCTCGCACCACTGCGCCCACGTGCGCAGGACCCCCGGCACGTCGGCCTCCGCGAACCACAGCCCGCCCGCGTAGACCTCGGGCAGCGCGACGAGGTCGACCTCGACCGCGGTGACGATCCCGAGCGTCCCCTTGCCGCCGCGCAGCCCCCAGAACAGGTCCGGGTGCTCGTCCGCGGTCACGCGCCGCAGCACGCCGTCACCGGTCACGACGTCGAACGCGCGGACGGTGTCCGACGAGAGCCCGTGCGAGCGGGCGACCGGGCCGAGCCCGCCGCCCGTGAGCATCCCGACCGCACCCACGTCGGGCGAGGAGCCGCACAGCGCGGCGAGCCCGTGCGGTGCCGCGGCCTCCAGCACGCGCGCCCACCGGACGCCCGCCCCGATCCGCGCCCACCGCTCCTGCGGGTGCACGGTCAGCTCGTCGAGGGCCGCCGTGTGCACGAGGATCGCGTCCCGCATCTCCTCGGCCGCCCCGTGCCCGGTGCCCTGCACCGCCACCGGCACGCCGAACGCGGCGGCCAGCCGCACGGTCGCGCTGACGTCGTCCGGGCCCGTGACCTCGACGACCGCGAGCGGCGCGACCGGGTGCAGCAGGTTGGAGGTCCGGGTCAGGCGGGCGTAGGGCTCGCTGCCGGGCAGGTGCACGCCGGGGACGGCGTCCTGCAGGGCGCGGACGGCGGCGGCGCCGACGGTGCGGCGGTGGCCGGTCGCGGGGCTCAGGAGGGACATCGCGGTTCCTTCGGGGTCCGGCACGGTGTTCCGTGCGCAGGGTGCGGGTGCGTCGTCGTCGGCGCACGGGCAGAAGGGGACCCGAGCAGGTGTCCAGATACGTCCTCGCGGCGGCCCGGCGCGCGGGCAGGTCGGTCGGGGGGAGCGGTCAGGCCGGGCGGTCGGGGGGTGCGGCCGGCAGCGTGACGACGAACGTCGTGCCCTCGCCGAGCGTGCTCTCGACGTCGAGCCGGCCGCCGTGCGCGTCCACGACGGCGCGGGCGATCGCGAGCCCGAGCCCGACGCCCGGGATCGCACGCCGCGTCGCCGACGTCGCCCGGAAGAACCGCGTGGTGAGCCGCTGCAGCTCGTCGGGGGCGATGCCGATGCCCGTGTCCCGCACCAGCACCCCCGCCCCGCCGTCGGGCGTCGGGGCGACCTCGAGGTGCACCTCGCCGCCGGACGGCGTGAACTTCACGGCGTTGGAGACGAGGTTGTCGACGACCTGCGCGAGCCGGCCCGGGTCCGCCACGACCGGCGTCGGGGCGACCGACGTGACGAGCGCGACCCCGGCCTGCTCCGCCACGGGCCCCAGGGACGTCGCCGACCCCCGCACCACGTCCGCGAGGTCGATCGGGCGCGGCGAGATGGCGAACGTGCCCGCGTCGACCTGCGCCGTGAGCAGGAGGTCGCCGACGAGCCTCAGCTGGCGGCGCGCGTTGCGCTCGATCACGGTGAGGTAGCTGCGCTGCTCCTCGGTCAGCTCGTCGGTGCCGTCGAGCAGGAGCTCGAGGTAGCCGAGGACGGACGTGAGCGGCGTGCGCAGCTCGTGGCTCACGAGGCTGACGAACTCGTCCTTGAGCCGCGCGGCCTCGCGGTCGGCGGTCACGTCGGTCGCGACGACGACGTACCCGGCGACGGTGCCGTCGACCTCGAGCCGCCGCGTCACGGCGAGCTGGACCGTCACCTCGGACCCGTCCTGCCGGCGGTACGTGCGGTCGCGCGGGAAGCCGCCGCTGCCGTCGGGCGCGACGATCGACTCGAGCAGCCGCGCGGCCGTGGACCCGGGTGCGCGGCCCGGCGTCGGGGCCACGACCTCGGCGCCCGCGTCGAGGTCGGTGATGCGCATCCGACCCACGACGTCGCCCTGCGCGAACCCGAGCAGCCGTTCCGCGCCCGCGTTGAACACCTCGACGAGCCCGGTCGCGTCGGTCGCGATGATCGCCTGCTGCGTCGCGGAGTCGATGATCGAGACGAGCTGGTCGCGCGCGGCACGGCGCGCATCCGCGACGCGCGCGAGCTCGAACGCGTCGGCCCGCATCCGCTCCAGGAGCTCCTGCTCGCGGTCGCGCATCACCGCGACCGCCTCGGTGCGCGCCCGCAGGCGCTCGGTGACCTCGTGCGCGGTCACGGCGATGACGAACGCGACGAGCCCGACGAACAGGCTGCGCAGCAGCACGAGGTTCGAGAAGGGGACGTCGGGGTCGAGCGCCGCGGGGACCACGATCGCGAGCCCCACCCCGATCGTCCCGACGGCGATCCCGCGTCGCCCGCGCTGCGCGGCGAGCGCGAGCACCGGCAGGAAGATCATCGTGGTGTACATCGACCCGGTGCCGCCCGTCCCCGCGCGCAGCAACGCGATCGCGACGATCTGCAGGGCGGGCAGCACGTCCTGCGTCCACTCGGGCGCCTCCGCCCACGGCACGAAGCGGGCGAGCAGCGCGATGAGCACCGCGACACCGCCGGAGGCCCACACCGCCCACGGCAGGCTGATGGGGATCCCGGGGAAGCGCAGCGTCAGGAGCGCGATGAGGAACACCACGAGGAACGGGAGCTGCCGCTCCACGACCGCGGCCTCGCTCCCCATCCGCGACGCGAACCGGCGCAGGACGCGCGACGCCCCGCCGGCCGGGACCGTCGGCACGCGGGGGCGGTTCACGGCGACCACCCCGGCAGCGCCTGGTCGAGCGCCGTGCGCACGTTCTCGCCGACGAACGGCTTGGGCAGCGCCGCCTCGACGTTCGGGTAGTCGTGCGCGTCGAGCACGGAGACCACGACGACCGGCAGGCCCGGGCGCCGGGCGCGGAGCTCCTCGACCAGCTCCCAGCCGCCCATGCCGGGCAGCCGCAGGTCGACGAACGCGACGTCCACGTCGAGGTTCGCGTCGTCGGACAGCGCCTCCTCGGCGCTGCGGGTCTCGCGCACGTCGAGGCCCATCCGGTGCAGGTGCGTGGCGAGCAGCGCGCGCTCGTCGGGCTCGTCGTCGACGACGAGCGCCCGCGGGCTCATGCCGCACCCCGCACGCTGCGCGCCTTCGTGGCTGCCTCGCGGCCCATGTCCTCACCCTGCCCGTCCCGTCGGCCCTCGCGGGCGGCACCGCGCAGCCGGCCGCTGTCGCGGGCGGTCGTGCGGAGCACCGCACCGAACCTCGCCACGTCGTGGGCCGCCGCGGGGGCGGAACGGCGGTGCGTGCTCACGCCTGCTCCGCGCGCAGCCACGCGTACCGCCCGACGTCGTCGGCGACGTGCGCGTCGGTGGACGCCACGAGCGCGACCCCGGCGGCCACCCACCGGTCCCGGACCCGCGCGCCGGGGCACCGCCACTTCTCGTTGACCTCGACGGGCGTGCCGGTCGCGACGAGGACCTCCGCGAGCGCGTCGAGCAGCTCGTCGCTCACGTCGTCCTCGGTCAGGCCGATCTTGGGCAGCAGCGAGAAGGGGTGCGCGAGCTGTGCGCGCCCGGCACGCCGGACCGCGCGCGCGGTCGCCGTCACGAGCGTCTCGACCGCGCCGGCCCGCGTGAGCGTCCCGGCCCCCAGGTGCTCGAGCACCACGCGCGGGCTCCACGGTCCGTCGGGACCGGGGAACTGGTGGTCGGCGAGGAGCACGCGGTCGGCCCCGTCGGGCCGGCCCAGCGCCGCCAGGACGTCGGGCGGCGCGTCGACGGCGCCCGACGCGTCGAGCACCTTCGCCTCGACCCCGGTGAGGACCCGCAGGCCGTCGACGCGCGGCAGCCCGCGCACGACCGCGAGGAAGTCCGGCACGTACGACGTGGAGACGCGCACGTGGTCGACCATGCGGAGGGTGTCGAGGCCGGCGGCGCGTGCGGCGGCGAGGTTCTCCGCGGGTGTGCTCACGGCGTCGTCGGAGAACGCCGAGTGCACGTGGTGGTCGCCCCGCAGCGACGGGCCGGTCATGCGTCCGCGGTCTCGGGGGTGACCTGGGGCGCGGGGAGCACCTCGGCGAGCGGCAGGAACACGTCCTCGAGGTAGCGCACGTTGGCGACCTCGGCGTAGTCGACGTGCTCGGGCAGCGGTCGACCGAGCACCGCGTCGAGCGTCAGCGACGGCATGTCCACGCCGGCCGCGACGGTCAGCGGCATCGCACCGGGGAACCGCGGGTTGACCTCGAGCAGCGCGGGCACGCCGTCGGCGTCGCGCTTGAGCTGGACGTTCGCGACGGTCGTCAGGCCGACGGCCCGCGCGACGGCCGACGCCGTCGCGACGAGGTCGTCGTCGTGCACCGTGACGCCCGCGACGGCGACGCCGGAGTCGACGCGCAGGCGGGCGCGCGGCACGGCCGCCACGACGGAGCCGTCGAGGCCCGCGAGGACGTCGACGGAGAACTCGTCGCCGGGCAGCAGCTCCTGCACGAGCAGGTCCTCCTCGGCGTGCACCGACTCCAGCTCTGCGGCGCTGAAGACGGTCCGCACCCCGCGCGACCCGGCGCCGCGCCGCGGCTTGACGATGACGGGGAACTCCCAGCCCGAGGTCGCCTGCGGGGTCCCGACGAGCTCGGTGCGCGGGACCCGCACGGTCCGCGTGCACGCCCGCGCGAGGGCGAGCTTGTCGAGGCACGTCTCGAGCGTGCCGAGCGCGGGAGACGCGAGCAGCGTGCCGTCGGCGGCGAGCCGGTCCCGCTCGGCGGCGAGCCGGGGCAGCTCGACGTCGACGGTCGGGAACAGCACGTCGATCCGGTCCTCGCGGCACATCTGGGCGACGACGTCGACGAACTCGGGCGCGCGCCCCGCGGGGACGAGCCGCCGCCGCTCGGCCGGCACGAGGTAGATCGCGCTCGCCCAGCGGTCCATGTCGGCGGCGAACACCTCGACGTCGCCGCGCCGCTGCAGCGAGCGGATCACCGCCACCCCGGCGGGTCCGCCGGCTCCCGTCACCAGCACTCGGGTCACCGGTGTCCTCCTGTCTCGTCGTGGGCGAGGCCTGCGGCGTCGTCCCGGGCGGCGCTGAGGCCCGCGGCGCGGGCCGAGCGGGACAGCATCGCCGCGACGCGGACCGTCTCGAGCGGTTCCGCGTGGCGGCCGGTGCCGAACCGCGACCAGTACCGCGCGGTCGCGCGCACCAGGTCGGGCTCCATGTAGTCGCGGTGCGCCTGGGACTCGAACGCGGCGAGCATCGCGAGCTTCGTCTCGACGAACCCGTCGACGGGCACGAACGTGTCGGGTCGGAACTCGACGGTCGAGGACGGGCTCTGGAAGCACGCGAGCGACGGCACGCGTCGGGCCGCGACCTGCACGGCCTGGTGCACGGCGCGGTGGTCCTGGTGCCGGTCGTGCACGGAGTGCGTGTAGACGACCGTCGGGGACACCTCGCGGATCGTGTCCTCGATGGTCGTGATGAGGCCGTTGGCCGGGTCGAGGCGCGTGTCCTCGAAGTCGTGCAGGTACAGGCGGGCGTTGATGACCGCGGCCGCGGCGAGCGCCTCGTGCCGGCGCGCGTCGACCTCGCCCCCGATCGCGCCGCTGGAGAGCGTGAGGACGACGACCGCGTCACCTGCCGCGCGGTGCGACGCGAGCGTCGCGCCGATCCCGATCTCGACGTCGTCGGGGTGCGCGCCCACCGCGAGCACGGTCTCGGTGGGCGCGGCGGCCTCGCGGCGACGGCGGCCCTCGGCGGCGAGCGCCCCGATCTTCTCGACCAGGACGGACGCGCCGACGGGCTTCACGAGGAACTCGTCGGCGTCGCGGCGCAGCGCCTCGACGGCGTAGTCGACGCTCGCGAACGCCGTCATGACGGCCACGGGGACGCCGGGGGCGCGGGCGCGCAGCTCGCCGAGCAGGTCGAGACCGCTCATGCCGGGCATCTGGATGTCGGTGACGACGACGTCGAACGTGCGCGCGGCGACCTCGGCGAGCGCGGACATCGGGTCGTGCACGACGGTGGCGGCCATGCCTCCGCGTCGTTCCAGGACGGTTCGGACGAACTGGGCCGTATCGACGTCGTCCTCGACGACGAGCACCCTCACCTGGTCGTCGGACACGCTCGTCGGACCTCCCAGCTCCGGCTTGGCAACGTCTTCACCGTAACCGCGGGGCCCGGAAGCGGCCTTTCGGGGTCCCCCGTCCGGCGCGCCGTGGGGCGTCGTCCGTGCGGGAATAGGTGGAGGGGGTGGCAGGTTGAGCGCGTCAGTACATGCAAACGCATGAACTTCCGGCCCGGGGCCGGAGCCGCAGGAGAGGGGCACACGTCATGCAGTTCGGGATCTTCAGCGTCGGGGACGTCACCACGGACCCGATCACCGGTCGCACGCCGGACGACACCGAGCGCGTGCGGAACATGCTCACCATCGCCGAGCACGCCGACGCCGCGGGCCTCGACGTCTTCGCCACCGGCGAGCACCACAACCCGCCGTTCGTGCCGTCCTCGCCCACCACGATGCTCGGCTACCTCGCGGGCCGCACGAAGAACATCCTGCTGTCCACCGCGACGACCCTCATCACCACCAACGACCCCGTCCGGCTGGCCGAGGAGTACGCGATGCTCCAGGTCATCTCCGACGGCCGCATGGACCTCATGCTCGGCCGCGGCAACACCGGGCCCGTCTACCCGTGGTTCGGCCAGGACATCCGTCAGGGCATCCCGCTCGCGATCGAGAACTACGCGCTGCTGCGCCGCCTGTGGACCGAGGACGTCGTCGACTGGTCCGGCAAGTTCCGCACCCCGCTGCAGGGCTTCACCTCGACCCCGCGCCCGCTCGACGGCGTCGCGCCGTTCGTGTGGCACGCCTCGATCCGCTCCCCCGAGATCGCCGAGCAGGCCGCGTACTACGGCGACGGGTTCCTGCACAACGCGATCTTCTGGCCCATGGAGCACACGGCGCAGATGGTGAACTTCTACCGCCAGCGCTTCGAGCACCACGGGCACGGCCAGGCGGACCAGGCGATCGTCGGGCTCGGCGGCCAGGTGTTCGTCCGCAAGGACTCCCAGAAGGCGTGGGACGAGTTCCGCCCCTACTTCGACGTCGCCCCCGTCTACGGGCACGGCCCGTCGATGGAGGAGTTCACGCGCGAGACCCCGCTGACCGTCGGCTCGCCGCAGCAGGTCATCGACCGGTACGGGAAGTTCTTCGAGCAGGTCGGCCACTACCAGCGGCAGATGTTCCTCGTCGACCACGCCGGCCTGCCGCTCAAGACCGTCCTGGAGCAGATCGACCTCCTCGCCGAGGAGATCGTGCCCGTGCTGCGCCGCGAGGCCGAGGCCGTCCGCCCCGCGCACGTGCCCTCCGACCCGCCGTCGCACGCGCAGCGCGTCGCCGCCGCCCGCGCCGCCGGGCAGTCCCCCACAGCGTCGCCCGCCGCCGCCGACCGCTGGACCGGCCGGACCGCCGAGGACGACGTGGAAGCAGCGGACGCCGTCGCGCGTTGAGCCCGACGGCACCGACCCGAAGCACCCGGACCACCCGCAGCACCACGAGCACAGGAAGAAGGACACGATGAGCGACCGCTCGATCGTCGTCGTCTCGGCCGGGCTGTCCCAGCCCTCGTCCACCCGCCTGCTGGCCGACCGGCTCGCCGACGCCACCGTCGCCGAGCTGGCCCAGCGCGGCATCACCGCGCACGTCGAGACGCTCGAGCTGCGCGACCTCGCGCACGAGGTCGTCAACATGACGCTCACCGGGTTCGCGTCCGGGCCGCTGCGCGCCGCGCTCGACACGGTCGCACGGGCCGACGGCCTGATCGCCGTCTCGCCGGTGTTCTCGGCGTCGTACTCCGGCCTCTTCAAGTCCTTCGTCGACGTGCTCGACAAGGACCTGCTCGTCGGGCGGCCCGTGCTGCTCGGCGCGACGGGCGGCACCGCACGGCACTCGCTCGCGCTCGAGTACGCGCTGCGGCCCCTGTTCGCCTACCTGCGGGCGGACGTCGTGCCGACCGCGGTCTACGCGGCGACCGACGACTGGGCCGACGCGGGCAGCGACCGCGTCAACCCGCTGCCGGACCGCATCCGCCGGGCCGGCCGCCAGCTCGCGGAGGAGGTCGCCGACCGCGAGCCGTCGGCCCCCGCGGGCCTGTACGACGCGGTCCCCTCCTTCGAGGACCTCCTGGGCGGCTGACCCCGCCCGCCCCTGACGACGCCGAGACGGCGACCCCGCCGTCTCGGCGTCCGTGCGTCAGGACGCGGTGCGGGACGGGAGCTCGACGCCGATGCGCAGGGCCTCGACCAGGTCGCGGTAGAGGGGGTCCTGCGCCAGGAGCTCCTCGTGGGTGCCGCTCGCGCGGACCCGGCCCTCCTCCATGACGAGGATCGTGTCGGCGTCCACCACCGTGGACAGGCGGTGCGCGACCGTCACGACCGCGCCCGTGCGCGCGGCGGCCCGGATGCAGTCGTGGACCGCCGCCTCCGTCAGGCCGTCGACCTGCGCGGTCGCCTCGTCGAGCAGCAGCACGTCCGGGCGCCGCAGCAGCGCGCGGGCCAGCGCGATCCGCTGCCGCTGCCCACCCGAGACCGACGTGGACGACAGGGACGTGTCGAGCCCCTCGGGCAGTCCGTCGAACGCGCCGTCGAGCCGCACCGCCCGCAGCACCTGCCCGACCTCCTCGTCCGTCGCCTCCGGGGCGCTGAACAGCAGGTTCTCGCGGATGGTGCCGGGCACGATCGGTGTCTCCTGCTCGACGTAGGCGAACCGCGCGCGCAGCGCGTCGTGCCCGACCTCGGCGAACGGCACGCCGTCGAGCAGGAGCGTGCCGTCCTGCGGCTCGAGGAAGCGCAGCAGCAGCGAGAACACCGTGGTCTTGCCCGCCCCCGACGGTCCGACCAGGGCCGTGTGCCCGTGCCGGGGCACGGCGAACGACACGTCCCGGACCGCGGGCGGCGCGTCGGGGCCGTAGGCGGCGGTGACGTGCCGCAGCTCGACGACGGGCACGTCGTCCGGGGGCGCCCCGGCCGGGAGCGCGACGCGGGCGCGCACGCCGTCGACGGCCGCTGCCCCCACCCGCGCGGCGGGGACGGGGCCGTCCTCGGTCTCCATCTGCGTGACCTCGCGGATGCGCGCGGCCGCGGCGATGCCCGACTGGAGCTGCGTGAAGCTCTGGGTCAGCTCGGTGATGGGGCCGACGATGTTGAACGCGTACAGGAGGAAGGCGACGAGGCTCGACACCGCGAGCAGCCCATCCGCGACGCGCCACGCGCCGAGGCCGAGGATGACGACGATCGCGAGCTGGATGCCGCCCCACGAGACCGTCCACGCCACGGCCGTGGTCCGGACCGCGCGGATCGCGTGGTCGCGCGCCCCTCGGGCGTCGGCGAGGATGCGCTCGCCCTGGCGCCCCTCGGCGCGGCTCGACTTCACGGTGCGGACCGCGCGCAGGGTGCCCTCCAGGGTGCCGCCGAGGCGCCCCATCGACTCCTGCGACGCCTGCTGCGCGGTCCCGATCCCCGGCAGCAGCACGGCCATGACCGCGCCCACCACGACGATCGACGCGATGGTCGTGCTCAGCAGCACGAGGTCGAGCACGGCCATGAGCACGAGCGTGCCGACGAGCGAGACCACGCCGTTGACGAGGCTGACGAGGCTCGACGACGCGGCCTCCCGCAGCAGCACGGTGTCGGACGTCGTGCGCGTCACGAGCTCGCCGACGGGGCGGCGCGTGACCGCGGGGACGGTCGCGCGCAGGAAGTGCTCGACGAGCGAGCGGCGCGCGTCGTAGACGATCCGCTCCGCGACGGTGCCCATGAGGATCCACTGCGCGAGCCCCACGACGGACCCGACGAGCAGCAGCCCGACGAGCACCGCGACGGGTGCCGCGATGTCCTGCGAGCCGGTGAGCGAGTCGAGGACCCACTTGGTCACCATCGGGGTCGCGAGGCCCATCGCGGTGGCGGCCAGGCCCAGCACGAGGCCGAGGAGCAGGGTCCGGCTGTACGGACGCGCGAAGGACACGAGGATGCGCAGCCGCTCGCCGCGCGGGAGGGCCTGCGCGGGGTCGTCGGCGGCGGGTCCGGCCGCGGGTGCGGGCGGGTCGCTCGGGGCGGTCGGGTCGTCGGTGGCGGTCGTCGGCGGCATGGCACCAGTGGAACACCGGTGTTCCACATCGGTCAACCATCATTCCGCACCGGAACACGGTGGTACTGTCGCGCCGTGAGCACGGACCTCGTCGGCGGCACGCGCGGCCGCACGCGGCGCGCGATCCTCGACGCCGCGGTCCGCACCCTCGCGCGCGACACGGGCGCGAGCCTCGCCCAGATCGCCGACGCCGCCGACGTCGGACGCACCACGCTGCACCGCTACTTCCCGGAGCGCGGCGACCTGCTCGCCGCGGTCGCCGACGAGGCCGGCACCCGCCTCACCGAGGTCGCCGCCCGCGCCCGTCTCCACGAGGGTCCGGGGCTCGACGCGATCCTGCGCGCCTGCCAGGAGTGCCTGCAGCTGGGCGACCTGCTCACGCTGCTGTTCACGGACGTCGTCCCGCTCGACTCGTGCGAGCCCGCCGACGGCTTCACCACCGCGCTCGACGGGGCGTGCGCGCGCGGGCTGGCCGACGGCTCGCTCGACCCGCGCCTCACCCCGGGCTGGGTGCAGGGCACCGTGTGGGCGGCGCTCTACCTCGCGTGGAGCGAGCTGCGGGCCGCGACGACACCGCCGCACGACGTCGTCGGTCAGCTCCTGCTCACGGTCGGCAAGGCCCTCGCCGCGCCGCAGGCAGCCCCGCACTGAGCGCGCGTCGCCGCGCACGCACGTCGGCGGGACGGGAGTGACGCCTCCCGCCCGCCGACGCCGTCAGTGGCCGGCCGACGTCGTGCCCGTCGACCGGCGACCCGGCCGGCCCCGCCGCGCCCGCGGGGGGCGGCGGGCGCGACGGGACCGGGTCCTGGCTCCGGGCCGACCAGCGGCCCGGGCGGTCACTGCGGGGTGAGGGTGAAGCTCGACCCTGCGCCGGTCGGCTCGACGTCGAGGCGCTGGTCGGACAGCGTCTGCGACGTGAGCGGGTCGACGTAGACGCGGGCGCCGGACTCGGCCACCACGTCGTCCCCGGGCACGGGTGCGGCGACGAGCGCGAGCTCGAAGCCGCCCGCCTCCTGCTCGGCGATCCGCAGACCACCGGTCTCGTCGGGCAGGCCGGCCCGCTCGGTGAGGGTCCGGACGGCGGTGCGGGCGTTCTCGGTCATGGTGAGCACGGGTGCTCCTCTCCTGGCCGGGACGCCACCCCGGCGGACCGGGGCAGCGCGTTGCGGACACCTCCACCGTGGGCACCGCCGGCACCGCGAGGCAACTCGGGTCCCGCCCAGCGAGACCGGTCGCGACACGCCGGGCCGCCGGGTCGCGCACGCGCCGCGCCCTGCCTACGGTGCGCCCTCGCCGACCGGCCACCCGGCCGCCGCCGCCCCGCGCGCCGCCTCCCGCGTCCCTCGGTACGGTCGACTGCATGCCCATCCCGATGTGGGTCACCCGCGTGAACCGGCGTGTCACCAACCCCGTGCTCGGGGCGGTCTCGGACCGGGTGCCACCGCTCGCGACGCTGCACCACGTCGGCCGCACGTCCGGCCGGCGGTACCGCACGCCCGTCATGGCGTTCCGCACGCGCCGCGGCGTGGTCGTCGCGCTCACCTACGGGCCGCACGTGCAGTGGCTGAGCAACGTGGACGCCGCCGGCGGCGCCCGGCTCGTGCAGCGCGGACGGGTGCTCGTGCTCGACGACCCGGTGCGGCTGCGCGGCGACGCGGGCGCCCGCCTGGTGCCCCGCGTCGTGCGCCTCGCCCTGCGGGCGCTGCACGTGGACGAGTTCGTCGAGCTCGCGGTCGTCGGGACCGCCGACCAGGACCCGGACCCGCCCCGCGTCAGCGACCCGTGACCGAGAAGTGCTGGTAGTCGACCGGTGACGACCAGTCGCCGCCCCACCGCCACCCCGCGGCGGCGAACGCCTGCACGACGGCGTCGCCCGCAAGGATCACACCGGGCCGCGCGGTCCGCTCCGCGAACTCCCGCCCCGCCGACGGCGCGACGTGCCGTCCCCGCACGTAGGGGTTCTCGACCGGGTTGACGTCGATCGCGCGGCCGTACGCGTGCTCCGACCAGCCGGTGCCGCCGGTGATCGCCCGGCAGTTGAACGCCGAGGTGTTGTCGGCGGCCATGGACGCGTCGTCGTCCGCCCCGAAGTCGTCCACGAGCCGCATGGAGCGGATCGGGTACCCGACCTCGAACAGCGTCCGGAACACGCCGACGATCCCGTCGGCGACGTCCGCGTGGACCACGAGCTCGCCCTGCACGACCTCGCCGTCGAACCCGTGGTGCGTGACCGTGACGTACCGCAGGTCCTCGAGCGGCACGGGGCAGCCGGGGCGCCACGAGGCCGCCATGCGCGTGACGACCTCGGGCGAGAGCGCGTCGACCGTGCCCACGAACACGGGTCCGGCCGGCGTGGGGGTCGGCGTGGGGGTCGGCGTCGGCGTGGGGGGCGGCGCGACGGGGCTCGGCGCGGCCGCCTTGGCCGCGGGGGCGTGCGCGACCGTCACCGTCGGCGGCGCGGGCGCAGGCGCCGGCGCGCACCCTGCGGCCACGACGGGCAGCAGCGCGAGCACCAGGAGCCGCGGACGCGGACGCACCCGGCCAGTATCGGCGGACGGGGCGGGCCGGGCGAGCGCGGCTCGGCGGGGACGCGTCGGCGGGACGCGTCGGCGGGACGCGTCTGCGGACACTCAGACGCAGCCCCGGCGGTCCACCGTGACGCCCACGGACACGGTCGTCCCCGCCCACATCGCGACGTCACGACAGCCTTCCGCGCAGTGCATCCCGCACGCGGGGCAGACCCACAGCGTGTGGTGCCGGTCGACCGTGCAGCCGCACGTGACGAACCGCTCCGACGGCCGCCCGGGGCCGCTCGTCGTCCAGCGGTGCCCGGCGGGACACCCGGCCGGCGGCACACGGATCCACCCCCGTGGCGTCCGCTGCCACTTCGACCAGTCGACCTCCCGCACCATCGAACAAGTGTACGAACGCATCGAGCGCGCCCGCGACCGCCCGAGCGGGTGAGGCCGCGGTCCCTGGGCGCCTCGTCGGCGACGCATCCCGGGGCCGCGGCCAGGACGGCCCGGCGCACGCCCGGGACCGCGGGGCGGGGCTCGACGGGTGGCAGCCGGACGACCTGCCTAGCCTGCTGCACATGACACCTCCCGCACCTTCGGCGACGTCCGACGCCTCGACGACCGCCGACGCCGTGCACCTCGACGGCGTCCGGCCCGCCGACCCGCCGACCCTGCTGCTGCCCGGGTTCTGGCAGGGCGGCTGCCCGGTCGACTTCCGGTGGGTGCGCGAGACGGGCGTCGACGTGGTCGTGGACCTCGCCGACGCCGGCACGTACGCGCCCGACGGCGCCACGGACGGGCTCGCCTACGTCAAGTGCGCGCTCGTGGACGGCGACGACGTCGACGTGCCGCTCGTCACGGGGCTCGCGTCGCTCGTCGCCGGGCTGCTGCGCGAGGGCCGTGCGGTGCTCCTGCACTGCACGTTCGGGCGCAACCGCTCGGGACTCGTCGCGACCCTGGTGGTGCGGGAGGCGCTCGGGCTCACGGGCGCCGAGGCGCTCGCGCACGTGCAGTCGCGTCGCCGGGAGACGGTGAACAACGCGGCGTTCGCCGACTGGCTCCGGGCCCTGCCCGCGCCGGGCGCGACGGCGGGCGCAGGGCGCCCGGTCTGACCCTCGCGGCGCCACCTGCCGGGCGTCACGCGTCGGGGCGCCGCCCGGCGGTCGCGGGCCCGCGGATCGCGTCCGCCCAGCGGCCCAGGAGCGCCTCGAGCGTGCCGAGCTCGTCGTCCGTGAGCGCCGCGGTGAGGGCGTCGTCGGCGTCGAGCACGTGCTGCGCGACACGTTCGACGACGCGGTGGCCGGCGCCCGTCAGCGCCACCTCGACGCTGCGGCCCGGACCTGGCGTGCGGACGACGAGCCCGTCCTCCTCGGCTCGGGCGACTCGCTGCGAGACCGCGCCGGCGCTCACGAGGCACCGCTCCGCGAGCGCGCGCGTCGTCAGCGTGTAGGGCGAGCCGGACCGGCGGAGCGTGCTCAGCAGGTCGAGCGTGGCTGGGTCGACCTGCTGCGCGTGCAGCGCGCGCTCGCGCGCCCGTCGGAGCTCGGACGCGACGGTCTTGACGGCCCAGACCACGGCGACGGACCGCGTGGGGACGCCCGGCAGCTCCCGGCGCCACGCGTCCGCGACGGCCCGGGCGTCCGGCCGCGTGGTTGCCATGTGCTCTCCTCGCGTGGTGAGATCATTTAGGTCTAAACGTAGCAGGAGGTCCCCATGGCCCGGCAGGTGCTGATCACCGGCGGCACGCGCGGCATCGGGCGCGCGACCGCGGCGCGGTTCGTCGCGCTGGGCGACGACGTGCTCGTCACCGGCCGCGGGCCGGACGTCGCCGCGACCGCGCGGCAGGTCGGCGCGCGCGGCATCCGGCTCGACCTCGAGGACCCGGAGTCGGTCGGCACGCTCCGCGACGACCTCGACGCGGTCGACGTGGTGGTCAACAACGCCGGCGGCTTCGTCGGCCCTCCCCCACCCGCCGGCGCCGGGCTGGCCGACGTCGCCGCCCACTGGCACCGCGGCCTCGCGGTCAACCTCGTCGGCGCGGTGCTCGTCGTCACCGCGCTCGAGGACCGCCTCCGCGCCGGCGGTGCGGTCGTCTCCGTCGGGTCCATCGGCGCGGAGTACGCGGGCAACCCGTACTCCGTCGCGAAGGCCGCGCTGCAGGCCTGGAGCGTCGGCCTGTCCGAGCGGCTCGGGCCGCGCGACGTGACCGTCAACGCCGTCGCGCCCGGCTACGTCGAGGGCACCGACCTGTTCGGCGGCCCGCTGGACGCCGAGCGCCGCCGCACCCTCGTCGGGCGCACGAGCCTCGGCCGGCCCGCGACGCCGGAGGACGTCGCCGGCACGGTGGTGTTCCTCGCGTCCGCCGACGCCCGGCACCTCACGGGGCAGACCGTGCACGTCAACGGCGGTGCCCGCACCACGCGCTGACCGCGCCGGTCACAGCGGCGTGCGCCACCGCCCGACGGCCGCCCCCAGCCACGGCGACCCGACGCCCCGCTGCCGGTCGTCCCACAGCCGGAACAGCACGCCGCCCAGCTCCGCGACCGCGTCGAGCACGGGACGGCCCGCCCACCCGCGGACGTCGTGCCCGTACGCGCGGCAGAACCGCAGGTAGGTCACGTCGTCGAGCTCGCCCGCGTCGAACCGCCGCGCGGCGCTCGTGAGGTCGTACTCCAGCGGGCCACGCGCGACGAAGTCGAGGTCGACGAGCCACGTCCGGCCGCGCGAGCGCAGCACGTTCCCCGGCGACACGTCACCGTGCACCGCGCCGGTGCCGAGCTCCGTGCCGGCCGAGGCGACCGCGTCGAGCAGAGCGGCCCGCGCGTCGAGGAGCACCGCCGCCGCGTCGTCCGGGAGCGCGTCGAGCAACCCGTCGAGCCGGCGCAGCGGGACCCACGCCGGAACATCGGCGTCCGTGTGGTCGTCGTGGAACCGGCGCAGCGCCCGACCGATCCGGGGCCACCGGGCGGGCCGCGCGTCGGCGAGCCACGGCGAGACGACCACGACGCCCGACGACGTGACGACGGGAGCCTGCCGCGGCAGGAGCCCGCGCCGGGAGCCGTCGAGCGCGGTCGCGACGGCACCAAGGTGCGCCGCGTCGGTGCCCGGCGGGTACACCTTGACCGCGTCGTCGCCGAGCCGCAGGACGACGGTCGTCAGCACCGAGACGACCTCGGGCTCGTCCGGGGCGACCGGCAGCACGAGCCGCGCCTCCTCGAGCGCCGCGAGGGCGTCCGCGGCGCCCCACCCGGCCCGCGGGAGCGGCAGCGGGTCCGCGACGACTCCCGGCCGGGCGTCGGGCGCGACCGGGCGGTGCCCGGCGACGTCCGGCCCCTGCGGCGCGACGGCGGCGAGGACGGCGGGCGCGGGCGCGCCCGGGGGCGGCGGGGCGAGGGTCGACATGCAGGGCTCCGGTGACGACGGCCTCCGTGGACGTCGGCGGCGCACGACTCGACCGGGGCGGGCGGCGGCAGCGTACGGCGCGACGAGGCCCCGCGACGAACGCGCAGGTCCTGCGCATCCCGCGCGACGGCCGTGACGCCGGGCGAGGATGGGAGGCATGACCAGCACGCCTCCCGTCCCCACCCTCGCGCTGCCCGGCGGCGCCATCCCCGTCCTCGGACTCGGCACCTGGCAGGCCGAGGGCGGCGACGCCGAGCGGGCTGTCGTCGCAGCCCTGCAGCTCGGGTACCGCCACGTCGACACCGCGACCGGCTACGGCAACGAGCACGAGGTCGGCCGCGCGCTCGCGACGATCGACGTCGACCGCGACGACGTGTTCGTCACCACGAAGCTCCCGCCGGACCACGTCGGCCGCGAGCGGCAGACGCTCATGGAGTCGCTCGCCGCGCTCGGCACCGACCACCTCGACCTGTGGCTCGTGCACTGGCCGCCGAACAGGCAGGCGACACCCAGCACGTGGCGTGCCTTCGTCGAGGCGCGCGACGAGGGCCACGTCCGTTCGATCGGGGTGTCGAACTACTCCGTCGCCCAGATCGACGAGCTGATCGCGGCGACCGGCGAGGCGCCCGCGGTGAACCAGATCCCGTACAGCCCGGTCGACCACGACCCGGCGCTGCTGGCGGCGCACCGCGAGCGCGGCGTGGTCGTCGAGGGGTACAGCCCGCTCAAGCGGACCGACCTCGACGCGGCGCCGATCGCGGACGCGGCCCGGGCGCACGGCGTCACGCCCGCGCAGGTCGTGCTGCGCTGGCACGTGCAGCACGACGTCGTCGTGATCCCGAAGTCGACGAAGCAGCACCGGCTGGAGGAGAACCTGGGCGCCCTCGGCTTCGAGCTGACCGCGGACGAGATGGCGGCGATCGACGCGCTCGGGCGCGGCTGACCCGTGCCACGCACGAGCGCCGGGCTCCTGCTGTACCGCCGCACCGACGCGGGCCTGGAGGTGCTGCTCGGGCACATGGGCGGGCCGTTCTGGGCGCGCCGCGAGCGTGCGTGGTCCGTGCCGAAGGGTGAGCCGGACCCGGGTGAGGAGGACCTGCACGCCGTGGCGGTGCGCGAGTTCACGGAGGAGCTCGGCACCCCGCCGCCCGCGTCGCCCGTGGAGGACCTGGACCTCGGCACGGTCCGCCAGGGTGGCGGGAAGGTCGTGCGGGCCTGGGCCCGGGAGGGATCCTTCGACGAGACGGGGGCGCGCAGCAACCTCGTGGAGGTCGAGTGGCCGCCGGGGTCGGGAAGACGGCTGGAGGTGCCGGAGATCGACCGCGCGGCGTGGTTCGCGCCCGACGAGGCGCGGCGGGTGGTGGTCGCCGCTCAGGCGGAGCTGGTGGACCGGCTCGTCGAGGCCGTCGGCGGCCGCTGACCGCCCGCACCCGAGGATCGTGGCGGCGCGGGCTCAGGCGGCGTCGGCCTGGTCGGCGCCCGCCTCGGTCGTGGTCGCGGCCGTCCCCGTCTCCTCCAGGACCTCCTCGAGCCCGCGCGCGCACGTCGCGAGCACGTACCCGACGAGCGTGAGGACCATCAGGACGCCGACGACCAGCGTCTTGAGGAGCAGCCCGGGGGCGAGGACGACGCCGTAGAGCCCGGGGACGACGAGCAGCAGGGACACGTAGGCGCCCGTCCACATGCCGTCGCGGCGCTGCTCGAGCTCGTCGCGCATCGAGGCCATGCCCTCCACCTCCGGTGGGTCACGGGGTCGGCCTCCGTCGGTCGGGCCCGTCCCTGTCGACAGTAGGGCCGGGCGCACGGGACGGGCGGGGACGATGGTCCTCGCCCGTCCCGTGCACCGGACCGCCGCTCAACGCCGGTCAGTGCCGGTCAGTGCCGGTGAGCGCCGGTCAGCGCCGCCCAGCGCCGGTGAGCGCCGGTCAGTGCCGGTCGGCGCCGGTCGGCGCCGGTCAGCGCCGGTCAGCGCCGCACGGTGACCGTGAGCGGCGCCGTCGCGGTCGTGCCGGCGGCGTTCGACAGCTCCGCGGTGAAGACGTACGAGCCGGGAGGAAGGCCGGTGACGGCGCTCGACACGTGCTGGGCGTGCGGGGTGGCCGGGGTCAGCGCCTGCCGGTCGACCTCGACGCCGTCGCGGTAGAGCACGTACGTGTCCGCGTTGGTGCCCCACCACAGGCTCGCGGTCACCGTGAAGGTGCCGTCGCCGTCCCGGTCGTCGTGCCGCAGCACGGCCTTCGCGGGTGCGGCGTCACGGACGCGGACCGTGAGCGGCGCCGACGTCGAGGAGCCCCACGGGTTGAGGACCTCGACCACGTAGACGTGGTCCCCGTCGGTGCGACCGGTGACGTCGAACGTGACCTGCTGGCGCCCCGGCGACGTGCCCTGCAGCCAGGCGGCGTCGACGAGCACGCCGTCCTCGTAGAGCTTGGCGACGGTGCCGTTGCTCCCCCACCACAGGGTCGCGGTGAGGGTGTACTCGCCGTCGTGCAGGCCGTCGCGCCCGTTGTCGTGCGCGAGCCGGAACCGGTCGGGCGCACGGTCGGACACCGGCGTGCCGGACGGCAGCACCCCCGCCCCCGCCTGTGCCCGCACCGTCGCGGCCACCTCGGCGGCAGGCTGCGCGGTGTACGCGTACGCGGCGGCGGGGTCCCAGCGCACGTCGCTCGACAGGGGCGTCGCCGCGGTCGCGCCGTAGGCGGCCTGCACGTCGAACGGCTCGCCGTTCACGAGCGAGCCCGTGACCCTCGCCTGAGTGCCGCCCCAGCCCGCGAGGATCTTCGCGGGGTCGGTCGCCGGCAGCAGCTCGAAGGCGTTCTGCTCGGCGACGATGCTGCTCTCCCGCCCGGCACCGAGGTAGTACTGGAAGCCGGTGCCGTCGGGGTAGAGCGCGGGCTTCGTCTGCTCGTACAGCTCGTTGTAGACGTGCACGTCGCCGTACCGCACGCGTGGCGCGCGCTGGCCGATGTCGATCCAGTGGTTGTGGTGGTAGGTGACCCGGTGCTGGCCGCGGTCCTGCGTGCGCGAGTCGGACGAGCCGACGAGGGACGTCTTGTCGTGCTCGCGCAGCACGTTGTGCGACACCGTCACGAGGTCCGAGCCGTGCGTGATGTCGACGAGGCCGTCGTGCACCTCGAACGGGCGCCCGTAGACGGTGTCGAGCGCGCTCGGCGGGTGCTCGCCGTCGTCGAGCGTGAGGTGGTCGACCCAGACGCTCGTCGACGTCCAGACCGAGAGGTTGTCGTAGGCCGAGTTCCAGCTGCCGCCCGAGTCGTTGGCGTCCCACTGCGGGAAGCAGTCGTACGCGTCCGAGAGCGTGAGGTTGCGCACGATGACGTTGCTCGCGTCCCGGACCCGCAGCGACGCCCCGACGAGACGGGCGTCGTCGCCGACGCCGACGATCGTGACGTTCGACCCGACGTGCTGGAGCGTCTGGGCGACCTGCAGCGCGGCGGCCGCGACTCGCGCGGTCTCGAGCGGCCCGCTCGGGTCGACGCCGGGGCCGAACGCGGCGACGTAGTCGCTCATCGCGAACGGCGCACCCGTGCCCTCGACGGTGACCTGCCGCTCCAGGTCGGCGCACGTGACGCGGCTGCCGTCGGGTCGCTGCCACGCGTCGATCGTGCCGCGCACGTAGACGATGCGCGGCACGGTGCTGCGGCGCGCGTCGGTCTGCGTGCCGCCGGGCCTGCCGGCGAGCGCGTCACGCAGCTCCTGCCACGTGTCGACGACGTAGACGTCCGCGGCGGCCGCTGCGGCACCGCCCGTCGTCGGTGCGGCGGTGCGGGCGACGCCGTCGGGCCGGGTGGTGCCGGACCACGACGCCCACCCGTCGCCGGCGGGCAGGACCTCGCGACCGAGGTCACGCGCCGGCTCGGCGGGCGAGGGCGAGGGACGTGGCCCGGGGGCGGCGACGCGTGGCGCGTCGGCGGGTGCGACCGCGCCGGGGGCGACCGAGGCCGGCCGTCCCGGGCCGGGCTGGGCGGAGGCGGGCGGGCCGGCCGCGAGGCCGAGGACGGCGGCCAGACCGACGGCGGCGGTGACCTGGCCGATGCGGAGGGAGGGGTGGGCCGTGGTGCGCATGAGACTCCTTCGTCTCGGGACGCGAGTGCGGGACTCGAGCGAGAAACCGGTTTCTCGCGGTCCTCGCACAACGTGCCACACCGGACCGGAAAGCGCAATCAGCCCGAACACGTCCAGGCCGGGACAGGACGGGCGCCCGGGGGGACGCCGCCGCCGCCCGCACCCGAGGGGCCTCGCGAGATGGACGCACGACCTGCTCGAGGGTGCGCGACCAGGTCACGATCCGATAACGTCCCTGCCGTGACCCCGCTCCCCCCGCCGCCGCGACGCCGTGACCTGCGTCGGAGGGAGCTTCGTCGCCGCCCGCGACGCGGCCGCCGTCTCGCCGTCGAGACCCTCGTCGTCGCCTCCGGCCTCGCCGCCGCCGCGTTCGCCGCCCCGACCCTCCTGGCCGGCCCCGGCGCCGCCGAGGACGCCGAGCAGGTCCGCCTCGCCGCGGAGCTCGACCTGCGCGAGGCCGACACCGCGAGCCGCTCGGGCGACCGCACCGCCGCGTCGCCCACCGGCACACCGACGCCGACACCCACCCCGACGCCGACCGCCGACGCCGCACCGCCCGCGACGCCCGCCGAGCCGGCCCCCGCCCCCGACGCCCCCGACGACACCGACGGGGCGGCCGCGCCGCAGCCGGCCACCACCGTGCCGGTCCCCGCGCCCGCACCGGCCGCCACCGCGCCCCAGTCGATCGACGCCGAGATCGTCACGCTCGGCAACGTCGCCCGACGCGCCGCCGGCCTGCCCGACCTCGCCACCTCCGCCTGCGCGCAGGAGCAGGCGCTCGCGCGCGCGTCCCTGCTCGTCGCCGAGAACCGCTTCGAGCACGACCCGCTCGGACCCATCCTGACGGCGTGCGGCGGGCGGACCGTCGGCGAGAACCTCGCGCTCGGCTACCCGACCGCCCAGGCCACGGTCGACGCGTGGCTCGCCTCGCCCGGCCACCGCGCGAACCTCCTGTCGCCCGACTTCACGTCCATCGGCGTCGCGTGCGTCGACGGCCCGCGCGGCGCGCTCTGCGCGCAGGTGTTCCTCGGCTGACACTGTCGATCTCGGCACCCGTCGCGCGTCATCAGGGCGACGAGGCAGCCGGACGAGGACGACGCCGGCCCGCGGCCGGCACGGGGCCGGCCCGCCCGGGGACGGAGGGACGACATGAGCCAGCGGTACGTGGTGCTGCTGCGCGGCGACGAGGCCGCGTGGGACGCCGCCGACGAGCAGACGCGGGCGGCTGCCTACGAGGACCACGGCGCGTTCGCCGAGGAGTGCGCCCGACGTGGTCACGTGGTCGTCGGTGGCGAGGAGCTGCAGGCCGCCGCGTCGGCGCTCGTCGTCCGGAGGACCCCCGCGGCGGACGACGGACGGGGCGAGCTCGACGACGTGACGGTCACCGAGGGCCCCTACGTGGAGACCGCCGAGCAGCTCGGCGGCTACTACGTCGTCGAGACCGACGACGTGCAGGACCTCGCCCGTCTCGTGCGGACCATCATGTGGCCGGGCGACGTCGTCGAGCTGCGGCCCGTCGCGTCCTGAGGCCGTGTCGCCGCCGCGCCGTGCGCCCGCACGACGCGGTCGTCCCGGTGTGCCGATTTCGCGCACGTCGCCCGTTCGTGGACAATCGACCGTGTGAATGGGAGCGCTACCACACCGCGCACGGCCGTCCTCGTCGTCGACCTCCAGGTCGGCGTCCTCCCGCAGTGCGTGGACGTCGAGGGCGTGCTGGCCCGCACGAACGCGCTCACGTCCCGCGCCCGTACGGAGGGCGTGCCCGTCGTGTGGGTGCAGGACGAGCAGGACTTCGCACGCGACAGCGACGGCTGGCGGCTGCACCCCGACCTCGTCGTGCTGCCCGGCGAGGCGCGCGTCCACAAGGCGTACCGCGACGCGTTCGCCGGCACGGACCTGCAGTCCGTGCTGGCCCGCACCGGGACGACGCACCTCGTCCTCGCCGGGGCCCAGTCGGACTACTGCGTGCGCACGCTCGGGCAGTCCGCCGCAGCGGCCGGGTACGACGTGACGCTCGTGGCCGACTGCCACACGACGACCGGGGCGTGGCTCGCCGGGGTCTGGGTCGGCGGCGAGCAGATCGTCGCGCACGTCAACGCGTACTTCGCGGGTCTGCGCTACCCCGGGCAGCGCTTCGCGGCCGTCCCGCACGACCGGGTCGCGCTCGGCGTCGCCTCCCCGGTGTGACCATGACGCTTCACCCGGACCCGGCGGTCCGCACGCTCGTGCCCGCGGCTCCTTCCTCGCGGGACGTCTCGTCGTCCGCGTGGCGCACCGGCAGTGTCGGAGGGCGCGAGGACGATGGTGGGCGTGAGGCGAAGGAGCCGACCATGAGGGACACGGACGAGCAGGGCGTCGACCGGGCGGTCGAGGCGATGTGCGCGGAGCTCGCCGGCGCACCGTGGTTCCAGGTCGCGTCCGCCACCGCGCGGGCGCACCACGACGTCGAGGCGTGCGCCGCGGGTCCCGCGCGGCGGGTCGCCGAGCGGCGGTACGAGGCGCTGCGCCGGCTCCTCGACGCCCGGACGGACGACCTCGCGGCCCGCCCCGTCTACGGGCGGTCCGGCCCCACGGCCTGACGCCGCCGACAGCGGCCGGGCGTGGCGGGGCGGCGTGGCCGCACGCTGCCGCACGCAGCCGCTCGGTGTCCGGCGAGCCTGTTCGGGGCCTGGCGGTGCCGCCGTCAGCGGCGGCGCTGGAGCGCGTCGCGTCCCTTGTCGACGCCCGCCTTGGCGGCGGCCTTGCTGCGCTCCAGCATGCGGCGCGCCCACACGAACTCCGTGGCGAGGATCGCGAGCCCGGCGAGGATCGCGAGGATCCCGGGCCCGGGCAGGACGAGCATCGCGACGCCGGCCAGCACGACCGTCCCACCGACCGACGCGACGGCGATGACGCGCACGGGGCGCGGCAGGCCGCGCACGGCGGCGGTGACGCGGCCGAGCCGCCGGGACCAGCCGGCGGCGGGAGTCGCCTCGTTCGTCGTCATCCGGCCACGGTACGTGAGGCACCTGGCGGGCGCACGCACCGTTCGCCCTCGGCGTCACCGCGCGGCGCGGTGCCCCCACCGGCCGCGCGAGGTGGGAGCCCGACCGGTCAGGACGACGGCGGGGCCTGGGAGATCGCGCCCAGCACCGGGCCCGCGTTGTGCCGCACCGCGAGGTCGCCGAGCGACACGATGCCGACGACCTGGCCGTCGCGGACGACGGGAAGACGGCGGACGGCATGCGTCGCCATGAGGTCGGCCGCGGTGACGACGTCGTCGTCGGGGCTCACGACGACCGGCGAGCCGGTGCCCACCTGGCCCACGGGGTCCTGCGCCTCACCGCCGACGGCGAGCACACGCACGACCAGGTCACGGTCGGTGACGATGCCGACGAGCCGCCCCTGCTCGACGACGACGAGGTCACCGACGTCGTGCTCCCGCATGAGCTCGGCGGCCGCACGGACCGTGGTGGTGGCCTCGACGGTGACGGGGTTCGGGGTGAGGACGTCCGCGACGGTCGCCATCCTGCTCCTCCTCGCGTCGGGACCGGCGTCGGTGGCGGCCCCGCGGGGGCGGGCGCTGCTCCGCACCCGCGGCGCGCCCGGCGCGCCGGCGACATCGTCTCCCGGTCGCGTGACGTCCGCACCCGGAGGCGTCAGGCCTCCCGGACGACGTCGCGCGGGTCCTTGTCCGGGCGCAGGCCGCGCCAGGACGGGTGCCGGAGCCGGCCGTCGGACGTCCAGCCGGCGAACGCGACCTCCCCGACGAGCTCGGGACGGACCCAGTGCACGTCGCGCGTCTCGGCGGCGGGCAGGCGGTCGACGAACGGCGACGTCGCGGTCTCGAGGGGCGCGAGGCGGCGCAGCAGGTCGTCGAGGGCACGGCGCGTGAACCCGGTGCCGACGCCGCCCGCAGGCCGCAGCACCCCGTCGCCGTCGGGCACGCCGAGCACGAGCGCACCGAGGGTCTCCGCGCGCGCCCCCTTGCCCGGCTTCCAGCCGGCCAGCACGACCTCCTGCATGCGGACGTGCTTGACCTTGACCCAGTCCGGCGAGCGGCGGCCGGGCCGGTACGGCGAGGTCCGTCGCTTGGCCAGCACGCCCTCGAGCCCGTTCTCGGCACTGGCCGCGAGGATCGCGGCACCGGGTCCGTCGAACGCCGGGGGCGTCTGCCAGGAGCGCCCGGCGAGCCCGAGGTCCTCCAGCAGCCGGCGGCGCTCGTCGTAGGGGAGGTCGACGGTGGGGCGCCCGTCGAGGTGCAGCACGTCGAACAGCAGGTAGACGACGGGCACGGACTGCGCGAGTCGGCGCGCGACGGCCGGGTCGGCGACGTGCATGCGCTGCTGGAGGCGGCCGAAGTCGGGGGCGCCGCGCTGGTCGAACGTGACGAGCTCCCCGTCGAGCACGGCCTGCACCGAGCCGAGCTGCTCGCCGAGCCCGGCGACCTCCGGGTACGAGCGCGTGACGTCCAGGTCGTTGCGCGACATGAGCCGGACCCGGCCGCCGTCGACGTAGGCGACGGCCCGGACGCCGTCCCACTTCATCTCGAACGCCCACGCCGCGTCGTCACCCGGCAGCTCGCCGGGCACGGCCGCCATGGGGCGCACGAGCTCGGGCAGCGGCGTCCAGTCGGTGCGCGTCGGCGGGTCCATGCGGTGCACCATCCACGACCGGCCGTCGTCGCGCGCGCCGCCACCCCGCCCGCGGGTCCGGAACAGCACGTACCGGCCGTCGACGCGCTCGCCGTGCAGCACGACCTGCACCTCGCGGTCCGACCACTTCACCGTCTCGTAGGTGCCGCG
Source organism: Cellulomonas fimi ATCC 484 (assembly GCF_000212695.1). Classification (NCBI taxonomy): domain Bacteria; kingdom Bacillati; phylum Actinomycetota; class Actinomycetes; order Micrococcales; family Cellulomonadaceae; genus Cellulomonas; species Cellulomonas fimi. The sequence goes on along the minus strand of NC_015514.1, from coordinate 880,468 downwards.
GTCCCACACCGTCATGTGCCCGGCGCCGTACTCCCCCGCCGCGATCTCGCCCTCGAACGTCGCGTACTCCATCGGGTGGTCCTCGGTGTGCACCGCGAGGTGGTTCGTCCCGGGCTCCTGCGGGAGGCCCTTCGGCACGGCCCACGAGACCAGCACGCCGTCGCGCTCCAGGCGCAGGTCCCAGTGCAGCGCGCGGGCGTGGTGCTCCTGGATCACGAACGTGCGGCCGTCGCCCCGCGGGAGCGGCGCGTCCGGCGGCGGCACCGGTTCGCGCGTGCGCGCCGGGTCCCGCTTGGCGCGGTACTCGTCGAGGGGCTTCGACCCGGGCATGTCCCCGAGTCTGCCCGCCGGGGCGAGGCCCCGCCGCCCCGGCGTCGGCACGGCGGGGCGGCGGGGCGGTCGGGGGGGTCAGGCGGTCGGGATCCAGACCCGCATGGTGCTCGGGCCGCGGTTCGCCCACGAGTGGTACGGGACCAGACGCAGGTCGAAGCCGTCGGCGGCGCGCTCGTGCGCCTGCGGGCCGTACGGCCAGCCGGCGTCGGCGTGCTCGACGGCCCGGGCCCGACCACGCGCACCGTCGCCGTCACTCACGAGCGGCGCCGAGGCGTCCAGCCGGATCGCGTCGACGTGCAGCCCGCCGGGCAGGTCGGTCGACTCGGCGCACAGGACGAGCGGGCCGCGCTCGACGGCGACGCAGCCGCGCACGGCGTCGATGCGGTCGTCCGGCGTCGTCACGCGGGGCTCCACGGGCAGCGACAGACGGACCTCGTCGCCGACGGCGAACACGCGGCGGACCACCGCCACGCCGCCCTCGACGGGCGCGCCGTCGAGCGTCGCGGCGCCCACCGCCCACGACGGCACGCGCAGCGACAGGCCGACCTCGCCCTCGGGCGCCTGCGTCACGCGGACCACGACGTCCCCGTCGTGCGGGTAGCCCGTCGCGACCTCGAGACCGATCGGGCGTCCGTCGCCGAGCGTCGTCGCGATGCGGGCCGGCGCGTACTGGTGAAGCTGCACGCCGTCGTCGGTCGTGGTCGCCAGGTAGGCACCGAGCGACGCGAGCGTGCGGGCCACGTTGGTCGGGCAGCACGACACCTCGAACCACGGCGCGCGGAGCCGGGACAGCGCGCGGGCGCTGACCTGGTCCGGGTCGGCTGCGGAGCCGGGCACGCGCTTGTGCAGCGGGTTCGTGTAGAAGAACGCCTGCCCGTCCTGCGCCGGGGACGTCGCGACGACGTTGTAGAGCGTGCGCTCGACGACGTCCGCCCACCGGGCCTCGCCCGTCGCGAGCAGCAGCCGCCACGCGACCATGACCGACGCGACCCCGGCGCACGTCTCGCAGTACGCGCGGTCGGGCGGGAGCTCGTGGTCGTCGCCGAACGCCTCGTCCTGGTGGTGCGCGCCCATGCCGCCGGTCAGGTAGGTGCGGCGCGCGAGCGTGCGCTCGTACTGCCGTCGCACGGCGTCGAGCAGGGCCTCGTCGTGCGTCTCGACCGCGACGTCGACCGCGGCGGCCGTCAGGTAGAGGGCGCGCACCGCGTGCCCGCGCAGCACCGTCGCGTCCCGCACCGGCACGTCGTCCTGGTAGTACTCGCGCCCGAGCTCGATGTCCGGCAGCGTGCCGCGGCCGCGGCGCTCGACGAACAGCGCGGCCTGGTCGAGGTAGCGCCGCTCGCCGGTCGCCCGGGCCAGCTCGACGAGCGCGACCTCGATCTCGGGGTGCCCGCACACGGCGTCGCGCCCGTCCGGGCCGAACTCGGCGCACACGTGGTCGGCGGCGCGGCGGGCGATCGCGACGAGCTCGTCGTCGTGCCCCGTGCGCAGCCGCGCGACCGCGGCCTGGATGAGGTGCCCGAAGCAGTACAGCTCGTGGCCCCACGCGAGGTCGGAGTACCGCGGCTCCTGGCCGGGCCGGCCGAACTTCGTGCTCAGGTAGCCGTCGGGCTCCTGGACGGCGCCGATCAGGGCGGTCAGCTCCTGGATCCGGGCCTCGAGGGCGGGGTCGCCCGTCCGGCCGACCTCCCACGCCATGGCCTCGATCATCTTGTAGACGTCGGAGTCGGAGAACTCGCGGCCCGTCCGCCGCTGCGTGATGCTCCCGTCGAGCGCGTGCCGGAAGTTGTCGATCCAGCCGACGCGGGTCTCCCAGCGGTCGCAGTGCGGGATCGACGCCTCGCCGTTGACGCGCTGCCGGTCGGCCCAGAAGCCCCCGGTCAGAGCGACCTCGTCGAGGCCGAGCGGGCGCACGGCCCCCGTCGACGGCAGCACGGGTGCGGGTCGGGTGATGGTCTGGTGGTCCACGAGCGTTCTCATCCCTTCAGCGCGCCCGACATGAATCCGTTGACGTAGTGCCGCTGGAGCACGAGGAAGAGCAGGATGCAGGGGATCGTCAGGACGACGACCCCCGCCTGCGTGGCCCCGTAGTCGATGACGCCCATGACCTGCTGGCGCATGTTGACCAGCGCGAGCGGCAGCGGCTGGTTCTCGCCGCCGACGAGGTACAGCGGCACCATGAAGTCGTTCCACGCGGCGAGGAACGCGAACAGGCCGATCGTGATGAGCCCCGGCTTGACGGCCGGCAGCAGCACCCGGCGCAGCGCCCCGAAGGAGCCGCAGCCGTCGACGAGGGCCGCCTCCTCCATCTCCCGGGGCACCGACTCGAACGAGATGCGCATCATGAACATCGCGAACGGCAGCTGGAACACGGCGAGCACGAGACCGACGCCGACCAGCGAGTTGTTGAGGCCGATGTCCTTGAGCCAGATGACGAGCGGGACCAGCAGCGTCGCGTACGGGACCATGAGGATCGACAGGACGAGCAGGAACAGCGCGTCCTTGCCGGGGAACCGGAACCGCGCGAACGCGTAGCCGCCGAACGTGGCCGCGACGAGCGTCGTGACGACCGCGACGAGCGTGATGACCAGCGAGTTCGCCAGGTAGTGGCCGAGGCCCGCCTGGTAGTGCAGCAGCGTCTCGTAGTTGCCGAGCCCGAACCCGTCGACCTGCGCCGAGCCGGGCTGCGGGGACACCGACGACACGGCGGTCCAGATCATGGGGTAGAGGAAGAGGATGGCCAGGCCACCCGTGAGCACCCAGTAGGGCGTGCGTCCGAGCACGCGCACGTTCTTCACGGCGGGTCTCCCTGTCACTCGTCGGGGGAGCGCCGGAGCGCCTTGAGCTGGACGACGTTGATGACCACGAGGGCGAGCAGCACGAGCACCGACAGCGCGGCGGCCATGCCGAGGTCGCGCTTGGACTCGAACGCCAGGTTGTAGACGAGCTGGACCACGGTCATCGTCGAGCCGTCCGGGCCGCCCTTCGTCAGGATGTAGAACTGGTCGAACGCGAGCAGGGAGCCCGTGACGCAGAGGATCGTCGCGAGCGCGAGCGACGGCTTGAGCAGCGGCAGCGTGATCTTGCGGAACACCTGCCACGTGTTCGCGCCGTCCATCCGGGCCGACTCGTAGACCTCCTGCCCGATGCCCTGCAGGCCGACGAGCAGCAGCAGCATGTAGAAGCCCGCGAACCGCCAGACGATGAGGATGACCGTCCCCCACAGCGCGCCGTCGGCGGTGCCGAGCACGTTGACGGAGCCGTTGCCGATTCCGAACCGTGCGAGGAAGTCCGAGATCGGGCCGACCTGCGGCGAGTACAGCGCGTAGAAGAGCAGCGACGCCGACGCGAGCCCGAGGGCGGTGGGGAGCAGGAACGACGTGCGCAGCACGCCGCTCCACCGGCTCGACTCCTGCACCAGCAGCGCCAGGCCGAGGCCCAGGCCGATGAGCAGCACCGTGGCGATGACCGTGTACTTCAGCGTGAAGACGACAGACGGCCAGAACATCCGGTGCGCGAGCACCTCGGTGTAGTTCGCCGGGAAGTTGGTGCCGTCGTTGCCGGCCAGGAGCGACCAGTCCGACGCGGACATGATCACGACGAGGACGAGCGGGACGACGAAGAGGACGGCGACGAGGACCGCGGTCGGGCTCGCGTAGAGCCAGCCGAGCAGCGGGCCGTGCGAGCGGTTGCCGCGGCGGCGTCGCGGTGGTGGTGGCGCCGTGCCGGCGTCGGGCGGGCGGGTGGTGACGGTGGTCATGCTGGCTCCGGGGTCGCGCCCGCGTCGGTGCGGGGCTCGGGGGTGGGCCGGGGGCGGCGGCGGGCGGTGACGGTCACGGGCGGTGCCGTGCCGGGTGCGCCCGCCGCCGCGGGTCTCACCGGGTTCTCACTGGGTCGTCACTGGGACAGGACGGCCGTGATGGCGTCGTTGTCCTCCTCGACCGTGCCGGTCTTGTCGAAGGTCGCGTTGCGGAACAGCGTGACCCACGGGCTGCCGGACGCGTTGAACGCCTCCGAGAAGTACTCGGCGACGGGCGTGCGGCCGTCCTCGGCGAGCTTGTTCATCGTGAGGGCCAGCGGGTCCTGCTGCGCGTACTCGTTGTCGAGCAGGCTGTTGCGGCCCGGCACCTCGCCGTTCTTCGCGACGACCTCGAGCTGCGTCTCGTCGGACATCATCCAGGCGAGGAAGTTCCACGCCTGCGCGACGTGCTCCGAGTCCTTCGAGACGCCCATCGCGTCGCCGCCGAGGAACGTCGACTGGCCGCCGTCGACACCGGGGATGCCGGTGACGCCGACGTCGATGCCGGCCTCCTTCGCCGCGTACACCGCGGTGTTCGGGTACTGCATGACGCCGACCTCGCCGTTCGAGAACGGAGCCGTCCACGTCGCGCCCGTCTCCTCCTTCGACCCGGCCCCGACGGCGCCCGCGTCGTTGAGCGCGGCGTAGGTGTCGTACAGCGCCTGCGCGGTGTCGGACGCGAGCAGCGACTCGGTGCCGTCCTCGGAGAGGACCTCCTCGCCGGACGCCCAGATCGTCGGGAACCACGTGAAGACGAGGCACCCGCCGCAGTTGCCGCCGTAGTAGGTGCCGGACACGCCCGGCTTGTTCAGCGCCTGGACGGCCTCGGCCTGCTCCTGGAACTCCGCGAGCGTGGTCGGGCCCTTCTCCGGGTCGAGCCCCGCCTCGGCGTACAGCGCCTTGTTCCACACCATGACGGAGATGTCGGTGACGAACGGCAGCGTGTGCTTCGCGCCGTCCGGGTCGGTGCCCGCGTCGACGTGGCCGCGCGTGATGTCGTCCGCGTAGTCCAGGCCGTCGATGTTCTCGGTCAGGTCGGTGAACAGGCCGTTCGCGACCCAGTAGGGCAGGCGGACGACGTCGCCGGCGAGCAGGTCGGGCAGCTCGTCGTTCGTGGCGGCCGCACCGACCTTCCCCTCCATGTCGTCGTTGGGGATGATCTCCAGCTCGACCTGGTTCTCGTGCGACGCGTTGTACGCCTCGACGAGGGCCTTGGCCTGGCGCTCCAGCGGGGCGCGGGTCCACATGGTCAGGGTCGTGCCGTCGTCGACACCGTCGGGGCCGACGGACTCGGCCGGCGCGTCGCTCCCGCCGTCGTCGGCGCTGCTGCAGGCCGCGAGGCCCGTCAGCGCAAGACCGGCGACGGCCAGCAGGGCGGCTCCGCGCGCACCCCGCGATCGGGACAACCTCTTGCTCATCGTGCTCTCCTCGGACTTCGTCGTCGAAGCGAACTCGCGGACGTCCCCCGTCGGGCGCCCGCTGGCTGAGGGTCTGCCGAAACCCTTTTCGGTAACGTAGCCGTCGTTGTCTCGGCACGTCAAGTGGCCACCGAGGCGTGTCGTCACGGTACGATCCCGAAAGACGACGGCGTCCGCCCCGTCACCTTTCGTTCTCGCAGGGGGTGAAGATGCCGACGACATCGGGGAACGGACGCAAGCCGCCCACCCTCGCGGACGTCGCCAAGCTGGCCGGGGTCTCGCTCGCGACGGCCTCCAAGTCGCTCAACGGGCGGCAGCAGGTCAAGGCCGAAACCCGTGAACGCGTCCTTTCGGCCGCGGAGCAGCTCAACTTCTCGCCCAACGTCCTGGCACGGCACCTGCTGTCCGGGCGCTCCGGGACGATCGGCCTCGTCACGCACGACCTCGAAGGCCGGTTCTCGATCCCCACGCTCATGGGCGCCGAGGACGCCGCGGGCACCGGCAAGACGTCGGTCCTCCTGTGCGACGCGCGCGGAGACGCGCTGCGCGAGCAGTACCACGTGCAGGCGCTCCTGGGCCGGCGCGTCGACGGGCTCATCGTCGTGGGCGCTCGCCCCGACCCGCGCCCGTCGCTCGGCCGGCTGCCCGTGCCCGTCGTCTACGCGTACGCACCGTCGCTGGACCCCGACGACATGTCCGTCGTCACCGACAACGTGCTCGGCGGCCGGCTCGTCGCCGAGCACCTGCTCGCGTGCGGCCGCACCCGCATCGCGGTCGTCACAGGTGACGCCGGGTACGGTGCCGCGCACGACCGCGTCGACGGCGCGACCGCGGCGCTGGCCGAGGCGGGCGTCGAGGTGCTCGGCGGGCCGCTCTACGGCACCTGGACCGAGGAGTGGGGCCGCACGGCCGCGGGTCTCGTCCTCACGCGGTTCGCCGACGTCGACGCGATCGTCTGCGGCTCGGACCAGATCGCCCGGGGCGTGCTCGACACCCTGCGCGAGTCCGGCCGCCGCGTGCCCGAGGACGTCGCGGTCACCGGCCACGACAACTGGGAGATCCTGGCGCTCAACGCCCGGCCGCAGCTCACGAGCATCGACATGAACCTCGAGGAGCTGGGCCGCCGCGCCGCGGCCCTGCTGTTCGACGCCATCGAGGGCACCCCGCACCACGGCACCGAGGTCATCCCGTCCCGCCTGGTCCCCCGCGGCTCCACGGGCCCGAAGCCCACCTGACCAGGGCTGCCCGGCCCCCGGTCGGGCGGGTCGTGGTGACGGGGCAAGGCAGAAGAGAGGGCGTGCGCGGGCGGCGGCGCGACCAGGATCGACCAGCTGCACGTCCAGCCGCCCGACGTGCGCACTGGCGTCGATGCCCTGCACGGGCTGCCGTTCTGGCTCACGACCCGGTGCGGCGGCGAGCAGCTGTGGGCCGCGAACGCCGACCACCTCGACTGCCTGGAGTCCTTCGTCGGGGCTCGGCACCGCGTCGTCGAGGTCCTGCCCGCAGGGCGCGAGATGGGGCACCGGCTGCCCCGCTGGATGCTGCTCGGCAAGCACCGCGCGGCGGTCCTGACAGGTCTGGCGGAACTGCGCGAGCGCGCGGACGCGCTGCCGGCGTGCCCGCCTACCTGACCGTCGGCCCGCCGCCCGACGGCCCGGCCGTCGGGACGCGCAGGCGGACGCTCGTGCCCTGGCCGACGCGGGACCGGAGCGTGACGTCACCGCCGTGCCGCTGCGCGACGACGCGCACGAGCGCGAGGCCGATGCCCGAGCCGGGCAGGCCCCGGGCGTCGCGGCCCCGCGCGAGCTCGTCGAAGACGACGCCGACCTCGTCCTGCGGGATGCCCGGCCCCGCGTCGGCGACCTCGACGAGCACCGTGCCGTCGTCGTCCGTGCCGCGCACCTCGATCCGCGTCCCCGGCGGGGAGAACTTCACGGCGTTCGCGAGCAGGTTGTAGACCGCGACGTACAGCAGGTCGACGTCACCGCGGACGTGCGGCAGCGGCCACGGGGCGGTCGGCAGCGCGACGTCGACGGCGGGTCGCGGGGCACCCGCGGCGTCGGCCTGCGCACACACGTCCTCGACGGCGTCCCGGACGACCTGCGCCAGGTCGACGTCCTCGTCCTCGATCTCCTGCGTGCCGAGCTCGGCGAGCTTGCGCAGGTCCGCGACCAGCGCGGACAGCCGCGTCGACTGGGACACGAGTGTCGCGAGCGACCGCGCGCGCTCCTCGGGGCCCGCGTCGTCGCCCGCCCCGGCGACCGCCGCGCGGATCGCCGTCACCGGGTTCTTGAGCTCGTGGTCGAGCCGGGCGAGGAAGCGCGTGCGCGCCTCCTGCTCGAAGCGGCGCGCCTGCTCCCGTGCGTGCTCCAGCCGCTGCGTCGACCGCCGTCGGGTGCGGGCTCGCAGCACGGCCGTCCCGAGCACCGCGACGACCGCGAGCGCCCCGACGACGAGCACGAGCGGCAGGAGACGGACCGTCACGCGCAGCGAGTCGCCGGGCGCGGCGAGCGCGACGAGCACGGCCGTCGCAGCCGTCACGAGCACGACGACCGCCGCCGCCACGGCGGCGCCGCGCGTGACGGTCCGCGCCGCACGGGCCGGCCGCTCCGTCACCACGCGGTCACCCGCGGGCCCCTCGGCGCACGTCCCCGCAGAAGCGGTAGCCGCCCGACGGCACGGTCTCGACGAACCGCGGCGCGGCGGGGTCGTCGTCGAGGACGCGCCGGATCTCGGCGACGCGGTGGTCCACCGCGCGCGTCGTCACCATCGACTCGAACCCCCACAGCGCGGCGAGCAGCCGCTCGCGCGTCAACAGCTCCCCCGGGTGGGTCATGAGGTAGTCGAGCAGCAGCGACGCCTTGGGGGTGAGCGCGACGGGCCGGCCGTCGAGCGTCGCACGACGGGCCGCACGGTCGACCCGCAGCCCCCCGCTCACCAGCACGTCGGACGCCGTGAGCGACGGCTGCCCGGGCACCGCCCGGCGCAGGACCGCGCGCACCCGGGCGAGCAGCTCCTGCGGGTCGAACGGCTTGTTGAGGTAGTCGTCGGCGCCCTCCTCGAGCGCCGCGGAGCGCTCGTACGACTCCCCCACCTGGGTCAGCAGCACGACGGGCGTCCAATCGCCGTCGGAGCGCAGGCGTCGCACGAGGGCGCGCCCGTCGAGCCGGGGCATGAGGACGTCGCACACGAGGATGTCCGCGGGCGTGCGGCCGTGCGCGGCGAGCGCCGCCTCGCCGTCCGTCGCGGTCGCGACCTCCAGCCCCGACCGCTCGAGGAAGGGCGCGAGGCCGTCGAGGATCGCCTGCTCGTCGTCGACGAGCAGGACCAGCGGAGCACCCGTCACTGCTGCACCCCCCACCACACCGTCCCGGCGACGGCGACGACGACCACGACGAGGGCCGCCAGCGTGGTGTAGCCGAGCACGAGCCCCGTCACCGCGAGCCCGTACCCGCGCTCACCCGTGCGGCGCAGCCGGTGCAGCGCGAGGTGCCCCAGGGCAACGGCGACGACGGTGAACCCGCACAGGGCGAGCACGAGCGACGCGACCGCGAGGCCGTCGGTGCGGGGCGCGGGCTGCGGCCACGGACCGGGCACGGGGTACGGCACCGGGCCGGCGACCGGATGCGGCACGGCGGTACCGGGCTGCGGGGGCGGGCCGGGGACCGGCGGTGTCGCCGTCACGACGCACCACCGTCGAGCCCGACCGTGCCGACCGGCCCGTAGACGTTCGCGGCGCCGTGGTCGTCGACCTGCGGCGTCCCGTCCTCCCACGCGACGCGCACGTCAGCGGCGTCGATCTGCACCGACCCCGCGCGCGCGACGACGACCCGCACCCCGGCACCGGCCACGACGAGCCGCTCGACCTCTCCCGCCACGACGGCCGCGTCGCTCGCCGCGACGGTCAGCGTCGCGCACGCGTCGTCGACCGCGACCGCGGTCCCGACCGACGTCAGGACGAGGTCGCCCCCGCCGCACGTGACGTGCTGCGTCGCCTCGGCGGCGAGCCCGGCGCGGTCGAGCGTCTCGTCGTCGGGCGGTGCGGGGTGACCGTCGCCGCCCTGCCCGGTCGCGGCCGGCGTGCCGTCGTCCGGGGCCGAGCCGTCGTCCGTCGTGCCGGCGTCCGACGGCGGTCGCCGCATGTCGCTCTGTCCCCCGCCGTCGGCCGCACCCGCGGGGTCGTCGTCACGGACGATCTCGGCGGAGCACCCGCAGAGCGTCGCGGCGAGCGCCACACCGAGCACGACGGCACGTCGGCGCACGCCGTCCCGTCGGGACCGGAGCCCGGTCGAACGCCCGGTCACGACGGCACCACGATCTCGACGCGGCGGTTGAGCTGGCGTCCTGCGGGGTTGTCGACGCCGTCGACCTCGTTGGGCGCGACGGGCCGGGACTCGCCGAAGCCCTGCGTCTCGAGGGCCGCGGACACACCGCGCTCGCCGAGGGCGGTGGCCACGGCGTCCGCCCGGCGCTCGGACAGGGCCTGGTTGAGCTCGTCGGAGGAGACGGAGTCGGTGTGGCCCTCGACGCGCGCGGCCGGGACGTCGGCGAGGACCTGCGCGACGGCGTCGAGCGTGGCGCGGGCGTCGGCGCGCACCGCGTGGCTGCCGAAGTCGAACAGCACCGCGGCGTCGAGCACGATGCGCGTGCCGCACGTCGGTGCGGGCGCGAGCACGCCCATCGACGGGAACGTGCCGAGGCGCGGCACGGGAGGCAGGTCGTCGACCTGCACGGGCACCCCGTTGACGGTCCCCGTCCCGTCCCCGTGGTTCGCGACGGACAGCCCTGGGGCCTCGTACGCGCCCGACCCGTCGCCGTAGTTCTGGATGGTCACGTCGCCGTCCTCGTACAGGCCCGAGCCGTCGCCGTAGTTCGTGATGGTCCGGTCGCCGCGCGACCAGGTGCCCGAGCCGTCGCCGTACAGGGTCACGCTCGTGGTGCCGTCGTCGTAGCTGCCCGAGCCGTCGCCGTAGCTCGACACGGTCGTGGTGCCGTCGGCGTAGGTGCCGGAGCCGTCGCCGTAGACGGTGACCTCGGTGCCGTTGAGGCTGTACGTGCCCGAGCCGTCGCCGTAGTTCGTCACGGTGCCGTCCGGGCCGGTCAGCGTCCCCGACCCGTCGCCGTACGCGAGCAGCACGCCGGGCGAGGCGGCCTGCGCGTCGCACCGCTGCGGCTCCACGCGGACCCCCGGCAGGTCGCCGACGGCCTGGTCCACGGTGATCGCGAAGCCCGCGAGCGACGCGTCGAGCATCGACAGGTCGGGCAGGACGAACAGCGGCACCGGCGGTATCTCGCCGACGTCGTAGCCGGCGACGACAGGGACGGCCGAGGTGGGCGACGCCGAGGGCGTGGACCGCGGCGTGCGGCTCGGGGCGGCGGAGGACTCGGGCGCGGCCGGGCTGCCGCACGCCGCCGTCAGCGCCAGCACGGCCACGACGGACAGCGGGCCTGACGTGCGGCGACGCGGGGTTCGCTGGGGCTGCATACGGACAAACTACGTGGACCGGTCTCCCGCGCCGGTCGCCCGGGTGTCGCAACGCTGTCGCAGTCCTGCGACAGGCCCACCGATCTCACCCGGACGGGTGGCGACACCGTCGGACCCCGTCGCCGTCGCGCCGACGGCGACGAGGGGTGGTCGCCACGGAGGCGCCACCCCTCGTCCGTCACGGGCGGGTCAGGACCACGGCCAGCGCCAGCCGCCGCCCGACCAGGGCCAGTCCCAGCCCTTCTTCGGCGGGAGGACCGGGCCGACAGGGTCGGAGGTGGCCGACGCCGTGACCAGTCCGGTGCCGAAGCCCGTGACCTTCACCGTGACCGTCGCTCCCTCGAGCTCCGCGGGGAGCTCGAGGCGGTCACCGGTGACGCCGTCGAGGCGGACCCCGTCGGCGAACCAGGTGTACGCGAGCCGGACGTCGCCGGGCTCCCACCCGTCGACCTCGACCCGCAGCGTGCGGCCGACGCGGACCGCGCCCGTGATCTCGACGGTGCCCGGCACGACGGCCGTCGCGGGCGAGCAGTCGGGGGCGTCGGCGCGGAACGCCCACGAGACGGCCTGCGGACCGGCGGGGAACGCGTACCCGTCGAGCGGGACGGCCGTCAGCGTGACGACCGACCCGAGCGCGACGGCGACGGGTCCGGTCACCGCGGAGCCGTCGACGCGGTACGCGACGCCCTCCACGGCCGGCACGACGACCGAGGCGTCGCCCGCCGCACCGTCGGTGCACACCGGGCCGGTGTACGCGGGGGCGGTCGGCGTGACGACGACGTCCTCGACCGGGCAGTCGGGGGCGACGAACCGGTGCTCCCACTCGGTCGTCGCGCCGTCGGCCAGCGTGTACCCGTCGGCGGCGCGGGCCGTGACGACGACCGCGGCGTCGGCCGCGACCTCGACCGTGCCGGTCACGTCCTCGCCGTCGATCGCGTAGACGACCCCGTCGGTGGACGGGACGACGACGCGCGCCTTCTCGGGGACGCCGTCGGTGCACACCGCGGCGGGCGTGAACGTCGGCGCGGCCGGTGTGACGACGCCCGCCTCCTCGGCGGCCCCGACCTGCCACTCGTGGATCCCGACCGACCCCTGCCCGGCGGCCGCGCCCCACGACTGCGCGACGATGCGCAGGGCGCGGGTGGTGACGGGCTCGAAGCCCACGGGCACGAAGCCCGTCGACGTCCGCGCGTACTCGCCGGACGTCAGTGCCACGTCGCGCCAGGTGGTGCCGTCGGCGTCGAGGTGCTGCAGCACCCACGACCGCGGCGCGATGAGGCCCTCGCCCTGCGCGTCCGGGACGTTCTGGTACCACCACACGTTCGCGCGGTCGACGGTCACGTCGAAGTCCCACGTGAGCTGCGCCCACTGCTCGCCGACGCGGTCCCAGGTGCCCCACGACGCGCCGACCTTCGTGGCGTCGTCCTCGCCCCAGGCGGTCGTGCCGTCGTTGATCCCGCCGACGTCCTCCCACCCGGAGGTGAAGGACGCCGACGCGGTCGCGTACGGCGCGACGTTGCCGGTGAGCGACGCGCCGTCGCCGAGCGGGATGCCGACCGTGGCGGTCGCGGTGCTGCCGGCGCGGTCGCGGGCGCGCACGACGAGCTCGTGCGGGAGCGTGTCGGGCGCCTCCACCACGGCGCCGTCGGCCGCGGCCACCCAGTCGCCCGTGCCGTCGAACCGGTACTCGACCGCTGCGACCCCGGAGAGGGCGTCGGTCGCGCCGAGCGTGACCGCGCGGGCGGCCTCGTCGAGCGTGGCCGTCACGGCCGGCGCCTCGGTGTCGACCTTCACGGTCCTGCTGACCTCGGCGGACACGTTGCCCGCCGCGTCGGTGGCACGGCCGCTGACGACCGTCTCCCCCTGCGCCGCCACCGGCAGGTCGACGTTCCGGGCGTCTGCCGTCGGGGTCCACGCGCCGGAGCCGACGCGCGTCTCGATCGTCGTCAGGTAGGACGTGTCGTCGTCGGCGGCCACGCGGACGGTGACCGGCGACGAGAACCACCCGTCGTCGCCGGACGTGCCGGACGCCGACACCGAGACGACCGGCGCGGTCGTGTCGTCGCCGCCCGGGTCGACGGTGCCGCCGACGCGCACGGTCGCCGTGACGTAGCCGGCCTTCTGACCGAGCGCCCGGCCCTCGACGGTGAACGTCCCCTCGGCGGCGTAGTCCGCCGGATCGACGGGCCGCCAGCTGACCGGCAGCCACGCCGACGCCGAGCCGTACGACGCGCGCACCGCGGCGGGCAGCGTCGGCGCGGTGCCGACGGGCGTCGCGACCTCGACGTCGGGCACCGCGTCCGCGGCGACCGCGTACACCTCCCACTCCGAGACGGACACGGAGTGCACGTACGGGCCCTCGTCGAGCCCGCGGAACGTCGCGCGCAGCGCGGTCGTCGAGACGACGTCGAACGTGACGGTGTGCCACGTGTCGGTCGCCGTCGGGTACGTCGCGCCGGTGACCGGCTGCCACGCGCCCGCGTCGTCGAGGTACTCCACGACCCACGAGGACGGCTGTCGGATCCAGCTGCCGTCGCGGTGGAGCTCGATGCCCACCGAGCCGGTCCGCACGGGCGCGTCCCACGTGTACTGCACCCAGTCCGACGGGTGCGACGAGGTCGTGCCGCGGTAGTTGCCCCACTGGTCGGGCGGCAGCAGCGCGGTCGTGCGGCGGAAGCCGTCGTTGACGGCGCCGAGCCGCATGGGCGGCTGCTCGGTGAACGAGGCGGAGACGTCGGCCGCGAGCGCGACGTTGTCGGTGAGCCGGTGGTCCGGGTCGTCGGCGAGCGTCTGCTGCACCGGAAGGATCCGGTCGCCGTCCCAGCGCACCTCGTCGATCGCGACGGACCGGCGGAAGTGCCCGCCGCCCACGGCGTCCTTGGTGTGGTACGTGATCCACCAGCGGCCCTCGTGCTCGACGACCGACGGGTGCACCGTCGTCGCGGACGTCCCGCCGAGGATGATCCCCTGGTAGGTCCACGGGCCGAGCGCCGACGGGGCCGTCGCGTAGGCGATGCACGCCTGGTAGTTCGACGGCGTGCACTCCGAGCCGCCCTGCTTCCAGTCGTACGCCATGTAGTACGTGCCCGACCGCTCGAACACCCACGGCGCCTCGAAGAAGCCGGTGAGCCCGGAGATCGTCCGGATCTCGCCCGTGCGTGCGGTCATCGTCGGCTCGAGCTCGACGACGCGCGCGACGCCCCACGAGCCCCAGTACAGGTAGACGCGCCCGTCGGTGTCGGTGAAGACGTGCGGGTCGATCACCTCCTGGCCGCTGGTCGACGACCCGAACACGTCCGTCCAGGTCAGCAGGGGTGCGCCGATCGCGTCGGTCCACGGCCCGACGGGCGACCCGGAGACCGCGACGCCGATCGCCATGCGGTTCGGCACGGTCGTGTCCTCCCACTGCACGGGCGCGTACCAGTAGAAGCGGCCGTCGGCGCCGGTCGTCACCTGGCCCGCGAAGGCCGCGTCACCGGTCGCCCAGCCGAACACCGCGTCGGGGTCGAGGTTCTCGGCGTACAGGTCCCAGTCGCCCGACGACGGGTCGTCCGTCGCGAGCACCTGGTAGTCGTGCATCTCGAACCCGGCCTGCTGCTCGGCGGCCTCGTCGTGCCCGGCGTAGACGTACAGCCGTCCGTCGACCGACAGCGGCGCCGCGTCGGCGGTGTAGGACGAGCCGTCCCCGAGGATCGGGTTGCCGTCCGTGTGGAAGGACCGCGTCGGCGGGGGCGGGTCCGCCGCGACGGCGGCCGACGGCCAGGCCGCCACCGCCGTCGCGACGAGGGCACCGGCCAGCGCGGCGGCGACGGACCTGCGTGTCGTCTGGTGCGTGGTCATGGTCAACGTCCCACCTTGATGCCGTCGGAGGTGCGCGTGGTCGGGGTGTAGCCGTCCTTGGTGCCGGTCACCTCGACGGTGAGGACGGCGCCGCGGTCGGCGGTGCGGACGACGTACCGGGGGTGGGTCGCTCCGTCGACGGGTTCCCCGTCCGAGAACCACTGGTACGTCGTGCGCACCGGGAACGGTCCCCAGGCCCCGTGCACGGCGGTGACGACCTTGAGCGGCTTCGCCGTGCCGACGATCCGCACGTCGCGCGCCGTGAGAGTGCCGGGCTGCACCGTGGTCGGCGGTGACGAGGTCCACGTCGACGGTTCGTGACCCTCGGCGGTCCCGCGCACCTCGACCGTGAGGACCTTCCCGGCCGCCGACGCCGGGATCCGGTAGCCGGTCGACGTCGCGCCGCGGACGACCTGCCCGTCGAGCAGCCAACGGTGCTCGAGCCGGACGCCGTCGGCCCAGGCCGTGGTCTGCGCCCGCACGGTGCTGCCGACGACGGCGGTCCCGGCGACGGCGGCGGTCCCGGCCTGCACGGTGGGCTTCACGACCGCCGCGGTGGGCGACGACGTGACCGAGACGCTCTCCCAGCCGTCCAGGTACCCGGTGACCTCGACGGTGACCGTCGTGCCGAGGTCCTTCTGCGTCGGCGTGTACTCGACTCCCGTGGCCCCGCGGACGGCCTTGCCGCCGACGGACCACCGGTACGCGAGCTCGACGCCCTCGGGTCCCCAGCCGGCGGTCTGCGCGAGCAGGGCCTGCCCGACCGTGGGAACCCCGGCGACCTCGACGGTCCCGGCGGTGACGACGGCCTCTCCCGGTCCGGCGACCACGGTCAGCGGCGCCTCGACCACGGAGCCGCCCGCGGCCGCCCGGACGGTGTACGACCCGCCCCCGAGGCCCCGCGGCAGGGGCGCCGTGCGCAACGTGCCGGTGCCCTGGGCGTCGGTGACGAGCGTCCCGAGCGCGACCGCGCCAGGCTCGACCGTGACCGCGTACGCGGTGTCCGGCGTGCCGCCCGTGAGCGTCGCGTCGAACGCGTCCCCGGCGGTGACGGGGTCCGTCGGGACGGTGAGGGTCGTCGCCGCGACGGGCGCGCTCAGGACCTCCCACTCGACGATGCCCACCCACCCGGTCGGCGGCTTGGTCAGCGTCGCGCGCAGCGCGGTCGTGGTGACCGGGGCGTGCGTGACGGTGTCGAGCTGGCCGACGGTCGTCGTGTACGGCGACGCGTCCGGGACAGGCGCCCACGTGACGCCGTCGTCGAGCAGGTGCTCGAGCGTCCACGACGCCGGGGCGCGCATGCCGCCGCCGTCGTCGAAGAACAGCAGCCGGCTGGTGCCGGTCGTGACCGGCGTCGGCCAGTCGAGACGCGCCCACTGCGTGTCGCCCGCGATGTTCCACGTGCCCCAGGCGGAGGCCTGCGAGGTGACGGGGTGGTCCGCGACGCCGTCGGTGATGCCCGCGGCGCGGTTCCACGTGGTCGTGGCGGAGACGCTCACGGCCGCGTTGGGCGCGATGTTGACGGGCGCCTCCGGGTCGGGCGCCGGGACCTCGATCGTCCCGACGACGGACACGTTGCCCGCCCGGTCGGTGGCCCGGTGCTCGACGGTCGCCGCGGTGGCGATCGTCGCGCCCGTGCCGTACGCCGTCCACGCGCCGCCGTCGACGCGGTACTCGACCGACGCGACGCCCGAGCCGGTCTCGGTCGTCGCCAGGGTGAGGCGACGCCGCGACTCGTCGAAGGACGCGGTCACGACGGGTGCGGTGCCGTCGATGTCGACCGCCGCGGACTGGACCGGCGAGACGAGGCCGCCGGAGTCCGTGGCGCGGCCGCGGACGGTGTGCCGCCCGTCGCCGCTGACCGTGACCGGCCCGGTGACCGTGGTCCACGCACCCCCGTCGACCTGCGCCTCGACCGTCGGCGACGGGTCGGTGTCGTCGGTCGCGGTGACGGTGACGTCGACCGGGCCGGTGAACCAGCCGGACGCCGGACGCTCCGGGTCGGTGCTGAGCGTGACCACGGGTGCCTGCGGGGCGCCCGACGTCACGGTGACGACGGCCGTCGGCCGCTTGTCGGTGCCCGCGACGGTGCCCTCGACCGTGAGCTCGCCCGCCGAGGCGTAGGCCGACGGGTCGACCGCGTCCCACGTGACCGGCAGCGACGCCTCCGAGCCGTCGTTGTACGTCGCGACGACGCGGGCCGGCAGCACCGGGGCCGTCCCGGCGACCGTGGTCACGGCGGCGGGCTCGAAGGTGTTGATCTGCACGGCGTCGGTCGGCCGGACGAAGACCGTTGCGCGGGCCAGCTTCGCGGTGCCGTCGACGAAGCCCGGGACGGTGAACTCGCCCTGCGCGGCGTACGCGTCGGCGGGCACGTCCTGCCAGTCGACGGCCCGCTCCACGCGGGACCCGTCGGCGAAGACGACCTCGAGGGACGGGGGCAGCACCGGCGCGACGCCGACGAGCGTCCGGACGGACACGTCCTCGACCGCGACGGGCTCCTCCGCGAGCGCCTGCCACTCGATGATGCCGGGGTACGACGACCCGTTGCGGACGAGCGTCGCGCGCAGCGACGTGGTCGTGACCGCACCGTGCGTCACCGCGTTGGACGACCCGTCCTCGGTCGGGTAGCCGCTCGGGTCCGGCACAGGCTGCCAGGAGCCGTCGTCGGCCAGGTACTCGAGCGTCCACGACGACGGCGGCAGCACGCCGCCGGGGTCCCGGTTGGAGTGGAAGAGGATCCGCGACTCGTCGACGCGCACGGGCTCCGGCCAGGTCAGCCTCGCCCAGTACGTGCTGCCCACGCCGGCGGCGGTCCCCCAGGTGCCCCACGCGTCGGACTCGGCGGCGACCGGGTAGCTCGCGAGGCCGTCGTTGATCGCGGCGACGCGGTTCCAGCTCGTGACGGCCGACGCGGACGCGCTCGCGTCGGGCGCGACGTTGGTCTTGGCGGTGCCGCTGACCTCGGCGTCGACGGTCACGTCACGGCTCGTCGTGAGCTCGCCGTCGGACGCCGTCAGCCGCAGGACGTACCGGCCGGTCGTGTCGAACTGCACGACGGTCGTGGCCTGGGCCGGCGACGCGACGACGGCCTGCGCCCCCTCGGGCGCGCTGACGACGGTCCACGCCGACGTGAGCGTGCCGGACGGCTGCGCGTCGTCGGACACGGTCCCGACCAGGCGGACCTGGGCCGGCTGGTCGAACGTCGGGTCCTGGTAGACCGTGACCTTCGGCGCGGCGTTGGTCGACGGCGGCGCCTCGACACCCGTCGCGAACGCCTGCACCTCCTTGACGCCCGTGCGGAAGCCCGCGGCGTGCTGGACGGTGACGCGCAGCGCGTCGGCCTGCACCTCGGGGAACTGCACGCGGTTGAGGTTGGCCGTCGAGTAGACGGGCGATCGGGCCTGTCCGGGGACGGGGTGCCAGCCCGCGGCGTCGTGGTACTCGACCGTGAACAGCTCGGGCGCCGCGTACCCCTGCACCGTGGCGCTCGTGGACGAGCGGTAGAAGTAGACGCGGACGTCGTCGACGGCCTGCGTGCCGTCGAGTGCGACCTCGATCGAGTCCGTCGCGTTCGGTGAGCCCGCGGTTCCCCAGAACGGCTCGTTGACGGTGGTGCCGTCGACGGCACCCTCGGGCGCGCGCCCCGTTGCGGAGAACGACGCCGTGACCGGGCGGCCCGCGGCGAGGTTCGCAGACCCCGTCGACTCCGTCGCGACGTCCGTGCCCGCCTTGGCGAACACGTCGACGACGCGGTCGCCCGCGGCGAACCGCACGTCGGAGGCGGTCGCGAGGTCGGCGACGTCGGCGGTGACGACGGCTGCGTCGCCCTCCAGCACCTCGACGGACCCGGTGGCCGGGTCGTAGACGACGTGCGACAGGTCGTCCACGGTGAACGCGAGAGAGCCGTCGAGGAACACGGAGTACCCGGCGGGCACGTCGTCGCCGTAGTGGTCGCCCGTCTCGTCCCAGGTGACCGTGAGGTCGCGGTCGTGGTACCGCACGTTGTTCGCGGTGAACCACGGCCAGTCGACGTCGATCGGGTCGAGCTCGATCTTGCCGTCGGCCCGGCTGCGCAGGCCCATCGCGTCCTCGATGACGGTGAAGTTGGTCGCACCGAGGATCGTGTGGTGGATCCACGAGCGGTACCCGATCGAGCCGCCGTCGGCCGCGGAGCCGTTCGCCCAGAACTCGTTCTGGTTCGGCAGCCGGTTGTCGCCGCCCTGGTAGTGCGCGAACGCGTTCCAGTAGAGGAGCTGCTTGTACATCTCCGGCGTGACGTAGTCGCTCGGGTAGTCGCGCAGCACCGAGGAGAACATGCGGAACAACACGGTCGAGTTGATGACGGAGAAGTTGTTCGACCCCTCCTCGGGCGAGTCCGCCTTGTCGACCTGGTTGGCCGTGAAGAACGGGAAGACGGGGTACTGGTCGGCGTCGGCGAACAGCCGCAGCGCCTCGGTGTACGGCTGGTCGTAGTCCGGGTCACCGGGCTTCGGCACGAGGCCGACGGTGAACGGGTAGTAGTTGTTGATCTCCTTGTACGGGTTGAGCGTCCCGTCCTGCGTCATGCGGTGCTTGAGCAGGTTCCCGTACAGGCCGACCTTGTCGGGCGTCGTCTGCGCGGGCTCCCACAGGTGCTCGAGCACGGCGGCCTTGACGCGCTCCGCGAGCGCCTCCATGTGGGCGGCCTTCTCGGTCTGCCCCGCGACGCGGAAGAACTCCGCCGCGGCCTTGGCGTTCGAGTAGAGGTACGCGCTCTCGGTGCGGTCCATGTTGCCGCCGTGGCCGGGCCAGTGGAACGACACCGCGTCGGCGTCGTTGCCCGTCATCGCGCCCCAGGAGTACTCGATGAGGTCGTTGCCGTTGCCGTCGTACGCGTCCAGGAGCCCTTCGACGTCGTCCATCGAGTGCTGCCCCAGCGTCGCGCCGATCGCGCCCGGGCCGCCGTGCAGCTCGTACGCGCGCCACGCTGCCTCGGTGATGTACTGCGTGTACGAGTTCGACCAGTTGGCCGGGTCGCCCGGGTTGTCGACGAACTTGCCGCGCTTCGACGTCTCCCCCACCGCGAGCGCGGGCCCGTACGCGTACGTCGGGTCGCGGAAGTACTTGAGGTCGTCGACGAACATGCCGACGGTCAGCACGATCGCGTTGTTGTAGCCGAGCACACCCTCCATCGACGTCGGGAACTGGTAGTCGTTCCCCGGGATGTCGGCATCGAGGAAGTTGAACCGCATGAGCCACCAGCGGTACAGCAGCGTCTTGTCGATGTCGTCCGACGGCGTGTCCAGGTAGGGCACGTTGTCCGCCCACCACCTGTTGTACGCGGTGACGTGCGTCGTGAACGCCTCGGCCGGGCTCGCGGCGCGGTAGGCCGCGTACTCGGCGGCGGTCGCGGGGCGCTCGTCGGTGAGCATGCCGAGCTGCAGCTTGGTGGTCGCGGCGCCGTTCGCGGGGACGGCGAGGTCGCGGACGAGCGCGGCGGCGCCGGGGTCGGCCGTGAACCCGTCGCCCGACAGGCGCGGGCTGATCGTCGTGAGGTCGTTGTACGCCCGCACGGTCCCGACGAGCTCGTCGCCCTCGACCGTGCCGGCGTGCGGCGACGTGGCGCGCAGGGTGACGGCACGCGCGGCCCCGGAGGTGTCGGTGACCTCGACGTCCGCGACCAGGACGTCCTGGTCGGTGATGAACTTCGTCTGCGTCAGCCGCAGCCCGCCGCCCGTGAAGACCGACTGGAAGTAGGAGGGCGTCTGCCGCCGGAGCGACGCCTGCTCGGTGAGCGTGACGGCGTCGCCGCCCACGTGCACGGTGAACGTGAACGCACCGCCGCCTCCGAGCGACTCCCCGTAGGCGACGTCGCCGTCCCAACCGAGCCGCGCGGGCTGGTGCGTCTTCATGAAGACGGCCCGGCCGCGCGTGAACGCCACGAGGTTCTCCGTGCCGTCGAACGCGGGCCCGGTGCGGGCGAGCGTCCGGTCGACCCAGAAGTCGTTCCCGGGGGCGCTGCCGGCGCCGGCGGCGACGTCGGCGTCGAAGACCCGGTGCAGGTACGGCGACGGTGCGTAGCCCACGCCGGTCGCGGGGACGGGGGTCTCGGAGCCGCGGAACGTCGGGTAGCCGAGGGTGCTCTGCGGCGTCTCGTCGCCGGGGACGGCCGCGGCGGCGACGGGCAGGAGCCCCACGGCGACGACGGCGAGTGCGGTGAGGGAGGGAACCACGGCACGCCTGCGTGCCACGCGCGGTGAGGTCACGTCCGAAACGCCTCTCTACGTTGAGAATGCGGTGTTCTCGGCGAGAGTGACACGGCACTCCATCGGGCCGCAATGGGTTTCGGTGTTTTCGGTCTCTTTCTGCGGTGCGCGTCGTGGACGGGGGCTGGGCACCGAAGTGAGGCATTGCTAACTTAGGCGAGCCTCACTCCTTCGTCCCCGGAGCTCCCGTTGTCGCAGATCACCGTCACGCACGCCCCGAGCGGCGTCGTCCGCGCGACCGTCGTCCGCACCGCGCGCGTCACCCCGCACATGGTCCGCGTCACCCTCGGCGGCGAGGACCTGCGCCGCTTCGTGTACCAGGGCTTCGACCAGTGGGTCCGGCTCGCGGTCCCCGTGCACGACGAGACCCGCTTCGACAACCTGTCCGACCGCTTCGACACCCGCGGCTACCTGCGCTACCTCACGCTGCCGCGCGCCACGCGGCCCGTCATCCGCAGCTACACGATCCGGGACCACCGGGCGTCGGGCCCCGACGGCACCCCCGAGATCGACATCGACTTCGTCCGGCACGGCGACCAGGGCGTCGCAGGCCCCTGGGCCGACACCGTCGAGCCCGGCGTCGACGTCGCGTTCATCGACCAGGGGTGCGGGTGGGTGCACGTGCCGGCCGACCACGTGCTGCTCCTCGCGGACGAGAGCGGGCTGCCCGCCGTCGCCGGCGTCCTGCGGGACCTGCCGCGGGACACGACCGGCCACGCGTTCGTCGAGCTGCCCGACGCCGCCGACGCCCAGCCCGTCGACGCCCCGGCGGGGATGACCGTGCACTGGCTGCCCCGCACGCGGGGCGAGGCGGTGGGTGACCTCGCGCTCGCCGCGCTGCGCGACCTGCCGTGGCCGGACGGCGTGGTGCGCGCCTTCGCGGTCGGCGAGTCGCGGCTCGCCACCGGCGCGCGCCGGCTCCTGGTCAGCGAGCGCGGCGTCCCGAAGACGCACGTGACGTTCTGCGGCTACTGGAAGGCACCCGCGCGCGGGCACTGACCCGACGGCTCCGCGGCGCCGCTCCGGGCCCCGACCCGTCCGCGTCGTGCGCACCGGACGGGAGCCGGGCGCCGTGCGGCCCGGCCGTCCCACGACCGGACGAACCTGCCCGGATCCCGCCCGGCCGCCGTGAGCGCGCTGCTAGCGTCGCGCGGATGCTGACGATCCGGACGATTCGCCTCGCCCTGCTCGCGAGCGCGGCGGCCCTGACGGTGTGGCTCCTCACCGGTGTGCTGCACGTGCTGCTGGCTCGCCTCGACGTCCCGGCCGGGCTCGTGGGCTTCGTCGCGCCGTCCACCCCAGCGGTCGGCCTCGCGCACGGCTCCGTCGGCGCCGCGCTGCTCGCCGCGGCCACCCTCGTCGTCGCCGTCGGGTTCCTCGTGCTGCCGGCGCTGCGCGCCGCGGGCACCGGGTACGCGGGCCGGGTCCTGGCCGTGTGGCTCGCGGTGGTCGTCGCCGGGGCCGCCGCGGCACTGTTCACGGGCTGGCCCGCGACCGTGCACGCGCTCGGGCAGGGCCGCGACGGCACCGTCCCGCTGCTGATGTTCGGCTGGTTCGAGCCCATCCGCCGCGGCACGGGCTGGGGCGCGACGTGGGGCTGGCTCGTGGGGCTCGCGGTCGTCGCCCTGGCCCGCCGCGACGAGGACCGCCCGGAGCAGCCGACCGTGGCCCGGCCGGTCGCCACCGCCGCCGCCGTGGTGGCCGGGCTCGTCGCCGGCGCGGGGTGGACGGTGGCCGCCGCCGTGCACGCGTGGGTCGACCGGACCGTCGCCACGCACGCCACGACGGGCCGCTCGACGCTCGCGATCACGGTCTCGACGACCGCCGACTGGTTCGCCCCCGTGACCACCGCCGGGGAGGCGTCGACGGGCGCGCTGCTCGCGTGCGGCGGCCTCGTCGCCGCGATCACGGGCGGGCTCGCCTACCTCGCCGCGCGCACGGCGGCTGCCACGCACGGCCGCACCGTCCTCGTGCTCGGGGTCTGGGCCGCCTGCGTCGCAGGTGCGCTGTGGGGTGCCCTGCCCACCGCGCTCGTCGGCGACGGCCTCGACCCCACGGGCGACGGGCGCTGGTTGCGCCAGCAGGACCTCCTGCAGCTCGGGCCCACCGACGGCGGTGCCGCCGGCCTGCTGTACGGCTGGCTCCCGGCGCTGCTCGCGCTGCTCGTCGTGCAGCGCCTGCGCGCCGCCACGCCGGTCCCGCGGGAGCCGGGCGGGCCGTCCCCCGCGCCGGCCGCGGCGGTCGCCGGGGGCTGACGGCCGCCCGGGTGTCGGACCCGGTCCGTAGGCTCCCGGTGTCATGACGGTGCACCACCTGTCCCGCACCGACGCACGACGGCTCGCCGTCCGCGCGCAGCTCCTCACGGCCGAGCGCCCGGCGGGCGTCCTCGAGACGGTCCGCGGCCTCACGATGCTCCAGGTCGACCACACCGCCTCCGTCGCCCCGAGCGCCGACCTCGTGCTGTGGAGCCGCCTCGGCTCGCGGTACGACCCGGGTGAGCTGGCCGACGCGGTCGACGGCCTCGCGCTGCTCGACGTGCAGGGCATGATCCGGCCCGCCGAGGACCTCGTCCTCTACCGCGCCGAGATGGCGCAGTGGCCCGGCCCGGACCCGCAGCCGTGGCAGGCGTCGCGCGCCGGCTGGCTGCGCGACAACGCGGGCTGCCGGCAGGACATCCTCGACGCCCTGCGCGCCGACGGGCCCCTGACCGCCCGGGAGCTGCCGGACACGACCGTGCGGCCGTGGCGGTCCAGCGGCTGGAACGCGAACCGCAACGTGCCGATGATGCTCGAGCTGCTGGTCGAGTCGGGCGACGTCGCCGCGGCCGGACGCCGTGGCCGGGACCGGCTGTGGGACCTCGCGGAGCGCGTCTACCCCGCCGACGACCCCGTGCCCGTCGAGGACGCGCGACGGCTGCGCGACGAGCGCCGGCTGCACGCGCTCGGCATCGCCCGGTCCCGCGGGGCGCAGTGCCCGGTGGAGCCGGTCGACGTGGGTACGGCGGGCGAACCCGCGGTCGTCGACGGCGTCCGCGGCGAGTGGCGGGTCGACCCCGCCCTGCTCGACGCGCCGTTCACCGGCCGCACCGCGCTGCTGTCGCCGTTCGACCGGCTCGTCCACGACCGCCGCCGCATGGCCGAGCTGTTCGCGTTCGACTACGCCCTCGAGATGTTCAAGCCGGCCGCGGCGCGACGGTGGGGGTACTACGCGCTGCCCGTGCTGCACGGCGACCGGCTCGTCGGCAAGGTCGACGCGACCGCGGACCACGCGGCGGGCGTGCTGCGCGTCGACGCCGTCCACGAGGACGGCGCGTGGTCCCCGGCCGTCCGGGCGGACGTCGCCGACGAGATCGAGGACCTGGCCCGGTGGCTCGGCCTGGAGCTGCGCCTCGGGGCCCGCACGCGCTGACGCGCGCCCGGCAGGTCAGGCGGCGTCGCGGCAGAGCACGAGCAGCGTCAGGTCGTCGACCGAGCCCTCCTCGCGGCACGCGTCGAGCACGTCGTCGATGCGCAGCGGCCGGGCCGGGTCGTCCGTGCGGTCCACCGCGGCACGCAGCCGCGCGAGCCCGTCGCGCAGCCGCGTCGCGCGCGAGTCGACGAGCCCGTCGCTGTACAGCACGAGCGCACCGCCCGCGGGCACGTGCAGCCTCCCGGCGGGCGGGTCGCCGCTGCCGACGCCGACCGGCCGGTCGACGGGCAGCTGCACGAGCTCGGCCCGGCCGTCGGCGTGCAGCACGACGGGTCGGGGGTGACCGGCGACCGCGACGTCCGCGTCGCCCGTGACGGGGTCCACGACCGCGACCACGACGGTCGCCATCTCGAACGGCATGGTCCAGCGCGCGACGTGGTCGAGCCCCCGCAGCACCTGGGCCGGCCCGTCGCCGCGCAGCAGGTAGGCACGCAGCGCGTTACGCAGCTGGCCCATCGCGGCGGCGGCCTCCAGCCCGTGCCCCGCGACGTCGCCGACGACGACCGCGAGCCGGCCGTCGGGGAGCAGCAGCGCGTCGTACCAGTCGCCCCCGACGCGTCCGCCCGCCGCGGGCTCGTACCGCGCGTCGACGCTCCACCCGTCCAGCACGGGCAGGCTCGCGGGCAGCAGGCTGCGCTGGACGGTCTGGGCAGCCCGCAGCCGGGTCCGGCTCCGCAGCACGAGCACCTCGAGCAGGCGCGCCCGCAGCTCGGTCGCGGTCCGTACGTGGCGGTCCTCCCACGGCGCGCTGCGTCCCCGCACCGTCTCGCGCCACAGCTCGAACGACAGGCGAGGGCTCAGGCGCACGGTGCCGCCCTCGCGACGCGCGATCGCCTTGTTGTGCGGGTCGCCGCCCCAGTCGACGTGATGCACCTGCTCGCGACGCAGCCACACGGCCGACTGCCCGTCGGGCAGCCGCAGGGCGAGCACCCCCGCGACCTCGGGGACGTGCCGCGCGAGGTCGGGCTCCTCGTCGGCGAGCGCGGTCCGGACCACGACGTCGTCGGGCTGCTCCGCGACCCACGTGAGCAGCGCGCCCACGCCGCGCGGCACGTCGCCCGCGGTCAGCACCGCCCCGTCGACCTGCGCGACGGCACCGTCGGCCGGGACGAGGTCGAGCAGGCTCGGCGGGTCGAGCAGGGCCTGCGCGAGCGGCCGGTCCTCGTCGCGCGCGTTCTCCACGAGCCGGCCGAGGACCTCCGCCGACGCGAGCCGGTCGGCGAGCTCGTCCTCCTCGACGCGCGCCACGAGGCGCAGCGACAGGGTCGAGCCGAGGAACTCGGCCGCGGCGCGCACGCCGTACGGCGGCTCGAACGGGCCCGCGTAGTGGTGGCACGCGATGAGGCCCCACAGCCGGCCGTCACGCAGCAGGGAGATCGACATCGACGCGGCGACGCCCATGTTGCCCAGGTACTCGCAGTGGATCGGCGAGACGCTGCGCAGCACCGCGTGCGTGAGGTCGAGCGGCAGACCGGTGCGTCCGTCGATCCCCGGCACGATCCGGGCCGGGGTGTACGCGACGTCGGAGATGAGCCGCACCCAGTTCTTCTCGTACAGCGCGCGGGCCTGCGGCGGGATGTCGGACGCCGGGTAGTGCAGGCCGAGGAACGCGTTGAGGTCGTCGCGGCGCGCCTCGGCCACGACCTCGCCGTTGTACTCGGCGTCGAACCGGTAGACCATCACGCGGTCGAACCCCGTGAGCGCCCGGACCTCGCGCGCGGTGATGTCGTACATCTCGGTGAGCTCGTGCGCGCGGTTCAGCTGCTCGACCACCCCGCGCACCGCCTGGTACGTGTTCGGGAACGAGAACGGCCGTGGACCGGTCGCCGGCTCCAGCTCGATGACGAGCAGCGTCGTGTCGCCGCTGACCACCCGGTGCAGCACGGCGTCGACCTCGAGGTCGCCGCCGGGCGTCGGGACGAGGAGCTGCAACGGGTTGCGCTCGCGCAGGCTCCCCCACGCGGCGACGTGCTGCCGGACCGCGGCGGCGCTGCGTGCGCCCACGGTGGCGTCGAGCGGCCTGCCGAGCGCGTCCTCGACCGCCACCCCGAGCAGGTGGGCGACGTTCTCCGAGACGTGCGCGACGACGAGGTCGGGCTCCGAGACGGCCAGCAGGACGCCACGCGGCTGGACGCTGCCGGGGACGTGGATCGGCTCACGTGCGCAGTTGTCGAGGTCCACGGGCTCGCCGGGGGCGAGGAACGTGGCCTCGGTCATGCGCGACTCCCTCACGTCCGCCGGCCCCGGCCGGGCACAGGACCGCCGCCACGCTAACCCATGGCGCCCGCGGGCACCCGCGGGGTCAGACCTGGAAGGCGGCGATCCGTGTCGCGAGCTCGCGAGACGTGCCGGCGACCTCCTCCACGCGCCCGTCGACCCGCTCGAGCGCGCGGGCGCTCGTCTCCGCCGCGGACGCGACCGACGTGATGCCCTGCGCGATCTCCCCCGCACCCGCCGCGGCGTCCGCGACCCCGCGGCTCATGACCGCCGTGGTCGCGGTCTGCTCCTCGACGGCCGACGAGATCGTGAGCTGGTAGTCGTTGATGCGGGCGATCGTGCGGGAGATGCCGTCGATCGCGGCGACGGCCCCGTGCGTGTCGCCCTGGATCGCCTCGACGCGGCGCGCGATGTCCTCGGTCGCGCGGGCCGTCTCCGTCGCGAGCTCCTTGACCTCGCCGGCCACGACCGCGAACCCCTTGCCCGACTCCCCGGCGCGCGCGGCCTCGATGGTGGCGTTGAGCGCGAGCAGGTTGGTCTGCTCGGCGATCGAGGTGATGAGCTTGACGACGTTGCCGATCTCCTGCGACGACGTCCCGAGCCGCGACACCGTGTCGTTCGTCGCCGCGACCTCCCGGATCGCCTGCGCCGCGACCTCGGCGGCCTGCGCGGCGTTCTGCGCGATGTCGCGGATGCTCGCGCCCATCTGCTCGGCGCCCGCGGCGACCGTCTGCACGTCGCGCGACACCTGCTCCGCGGCGGCCGCGACCTCGCCGGCACGGGCGCTCGTGTCGTGCGCCGCCCGGGCGCCCTGCGCCGTCACGTCGCGCAGTTCGCCGACGGCGGCGTCGGTCTGCGTCGCGTTGGTCGTCACCTGCCCGACGAGCACCGACACCGCGTCGACCGCCGCGTCGAGCGCCGAACCCGCGCGCGAGATCTCCCCGCCGCCGCGCAGGCCGGTGCGCTGCGTGAGGTCACCCCGCGCCAGCGCGTCCGCGACCTGCGAGATGCGGCCCGCAGGCTGCGCGACGTCCCGCGTGACCTTGCGGACCGCGAACACCATGAACGCCGCCGTGAGCACCCCGATGCCCACGAGCCCGAGCCGTCCGCGCTCCTCCGCCGCGCGCTGGCCCGCACGCAGCTCCTCGGTGCGGCTCTGCGCCGACGCCTGCACCTCGTCGACGAGCGCGAGCACCTGCCCGTACGACTCGCCGGCCGCCCCGTCGTTGATCGACGTCATCGCCGCGACGTAGTCCTCGGGCTCACCCGTGGCGAGCAGCGCGACGACCTCCGCGTCCCCCGCGAAGAACGAGTCCCACGCCGGGGCGAGCCCCTCGAACGCGGCGCGCTCGGCGGGGGTCGTCCCCGTGAGGTCGAGATCGTCCAGCCACGCCTCGACGTCCGCGCGGAGCGCGAGCAGCGCGGACCGGTTGCCCGCGTCGTCCGCGAGCGCCTCCTGCGGCCCCACGGCCGCGACGTCGGCCGCGACGAGCGCCTGCCACCCGGTCGCGTCGGCGATCTGGAAGCGGGCCTCCTCCGCGAGCCGGGAGATCCGGTCCGTCTCCGCGAGCCGGTCCGCGAAACCGCGCTGCACCTGGGCCGTCACCACGCCGAGGACGATGATCCCGATGAGGACGGTGACGAGGATGGTGAAGAGCGCGGTCATCCGCGCTCCGATGGTCTGGCTGTTCCAGGAGGACACGGCGGGCCGATCTCGTGCGGGGGCTGTCGCCCACGTGATCGGCAGGGCGGGCGCGGATGTGAGCAGTGCGGCGGCCTATCGTCGGTCACCATGACCGCGTCGCCCGTCCCCGCCGGCCCGCAGCACGTCGACGCGATCCACGCGCTGCGCCGGTCGCTCGAGGACCGGATGGCGGCCGCGGGCGTGGTGCAGTGGCCGCAGGGGTCGATGCCGCGCGAGCGCGTCGAGGCGCAGGTCGCCGACGGGCAGTGGTGGGTCGTGCCGGACCCGGAGATCGAGGTCGCCGGCACCGTGCGGCTGCTGTGGTCCGACCCGGAGTACTGGGGCGACGACCCGACCCCGGCCGCGTACGTGCACGGGCTGATGGTGGACCGCCGGCGCGCGGGGTCGGGCCTGGGCGGCGACCTGCTCGCGTGGGCGGCCGCGCGGGGACGCGACGCCGGTGCCACGCTGCTGCGCCTCGACTGCCGCGAGAGCAACCCGGCGCTGCGCCGGTACTACGAGGGCCAGGGCTTCCGGGCCGTGGGCCGCCGGGACCTGGGGAGCCACGCCAACACGCTCCTGGAGCGTCCCGTCGGGGCGCGGCGGTCGACCGACCGCTGAGGGCGGCGGGCCGGCTCGTGCCGGCCGGCCCGCCGCCGTGGTCCGCGAGCCCCGGAGGGAAGGGGGGAGGCTCGCGGACGGTGCCGAGGTCAGCCCTCGGCGCGGGCACCCGCGTCGACCGGTGCAGGGGCCTCGGTCGACGGGGCGTCGGGGGTGGTGCGCTGCTCGGCACCGGTCTGCGCCTGCTCGGGCAGCGCGTCCGGCCCGGTCTGGCCGGCGTGGTCGGCGGCCTGCTCGGGCAGCGTGACGCCTGCGCGCTCGCGCGCCTCCTGGGAGATGACCTGCCCGTCCACGCCGCCGTCGCGCGCGTCCTGCGCGACCCGCTGGCCGAACTCGGAGGCCTCCGGCAGGTCGGTGGGCGACGCGGTCGCCTCGGGGGACGCGCTGGGGGTGCCGGTCGGGGCGTCCGTCGGCGCGTCGGTCGCGGCCTGCTCGGGCGCCGTCGCCTCGGGGGCGGGCTGCTCGACGGCCGGCGGGACGTCCTGCGACGCGGAGACGCCGTACGCGACGCCGGGCACACCGACGCCCACACCGACGACCACGGCCACGCCTGCGGCCTTGGCGGGCAGACCGAGTGCGGCCAGCTTCGCCGTGACGGCAGCGAGGGTCGTGGAGCTCATGCGGTTACCTCCCGTGTCGGGTGCCGCCCCGCGCCACCCCGGTCGGGGTGGGGACCGCACCTCTCACCCACGTCATCGTGGCGACCTGCGCCAGGGGTACGGGTGCGGGCCGACGACTTTCGCGGGAGGCGGGAACCCGTCCGGCACGGCCGGTGCCGACGGTCAGCCGCGGCCCTCAGCGCTGCGCCCCGCGGCCCCGCCCTCGTCCCGGACGTCGGCGCGCGGCGTCGGGACGGCCGTGGGCCGCCCGTCCTGGCCGGGCGCGTCCTGCGGCGCACCACCCGGTGCGTCGGCCGGTGCGGGCTCGGGCAGCACGGGGGCGCCGGGGACGGCCGGACGGGGAGCGTCCTCGGAGCGTCCGCGCTCCTCGCCCGCGCCGGGTGCGGCGGGCGTCGGCGCGGGCGACGGCGCACCCGGGTCGGGGCACGCGTTGCCGCACGCGGGCACCGGCTCGACCGGCACGGCGGCCGGGCCCGACGGGCTCGGTGCCACGGGCGCCGGGGACGCGGGGACGCCCGTGACACCGTGCCATGCGTCGACCACGGCACCGACGACCGCCCGCGCCGGCTCCCGCACGACGGCCGGGGCGCCGTCGAGCTGCGCGGTGCCCACGACGGCCGCGGCGGCGGCAGCCGCCCCGATGCCGACCTTGAGCACGAGCGCGGCCGCGGCGGCGGCGCCCGCACGGCGAGCGGTGCGGCGTCCGGGGCGGCGTGCCCGCGAGCGCTCCGCGAGGTCCACGACCCGGGCACCACCGTCGGCCCCGAGGCCCGCAGCCTCGGCACCCCCGGCCACGGTGCCGTCAGCGCCGGGCGTCAGCCCGTCGCGCAGCAGGGCCGCGAGCGCGGCCGACGGTGCGGGCGGCTCGTCGTGCGCGGTCGAGCGCAGCGCGGCGAGGAACGACGACAGCGCCGGCTCGCCCGGGACGTCCCGGCCGGCCAGCAGATCGTCGTCGTGGAGGTGCCGCACGTCCTGGTCATCGTCGAACCGGCTCACAGGGGTACGCCCTCCCGCTCCAGGGTCCGGCGGACCGCCGCCAGACCACGGCGCTGCAGCGCCTTGACGGCGCCGACCTGCTTGCCGACGACCTCCGCGACCTGCTCGATCGTCAGGTCCGCGACGACGCGCAGCGTCAGGACGTCCCGCTGCTCCTCGGTGAGCGTGCCGAGCACCGCGAGCACCCGCTCGCGCGACAGCGTGTCGAGCGCACCGTCCTCGGCGCTCGGCACGGGCGTGCCCTCGTCGTCGTCGCCGAGCGGCTCGACCGCGACGCTCCGGGCGCGACGGCGCCAGGAGTCGACGGCGCGGCGGTGCGCGATCGTGAACACCCACGACCGGAACGCGGCCTGGTCGCCCCGGAAGCGCGCGAGCCCGGTGAACACCGACAGGAACACCTCGTTGGTGAGGTCGTCGACGTCGTCGACGCCGCGCGAGCGCAGGAAGGCGGCGACGGGACGCACGAGGTCGTGCCAGATGACGGTGAACGCGTCGCCGGACCCGTCGCGCGCGGCGGCGAGGACGTCGTCGAACCGCTCGATCACGGGCGTCGCGCCCGTCCCGTGCACCGCACGCGCACCTCCCTCGCCGCTCCGGGGCCCCGGCGTGCGCCGCCGTCGGTCGACCGCGCGCGGGGGTACGGACGGAGGACCGTACCGGACACGCCGGGCGTCGCGACACCACCGCAGCCTGCGGGGCGGGCCGGCGGCGGCGTCGGCCGACCGGGTGAGACGGACGAAACGGGCTGTCACAGCGTTCTCACAGGTGGCAGGATGTTGACCGTCGTGCGCCGCGCCGCCGTGCGGCCGTGGGGGTGTCCGCCCGACGTCGCGGCGTTCATCCAGGAGACTTCTCAGTGCTTCGTTCGCGTCTGTTCGCCCTGCCCGCCGCTGTGCTCCTCACCGCCACGCTCGCCGCGTGCGGTGGTGGCTCCGACAGCCCGTCCGCCGAGAAGACCTCGGCCTCGTCGGAGAAGTCCACGCCGACGCCGACCCCCGAGGTCGCCGAGCTGACGACCGAGGACTTCGTCGCCCGCCTCACCGCGGCGCAGAAGGACGTGACGTCCTACGACATCGCGATGACCACGACGGGCGCGGCCGCCAGCTCCGCGACGGGTTCGGTCAGCACCGCCGACGGCAAGCAGGACATGGCGATCCGCATGTCGACGGCCGAGACCGGCGACATCGAGGTCCGCATGGTCGGCGGGATGCTCTACCTCAACCTCGCGGAGCTGTCGGGCGGTCTGTTCCTGCAGGTCGACCCCAACGACCCGTCGAACCCGTTCGGTGCGGCGTTCTCGACGCTCGGCGAGGACCTGTCGGCGTCGGCCGGCGTCGCGAACCTCGAGGCGGCCCTGGTCAGCGTGACCGCGACGGGTGACTCCGAGGCGATCGACGGCACGGACACGCAGGTCTACGAGGTCGTCGTCGACACCACGAAGATCGCGCCGGAGCTGCAGTCGTCGCTCGGTGCCGACGGTGCGGCCGCGCTGCCCGAGACCATCACGTACACGTACTGGATCGACGCGGACGACCTGATCCGTCAGGTCGCGTTCGACGTGGCCGGCACGACCACCACGACGACGTTCTCCAACTTCGGCGCGGGCGCGCCGGTCGAGGCGCCCCCGGCGGACCAGATCACCACGGAGATGCCGTTCTGACGGTCCTCCCGACTCACCGCTGACGGCGGCGCTCCTTCCGGGGCGCCGCCGTCGGCGTCTGCGCGGACGGCGACGGTGCGACACCGACCGGGCGGCCTCCGCCGTTACCGTGACCGGGTGCCGATCCTCGTCCGCCCCTACGACCCCGACGGCCCTGCCGGGGTCCCCGACGACGCGGCGACCCTCGCCGTCTTCCGCCGCGCGGTCCACGTGACCGCCGCCGCCGACTACACGCCCGAGCAGCTCGCCGCGTGGGCTCCGGCCGACCCCGACCTGGCCGCGTGGGCCGTGCGCCGCGCCGCCCGGCGGACGGTCGTCGCCACGCTCGACGGCCGGGTCGTGGGGTTCACGGACGTCGACGCCGACGGGTACGTCGACATGATGTTCGTCGACCCGGACGCCGCCCGGCGCGGCGTGGGGCGCGCGCTGCTGGCGTGGGCGCACGACGAGGCCGTCCGGCTCGGTGCGACGTCGATGACGACGCGGGCGAGCCTGACCGCACGGCCGTTCTTCGAGGCGCACGGGTTCCGCGTGGAACGCGAGCACCAGCCGGTGGTCCGGGGTGTGAGCCTCACGAACTTCGCGATGCGCCGCCCGCTGCCCTGAGGCCCGGCCCGCGGGCCACCGTCGGCGCGGCCGCGCCGCTGCCTGCTGGACCGCGGCGGCCGTGCTCAGGCACGTCGCGCGGCGACCCGCTCGACGATCCGGTAGCGCGTCGCGGAGTGCTCGGTCGCGACCAGCCCGGCCTCGGCCAGCCGGTCCAGGGGCCGTCGCCGGTGGTGCTCGCCGTGCGCGCGACCGCCGACGTCGAGCAGGCGCTGGACACCACGCAGCAGCGCCGCCGACGACACCACGTGGTCCGCGAGGAGGACGGCACCGTCCGGACGCACGACGCGCGCGAGCTCGCGCAGCACGGCGACCTCGTCGTCCACGCAGCACAGCGCGAACGTGCACACCACGGTGTCGAACGTGGCGTCCTCGAACGGCAGCGCGGCCGCGTCGGCCCGGAGCAGCGTCACCGCGCCCAGCCCGCGGGTGCGCCGTCGGGCGAGGTCGAGCATCGCGGGGCTCTGGTCCACCGCGACGACCTCGTCGGCACGGTCGGCGTAGTGCGGCACGGTCGCGCCGGTGCCGACGGCGACCTCGAGCGTGCGACCGCGAACCCGCTCGCCGACCCACGCACGCGCGCCCTCCAGCACGCGCCGCTCGAGCCACGCCGTCGTGCGGTCGTAGCTCGGCGCCTGGCTGTCCCAGTAGGCGACGCGGTCGTCGCGGCTCATCACCACCCCCGTCGCCGACCCAACTCCTCGGCGAGCGGTCGGTCAACCCTCGCCACGCCGCCGCCGGACCCGCCCGGCCCGGGCGGTCATGTGCGGTGACGTGCGGCGATGTCGGCGCCCGGTGCTTCACTGCCGGTCGTGGACACCCCGCCCAGCACCCCCGAGGCCCCCTGTCCGTCACCTGCTCTCGCGACGGTCGCGGTCACGCTCGACGGCCGCGGAGGCATCCGCGTCGCAGGTTCGGCGGACGTGCGCTCGGGCCGCGCCGCCGACGCGACGACCCCCTTCCACCTGTGCTCCATGGCCAAGACGGTGACGGCTGTCGGCGTCCTGCGCCTCGCGCGCGACGGTGTGCTGGACCTCGACGCCGACGTGCGCGACGTCGTCGACGTCGCGGTGCCGCACGGCGTCGGCCCGACCGTCCGCCAGCTGTTGGCCCACCGGGGCGGCGTCGAGGACGCGCCGGGCTCCTTCACGCCGACGGCCTCCCCCGCTCCCCGGACCGCCGACGTGCTCGCCGGGTCGACGGCCCACCACGACGGCCCCGTCCGCGTGACCCGCCCGCCCGGCACGGCCTTCGCGTACTCGGACGCCGGCTACTGCCTCGTGGAGCGGGTCGTGGAGGTCGCCACGGGCGAGCCGTTCGCCGACGCGATGCACCGGGCGGTCGTCGAGCCGCTGGGTCTGCTGCGCACCGCGTTCTGGGCCGGCGAGACGGTCACCGGCGGCCCGCGCGCGGCGACCCTGGCCCGTGTCGCGGGGTCCGCCTGCGCCGGGCACCACGCCGACGGGACGCGCGTCGACGGCGGGCGCGTGCACTACGCCGGCCCGGCCGCGTCCGGGCTGTGGTCCGCGCCGACGGACGTGGCCGTGCTCCTCGAGGACCTGCTGCGCGCGTGGACGGGCGACGCACGTGCCGTCGTGCTCGACCCCGGGACCGCGGCGGCGATGCTGTCCGACCCGGACGACCTCGGAGTGGGTCTCGGCGTCTTCGTCGGCGGCTCGCCCGTGGCACGCGTCATGACGCAGGGCTGGGGCGTCGGGTTCCAGGGCCAGGTGCGCGTCGACCTGCGGTCCGGGGCGGCCGTGGCCGCGCTCCTCGCGCAGGACCCGGGCGTCCCGCAGGAGGAGTCGGTCGTGGGCCGCACGGTCCTCGACCTGCTCGCGGGTCTCGCGCGCCCCTGACGCACGGATCCCGTGGCCCCGGTCGCACGGACCCGGGCCACGGGATCAGGTGCCGAGCAGCTCGGCGAACGTCGGGACGCGCGGCGCGTACCGCAGCCGCATCCCGGCCTCCTCGGGCGTGCGGTCCCGCTTCCGGTTGTTGCACCGCCCGCACGCGGTCACGGTGTTGAGCCACGAGTCGGCGCCCCCGCGGCTGCGCGGCCGCACGTGGTCGACGGTGTCCGCCCCCCGCGCACCGCAGTACGCGCACGTCCGGCCGTCCCGCAGCAGCAGCCCCGTCCGGGACCACTGCGGGGCGCCGTGCGCGTGCCGCCAGCGCATCTGCACGTACCGCACGAGCCGCAGCACCGCCGGCAGCGGGTAGGGCCCGAACATCCGCCCCTCGACGGCCTGCTCCACGACCGCGACCTGCCGGTGCAGCATCCGGACCGCGTGCGCGAGGCTCACGCGCTGCAGCGGCTCGTACCCCGCGTTCAGGACCAGCACCCCGGACATGCGCTCACCTCCTCGTCGCACGACACGACCGCCCGGGACCGTCCCGGCGGCTCGCCCGCTGACCCGCGGGCCGGGTTCACTCGACGACGTGCACGACGCGCGAGAAGTCGCCGTGCGCGTCGCACCACACGTGGTCGCCGACGACCGCGACCGCGTCACGCTGGGTGTGCTCCTCGCACGCGAGCTGCACGCGACGCAGCGGGTTCGCGGCCTGGCGGCGTTCCAGACGGCGGGCGGCCCGGCGCCGGTCGGCGACGGACAGGTGGCCGCCACCGGCGGCCAGGGACTCGTTGACGATGCGGACCACGACGGTCTCCTTCCTGCACGGCTGAGCGGTGGTCTGGGGTGGGTCGCGAGCAGAGGACTCGAACCTCTGCACCGGAGCCCTGCGGGCCCCGGCGGTCTCCTTCTCTCGCGCGGGTGGGACGACGACGAGGGCCGTCCCCCGTGTCGGGGAACGGCCCTCGTGGCGACCTGGTCGGGAGGATCAGGCCGGCACGAGGGGCACCTCGGGTCGCACGTCCGTCGGGCCGGCGACCGGGCCGTGGCCCGTCGGGTCCGTCGAGCAGGCGAGCAGGGACGTCCCGGCCTGCCACGTGGGGTACGCGACGGTCATCGAGGTCCTCCTCTCGCTGCGGATGGGCACGCGTCCCGGCCGTCCGACCGGCCGCGCGCCGCACGTAGGGTGCCCCTGTCCCGGCGCCGCCCGCCACGCATTTCTCCCGCGCCGCGCCGAGCCCGTTGCCGTCGGACTGTGCGCCGACGACGATGCCGCCATGCCGACGACGCCCGCCCCCACCCGCCGCCGAGCCGTGCTCGCCGGGATCCTGCTCGTCTCGACGACCCTCCTGGTCGTCGGCCTGTGGCGCACGTGGACGGTGCCGTTCGGCTGGTTCGCGTACGCGCCCCTGAGCCAGGTCACCTACGGCGGCGGCGCATGGGAGACCCGCCTCCCGACCCTCCTCGTGCTGGTCGGCGCCCTCGGTGTGGGAGCCGTCGCCGGCTACGCCCTGGGCCGCCGCCGGTCCTGACGGGCGCCCGGTCCGGCGAGCAGCGGCGCGCGTCGTCGGCCGGTCGTCCGCCTCGACCGCGACGCGGCGTCACTGCCCCGCCGGCGAGCGGTGCGGTCACGACGTGCGCGAGGTTCAGGGAGGGCGCGGACCCGTCCTTGCCACCACGGTGCCGTCGGGCGGCTTTCGCCGGTTCCACCCGGGTGAAAACCCGCGCAGACCCGGACAAGCCGGACGCTCGTCAGCATTGTGGTGCGCGAAGCCCACAGGGCGTGGGCGCACAAGGGGGAACACCGATGCGCAGTCGATCCGTCGTCGTCACCGTCCTCGCAGGGGCCGCGGCCCTGCTCGCCGCTCCCGCCCAGGCGGCCGGACCCGGCCCGACGCCGGTGACGGAGTGCGGGCAGCAGGTCACAGGACCGGCGTACCTCGCGCAGGACCTCACCTGTACCGAGGTCGGCGTGACCGTGCTCGGCGGAGGCACGCTCGACCTGCGGGGTCGGACCATCAGCGGCCCGGGGGCGGCCCAGGGCGGCACCGGCGTGGCGCTCGGCGGGGACGGGGCCGCGGAGGTGCGCAACGGCCGCATCACCGGCTTCTACAACGGGGTGTACGCCTACGGGCCGGGCACGAAGACGGTGCGCTCGGTCACGGCCGAGGACAACTCGCACGGCGTCGCCGCCTTCGGCGACATGTTCGAGGAGAACCCGGCCGACCTGCGCATCGTGCGCTCGACCCTGCGGGGCAACATCGACGGCGTCTCGACCGCGTGGCTGCACCGGGTCGAGGTCTCGCGCAGCACGATCGTCGACAACAACTGGGGCGCGCAGTTCGCGTGGGCCGGCGTCGCGGTCGTCTCGACCACCACCGTCGAGGGCAACTCCACGGGCGTCGTGTGCAGCGTGACCTGCACCGTCACCGGCAGCACGTTCACGGGCAACGAGTACGAGGGTGTCTTCCAGGACGCCGGCGAGCTCGACCTCAGCAGCAGCGTGCTCTCCGACAACGGCACGGGGTACCAGGGCGGCATGTCCGTCGCGCGGCTGACCGGCAACACGTTCACGTCGAACGGCGTAGGAGTCGTCGGCGGCTTCGAGCTGGACCTGCGCCTGGAGCGCAGCACGTTCCGCGACAACGGCACGGGCTTCACGACCGACGGCGACGGCGGCCCCGTCGACACGCTCGTGCGCAACACGTTCGTGCACAACGGCGACGCGATCGTCTCCGACGCCGCCGAGCTGGCACTCGGCCGCAACACCGCGAACGCGAACAGCGGCTGGGGTATCCACACCCCGAACGCGACGGACCTCGGTGGCAACCGCGCGGCCGGCAACGGCAACGACCCGCAGTGCGTCGGCGTCGTGTGCCAGGGCTCCTGAGAGGGGCACCGGCGGACCCGTTCGGTCCGGAGCTCCGCTGACCGGTTCCCCGTGACGGCCGAGGTCGACAGCTCCCTGTGGGTGGGCGAGAACGCCCTCCCGTCGCGGTGACGGGAGGGCGTTCGGGGCAGCGGTCAGGCGGAGAGGAAGTCCAGCAGCGCCGTCGTGACCTCGTCGGCGTGCGTCCACAGCAGGCCGTGCGGCGCGCCCTCGACCTCGACGTACGTCGCCTCGGGCAGCAGCTTGCTGAAGGCGCGACCCGTGGCCCCGACCGGGAGGATGCGGTCGCCGGTGCCGTGCAGGATCAGCGTCGGGACGTCGATCTTCGCGATGTCGTCGCGGAAGTCGGTGTGCCACGTCGGCACGACGGTCCACGCGGCCCACGGCGCCGAGCCGGCGGCGACGGCCCACGAGCCGCGCACGGCGGCCTCGCTGATGCGCGTGCCGAGGTTCTCGTCGAGGTTGTAGAAGTTGCGGAAGAACTCGTCGAACCACGCGAAGCGGTCCTGGCGGGCCTGGGCGGCGATGCCGTCGAACGCGGCCTGCGGCAGGCCGTCGGGCGTCTCGTCGGTCTGGAGCAGGAACGGCTCGATCGACGCGAGGAACGCGGCCTTGGCGACGCGGTCGGAGCCGCGGGTCCCGAGGTAGCGACCGACCTCGCCGGTACCCATCGAGAAGCCGACGAGGACGACGTCGGTGAGGTCGAGCGTCGTCAGGACGGCGTCGAGGTCGGCGGCGAAGGTGTCGTAGTCGTAGCCCTCGGTGGCCTTCGTGGAGCGGCCGAACCCGCGGCGGTCGTAGGTGATGACGCGGTAGCCCGCGTCGAGCAGCGCGACCGTCTGCTTCTCCCACGAGTGCCCGTCGAGCGGGTAGCCGTGGATGAGCACGACGGGCTGGCCGCTGCCGTGGTCCTCGTAGTAGAGCTCGACGTGCTGGTCGGTGGCGGTGCTCGTGATGTACGGCATTCCCCTGCTCCTCTTCCGTGACGTCGCCCGGGTGGCGACCGGGGCGGTCTCGCAGTTTCCTCGCGAGCAACTACATCGTGCACGATTCAGTTGCGGGCGTCAATCCTCGCCGTAGACTGATCCTCGTGACCGACGACGGCCGGCAGGAGAACCCGGCGCAGACGGACGGCATCTCCCTGGCGACGATGCTGTGCTTCGACCTCTACTCCGCGTCCCGCGCGATGACGTCGGTGTACCGCGGCCTGCTCGACCCGCTCGGCCTCACCTACCCGCAGTACCTCGTCCTCGTCGTGCTGTGGACACGCGGCGACCAGACGGTCCGGCAGGTCATCGACCTCCTGCACCTCGACTACGGGACGGTGTCACCCCTGCTCAAGCGGCTCGAGGCGCGCGGACTCGTCGAACGTCGTCGCCGCGCCGACGACGAGCGGTCGGTGACCGTCACGCTCACCGACGCCGGCCGCGACCTGCGCGCCCAGGTCGCTCACGTGCCCGCGCACATCGGGGCCGCGTTCGGGCTGGACGACGACGAGCTCGCCGTCCTCGGCCGCATGCTCGACACCGTGACCCGGACGGCGACGGAGCACGCGTCCGCACCGCCCGCCTGAACGGCGCGGACGGGTCGGGCCGACCGGCGGCGCCGATCAGGCCGTGCGGGGCTCCCCCACGTCGAGGCGGACGACCCCGACGTGCGCGCGACGCACCGCGTCGACGACCTCCTCGGTCGCCGGCACCCTGTCGTGCGCGAGCCGCAGCCCGGTGCGCCGCGCCGACGCCCGCGGCGCGAGCGGGTCGATGCGCCCGCGGTACACCTCGGCGACCGCCTGCGGGTCCTCGACCAGCTCGGCACGAGCCGGGCGGCGCAGGCCGCGCCAGGTGACCTCGACGTCGGGCAGGTCACGCAGGTTGACCCGCCAGCGACCGTGCGTGACGACGACGAGACGCCCGTCAGGGCCGGGGCGGCAGCCCACGGGCACGTCGTAGGTCCGGCCCGTGCGGCGCCCGGTGACGTGCACGAGGAGCAGCTCGTCACCCATCCGGCCGGCGGTGCGCGGCGACGACAGCAGCCGGCGCATCACGGGGTCGGCGGCCCGGACGACCCACCGCGGCGGGTGCGTCACCTCCACCGCGGGGCGGTCGCTCGTCGCGCGTCGGCGGCTGCGCAGCACGGCGACGAGGGCCGCCGAGCCGAGGCCGACGACGACGGCTGCGCGGGCACGACCTGTCATGACTCCTCCTCCGGGACCGACCGCCGGGGCGGTCGTGCGTCGCCCGCTCCGGACGACGACGCGGTCGAGTGACGCGACGTACGAGCGACCCCGCTCAGGGGACGTACTGCCCGGTGACCCTGCACGCGCAGGCCCGACTCGATCTGCTCGGCCCCTCTACCCTTTCCACCGTCCTCCGACGGGGCCGTGGCGCGAGGTCCTTTGGTCCCGCCGGGGCGTCTCAGGCGAGGCGCAGCACGACGTTGCCGCGCTTGCGCCCGGTGTCGACGTACCGGTGCGCCTCGACGACGTCGTCGAAGTCGAAGACGCGGTCGACGACGGGCCGCAGCGTGCCGGCCTCGACGGCGGCGGTCACCTGCCGCAGCTGCTCGGCGAGGGGGATCGTGGCACCGCGCACCGCGACCGTGCCCCGCACGCGCAGGCCGTGGAGCGGCGCGAGGACCATGCTCGCCGGCGTCCCGACGACCGCGAGGACGGCCCCGCCGCGACGGACCACGGGCGCGACGCGCGACACCGGGGCGTTGCCGACGCAGTCGACGACCACGTCGTACACCTCGCCCTCGCGCGCGAAGTCGGTCGTCGTGTAGTCGACGACGCGGTCGGCCCCGAGGCTGCGCACGAGGTCCGCGTTGCGCCCGCTGCACACGCCCGTCACGTGGGCGCCCGCGGCGTGCGCGAGCTGGACGACCGCGGTCCCGACCGCACCGGACGCCCCGTTGACCAGCACCCTCGTGCCCGGTCCGACCTGGGCGCGCGCGAGGAAGACGAGGGCCGTCACCGCACCGAAGGGCAGTGCGGCGGCCTCCTCGAACGTGGTGCCCGCGGGCTTGCGGGCGATCCCGCGGTCGGCTCGCACGACGACGTACTCGGCGTGGAACCCCATCGCCAGGCCGCTCGCGACGAGCACCTCGTCGCCGGGCGCCCACGCGGTGACGCCGGCGCCGGTCGCGACGACGACCCCCGCACCGTCGACGCCCAGGCGGCGCGTACGCGGCCGGCGGATCCCGAGCATGAGGGGGCCCACGAGCCCCCATCCCGCGGGCAGGTCGCGCGCACGCATGCGGTGGTCCGCGACGGTGAGGGACGCGGCACGCATGCGGACGAGCACCTCGTCCGGGCCGGGGTCGGGCCGGTCGACCACCGCGAGGTGCACGACCTCCGGGGCACCGAACCGGTCGATCTCCGCGGCACGCATCGTCTTCGGCAGTGTCTGGACGTCCATCTCGGCTCCCCTTACGTCGTAAGTCTTACGTCGTAAGGTAGACCTGGTGGACGGACCCGTCCAGACCCCGCGTTACCGTGGGCGCGACAGGAGGTGGGGATGCCCGCACGCACGGATCGGCCGACGCTGACCCGCGAGCGCGTCCTCGCCGCGGCGCGCGACCTCGCCGACCGCCACGGGATCGACGCCCTCACCATGCGGCGCCTCGCCGAGGACCTCGGGGTCGAGGCGATGTCGCTCTACCACCACCTGCCGAACAAGGACGCCATCCTCGACGGCCTCGTGGAGCTCGGCTTCGACGAGATCGTCGCCGAGGTCGGCGACCCGGGTCCGCTCGAGGCAGGCGCGTGGCAGCCGGCTCTGCGGGCCCGCGCCCTGGGCGCGCGACGCGTGCTGCTCCGCCACCGCTGGCTCGCCGGGCTGCTCGAGCAGCGGTCCGCGATCTCGCCGTCGATGGTGCGCTACGTCGACGCCACCGTCGGCGTCATGCTCGCCGGCGGGTTCTCGCACGACCTCGCGCACCACGCGCTGCACGCGCTCGGGAGCCGCATGTTCGGCTTCACGCAGGAGCTCCCGCTCGACGACAACGGCACCGCCGACATCGACATGGAGCTGTTCGCGGCCGCCGCGCCGCACCTCAGCGCGATGCTCGCCCAGGTCGTGCACGACGCCCCCGAGCAGACGCTCGGCTGGTGCGACGACCAGACGGAGTTCGAGTTCGGCCTCGACATCGTGCTCGACGGCCTGGAACGCCGCCGCCGGGCCCAGCACGGCCCGACGGCGGCGTCGTGAGCTCAGCGCCCGCTCAGGCGGTCAGCTCCAGGTACTCCTCGACGAGGGTGACGAACTCCGCCCGCAGGCCGTAGGGGTCCTCGCCGAGGGCGGCACCCGCCCGCTCCCGGGCCCGCGCCGGGTCGGCGTCGCCCGCGTGCTGCGATCCCGTCGCCGCGAGCGCGAACTCGACCACCGCGGACGCGAACCGGAAGTCGCTCGTCGGGCGGGTCGTGTACGTGTCGGCGCCCGCGGGGAAGACGACCTCGGTGCTCTCGGTCGCACCCGGGTCCTTGTAGCGCACGTGCACCGTCAGGAAGTCGCCCGACGAGCCCGGCTCGACGTCCTGGTAGTCCAAGCCGTCGTCGCCGCCCGACCCCTGCGCCGGGACCAGCTCGTAGAACGCCGTGACCTCGTGCCCGGCGCCCACGTCGCCCGCGTCCTTCGTGTCGTCGGCGAACTCCTCGTCCTCCAGCCGGCGGTTGTCGTAGCCGAGCAGGCGGTACTGCGAC
The DNA here is from genome assembly GCF_000212695.1 of Cellulomonas fimi ATCC 484. NCBI lineage: Bacteria > Bacillati > Actinomycetota > Actinomycetes > Micrococcales > Cellulomonadaceae > Cellulomonas > Cellulomonas fimi. The sequence goes on along the minus strand of NC_015514.1, from coordinate 838,031 downwards.
ACCGTCGCGGGGTTGAGCTCCACCTGCACCTTGAGGTCCTGCGCCACGACGAACATCGTCGAGTCGAACTCGTCCACGAGGACCTTGCGCGCCTCGTCGAGCGTGTCGATGTACGCGTAGTTGCCGTTCCCGTGGTCGGCGATCGCCTCCATCGTGCTGTCCTTGAGGTTCCCCATCCCGAAGCCGAGCACCGAGATGTAGACGCCGGTCCGGGCGTGCTCCTCGATGAGCTCGGTGAGCTGCTCCGGCGTCGACGGGCCGACGTTGAAGTCGCCGTCCGTCGCCAGGATGACGCGGTTGTTGCCGCCCTCGACGAAGTTCTTCGCCGCGAGCTCGTACGCCGTCTCCAGCCCGCGCGCGCCGCCCGTCGAGCCACCGGCCCGCAGCTCACGCAGGATGTCGACGATCTCCCCGCGCCGGTCGCCCGGCACCGAGTCCGCGAGCACCTGGTCGCTGCCCGCGTAGGTCACGATCGAGACCGTGTCGTCCTCGTCGAGCTGCTCGACCAGGAGCGCGAACGAGTCGGCGAGCAGCGGCAGCTTGTTCGGCTCGTCCATCGATCCCGACACGTCCAGCAGGAAGACGACGTTGTTGCCGCGCGTCGTGGGCTTCACGTCCGTCGCCTGCACGCCGATCATCGCGAGCTGGTGGCCGGGCGCCCACGGCGCGTCCGCGACCTGCGTCGTGACCGTGAACGGGTCCTCCGCGTCCGGTTCCGGCGCCGGGTAGTCGTAGTCGAAGTAGTTGACGAGCTCCTCGATCCGGACGCCCTCCGGCTCGACGCCCTGGCGGAGCTGGCGGCGCAGGTTGCTGTACGACGCCGTGTCGACGTCCGACGCGAACGTCGACAGCGGGCTCGTCGTCACGTCCTGGAACGGCTGCTCCGGCGAGTCGTCGTACTCCTCCTGCGGGTCCGTCGGGACGTCGCGCCACTGGTCCGGCGCGAACGCGTCCTCGTAGGCACCGTCAGGTGCGACCGCACCGTCGCTCGTCCCGTCCGACGAGCAGGCCGCGAGCGACCCGGCGAGCGCCACTGCCGCCAGCGCACCCACGACACGCCGCGCGCCCGCATTCCCCGCAACACCACGAATACCGTTCGTCGACGAAATCCTGGACCTCGTCATCGACCTACCACGCATCAGCCGTCCTCCATTGTTCGAGGACTGAAGCCTCCCGGCCGGGATCGACCTCCGACCAGCACAGGGCGGTCACACGAATGTCCCGTTCGGGTAACGACGTCACATTGTCGTCACGGCGTCATCCGTTCGGCGGCACGTTCCTGACCTGCGGCGACCTGCGTCCGGCACACGGCGGGCTGCACCCGGGCCGCACACCGGCGCGGCACTCGTCCGCCCGAGAAAACACGCCGGACCGTCGACCCGCCACATTGTCGACCCGCCAGAATGCCCGACTAGAAATCCACCCGCGCGCGGATCGGCGAGACTTCCCCCGATCTTCACACACCGCACACAATTCTCGGTCGCTGCCGTTGCCACACCCTCGTGGCCCGCCCTGGGGTGCGCCGCGCGGTCCGTCACGGGCCACCCCCGGCGTGAACGGTCTCGGCGACCTCCAGCAGCCGGCGCGAGCGGGCGGCCGCGGTCGCCCGTGCCGACGAGCGACGACCACACCCGGCGCCGGGCCCGGGGCGCTACGGTCGGCGTCATGCTGCTGGCCGAGGCGACACTGCTGCTGCTGACCGACCCGACGACCGGGCGGTCGCTCGACTCCGGGCAGCGCACCGGGCTCGCGCTCGCCGGTTCCGTCCTGGTCGAGCTCGTCCAGGACGGGCTCGTGGAGATCACCGGCAAGGGCCACCCGCAGCTCGCGCCGGGTCGCGTCGTCGTCACCGCCACGGCACGGCACCCCGACCCGGACCTGGACGACGCGCTGCGTCAGATCGCAGCCTGGCGCCGGCACCGCCGCCCGCAGGAGGTGGTCCCCGTCCTCGCGCGCGGGCTGCGCGCGACGATCGAGCAACGGCTCGTCGACGCGGGCGTGCTGCGCCCGGTACCCGTGCGGTTCCTCGGCATCACGTGGACGACGCGCCACCCCGTCGTCGACCCGGCCGGGCCGTCCGCCGTGCTGCGTCAGCGGCTGCGCGAGGTCGTCGTGGGCTCCCGGCAGCCCGACGCGCGCGACGCGACCCTCGTCGCCGTCCTGCACGCCCTCGGCCGGGTGCCCGGCGCCGTCGGCGACGTCGGCCTGTCCCGCTCGGAGGTGCGGCGGCGCGCCGCCGCGATCGCGAAGGGTGACGTCGGCGGGGAGGCCGTGCGCCGTGCCCTGCAGGCCGCGGAGAGCGCCACCGCGGCGATCACCGCGTCCGCCGTGATCGCCGCGTCGACGTCGTCCAGCTCCTGACGCCCGCGTCCGGCGCGCCATGCCACGAGGCCGGGCGAGCATCCCGTCGTCGCCCGTCGCCCACGTCGCTCACTCCGGCGCATCGAGCGGGTCACACCTCGCCGGTGGGCACGGGCGCGTGCGCCGCCCCGCGCTCGCGCTCGCTCCGGCAGGCCGTCAGTCCCACCAGAAGTACCAGGACTGCGAGCCGACCTGGTCGCGCGCCAGCTCGGTGAGCGAGCCGACGCCCTGGTAGACGCTGTCGTAGCAGTACTCGAACTGCTCGCGGGCCACGGCGAGGGCCTGGGCGGGGTCGGTCGGCGGGTGGTCGACCCACAGCTCGAGGACCTGCTCGTTGCCGAGCGTCACGAGCTGGGCACCGAACCGCTCCTGCCAGTCGCGCAGGACGACCGCGTGGTCGACGGGCTCCAGGTCGTAGTTCAGCCCACCGTCCCAGCCGAGCAGGACGGGCACCTGCCAGGCGTGGGCGGCGGGCACGAGCGCGACGAGGCCGTCCGTCCGGGCGGCGGTGAACGTCGCCTCGTACCGGGCCAGCGCGTCGGGCTCGACCATCGCGAGCGCGTCGTCGTCCTCGTCGTCACGGAACGAGTCGTCACCGCCGAGGTCCGCGTACTGCGCCAGCCGCTGCGCCCGCAGGGCACGCAGGTCCGCCAGCGACATGCCGTGCGCGCGGACGAGCTCCGCCGCCGGGTCGTAGTCGTCGCGCACGGCACCCGGCAGGGCGGCGCACAGGTCACCGGGCCCGTCCCCGAGGAGCACGGGCCACAGGCCGGTCGTCGGGTGCTCGGCGCGCAGCCGGTGCCACCACGCCACGAGGTCCTGGGCGGCGGCCCGGAACGCCAGGACGTCGCCCGTGCTCGTCGTGCCCAGCACGAACGTCGGCGGCGCCTGCCCGAGCACGGCCGTTCGGGTGATCTCCCGTCCGGACGCGGCGCCGGGCGCACCGGGGCGCACCGAGCGGGACGGGCTGCTGCGAGACGTCTTCCACCAGGCCACGACGTCATCGCACCACACCGCACGCGACGGCAGGGGCGACTCGCCTCCCGAGCGCGCCCCGGCTCATGGACACAGGTCCGGGTCGCCGCACCGCGACGTCAGCCTCAGCATGACGGGGACGGGTGTCGTGCCCGTCGACGGCACCGACGGTCGACCGCGGCTGGGGCGACCCTGTGCAGGGGGAGAAGCTCGTGCGACGTCGCATCATGCCGGGCGCGGTCCTGGTGGCCGCGCTGACCGTGCCCGTGGCGGCGCCGGCCGCCGCCGTGGAACCACCCCCGCCGGGGTGGCAGGGCCCGGTGTGCGGCACGCGCACGGTGATCCCGCTCAGCGTCGCGCGCGACGTGGACGACTCCGGGCTCGTCGTCGGCCACGACCAGCGCTCGCGGGCCGCCTCCTGGGACTCCCGGACCGGCACCTATCGCTGGTACGGCGGCATCGACGGCGGCCTCTCCTCGGAGATCAGCGCGATCAGCGGCGGCGGGCGCGTCGCCGGCGCGGCCCAGGTCGACGGACCCACGCTCGACCCGGCCAAGGCGGTGCGGGTCGAGGGGCCACTCCCCCTGCGACCCGTCGACCGCTCGCTGCGAACCTCCGACCAGGTGCAGGACGTCAACGACGCCAACGTCGTGGTCGGCACGAGCGAGATCGTCGGCGGCCAGGGTGCCACCGAGGCGTTCGTGTGGACCGACCGCCGGCACGTCCTGGCGACGCCCGACCCGTCGTACGTGCTCGTGCACGCGCTGTCCGTGAACGAGGCCGGCTGGGTGCTCGGCTCGGGCTACCGCCTCGACGCGCGGGGCGTCTACCACTACCAGGTGCTCGTGTGGCGCCCCGACCGGACCGTGACCGTGCTCCCGCCGCTCCCCGACGGCGGCATGTTCGTCGCCGAGCACATCGACGAGCAGGGCGGGGTGATCGGCCACCACCTCAGCCCGGACTGGACCAACGATGCGCTCGTCACGTGGTCGCCGACCTCGGGGTACACGTTCGTGCCGTCTCCCGGCGGCGACCTCCAGGTCATCGCCGCCGACGACCGCGGCGGGGCGGTCGGGACGGTCATCGACCCGACGACGGGGTCCGCGCTGCCGTTCCTGTACCGCCCGGACACCGGCTTCCGGCGTCTCGCGGAGCCCGGCGGCGCGCTGCTGCGCGGGGTGCCCTACGGCATGAGCGAGGCCGGCCAGGTGCTGCTCATGACCGACCAGCGGCCGCACCTGTGGACCCCGACGTGCCCGGCCGGCTGAGCACGGTGCCCCGGCTCGCGCGCCGCCCGTCGCCGGCGCGCGGTCCCGCTCCCCGCCGACGCCGGCGAGCCGCCCCGGGCGCGCTCGTCGCGCTGGTTCTCGTCGGGGCCCTGGCCACGCCCGCCCGCGCCGACGCGACGCCCGCGACGGGCTGGACCGGGACCGCCTGCGGCACGCTGACCCGCGTGCCGGTCCCGTTCGCCCTCGACCTGGGGAACGACGGGTTCGTCGTCGGCTACGACACCCGGCTCCGCACGATGTCGTGGCACGCCGCGACCGGCGACACCCGCTGGTACGGCGGCATCGAGGGCGGCCTGCGCTCCGAGCTCACCGCGGTGTCGCCCGGGGGTCGCGTCGCGGGCGTCGCCCACGTCCGGGGCGAGCGGTACGAGATCGCGAAGGCCGTGCGCGTCGACGGTCCCCTCCCGCTGGTCCCCGTCGACCGGTCGCCGAGCCGCTACGACAGCGTCCGAGCCGTCAACGACGCCAACACCGTCGTGGGCGCGAGCGACCCCGTCGGGTCCCCCGGCCGCACCGAGGCCTTCGTGTGGGCCGACCAGCGGCGCGTGCTCGCCCCACCCCCAGGCGCATGGAGCTCGACCGAGGCCCTCGCGATCAACGCGTCCGGCTGGGTCCTGGGGTGGGGCGCGGGGACCGACGCGACCGGCTCCTTCCGTCGGCAGGTGCTGCTGTGGTCGCCGACCGGTGCGGTCACGGCCCTGCCGCCGCTCGCCGACGGCGCGCAGCTGGTCCCCGTCGCGCTCGCCGACGACGGCCGTGTCATCGGGTACCGGACACGGTCGGACGGTCGTGGGGACGCCGTCGTGACCTGGACCGCCGCCGGCGGCTACGTCGTCGTCCCGGCACCGACGCCGGACGGGTCGCCGGTCGAACTCCAGGTGAGCGACGCCGACGCCGACGGGACGGTCCTCGGTGCGACCTACGACGCCCGGGCCACCCCGCCGCTGCGTCCCTTCCTGTACGACGCGCACTCCGGGTTCCGGCTCCTCGTCGACCAGGACGGCACGGCGCTGCCCACCGTTCCTCAGGCGGTCAACGACGGCCACCAGACCCTCCTGCGCGTCGGCGCGCACCCTCACCTCTGGACCCCTTGCGACTGACGAGCGTGCGCCCCTGCGGGTCCTACGCGTCCGTGAAGTTGCAGGTGATGACGAACCGGATGGGCTTGTCGAACGTGTAGGTGCGGTCGCCCTCGTTGGCGTCTCCGAGCTCGCTCACGAAGTACGTCCTGCCCGTCTTGATGACGACGAACGCCACGGGGGACGGCTTCGTGTAGGTGCGGACGCCGTGGCCGACGGTCGCCTTCGTGCAGTCGTACACGCCGCCGTACTCCCACGTCGTCGGGTCGGCCTGCGGGTCGGGCCGGCACGCCGCGGCCGGTCCGGCCGAGGCGAGCAGCGTGGCGCCCGCGAGCGCGGCTGCGGTGAGTGACAGACGTAGACGAGCCATGGGTCCCCCTGAGTCGACGAACGGGCACCGTGCGAGCCACGGTGTCTGTTTTGTCCACGTTAGGGGTCGCGTGGCATGCTCAAGAACCCCGCGAGCGGCGTTTCACCCTCCGGAGCTCCGCGCACGACGGCGGGTGCGCCGCCGGCGCCTCGGCGCACCCGCTGGGGCGTCAGGAGGTCTTCTCGAAAGGCTCGGTCATGCTCGTCGCCGACGCCCCAGGTGACGCCGCGCAGCCGGGGCTGCGTACGGCGTCCTCGGCAGTCCTCTGCGTGGGCTGTCGATCCTGTCCACTCGCCGAACCATCCAGGAGGCATCCGGTGAACCGCGTGCTGTACGTCCAGCGCTGGAGCCGACAGACGCGTCGACCGTTCCCCGGCCACACGTGGATCGACCCGTCGCGCGCGAGGCAGATCTACGAGTGCGGCGGCGACTTCATCGAGGTGCTCGATGCGGCCGAGACCGACCCAGACGGCAGGCCCCACCCGCGATGGTCGATCGGCTTCGCTTCCAACGGGTTCGTCCGGACCACGTTCTACAACCCGGCCGGCAGCACGTGGCGCAGCTCGGACTACGAGCCGCACGACGGTCGACTCTTTCGTGCGCACGTCTACGACTACACCTATCCCGACGGCGAGGTGTTCTACCTCGAGAACCAGTGCACGCGGCTGACGCGCTTCTTCTTCCGTCCCGACGGCACCGGCGCGGTCGAGACGCGGGACAAGGGTGCGTCAGGCACGGACCTCGGCCAGTTCACCGACGCGAACGTCTCCGGCCTGTGGGTCGACCGCCCCGAGTTCGGGCAGTGGTCGTCGCTCGCCGACGCCGAGCACGGCAAGGCCGCCCCCGCGGACGCCCAACGGTGACGAGGCGAGATCCGACGGGCGAGGCCCTGAGCACACCGCCGGTGGCATCGCCGACGCGCGACGGTTCGCGCTCCGCCAGGCCGAGTCGTCCCTGGAGTCGGAGGTGCTCTCCGTCGCCGATCCGGGTGCGGCCCGGCTCGCCCGGTAGACGTCCGCTCCCCCGTCGTACGGCGAAAGCCCCGCACGCCGAGCACCAGCCCGGCCGAGCACGCACACAGCTTCGAGGCCACCCCACCTCTACCTCACGAGGGCCCCAGTCGCCTCAGCCCGGGCGACGCGACGGGGGCCCTCGCCGTCCCTGAAACCCAGCGCTGTATCCCGAGGGTTCCACCGACGGAACACCGCGACGAATCACGCACCGCCGCCCCGCTGGCAGGCCCGCCACCGCCTTCACCAGGCTGTACCGTCGGTGCGTCAGCCGCGGGGCCCCACGGCCCGCACGCGGACGACACGGGTGTTGTCCCGTGGGTTCCACGAGTGAATCCCCTCATCACCCGGGCCTCTAGCTCAATCGGCAGAGCAGCGGACTTTTAATCCGCGGGTTGTGGGTTCGATCCCCACGGGGCCCACCCGGTCGACGCCCGTCACCCGTCGCCAGCCCGACGAAGTGGCCTGCTGCGGTGACGCCCGCGTCAGGCGCCGCCTCCCGTGATCTTCCAGAGGATGACGTCGTGCACGTGCCGGGCCTTCTGCTCGCCGCGGAAGTCGGCCTCACGGACGCTGCCACCGACGTCGAGGGCGATCGAGGACGTCGAGTAGAAGCTCCCCGCCCACGACTTGTTGGCGACCATGGACACCGAGCGGATCTGCCCGTACGGCACCGACGTGATCGCGACCTTCTTCCCGACGAAGCTGTTGTCCTGGAAGATCACGCGCTTGTCGGTCAGCCCGACGAAACCCGTCCCGACGCCGATGCAGTCGTAGACGGCGTAGAGCTGCTCCCCCTGCAGCAGCCCGCTCATGATCTTCGCGAGCTGGTCGGGCTTGTCGTGCGGGACATCGGCCATGGTGCTCCTCTCTCGGTCGGTCCTCCCGGCCGGTCGCGCGTCGGGCTCAGCCCGTCGGCACTCCCAGGGTGCTCTGCGCCCACCGGCCGACGTCGCCGCGGGACAGTGCGACGGCGAGCAGGTCGGGGAACGCGTCGGGTGTGCAGGCGAACGCGGGGACGCCGAGGGCCGCGAGAGCGGCCGCGTTCTCGTGGTCGAAGGCGGGGGCGCCGGAGTCGGACAGCGCCAGGAGCACGACGACCTGGACGCCGCTGGCCTGCATCGTCGCGACCCGCCGGAGCATCTCGTCGCGGACCCCGCCCTCGTAGAGGTCGCTGATGAGCACGAACAGGGAGTCGTTCGGGCGCGTGATGAGGGACTGCGAGTACGCGATGGCGCGGTTGATGTCGGTCCCGCCGCCGAGCTGCGTGCCGAACAGGACGTCGACGGGGTCGGCCAGCCGGTCGGTCAGGTCGACGACCTCCGTGTCGAACACGACCAGCGACGTCTTCAGCGCACGCATCGACGCGAGCACCGCGCCGAACACCGACGCGTAGACGACCGACTCGGCCATGGAGCCGGACTGGTCGATGCACAGCACGACGTCCCGCGCGACGACGGAGTGCCGGCGCGATTCCCCGACGAGCCGCTGCGGGATCACGGTCCGGTGCTCGGGCAGGTAGTGACGCAGGTTGGCGCGGATGGTCGCGTCCCAGTCGATGTCCCGCGGCCGTGGGCGGTGCGTGCGCTCGCCCCGGCGCAGGGCGCCCGTCACGGCGGACGTGGTGGCGGTCGAGATCCGCTGCTCGATCTCGTCGACGACGTGGGCGACGACCTGCCGGGCGGTGGCCTTCGTCTGCTCGGGCATGACGCGGTTCAGCGACAGCAGGGTGCCGACGAGGTTGACGTTCGGCTCGACGGTGGACAGCAGCTCGGGCTCGAGCAGCAGGCGGGCCAGCCCGAGACGGTCGACCGCGTCCTTCTGCATGACCTGCACGACGGTCGACGGGAAGTAGGTCCGGATGTCGCCGAGCCACCGCGCGACCCGGGGTGCCGACCCGCCCAGCCCGGCCGAGCGTGAGCCGCCCGCGCCGCGCGCACCCCCGGCACCCGTGTCGTAGAGGGCGGCCAGCGCGGCGTCCATCGCGGCCGCGTCGCCGTGCAGCGGCCCGGCCAGGTCGCCGGCCTCGCCGCCGAGGAGCAGGCGCCACCGGCGCAGCCGGGTGGCGTCGTCGACGCGGACGGCGACCTGGTCGTCGACGGGCGAGGGCACCTCGGTCATCGGCTCACTCCCAGGATCAGGGCGACTGCGGCCAGCGCGGGCGCCGCGAGGTCCTCGTCGACGTCGACCGGGGCGAGCGTCGCGCCGGGACGGGTGGTGCGGCGGACGGCGTCCCCGACCGCACGGCGCTCCGCGGGCGCGAACCCGCCGAACGTGCGACGCAGCAGCGGCAGGACGTCGGTGAACTCCTGCTCGTCGAGGGTCGCGACCCAGGTGTCGAGCGGGTCGAGCAGGTCGGTGTCGCGGGCCAGCAGCAGACCGGTGCCGGCGAGGAAGCCCTCGACCCATGCGGCTTTGTGGGGCGGCGTCGCGCCCACGGACAGGGCCCGGCCGAAGCGGGTCGCGGCGTCCTGCGTGCTGAGCGTCCCCGTCTCGCGCAGCAGACGCGTGACCCGGCCCGCGAGCACGCCCGCCAGGTCCGGGCGGTCGGCCAGGCCCGCGAGCGTCGCGAGCCACAGGTCGCGGGTGTGCCCGGGGTCGCGCAGCATCACCGCCGCGTGGACGGCGTCGACCGCGTCCCGCATCCGGGCCGCCGCGTCGTCGTCCAGGCTGCTCACGGCCGCGGGCAACGCCGCGCACGTGCGGATCACCAGCGCGTCGACGACGCGGGTCAGGTCGGTCGTGCGGGTGCCGCGCACGTCGGTGTACCGCTCGGCGCGCACCAGGGCCGGCAGTGCGGCCATCAGGTGCGCGGTGTCCACGTCGCGGGCGGCCCGGGCGTCGAGCTCAGACAGCAGGGCGCCGAGCGCGTCGGGCAGGTCCGCGGCCAGGACGTCCTCGACCAGGCCGGTCAGGGCGGGCAGCGCCGCGTTGCCGGCGGTGTCGACCACCTTCGCCGTGGCGGCGCCCGGGACGGTCGTGCCCCACATCGCGGCGTCGACGACGGCGACCGACAGCTCGGGCTTCCACGCGAGCGACCACGTCTCACGGAACGTCCCCGTGGACCGCACGGCGGACGTCTGGGGCGTGCCCCAGTGGACACCCAGCAGCCGCAGGCGGCGCAGCAGCGTCGACCGGTCCCGGTCGGTGTCCTTGCGCAGGTCGAGCGCCAGGTCGCGCGGGACGGCGTCGAGCTTGAGCCGCAGGCGGCGCCCCGTCGCGCGCAGGTCGGCCTCGAGCGGGACGGTCGGGACGGAGCCGGGGACGGTGCCGAGCGCCTCCCCGACGACGAGCCGCCCCGTGACGAGCTCGAGCAGGAGGTCGTCCCCGTCGCACATCACCGCCCGGATGGCCTCGGTGACCTCCTCCAGGCCGGGGTGCGGGCGGCCGCGCATGACCGCGAGCGCGTCGGCCAGCCGCGTGGCCTCGATCGCGTGCGCGGAGGACACGGGCAGGTCCTCCGCGCGCAGGACCCCCGCGACCCTGACCATCCACCGGGCGGTCACGTCCGTCTCGGTCGTGAACAGGTGGTGGTACCACCCGGGCGACGTGACGCCGGCGCCGTACCCGGACGCGAACGCCAGGCGGGACGCGGTCCACGGCACCCACGTCGTCGCGGTCGGGCGCTTGGGCAGGCCGCGCAGCACCTTCGCGTCGTGGGACGCCGGCGGCAGCTTCCCGTCGAGCGCGGGCGCGTGCCAGGCGCCGCAGACGACCGCGACCCGCCGGGCGCCGGACTTGAGCACGGCGCGCAGCGTCTGGCGCATGTGCGCCTCACGGCGCTCCTCGTGCTCGGCCTCGTGGGCGGGCAGCGGCTCCGCGGCCTCACGCAGCGCTGCCATCGCCTCGGTGAGGACGGCGAACGGGGCGGCACCGTCGCGGCGGTGCTCGACGACGTCCTCCCACCAGCGCTCCGGGTCGGTGTACCCGGCGGCGGACGCGAGCTGCGCGACCGGGTCGGTCCGCAGGGCGTGGCCGTCGCGCGCGGGCGGCACGTCGCCCCCGGTGCTCGGCTCCGGGTCACCCGCGTCAGGCCCGCCCCCGTCGGCGTCGCGGGGCGCGTCGGCGTCCTGGTCGGCGCCGTCCGCGTCGGCGCCGGCGGCCCGGTCGGTGCCGGCCGCGTCGCCATCGGCAGCCGGGTCGGCGCCGGCCCCGTCGGCCCCGTCTGCCTCGCGGGCCCCGTCCGCGCCGTCCGCATCGCCATCGGCGGCCGGTGCGTCGCGCCCATCCGTGCGCGCGGCCAGCACGGCGCCCGACGGCAGGTCGCAGAACCGGACGGGCACCTCGTGGGCCGCCGCCCAGGTCAGGGCCTGCCACTCCGGGGAGAACACCGCGAACGGCCAGAACGCGGCCTGCGACGGGGCGTCGGTCGCGTAGGCGAGGAGCGCGACCGGAGGGCGCAGGTCGGGGTCGGCGGCGAGCACGGCGAGCGGGTCGGCGTCGGCGGGACCTTCGATCAGCACGACGTCCGGCTGCAGCTCCTCGAGGGCGGCGGCGACCGCCCGCGCCGAGCCGGGTCCGTGGTGCCGCACACCCATCACGCGCACGACCGGTGCCGTCGACGCGGCGTCAGGCGGTACGTCCGGAGGGGCGTCGGCGGCCGTGCCGGTCGTCATCCGCTGACCTCGCGGCACGCGCGGTAGAAGTCGGCCCACCCGGACCGCTCGCGCACGACCGCCTCGAGGTACTCGGTCCAGACGGCCTTGTCGGCGACGGGGTCCTTGACGACGGCGCCGAGGATCCCGGCCGCGACGTCGGCGGACCGCAGCACGCCGTCGCCGAAGTGCGCGGCCAGCGCGAGACCACCGGTCAGCACGGAGATCGCCTCGGCGGTCGACAGCGTCCCGGACGGGGACTTGAGCTGCGTGCGCCCGTCGCTCGTGCGCCCGGAGCGCAGCTCGCGGAACACCGTGACGACCCGCCGGATCTCCTCCGCGGCGGCAGGGGCGGTCGGCAGCTCCAGGGACGAGCCGAGCTGCGCCACGCGGCGGGCCACGATCTCCACCTCCTCGTCCTCGGTCGCGGGCAGCGGCAGGACCACGGTGTTGAAGCGGCGGCGCAGCGCCGACGACAGGTCGTTGACGCCGCGGTCCCGGTCGTTCGCGGTCGCGATGACGTTGAACCCCTTGGCCGCCTGGACCTCGGTCGCGAGCTCGGGCACGGGCAGCGACTTCTCGGACAGGATCGAGATGAGCGCGTCCTGCACGTCGGACGGGATGCGCGTGAGCTCCTCGATGCGCGCGATCCGTGCGGTGCGCATCGCGCTCATCACCGGCGACTCGACGAGGGCCGCAGGCGTCGGGCCCTCGGTGAGCAGGCGCGCGTAGTTCCACCCGTACCGCAGCGCGTCGTCCCCCGTGCCTGACGTGCCCTGCACGACCAGCGCGGACGTGCCGCTGATCGCGGCGGCGAGGTGCTCGGACACCCACGTCTTCGCCGTTCCGGGGACACCCAGCAGCAGGAGCGCGCGGTCGGTCGCGAGGGTCGCGACGGCCACCTCGACGAGACGGCGGGGGCCCACGTACTTCGGGGTGACGACCGTGCCGTCCGGCAGCGTCCCGCCGAGCAGGTAGCTCACGACGGCGGCGGGCGACAGCTGCCAGCCCGGCGGGCGCGGGCGGTCGTCGGCCGCGGCGAGCGCGGCGAGCTCGTGCGCGAACGCCTGCTCGGCGTGCGGGCGCAGCAGGTCGCTCGAGGGCTCGGCGGGGGTGGTCGTGGTCATCTGAGCTCCTCGAGGATCACGCGGCGGGTGTGCAGGGTGTCGGCGGCGCGGTGCAGCGCATGGCGCCAGGTGTGGGCGGGGTCGAGCCGGTCCGCGGCGCCCCGCAGGGTCGCCTCGACGTCGGCACGCGGCGGCAGGTGCTGCACCGCCTCGGTGAGCGTCCCGTTCGCGTACCAGTCGTGCTGGCGCCGACCGGCACCGGCGGCCCAGGTCAGTACCGCCGCGACGAGCAGGTCCGGCCACGGGTCGCCCGCCCGGGCGAGGAGGCCGGCCAGCTCGGCGGACGACCGGTTGGCCGGTCCCGAGCCGTCCCGCGCGAGCAGGCCGGCCAGGTGACGGGCACGGGCGTCGGGCGCGAGCACGTCGACCAGGTCGAGCGCGTCGACGCCGGCCGCCAGGAGCGCGGCCGCCCAGACGGGGTCACGCTGGGTGCGCGCGGCCCGGGTCCAGCCGCGGCGCAGGACGTCGAGCTCGGCGTCCTTGGCGGTCATCGCGACCAGGTCGGCCGGCGAGCCGCCGAGGTGCGCGGTCCAGGCGGCGAGCGGGGTCGCGGCGACCAGCTCCGTGAGCAGCCACACGGACGGTGCGTGCCCGGTCCGCGGCGGCGGGAAGGGATCGCCGGGGTGGGCCTCGGGCAGGGTCAGCGCCAGGGTCCGCCGCACGAGCCGACGCTCCGCCCGGACGCTCGCCAGGGCGCGGGCCGTGACGGCGCGCGTGAACGGCGCGTCGGGCAGGAGCGACAGGAGCTCGACCGCGAGCGCCCGGACGCCCGCCGACCGGTCCGCGACGGCCGCCTCGAGGAACGGCGCGTCGGCCGCCGAGAGGCCGGTGCCCAGGCGACGCAGCAGCGCGGCACGGGTGTCGGCCTTCTCCTTCTTCCACGTGCCTGCGAGCAGGTCGAGGCCGGCCTGCGGGTCCCGGGCCCGCACGTGGGACAGGTGCGCGGCACGCTGGGCGTCGGTGCCGTGGTCCCAGACGTCGCCGGTTCCGGCGGGCGGGGCCGGGTCGATCCGCGCGGCCCAGTCGTCGCGCTGCGCGGCGAGCCAGCGGCCGCGCTCGCCGAGGACGGCGACGACCGCGTCGCGCACGGCGGCCCCGGTCGACGGCGTGCACGCGAGGTCCAGCAGCGCGGGCAGGTGCTGCGCGGGGGCCCGGTACCCGGCGGCGGCCGCGGCGTCCAGCCACGTGAGCAGCGCCGGGTCGGCGGTCGCGCCGGGAGCCACCAGCAGCCCGGCCAGCCGCTGCGCGGCGGCGGGCGGGACGGAGGCCAGCGTCTCCGGCGCTGCCGGTTCGGGTGCCTCCGGGGCGCGCCTCGCGGGTGTGCCGGCCCGGCGCGTGACCGCGACGAGCGCGGCCGCGTCGAGCAGCGCACCGGCCGGGTCGGCCTCGTCGATCCGTCGCGCCAGGTCGCCCGCGGCGCCGGGGATCGTGGCGAGGTCCGGCGCGCGGCGCGCCGTGCCCATGAGGGCGGCGGTGACGAGGTCCTCGCCGAGCGGTGCACTCACCACGCTGCCCACCCGTCCTCGCTCCGCCTCGCGCTCACCACGTCACCAGCCCGTCCTCGCCCCGCACCGCACACACCAGGACCCCGTCGCTCGTGTGCTCGCCGGCGACGCTCACGGGGCGGCCGCCGCTGACGGCGAGCACGCGCCACAGGTGCGGGGACGCGACCGCGGGCAGCGCGTGGGTCTCGTCGCGCAGCACCCAGCCACGGTCCGAGGAGTCGGCGGGCACCGGCACGACGCCCGCGAGCACGACCGGCACCTGCGTGGTCCACGGATCGGCTGCCAGCGCCCGGGCCCACGCGGCGGTGGCGTCGAGGACCGACACCCCGGCGTCGGTGCTCGGCGGACCCGGCTCGCCGTGGCGCTCGCCGAGCACGCCCCGGGTCGGCGCTCCCGGGTAGAGGTGCACGTCGGCGTCGATGCTGACGCCCGGGGGGACGGTCACGTCCAACGGCTGGCTCCCCGCGGCGAACGACACCAAGGCGACGGTGCGACCGGTCGACGCACCGCGCAGCAGCGTCCGGCGCACGGCCAGGCGCCCGTCGACGGAGTCGTGCATCGCCCACACGTCCCACCGGTCGCGCACGGGCGCCGTCGCGAGGACGTCCTCGGTGCGCGTGGGGTACCCCACGCGGCTGCGGACGACGTCGGCGAGCTCGTCCGGGAGCTCGCCGAGCCGGGCGTGCGCCGTCGTGAGCAGGTGGGTGAGCGCCAGGTGGTCGAGGACCCGCACGGGCCAGTCCGGTCCGCTCGCGGCGAGCGACGGGACGGCACGCACGGCGGTCGCGAGTCCGGGGGCCTGCGCGTCGACCATGCGCGCCGCGACCCGGTCGACGTGCCCGTAGCCGGCCCGGTCCGTCCCGGCCAGACCGGTCCGGACCTGGTCGCGCAGCCACGTGCGCAGCTCCTCGAGCCCCGCGCCGACGTTGCCCGCGCGCCGCTCGGCACGGCGGGCCGCTGCGACCGGGTCGGGCGTCGCGGCCTCGTCCTTCTTCGCGGCGGCCTTCGCGGCGCGGTCCCGGCGACCGTCGAGCCACGCGACGGCGTGCGGGGCGACCTCGGTCGCGTCGGGGACGGTGCCGTCGGCCCACAGCAGGAGCAGCGCGAGCGCGTGCTTGCACGGGAACTTGCGCGACGGGCACGAGCACGAGAACGCCGGGCCGGACAGGTCGACGCAGGCCCGGTACGGGGTCTTCCCGGACCCCGCGCACAGCCCCCAGACGGCGGACGTGCCGGCACCTGCGCCGAGCTCGCTCCACGGCCCGGGCGTGGCGAGCCTGCGGCCGGCCGTCGCGGACGCCGGGTCCGGGGCGAGGGCCAGGACCTGCTCGGTCGTCCACCGCGGTTGCACGGACCGAACCGTAGCGGCGTGCACGGACAGTCCCACCCCGCCCCCCGCAGCGCCACCCGACCGCTACAGCTCGAACGTCTCCCCCGCGGTCGCGCGCTCGAGCTCGGTGAGGAGCGCGTCGCGGCCGTCGAGGACGCGCCGGAACGCCTCGACGCTCCCCCGCCACGGCCCGTCGCCGCCGAGGAGCGGGACCTCGAGCTCGAAGAGCCGCGCGCCGAGGGTGCCGAGGGTGCTCTGGACGAACACGAGGTCGCGGACACGCAGGCGCACCGACGGGAGCGTGAGCGCGTACAGCAGGGCGTACGGGTCGAGGTCGGGAGTGCCGGGCGTGACGGACAGGATCCGCAGGTGGCTCTGGATGACGCTGCGGACGGTCCGCTGCGTGACCATCGCGGCGGTGCCGATGCGGTAGCGGCCGTCGACGACCATGAGCAGGTCGCCGGGGCGCAGCGCCTGGGAGTCGCGGTAGCGGGCCCAGACCTCCTCGGACACGGACTTGGTGGGGTCGGTGGACACCTCGAAGTTGGCGACGTCGGACGTGCGGACGAAGGGCACGTCGCCCGTGCCGTAGGCGTCGGAGCCGGGTTCGTGGCCCTTGCGGACGGTGAGCGCGCCGTCGTGGACGAGGTCGCCGAGCGACACCCAGCGGGCGCCCTCGACGAGCCGGGCCTCCTGCGGGGTCCGCGGTGCGGGACGCTCGAAGTAGCGCGGGACGAGGTACGTCGCGTCGGTGAGGTCGGCCTGCTGCCAGCGGGAGCCGTCGGTGCCGCGCTGCGCGTGCTCGGCCGCGAGCGCCGGGAAGTCGTCCGCGACGGAGCGCCCGGAGGCGTCGACCCGACGCCCGCGCCGGTCGTGCCCGCAGTGCAGCGCGGACGCGACCCACGTCGGTCCCTGCGGCGCGTCCTTGCGGAAGAACAGCACGTTCGTCTTGGTGTCGGTGCCCGGCTGGAACGTCGTGCGCGGGCAGTCGAGCAGCGCCTCGATCGCGCCCTGGGTGCGCAGCCACTCCCAGACGTACGCGGAGCCGGCGTTGCCGAACACGCCCTCGGGCAGCACGATCCCCATCCGCCCGCCGGGGCGCAGCAGCCGGACGCACAGCTCGAGGAACAGGATCTGCGGGTCCCGGCTGCGGTCGACGGTGTCCGTGCGGCGCCACCCGCCGGTGCGCGGGTCGCGGCTCCAGACGTGCGCGAGGTCGTAGCGGCCGAGCAGCGCCTGGTCCTCGACGCCGATGCGCGCGCCGAACGGCGGGTTCGCGAGGACCACGTCGTAGGTGCCGAGACCGCCGGCCGCGACGTGGGACCACGCGTCGAGGTCGAGCGAGTTCTGGTGGTGCGGGTGCGCGTCGTCGCCCGCGACCATGGCGAGCAGGGCCGTCTGGAGCCGGAACAGGTCGAAGTCCTTGTCGCCGCCGACGACGGTCGCCGCTCCCCCACGACCGGCGGCGTGCGCGTGCGCCTCCACGAGGAACCCGCCCGACCCCGCGGCGGGGTCGACGACCTTCTCGCCGGGCTGCGGGTCGACGATCGCGACCATCGCCGCGACCAGGGAGCGCGGCGTGAAGAACTGGCCCTTCTCGCCGCGGACGCGCGGCCCGACGACCGCCTGGAACGCCTCGCCGACGACGTGCGCGGGCGCGTCGCTCAGCTCGACGTCCCGCAGCGCGCGCAACGCGTCGCGGACCGCGGCGGCGTCGTTGTTGAACCGCTCCTCGGGCCGGATCGCGCCGGGGAACTGCGCGGCGACGAGGTCGAGCAGCACGTCGGGCGACGCGCCGTCGAGGACCTCGTCGTAGGTGCGCATCGACGCCGTGCGCTCGACCGCGAGCTTGGCGAGCAGCGCGAGCGTCATGTCCTCGACGATGCGCTCGGCCCTGCTGGCCTGGCCGTTCGCGTACAGGTAGTAGTACAGGCCGCGGAACGCCTCACCGAGGCTCGCTCGGGGGGCAGCGGGCATGCGGGCCATCGTAGGCGGCGGGTGCGCGGCCGGACGGGTCCGCCCCGCGGGCGCGCGGACGGGTCGCCGGCGGCGCGGACGTAGGCTGGGCCGGTCCCCCGGTCGTCCCGCGCGCTGTCGTCGCGGGCGCCGGCTCCCGGAAGGTTCCTCGTGACTCGCGTGCCCGCGCCCGACCCGGCGCGATCGGGCGCACCCGCCGCACCCGAGGTCTCCCGCCGGGCCGTCGCGGTCTTCGTCGCGGCGCTGCTCGCGTACGTGGTCGCCGTCGTGCACCGCACCGCGATGGGGGTCGCGGGCGTCGAGGCCGTCGAGCGGTTCGGGATCGGCGCGACCGCGCTGTCGTGGTTCGTCGTCGCGCAGCTCGCCTTCTACGCGCTCATGCAGATCCCCGCCGGGCGGCTGCTGGACCGGTTCGGCGCGCGCGCCGTGATCACGGTCGGGTCGCTCGTCATGGCGGGCGGGCAGCTGCTGCTCGCGTTCGCGGACTCCGTGCCCGAGGCGCTCGTCGCGCGTGTGCTGCTCGGCACGGGCGACGCGGGGATCTTCATCTCTGCGGTCCGGCTCGTCGACGCGTGGTTCCCGCCGCGGCGCGCCCCCGTGCTCGTGCAGCTCACGGGACTCATCGGGCAGTCGGGCAACCTCGCGTCGGCGATCGGCGTCGCCTGGGTGCTGCACCGGCAGGGCTGGACGACGACGTTCGTGCTGCTGGCCGTGCTGGGCGCGGTGGCGACGTGCGTCGCGTTCCTCGGGATCCGCAGCCCGGAGCCGCGCGAGGTCCGGCCGCACGAACGGTTCGCGCCCGCGGTGCTCGCGGCGGTGCGGCCCGCGGGGACCCGGCTCGGGTTCTGGAGCCACTTCGCGACGCCGTTCAGCGCCAACGTCGTCGCGCTGCTGTGGGGCGTGCCGTTCTTCGTCACCGCGCAGGGCCGCACCCCGGCGGAGGCGAGCGCCCTGCTCACGGTCCTCACGCTCACCGCGATGCTCGTCGGGCCGGTGGTCGGGCGGTTCACCGCGCGGCACCCGCTGCGCCGGTCGTGGTCGGTGCTCGCGAGCTGCGTGGTCACGCTGCTCGCGTGGGTGTGGCTGTTGGTCCCGTCGGGGCCGCGGCCGATGTGGCAGCTCGTGGTGTTCGTCGTGCTCGTCGGTGCGGGAGGACCGGTGTCGCTCGTCGGGATGGACTTCGCGCGGACGTTCGCGCCGCCCGCGTCGCTCGGCACCGCCAGCGGGTTCGTCAACACGGGCGGCTTCTCCTCGACGATCCTCGGCCTGCTCGGCGTCGGCGTGGTGCTGCAGCTCGTCGAGCCGGACGGCGCGGGCACGTACTCCCTCGACGCCTACCGGCTCGCGTTCACCGTGCTGCTGGTCCCGTGGGTCGTGGGCGTCGTCGGCGTGCTGGTGAGCCGTCGCCGCACGCGCGCCGTCATGCGCGAGGCGGGCGTCGTCGTGCCCCCCGTCCGTGAGGTGCTGCGCCGACGCCGCGGCTGACCACCCCGCGGGACTCCGCCCGGCCCGAGCGGTCAGGCTCAGGAGCGCGTGGCAGGATCGGGCGCATGACCACGGACCAGACGGTGCAGGCCACCCCCGCCGTGCCCGACGACGCCGCCACCCCCGCCCCGGTGCCCGCGGTGAGCACGACCCCGGACGTGACCCGCAACGCCGGTGACACCCGGCTGTGGGTCGAGCGCACGGGCAAGCGGCAGTACATGGGTCGCTCGTCGCGCGGCGCCGAGGTGCTCATCGGCTCCGTCGGCGACGAGGGCCGGTTCACGCCGGGCGAGCTGCTGAAGATCGCGCTCGCCGGGTGCAGCGGGCTGTCGTCCGACGCGGCGCTCGCGCACCGGCTCGGAGACGACGTCGACGTCACGATCAACGTCAGTGGCATGGCGCACGACACGGAGGACCGGTACCCGGCGCTCGCCGAGGAGCTCGTCGTCGACCTGTCGAGCCTCGACCCGGCCGCGCGCGAGCGGCTGCTCACGGTCGTGCACCGCGCGGTCGACCAGCACTGCACGGTCGGGCGCACGCTCGAGCACGGGGCCACCGTCACCCTGACCGTGACCGGGGAGCGCTGACCACGGTGCCGCGCATCGTCGAGGCCGCCCTCGCCAAGGCGGTGACCGTCCCGTCGTCGACGATCCACGCGCACGTCGACGCGCTCCGCCGCCGCAACCCCGAGGCGTCGCCCGAGGAGCTCGTGCGGCTGCTCGAGAAGGAGTACCTCGTCGTCGTCGCGACCGCGGGTGGCGCCGTCGGTGCGGCCGCCGCGGCCCCGGCCGTCGGCACGGGTGTCGCGCTCACGCTCACGGCGAGCGACGTGGCGACGTTCTTCGGCGCGTCCGCCGCGTTCGCGCTGGCCGTGGCGAGCGTGCACGGCATCGACGTCGAGGACGTCGAGCGGCGCCGTGCGCTGCTCCTCGCGACGATCCTCGGCGAGTCCGGGGCGAAGGCGCTCGGCGACGCCGCGGAGATCTCGACCGCGAACGTCGCGCGGGTGCTGCTGACGCGCATGCCGATGGCGACGGTGAAGAAGGTCAACTCGACGCTCACCCGCAAGCTGGTCCGCACGCAGGTCACGCGGCACGCGGGGCTCGCGATCGGGCGGCTCGTGCCGTACGGGATCGGCGCCGTCGTCGGCTTCACGGGCGGCCGCGCGCTGGGACGGAACGTGATCCAGGGCGCGCGCGCCGCGTTCGGGCCGCCGCCCGCGCACTTCCCGCACGTCCTTCAGGTCGCGACGCGCGACGCGCTGCCGAAGGTGCTCACGGCCGAGCGCGAGACGGCCGAGCAGCTCCTCGGGCGCACCCCGCCCGACCGGGTCGGCATCACCGCGGTCCCGGAGCAGCGCAACGCGCCGCGCCGTTTCCGCGGCCTGGCGAACCGCCGGGCCCCGAAGATCCCCGACCAGAACCCGCCCAGCGGCGACTCCTGAGCCCGCGCGGCCGTCACCAGCAGCCGTGCACGTGCTCCCGGATGCGCTCGTCGTAGATCGCCCGCAGCCGGTCGCTCGTGTCCTGCGGCAGCGGTGCGAGGTCCGCGGCGGCGGCGTTGGCGCGCGCCTGCTCGGGGTTGCGCGCGCCCGGGATGACGACGGAGACGCCGGGCTGGTCGACGATCCAGCGCAGCGCGAGCTGCGCGGTCGTGGCGCCGTCCGGCGTGAGCGCGGCGACCTCACGGGCGGCCGCGACGCCGACGTCGTAGGGCACGCCGGAGAACGTCTCGCCGACGTCGAACGCCTCGCCGTGCCGGTTGTAGCTGCGGTGGTCGTTCTCGGCGAACTGCGTGCTTGCGTCGTACTTCCCGGACAGCAGCCCGGACGCGAGCGGCACGCGCGCGACGATCCCCACGCCGGCCTCGGCGGCCGCGGGCAGCACCTGCTCGAGCGGCTTGCGGCGGAACACGTTGAGGATGATCTGGATGCTCGCGACGTGCGGGCGGGCGATCGCGGTGAGCGCCTCGTCGACGGTCTCGACCGACACCCCGTACGCCGCGATCCGCTGCTCCGAGACGAGCGTGTCGAGCGCGTCGTAGGTCGACTCCCGGGACAGCACGGCGGTCGGCGGGCAGTGGAGCTGGACGAGGTCGAGCGTGTCGACGCCCAGGTTGCCGCGGGACCGGTCGGTCCACGCGCGGAACGCGTCGAGCGTGTACGCGTCCGCGACGTGCGGGTCGGCGCGGCGGCCCATCTTGGTGGCGACCGTGAGCCCGGAGCCCGCACCGCCGCGCGCCGCGAGGAACCGCCCGACGAGGCGCTCGGAGCGCCCGTCGCCGTAGACGTCCGCGGTGTCGAGGAACGTGACGCCCGCGTCGACCGCGGCCTCGAGCACGCCCAGGGCGGTCTCGTCGCCCACGTCACCCCAGTCGCCGCCGAGCTGCCAGCAGCCGAGCCCCACGACCCCGACGGACCGCCCCGTCCGTCCCAGCACACGCGTCTCCATGCCCCCGACGCTACCGTGGTCGGGCGTGCCGTCCGCGCACGCGCGACACCGTCCGCCGACGCCGCCACCCGCCCGAGCGCGGCGGCGGCCGACCGGCGGACCCCCGGCTGGGAGGCCTGATGCCGACGGTGACCCGCACGCTGCCCCTGCCGGCCGACCGCGCGTGGGACCTGGTCGCGGACGCCCGCAACCACGCGCGCTGGGTGCCGTTCACGCGCGTCGACGTGATCGACGGCGAGGTGGTCGCCGTGACCGGCCCGCGGGCCCGGCGCGGCGGTCGGGGCCTCGTGGACCGGATGCGGGTCGACCGGTTCGACCCGCCGTCGGGCGGCCGGCCCGGGGTGGCCGAGTTCGTCAAGGTGGGGCGGGTGCTCCTGGGCTCCGCGCGGATCGAGGTCACGCCCGCGGGGCCGGACGCCGCGCGCGTGCGCTGGCGCGAGGACGTGCACCTCGCGGGGCCGCTGCCGCGCCGGCTCACCGCTGCCGTCGGCGCGCCGGTGCTCGCCGCGATGGTCCGGCGCGCCCTTCGGATGGCCGCGGACGAGGCCCGGCAGGAGCGGGCGCACCACCTCTGACGCAACGGATCTTCACGATCCCCCTGCGCGACGCAACAGATCGCCCCCGGGCGCGCAACCGGCGTTGCTCAAGTGCGCCCGGAGCCGGCCCTAGGCTCGACCTGACTGCCGCCACGTCACGAGGAGCACGATGTCGACGACCGCCCCCGGTGCCACCCGCCGCCACTACCTCATGTGCGAGCCGCGCTTCTACACGGTGTCGTACGAGATCAACCCGTGGATGGACAAGACGCGGTACACCGACGTCGAGCGGGCCGTGCAGCAGTGGCGCACCCTGCGCGACACCTACCTGGACCTCGGGCACACGGTCGAGACGATCGACCCGCTCGAGGGCCTGCCGGACATGGTCTACGCGGCGAACGGCGCGACCGTCGTCGACGGCGTCGTCTACTCCGCGCGGTTCCGCTACCCCGAGCGCGCCGCCGAGGGCCCGGCCTACCAGAAGTGGTTCGCCGACCGCGGGTACGTCACGCACACCGCAGCCCAGGTCAACGAGGGCGAGGGCGACATGCTGGTCGTCGGCGACATGGTGCTCGCCGGCACGGGCTTCCGCACCGACCGGGCCGCGCACGCCGAGGCGCAGGAGCTGTTCGGGCGTCCCGTCGTCTCGCTCGAGCTCGTCGACCCGCACTACTACCACCTCGACACCGCGCTGGCGGTGCTCTCGAGCGACCCGGCCGACCCCCAGATCGCCTACTTCCCGCCCGCCTTCTCCGCGGGCTCGCAGGCCGTGCTGCGCCAGCTGTTCCCCGACGCGGTCGTCGCGACCGAGCAGGACGCGGTGGCGCTCGGCCTGAACGCCGTCTCGGACGGCCAGAACGTCGTCGTCGCGCCGGCGGCCACCGACCTGCAGGGCGCGCTGCGCGAGCGCGGCTACACGCCGCTGCCCGTCGACACCACGGAGCTGCTCAAGGGCGGCGGCGGCGCGAAGTGCTGCACGCTCGAGATCCGCGCCGCGGCCCCCAGCCACCCCTGACGCGACGGAGGCGACCGTGACCGCGGTGCAGCAGGACGCCACGACGCTCGCGCCGAACTACCACCCGCTGCCGGTGACGGTCGCGTCGGCGGAGGGGTCCTGGGTCACGGACACCGCGGGCCGCCGCTACCTCGACCTGCTGTCGGCGTACTCGGCGCTCAACTTCGGGCACCGGCACCCGGCGCTCGTCGCCGCCGCGCACGCGCAGCTCGACCGGCTCACGCTCACGTCGCGCGCGTTCGACCACGACCTGCTGCACCCGTTCGCCGACCGGCTCGCGGCGCTCGTCGGGCCGCTGCTCGTCGGGCGTCCGATGGTGCTGCCGATGAACACCGGGGCCGAAGCCGTCGAGACCGCGATCAAGGCCGCGCGCAAGTGGGGGTACGACGTCAAGGGCGTCCCTGACGGGCAGGCGCGCATCGTCGTCGCGGACGGCAACTTCCACGGCCGCACCACGACGATCGTGTCGTTCTCGTCCGACCCCGACGCGCGTGGCGGCTTCGGGCCGTACACCCCGGGGTTCGTGCGCGTGCCCTACGGCGACGCGGCGGCCCTCGAGGCAGCCCTCGACGAGCGGACCGTCGCGGTGCTGCTCGAGCCCGTGCAGGGTGAGCAGGGCGTCGTCGTGCCGCCCGCGGGCTACCTGCCGGCGGTCCGTGCGGCGTGCACCGCCGCCGACGTGCTGCTCGTCGCCGACGAGATCCAGAGCGGCCTCGGCCGCACCGGCACGACGCTCGCGTGCGAGGTCTGGGGAGTCCGGCCGGACCTCGTGACGCTCGGCAAGGCGCTCGGCGGCGGGGTCGTGCCCGTGTCGGCGGTCGTCGGGCGCGACGACGTGCTCGGGGTGCTGACCGCGGGCACGCACGGGTCGACGTTCGGCGGCAACCCGCTCGCGTGCGCGGTCGCGCTCGCCGTCATCGGGCTCCTGGAGAGCGGCGAGCCGCAGGCCCGGGCCCGCGAGCTCGGCGAGCACCTCGGCGCCCGCCTCGACCCGCTCGTCGCGGACGGGTCGCTGGCAGCCGTGCGCCGCGTCGGGATGTGGGCGGGGCTGGACGTGGCCCCGGGCCGGCCCGGCGGCCCGACGAGCGGGCGCGACCTGTGCGAGCGGCTGCTGGCCCGCGGCGTCCTCGCGAAGGACACGCACGGCCGCACGCTGCGGCTCGCGCCGCCCCTGACGATCACCCGGGACGACCTCGACGACGCGCTGGACCGGCTCGTCGACGCGCTGCACGCCGCGTCCTGACGGGGCCTACGGACCGGCTCCCGCCCGGGCTCGCCGGTGGTGTCTCCCGGACGGCAGCACGGACGGACGCACCGCCACGCCCGGCGCGCCGCGCCCCCTCCCGGCGCGGCGCGTCGAGCGCGCGGTGGTCAGCTGAAGCGGACCGCGCCGAACAGCCAGCCGGCGCTGGTCGCCGCACCCACGGACATGGACGAGACGTCCGTGCGCAGCATCTGCGCGTTGTGGCCGGACGACCGGGACCATGCGGAGACGAGCGAGGACGCGCTGCCGTTGCTCACGCAGCCCACGATGTTGTCCGACCCGGAGTGCCAGATGCCGCCGGCCGACGCCATGTCGAGCGCGTGCGACGTGAGTCCACCGGACCGCGACACGGACAGCGTGCTGAGCCCGTTGTTCGCCCGGTACGCGTTGATCGCCTCGCCGATCGCACTCGCGCTCGCCTCGGCCGCACCGCCGCCCGACCCCGCGCAGACCTTCCCGCCGGCCGGGACGCCCGTCGTCGGGGCGGGGGCGGCGGCGCCGCCCGTCGCGGGCGCCTGCGTGGCGGCCCGCCGCGTGGTGGTCGTGCCGGACCTCGTGGTCGTGGCCGCCCGGGCGGCCGCCTGCCGGGCGGCCTCGGCCGCAGCGGCCTGCTCGGCGGCGATCCGGGCCTGCTCGGCGGCGACCCAGGCGGCCTGCGCGTCGACGACCGCCTGCTGCGGCGCGGCGACGCCCGCGGTCACGGTGCGCAGCGCGGTGAGGCTCACGTGCGGCCCCGCGAGGGCGGTGCTCACGGCGCCGGCCGCCGTGGCGAGCTGCTGACGGGGTCCGTCGCCGGCCTGCGCCGACGCGGCGAGCGTCGCGGTGGCCTGGTCGACGGTCCGCTGCGCGCCCGCCGTCGCGGCCGAGCGGGCGGCGGCGTACACCGCGGCCGACTCGCGCGCGTCGAGCGCCTCCTGCACGGCACCGTCCTGCGTCGCGGCGGGCAGCACGGCGGTCACCCGCTCGCGCGCCTCGGCCCGCGCCTCCTCGCGCTCGACGGCAGCGCGCTGCGCGGCGATCCCGGTCGTGGCGCCGGCCATGAGGAGCGCGACTCCCCCGGCGACGACCACCCAGGACCGGCGGGTGCGTGCGGTGCCGCGCGGACCGCCCGAGCGGTCGCGCTGCGTCGGGATGGTCCCGGCAGGCGCCGGACGCGTCCCCGTGCGGGTCGCGTCCGTCAGCGTCGGCGTCACGGTGTCCTTCGCGTCCACGTCCATACGTCTCCCCCCGACGGACCCTCCCCGGTCGGGTGAGGGCGTCACTCGTGTGCATCGGCACGTGCCGTGTCCCGCTTGAGCGATCCGTTCCCTTTCGTTCGATCTCCGCCAGGGTGTCGGGTGCGCCCCGATGTCGCCACCCGAGCGGGCACGCGGTCCCGTCGCGGGCCGCCGTCCGGGAAGATGGTCCGCGTGCGTGACGACACCGGCACCGACGCCCTCGACGCGGCGATCCTGCGCGTGCTCTCCCGCGACGCGCGCGCGACGTACGCGCAGGTCGGGCAGCAGGTCTCCCTGTCCGCGCCCGCGGTGAAGCGACGCGTCGACCGGCTGCGCGAGTCCGGCGTGATCCGCGGGTTCACGGTGCGCCTCGACCCGGCGGCCATGGGGTGGCACACCGAGGCGTTCGTCGAGCTGTTCTGCCACGGGTCGACGAGCCCGGCGACGATGCGCGACGCGGTCGAGCAGTACCCCGAGGTCGTGGCGGCCAGCACCGTCACGGGCGACGTCGACCTCGTGGTGCAGGTGCGGGCGCGCGACATGCGCCACCTGGAGCGGGTCGTCGAGCGCCTCGCTGCGGAGCCGTTCGTGTCCCGGACCCGCTCGACGGTCGTGCTCTCGGCGCTCGTGCGGCGCCCCGACGTGCCCGCGGACCTGGCGGCGCAGGAGGCGGTCCCGCCGGCCGGGGTCTGAGCGTCAGGCCTGCTTCTGCGGGCCGCACCGGTTGGTGACGACCATGACGGGGCACTCGGAGTGGTGCAGCACGGCCTGGCTCGTCGACCCGAGCAGCAGCCCCGCGAACCCGCCCCGACCCCGCGACCCGACGACGATGAGGTCGGTCGCGACGGAGAACTCGGTCAGCAGCTCGGCACCGCCGCCGTCGAGCGCGTACCGCCGCACCTCGACGCCGCGGTAGTCGGCCAGCGCCCGGTCCACGACGACGTCGAGCCCTTCGCCGACGTCCTTGAGCACCTGGTCGTGGTCGACCGTGTCCGGCAGCCACGCGAGCATCCCGCTGAGCGAGCTCGCGGGCACCCCGGCGACGGCGTGCACCTCGGCACCCCACGCCTGCGCCTCGGCGAGCGCGAACCGGAGCGCCCGTTCCGCCTGCGGCGACCCGTCGACACCGACGACGATCCGCCGCACGGGCTTGACCGCGGGCAGCACGGCGTCGTCGGCCAGCGCTCGTCCGCCCTCGCGGAGCGGGACGACGACCGTCGGGCAGTGCGCGTGCGCCGGCAGCGCCGACGAGACGGTGCCGAGCAGGCGGTCCGCGAACCCGCCCCGACCGCGCGTCCCGACGACGGCCATCCGGACGTGGTGCGACAGGTCGACCAGCACCCCGGCCGCGTCGCCCGTCTGGACGGTGGCCGTGACCGGGATGCCGAACCCGTGCACGCGCGCCGACGCCTCGGCCAGGACCGCGCGGGCGCCCTGCTGGATCGCCGTGTCGTCGAGCGCGGCGTAACCCCCGTCGAGCGACGCCGCGGTGAACGAGGGCAGGGAGTACGCGCAGACCAGCTGCAGCCCCCAGCCGTGGGTCGCGGCCTCCTCGGCCGCCCAGTCGAGCGCGTGCAGGCTCGCGGCTGAGCCGTCGAGCCCGACGAGGACAACGTCGTCTCGCTCCATCGGGGCCTCCCTGCTCGTCGTCGCGCCGCCCGGCCTCGGGACCCCTGGCACCAGTGTGGCCCCGGGGCCGCCGACGCGCTCCTACGAGACGGCGGCGATACCGCAGTTTGGCACAACCTTGACCCGGGACCGGAACAGCCGGAGGTCAGGCGGGCACGTACGCCGCCCACAGCGGCTCGGAGCGGGCCGCCGCCGTCCCGAACGTGACCGACCAGCGTGGCGCGCGGGGCGCGAACCCGAGCTCCCAGCCGATCTCGTGCAGCAGCCGGTCCGCCTTGCGGTGGTTGCACCGCACGCACGCGGCCACGACGTTCGTCCACTCGTGCCGCCCTCCGCGCGAGCGGGGGTGGACGTGGTCGACGGTGTCCGCACCGCCGCCGCAGTAGGCGCACCGGTGGCTGTCGCGCTGCAGGACCGTGCGACGCGTCGGCGGCACCGGACGGCGCACCGGGACGTGCACGTACCGCGTCAGGCACAGCACGACGGGCAGCGGCACCGACGCGTGCTCGGAATGCAGCAGGCGGCCGTCGGTCTCCAGGACGGTCGCCTTGCCGCTCATGACGAGCAGGACGGCCCGGCGGAGGCTCACGATGCACAGGGGCTCCATGCTCGCGTTGAGCAGCAGGGAGCGGGCGCCGGAGGACAGGACGGGTGCCGGCGCGCGGGAGGCGGCGGGGCCGGTGCCGGTGGCGGCGGGGGCACGCCCCGTGCCCGATCCGGCGGCGAGCGTGACGGTCTCGGTCAGCACGGCGTCCTCCCGACCTCGGAAGTCGGACCGGCTGGCTGCCGGACCGGCGAAGCGACAGCGTGGTGCGCGACCAGAGTACGCGGCGGTGGGCGGGCGTCCACCACGGGAGCGGCCGTGCCACGGGTGAACGGCGCCGTCGCGGTGGGGGCAACGACGAGGCCCCCGACGACGCGGACGTCGTCGGGGGCCTCGGTGGACCGAGCCGGTCGGTGTCAGCCGACGCGGAGGAAGACCGGCGAGCTCTGCCAGATCTCGCGGAACTGGATCGTCTTGCCGGGACGCGGCGAGTCGATCTGCTGGTTGCCGCCGGCGTAGATCGAGATGTGGCCGGGGCTCCAGATGAGGTCGCCCGGCTGCGCGTCGGCGCGGGACACGACCGTCGCGGCGGCCTTGATGCCCGAGCTCGTGCGCGGCAGCGAGATGCCGAGCTGCGCGTAGACGTAGGAGACGAACCCGGAGCAGTCGAAGCCCTCGGGGGTCGTGCCGCCCGAGAGGTACGGCGTGCCGACGTAGCGGGCCGCGACCTCGAGGACCGCGTTGCCGGCGACCGACTGCGGGATCGGCGCGTTGCTCGTGGTGGCCGCGGTGCGCGTGGTGCTGCGCGACGCGGTCGTGGTGGTGCGGCGCTCGGGGGCCGGCGGGGGCGTCGGCTTCACGGCCGTGACGGCCGGGGCGTCGAACGTCCAGGCGGCCTCGGCGGGCGAGCTGACGACGGGCGACGTGTTGAGCACGGCACGCGCGGAGGCGGTGAGTGCTGCGGTGTCGACCGAGTTCAGGGCTCCGGCGTTGTCCGACGCGGCACCCGCGGGGGCGCCGATCATCGTGACGAGGAGGCCGGACGACGCCGCGACGACGGCGGTGCGGCGGCCGGCGGTGCCCATCTGCTCCGAGGCGGCGGAGGCCAGCTCGGACAGGGGCGTCGAGGGACGACGCGCTGCCCGATGCCGGGCGCGTGTGGTGCTCACGGTCACTAGGTGCCTCTCCTGTCGCCTGCGAGGTGAGCTGTCGGGTTCGAGTGGGAGAACACTCGGCCTGGGCGGCGGTCCTGCTGCCACCTGGGCTTCACCCCAAGGTCACCGTCTCCGGTGGACCACAAAACGTGGGTCCCCCGCCCCTGCCGGCGGTTCGTACGGACCTCGGGGCGGCGGCAGGGTTAGGCGTTCCGCTCGAGGGCTTCCACGGAGGAGGGTTCCGAGAAGCAGGTTGAACGTACAGGAGCGTTCGGGTGATTGTCACGTTCCGATCACGGCCAGATACGGCTTGTGTTGGACACCCGTCCGGCGTGTCGCCGCGACACGCCGGAACCACCTGGGAGGACGCCTCGGACGCCCGTGGGAGCGCGCGCACGCGCACGTGCCGGATCTCACCCGGACCCCCTGCACGGCCACCCCGTGGCCGCAGGCGCCTCAGCGCGTGCCGACGAAGATGTGCCGAGCGACGTCGTCCGGGAGGTCGAGCACGGTGCCCGAGCCCGCCACGCCGACCGTCACGACGCCGTCGCCGCGCTCCACGGTGACGTCACCGCCGGGCCGCACGCCGGCCTCCGCGAGCCGTGTCAGCAGCTCGACGTCGACCTGCAGCGGCTCCGCGATCCGCACGACCACGACCGTCGTCCCGTCGGCCGAGGGGACGGCTGTCAGCGGCGTCACCCCGTCGAGGAAGTTCACGCGCGTGACCTCCTCGCCGATCTCGGCGAGGCCCGGGATCGGGTTCCCGTACGGGTCGAAGTGCGGGTGGTCGAGCAGCGCCGCGAGCCGCTTCTCGACGCGCTCGCTCATGACGTGCTCCCAGCGGCACGCCTCCTCGTGGACGTACGGCCACTCCAGGCCGATCACGTCGGTGAGCAGGCGCTCCGCGAGGCGGTGCTTGCGCATCACGCGCACCGCCTTCGTGTAGCCCAGGTCGGTCAGCTCGAGGTGGCGGTCGCCCGTGACGACGACGAGGCCGTCGCGCTCCATGCGCGCGACCGTCTGGGACACCGTCGGGCCCGAGTGGCCGAGCCGCTCCGCGATGCGCGCCCGCAGCGGCGTGCGGCCTTCCTCGGTGAGCTCGTAGATCGTCTTGAGGTACATCTCCGTCGTGTCGATCAGGTCGCTCACCGCACAGCCTCCGCGTCTCCTCGTGCGCCGGCGGACCCCTCACACCGCGCGCTGCCCACAGATTAGTTGGTCGGTACGACCCGGCCGGGCCACGACGGCCTATCCTCGGGCCGTGCCCGCTCCTGACGCCCCGCCCGCCGTGACGATCCCCGCGCACCTGCTGCCGCGCGACGGCCGCTTCGGGTCCGGGCCGTCCAAGATCCGCCCCGAGCAGGTCGACGCGCTCGCGCGGACCGGCCGGACGCTGCTGGGCACGTCGCACCGGCAGGCCCCCGTGCGGGCGCTCGTCGGGCGGGTGCGGGCCGGGCTGACCGAGCTGTTCGGGCTGCCCGAGGGGTACGAGGTCGTGCTGGGCAACGGCGGGTCGACGGCGTTCTGGGACGTCGCGACGCTGTGCCTCGTCGAGCAGCGCAGCGCGCACGCGGCGTTCGGCGAGTTCGGCGCCAAGTTCGCCGGTGCCGCGGCCCGCGCACCGTTCCTCGGCGAGCCCGTCGTCACGACCGTCGCGCCCGGGCAGGTCGCGGTGCCGGGTCTCGCCGACGGCGTCGACGTGTACGCGTGGCCGCACAACGAGACGTCGACCGGTGTCGCCGCGCCCGTGCGGCGCGTGCCCGGGTCCCGCGAGCAGGGTGCGCTGGTCGTCGTCGACGGCACCTCGGGCGCGGGCGGGCTCGCGGTCGACGTCGCCCAGACCGACGCGTACTACTTCGCGCCGCAGAAGTCGTTCGCGTCGGACGGCGGGCTGTGGCTCGCGTGCCTGTCACCCGCCGCGGTCGAGCGCGCCGCGCGGCTCGAGTCCGGCGACCGCTGGGTTCCGGAGTTCCTGTCGCTGACCACCGCGGTGGCGAACTCGCGGCTGGACCAGACGCTCAACACCCCGGCGATCGCGACGCTCGTGCTGCTCGCCGAGCAGCTGGACTGGATGGTCGCGCAGGGCGGGCTCGCCTGGGCCGCGCAGCGCACCGCGACCTCGGCCGCGCACCTGTACGGCTGGGCCGAGGCGCGGGACTGGGCGTCGCCGTTCGTGCCCGACCCCGCGGCCCGGTCCTCGGTCGTCGGCACGATCGACCTGAGCCCCGAGGTGGAGGCCGCGACCGTCGCGAAGGTCCTGCGCGCGCACGGCGTCGTCGACGTCGAGCCGTACCGCAAGCTCGGCCGCAACCAGCTCCGGATCGCCATGTACCCGGCGGTCGACCCGGAGGACGTGCTCGCGCTGACCGCCTGCGTCGACCACGTGGTCGAGCACCTCGGCTGAGCCGGCACCACTGGACAGGCACCGCTCAGCCGGGCACCGCTGAGGCCGGCCCCGCTGAGCGCGGCAGCCTGAGGCCGGTACCGGTCGAGCTTGTACCGCTGAGCCCGGGCCCCGCTGAGACCGGCACGCTGAGGCCGGCACCGCGCACGCGACGACGCCCGCTCCCGTCGGACGGGAGCGGGCGTCGTCGTGCGTGACATCCGGGACCGGTCCCCTCCGACCGGTCCCGGTGCCGCGTCAGGCCGCCTCGTGCCGGCGGCGCACCAGGGTCACGGCGGCGACTGTGCCGACGCCCACGACCAGCAGGGCCGCACCGGCCCACAGGAGCGGGCCGACCTCGCTGCCCGTGGCGGACAGGACCTGGTTCGAGACGGGCGCCGCCAGGACCTCCTCACCGGGAGGGTCGGTGACGCACACCGGGCTCGACGGCGGGTACGCCACGGCCATCGACACCTCGGGGTTGACCGCGAAGTTCACGGTCACGGACGGGCGCACCCAGTCGAACTCGTCGCCCTCGACCCACGAACCGTCGGCGAGCTGCGTCCAGCCGGGCCAGTCCGCGCCCTTGCCGTCGGGGCCGACGACGGCGCCGGGCCACAGGACCGTGCCGGTCAGCGGGAGGCCGGACTGCACGATGCTCGCGCCGCCCGGGTTGACCCACGTGATCGTCACGGTGTCGTTGGGCGTGCCGACCGGGTCGACCGCGTAGCGCAGCTTCGGCACGTCGTTGTCGCAGAACGGCGTCAGGATCGAGACGGTGAGGTCGCACGGGAGCGGGGCACCGTACTCGTCGGTGTCACCGAGGCAGCCGTACTGGGGGCCGGACGGCTCCGGGTCCGGCGCCGTGACGGTGGGCTCGGGAGACGGGACGACGACCGCCTGGGCCACGGCAGGCGCCCCCAGCAGGGCGACGGCCGCCAGCAGCGCGGTGGCGCACGCTCGGAGGATCTTGCTCATGACCAGTCCCCTCGACGGGAAGATTCGGACTATTCGGAATCAGTGTGACGGTCACAATCCTGGATAGACACGTGCGGATGGGGTGATCTCGGACAATCACCCGCTCGCCGAGGCGGCGGTCACCCGCGCGGGCGACGTCACGCTCAGGCGTCGACGACCCCGACGGCCGGCTCAGGGGCAGGCGGCCGACACGGCGCCGGGGCTCGTGAGCGTGGGGGTCGTCCACACGTCGACGCGCCCGTCGCGCACCGGGACCTCGAACCGGTACGTCGCGCGGCCACCCGGGTCCAGCCGTGAGCCCACCACCGTGACCGGCCGGCCCGCGACGGTCTCGGCCGTGCCGCCCACGACGCCCGCGTCGGTCCGCAGCCCCTGCGGCGGCGCCCCCTGCGGCCCGTACAGGGCGATGCTCGTCGCGAGCGAGCCGACCGGGACGGCGCCGCTCGTGCCCGTGACGTTGAGCGGGTAGCTCGTGACGTCCGCGGGCGGGTCGAACGCGAGGTCGAGACGCACCGTCGCGGTCGGGTCCGGGCCCGAGCAGCGCAGCTCCTCGACGGTCAGCGTCGGGCGCAGGTAGTAGTCGAGCTTGCCCGCGGTGCCGTCGTTGAGGAACACGCCCGCGGCGTCCTCGAACGGCCCGGAGAGGAACGCCGCGCCCAGCGTCGTCGCCGCGATCCGCTCCTGCTCCTGCGGGTGCGCGGACCACACGCGCACGCGCCCCTCGTCGGCCGCCTGCGCACCGGCCTCGACGAGGGCCCGCACGTCGCCGTCGCCCGACGCGAGCGCCCCGAAGACCGCCGCGGCCACGTCGGCGAAGAACCGGTCCGCCGCCTCCAGGTCCGGGTAGCGCAGGTACGCGTCGTGCAGCAGCGTCGCCAGGAGCGTCTCGGCGTCGAGCGTCGTGCCGTCCGGGGCGTCGACCGGCCCGACCTGCTCCAGCAGCGCGGCGACGGCGACCGGGTCGGTCGCGACGACCCCGTCGACCGTCCCCCCGACGTCCGCCTGCCAGCGGGCCGCGAGCAGCTCCGCGGAGCGCGGGAAGTCCGGCGTCATCACGGCGTTCTGCACGAAGCGGCCCAGGCCCGTGCCGTGCACCGCGACCTCCTCCGCGGTCAGGGGCAGGACCGGCTCCGGGATGCCGCGCAGCTCGTCGGTGCTGCGCTGGTCGACGAGCGAGAGCGCGCCGCCGTCGGCCCGTACCACCGCGAGGCTCCCGACGATGCCGCCCGCGGTGCGCAGCTCCGCCGAGTTGAGCGCCGCGACCAGGTAGGTCCGCGGGCCCTCGGACCCGAGCATCGGGGGCAGGAGCGTCGCGACCTGCGCGCCCGTCTCGAGCGCGGACGCGACCTCGTCGAGACCGTCGCGCGCCTGCTCGACCGGCCCGACGAGCGGGCCCACGAGCCCGTCGGTGTCGATGCCCGCGACGTCGGAGGCCGCCCGGCGCGCCACGACGGACGCGGCGACGAGGTCCGGGGCGGCGGTCACGAGCGGCTCGAGGTCGACACGGCCGTCGGGCCCGCGCAGCCCCTCGCCGTCGCCGAGCAGGTCCGTCACGGCGGTCGTCGCGGGCAGCGCACCGGTCGCCACGTCGTCGAGCGCCGCGGAGACCGTCGCGACGGCCGCGAGCTGCGCGCCGGCCCGGGGCAGGTGCTCGGCGGCGCGCCAGACCGGGTCGGACGACGCGTCGTGCGCCCGGCCGGCGGCGTCCTGGATGCGGGGCAGCGCGTCGCGCAGCGCGCCGGTGTCGCCCGCGTCGAGGGCCTCCTGCACGTCGCCGACGGCGTCGCGCGCGTCGGTGAGCGCCCCCACCGTCTGGGTGGCACGCACCGCGATCCAGCCCGCGAGGACGAGCAGCACGACGACGACCACGAGGAGCGCGAGCAGGACCCGGCGCAGCACGCGACGGCGGGGCCGCGGCCCCGGCTGGTCGCCGGCCGGCGTCGGGGCGTCGACGGGCGGCACCGCCCCCTGGCCGACCTGCGCGCTCACCGCCCGATCGTGACATGCCGGACGAACCGCCCGACACGGGCGCCGGTGCGATTCACCCGCGCGACGTGGCGACCGGGTGACCGGCGGGTGCCGCTCCGTCCGGTCAGGCGGCGTCCTGCGCGCGCGCCGCCTCGTCCGCGCCGAGGCGCATCGCGGTCTGCTCGCGCCGGGTCGGCTCCCCCTCGACGGGGTGGGTCACCTCGAGGTGCGGCCTCGTGAGCAGGTGGTAGCGGACCCGCACGTCCCACGCGCGGCGCGCCCACAGGGCCGCCCCCGTCGCCACGAGCAGCGCGGTGATCGAGCCGATGCCGACGGCCCAGCGCGGCCCGAACGTCTCCCCGATCCAGCCGACCACGGGCGACCCGACGGGCGTCGCGCCGAGGAAGACCATCATGTAGAGCGCCATGACGCGGCCGCGGACGGCCGGGTCGGTGCTGAGCTGGATCGTCGCGTTGGCCGCCGTCATCATCGTGAGCGACGCGAGCCCGACGGGGATCGCGGACACCGCGTACGACGCGTACGTCGGCATGAGGGCCATGACGCCGGTCGAGATCCCGAAGCCGAACGCGGCGCCGATGACGAGCCGCACCCGCGGACGTTCGCGCCGGGCCGCGAGCAGCGCCCCCGACAGCGACCCGATCGCGAGGACCGAGCCGAGGATGCCGTACTCCCCCGCGCCCCGGCCGAACTCGGTGCGCGCCATCATCGCGGACGTGAGCTGGAAGTTGAGGCCGAACGTCGAGATGACCCCGACGACGACCATGATGACGAGGATGTCGCTGCGCCCGCGGACGTAGCGGATGCCCTCGCGGATCTGGCCCTTAGCGCGGGACGCGGTCGGCATGGCGTTCAGCTCGGAGGACCGCATGCGGGTCAGCGACAGGATGGTCGCCGCGAACGTGGCTGCGTTGATGACGAACACCCAGCCGGTGCCGATCGCCGCGATGAGCAGACCGGCGACACCGGGGCCGATCAGACGGGCCGCGTTGAACGACGCGCTGTTGAGGCCGACGGCGTTGGACAGCTTGCTGCTGGGCACGAGCTCGGCGACGAACGTCTGGCGGACCGGCCCGTCGATCGCGGTCACGGCACCGAGCAGGCCCGCGAAGACGTACACGTGCCACAGCTGCGCGTGCCCCGACAGGACGAGGGCACCCAGCCCCGCGGCGAGCACGCCCTGCCCCACCTGGGTGGCGACGAGGAGCTTGCGGCGGTCGACGCGGTCGGCGAGCAGCCCTGCCCAGGCGGACAGGAACAGCACGGGGGCGAACTGCAGGGCGGTCGTGATGCCGACGGCGACGCCCGACTCGTCGGAGAGCTGGGTCAGGACCAGCCAATCCTGGGCGACGCGCTGCATCCAGGTGCCCACGTTCGCCACCAGCGCCCCCGCGAACCACAACCGGTAGTTGCGGAACTGGAGCGAGGAGAACGTGGGACTCATGAAGCGGCGATCCTCCGCAGGAGCTCGGCGGCGTCGGCGAGGAGCTGGCGCTCCTCCTTGGTCATGCCCTTGAGGCGTTCGGTCAGCCAGGCGTCGCGGCGGCGGCGGGTCTCGACGACCTCCGCGCGGCCGGCGTCGGTGAGCGTGACGACGACCTGGCGGCCGTCCGTGGGGTGCTCGTCCTTCTGGACGAGACCCAGCTCGACGAGGCCGTTGACCGTGCGGGTCATGCTCGGCGGCTGGATGCGCTCGGCCTCGGCGAGCTGGCCCGGGGTCATGGGCCCGAGCTTGGTGAGCCACGCGAGGACGACGAACTGCGGGTCCGTCAGCCCCTGCGCGCCGCGCTCCGCCCGGATGCGGCGGGCCGCCTGCCCGACCGCGACGCGGAGCTCTCCGGCGAGAGCGGGGGCGGTGGGCATGGTGATTACTCTAGTTCATTACCTTGCGTAACGACACTCAGGGGGGTCGGCCGGACGGGTGACGCTCACCACCCCGCGGCTCGGCCCAGCCCCGTGGCTCAGCCCAGGAACACCTGCGCGCACGTCAGCTCGCCGTCCGGCTCCCGCGCGCAGCCGATGCCGACCTGCATCAGGGTCGGGTCCAGCAGGTTCGCGCGGTGCCCGGCCGAGCCGAGCCACGCGTCGACGACGTCCCGTGGGCCGGCCGCCGCGCGGCTCAGGTTCTCCGCCGCGAGCTCCACGTCGCACGTCGCCATCGCGTCGTCCAGCGGCGCGTGCTCCAGCTCCGCCGCCCCGACCAGGGCGGTCGCGCGACCCGTCGCCACCTGCGCGGCGCAGTCCGACCACGCGAGCGCAGCGACGCCCTCGTCCGCCCGCGCCTCGTTGGTCGCCGCGAGCAGCCGGCGCGCGTACGCGTCGGGCGCCTCGTCCACCGACCAGCCCGCGAGCGCGTCCGGGGACGACGGCGTCCCGCCCGACGACCCGCCCGACGACGCCCGACCCGACGAGGCGGGGCCCGTCGGCGCACCGTCCGACGACCCACCCCCGACCCAGCCCAGCGCCACCGCGAGCGCCAGCACCGCCCCCAGCAGCCCGAGCGCGACCAGCACCCACCCGACGACGGCCGTCCGCCGCCGGGCCGGCCCGTCCCCGACCGTCAAGGGCGACCCAGCGCCCGGTACGTCCAGCCCGCGGCCCGCCAGTGCGCCGGGTCCAGGACGTTGCGGCCGTCGAGGATCCGCTTGTGCGCCACGACCGCCCCCAGCGCGTCCGGGTCGAGGTCGCGGTACTCCTGCCACTCCGTCGCCAGCAGCACCACGTCCGCGTCGACCGCCGCCTCCAGCGCCGTCGCCGCGAACTTCATGTCGGGCCACTTCGCCTGCGCGTTGCCGATCGCCTGCGGGTCCGTCAGCGTCACGTGCGCACCCTGGAGCTGCATCTGCGCGGCCACCGACAGCGCCGGCGAGTCCCGCACGTCGTCGCTGTCCGGCTTGAACGACGCCCCCAGCACCGCGACCCGGCGCCCCACGATCGACCCGTGGCACACCTCGCGCGCCAGGTCCACGACGCGCACCCGGCGACGCATGTTGATCGAGTCCACCTCGCGCAGGAACGTCAGCGCGTCGCTCACGCCCAGCTCGCCCGCGCGCGCCATGAACGCCCGGATGTCCTTCGGCAGGCAGCCGCCGCCGAAGCCCAGCCCCGCGTTGAGGAACCGCCGGCCGATGCGCGCGTCGTAGCCGATCGCGTCCGCCAGGCGCGTCACGTCCGCGCCCGTCGCCTCGCACAGCTCCGCCATCGCGTTGATGAAGCTGATCTTCGTCGCCAGGAACGAGTTCGCCGCGACCTTGACCAGCTGCGCCGTCGCGTAGTCCGTCACCACGAGCGGCGTGCGGTCCGCGAGCGGTGTCGCGTACACCTCGTCGAGCAGCACCCTCGCCGCCTCGCCCGCCGCCGTCGGCACGCCCTCGTCGTCCGTCGGCAGCCCGTACACCAGGCGGTCCGGGTGCAGCGTGTCCTTCACCGCGAAGCCCTCGCGCAGGAACTCCGGGTTCCACACGAGCGTCGCCCCCGTGCCCTCGAGCCGCGCCGCCAGGTTCTCCGCCGTCCCCACCGGGACCGTCGACTTGCCCGCCACCACGTCGCCGCCCGACAGGTACGGCGTGAGCGCCTCGAACGCCGACTCCACGTACGACAGGTCCGCGCGGAACTCGCCGTGCACCTGCGGCGTGCCCACACAGAGGAAGTGGACCTGCGCACCCGCCGCGTCCGCCATGTCCGTGCTGAACGACAGCCGCCCCGTCGCCTTCGTCTCCGCGAGCAGCTCGGGCAGCCCCGGCTCGAAGAACGGCGCCTCGCCCGCCTCCAGCGACGCGACCTTGCGGGGGTCGACGTCGATGCCGACGACCTCGTGGCCGAGCTTGGCCATGCACGCGGCGTGCACCGCGCCGAGGTAGCCGCAGCCGATGACGGAGATGCGCATAGGGGTCCCCCTGTGAGATAGCGGTGTGTCTGGTCAACGTAGCGTTCGCGCGCGGGCCAGATCTGCCGCCGACCGGGTGGAATCAGTACAAATCCGGGTGATCCGGCCCGGACGCGCACGGCGCTCCCGGCGGCCGATGCCGAGGCACCGTGATCGACGTCGCGACTCTCGGTGCTCACCGCGCGACGGCCTCGTGCCGATGCGTCACCGTAGGGGTCGACGCGGGGTGCTTCGACTCCTCGGCACATCGAGAGCGCGAGACGAGGGACACGCGGTCCGCGCGTGGTGCGACCACGACGACGCGACAGCGGGGGGACATGAAAGAGCAGACGAGAACCAGGCTCGACGGCCTAGAGGCGCTTCGATGGTTCGCCGCTGCGGCGATCATCGTCTACCACGCCGCGACGATCCCCGGCCGAGCGCCGGCAGACGGCGTCGTGGCCGTCGTCCGGTCGTTCGACTACGGCGTGCCGCTCTTCTACGTGCTGTCGGCGTTCGCGATCTGGTACGGCTACAGCCAGCTCGTCCGGACGTGGCCCGGCGCGCGCCACTTCTACCGGCGCCGCTTCTTCCGGATCGCGCCGATGTTCTACGTGATGCTCGCCTTCTACTGCGTGATGCTCGGGTTCGACGTCGAGCCACGCAAGCTTCTGACCTCCGTCATGTTCGTGTTCAACCTCGTTCCGTCCGACGTCGAGGGCATCGTCTGGGCCTCGTGGTCGATCGGCGTCGAGATGCTCTTCTACGCGATCGTTCCGCTTCTCGCGCTGGCGATCCGGAACGGCCGGCGGGCGACGGTCTTCCTCGGAGCAGCGATCGGCGTCCAGGTCGTCTGGCACGCGGCCTTCGAGGGTACGACCGGTACCGCAGCGAAGTTCGGGCAGTTCTCGCTGCTCAACTACCTGTGCTTCTTCGCAGCCGGGATCGCCGCGCTCTACGCCTACCAGCTCGCCGAACGTGACGAGAGGCGGCGCTTGCGCGTCGGCCGAGCCCTGGTTGCCGTGTCGCTGGTCTCGGTCGTCGCGCTAGTAGCCCTGGGCTCCCACTCGGCGCCGCTGGTGCGATCGACGTGGGCGGTCGTGCTCGCCGCCCTCGTCGTCGGCGTCGCCCTGGCCCCCGACCGCGTCCTGGTCAACCGGGCCACGCGGTCGCTCGGAGCGGCGAGCTTCAGCCTGTACCTGCTTCATCCCGTCGTGCTCGGCTTCCTCGATCGGGCCGGGGTGACCGACCGGGCGTACGAGACGGCAGGGGGCGTGGGTGGCTTCGTCGTCATCGTCGCCCTCACCTTCGCGGCGGTCATCCCGGCGTCGCTCATGACGTACCGATGGATCGAGCGTCCGGCGTACCGGTGGGCGGGCCGCGGAGCGCTGCGCGGCCCGCGTCCCGCGCCGAAGGACCGGGAGCCGGTCCAGGGGCCGGCGGACGCCGCTGTGCCGGACCAGGTGCGCTGACCAGCCCCGCCCCTGGTCAGGCTCCGGCGTCCCGACGCCGAAGGAGCTGGGCGCGGGCCGAGCCGAGAGGGCCGGCGGCGATCTGGCGCAGCTCGGCGACGCGCAGGTCCAGTCGCTTCTCGATGCTCGCCCGGCGGTCGAGGGCGTCGGTCACCCGTGCGCGCAGCGCCTCCTCGCTGACGTCATGCATGTCGAGCTCCAGCTCGGCGATGCCGAGGTACGTCGCCGCCTCGTGCATCTTGTTCTCGTAGGAGAGCGACACGCACGGCACGCCCGCCATGCCGCTCAGGACCAGCCCGTGGTACCGCATGGAGACGACGGCCTCGGCCTGCGCGAGCGCGGTCCGGTAGTCGTCGAGTTCACCGACCTCCACGACGCTCGCGGGGCAGCCCGCACTCGCCAGCTCGTCGAGCAGGAGCTCGTGGATCGAGTGCTCGGCCTCGGGCCCGGTCAGGTGCGGGACGATCCGCACCTGGAGCCCGCGCGCGGCTGCTACGTCGGCAACCGCCCGTGACAGGACGGTCCGTAGGAACCGTCCGTCGTCGAAGCCACGAAACGCCGGATGCCAGGTGCCGAGCCGTGTCGGCACGACCGCGATGTACGGCGCGCCGGTGCGGGGTCGGGACGACTCGACCGGCGGGTCGGCGAGCAGGAGCGCCGTGTCCACCCCGAGGTACGCACCGACACGGTGCGAGGCGAGCCAGCGTGCGGAGGCAGCCTCGCGCACGGCGACCTCGGACCGCCGCAGGACGTACAGCGCCAACCTGTCGAAGACCGCGGAGCCGCTCGACACGACGGTGTTCTGCACGAAGCGGAGCCGGACGCCGCTCCTGACGAGGATGACCAGGGTCAGGAGGTAGGTCCAGTCCTTGTACACACCGAGGTTGGAGCCCGCCGGGGCGACGAAGACGGCGTCGGCCGCGCGGCATCGATCGACCATCTCCGCGAGCCCACGGTCGGCCCGCCGCGACAGGGGCCACAGCAGAGCAGTGAGCGCCAGACGCGGCCGCTCGTCGTTCGTCCCCGCGAGCACGCGCGGCATGTGGTGCCTGACTGCCGCACCGCCCGTCGAGATCCGTCGCCCGTTCTTGTGCCAGATGTAGAAGACATCGACCGTGTCGGCACCCAACTCGCGCTGCAGCCCCTCGACCAGCGCCACTCCCGCCGCGTCGTCGCCGTAGTTGTTGGTGTGCTGATGCACGACGGCCACGTGCGTCATCGGGGACCTCCATCGTTCGCTGCGTCCATCCGGCTGGTCACGTCCTGCAACGCCTGGCGTGCGTGGGCCGTGCGGGAGCCGTACCTCGCCCCCGCCGGCCCTCGCCACGGCATCACGAGCAGCGGGTAGGCGGCGAAGAACCGCGCGGCCGACCCGATCTCGTACCTCCAGTGGAGCGGGGACCAGCGAGCGGTGTCGCGGCTCCACTCGTGCACCCAGCGGACGTTCGGGTCGACGAGCACCGGAACCCCCCGCGACCACGCACGCAGGCCCAGCTCGTGGTCCTCGTAGTAGATGAAGTAGCGGCCGTCCCAGCCGCCGAGGCGACGCATGGTCGCGGTGGTGCCGGCTACCGCCGCCCCCATCACCCAGTCCACCGGAAGGAGGTCGGCGCCCGGCGCCGGCGCGTACTCCGCGACGCGCGCGAAGGGCACCCGCACGCCGCGGTGGGCGAGCTTGTCCACCACGAACGGCAGACCGCGCCCGTTCGGCTGCACGCTGCCGTCCGGGAACGTCAGCTGAGGTGCGACGACCGCCCCTGCGCAGGCTGTCGCCTCCAGGCGGTGCAACGAACCGGAGGCCACCGTGACGTCGGGGTTCACGAAC
Source organism: Cellulomonas fimi ATCC 484 (assembly GCF_000212695.1). Lineage (NCBI taxonomy): Bacteria > Bacillati > Actinomycetota > Actinomycetes > Micrococcales > Cellulomonadaceae > Cellulomonas > Cellulomonas fimi. Next base: position 796,610 of record NC_015514.1, on the reverse strand, counting down.
GCCACGAACTGCGTCTCGACCTGCCGCAGCGCGCGGTTGTTGGCCCGCGAGAAGCCCACGTTCGACGGCTGTCGGAACACGGTCGCGCCGAGCTCCTCCGCGACCGCCACTGAGTCGTCCGTCGATGCGTTGTCGACCACCACCCAGCGGAACGAACCGTCGAACCCGCCCCAGCACCGACGGAGTGCGCCGGCGCTGTTGTACGTGACCGTGATCGCGGTCCAGTCGTGTGTCACCACTCCCCTTGCCCCTTCCGACGCGGCGCGGCCACGAGCAGCGCGAGGGCGCGGGCCGGCGGCACACGCCTCGCGAGCACGTCCCCTGTCACGAGGCGCACGAGTCGCCACGTCAACGTGCCACCGGCATAGGCCTCGAGGGCGGCACGATCCCGGTCCCGTGGCTCCGAACGCGCCAGAACGGTTCGGGCGACGCGGACGCGCCACCCGAACCTCTCCCTGCGGATCTCGTCGAGCAGGGCAGACGGCTTCACCGACCCCGTCGCTCCCACCAGACGTCGCATCCTGCTCGTCAACCGGCCGGCCACGGGCTCACCGATCACGTTGCCGTCGTGCTGGCGGTAGGTCTGGACGACGGCGTGGCAGGTCGCGATCCCCCGGAGCACATGTGCGCACACGCCGAGCCAGTGGTCGTGGTAGGCCGCAGCGGTGGGAGCAGGGAACGGCAGCGCCAGCTCCAGGACGTCGGGTGACAGCACCGAGAAGCCGCCGGTGACCTGGTTGTCCGTCAGGAGTGCGGACAGACCGAGGTGCGTGCGGCGCGAGGAGCGCCGCGACCCGTGCTGCGAGACGGCCATCGCCTCGCCCTGCGCCAGCGAGGCGGCGGCGAGCAGCGGGGTCAGACGCTCGAGCTTGTCGGCGCACCACACGTCGTCCTGGTCGCAGAGGGCGACCCACTCGGCACGACGAGGCACGTCGCCGAGGAGTCGCTCGAACTGCCGGTAGTGCCCGACGTTGATCTGGTGCTCGATGATCGTGAACCGTGGGTCGCCCTCGCAGGCCGACCGCACCGCTCGCACCGCGTCCGGATCGGCGCCGTCGATGCCGACCAGGCACCGCCAGTCCGTGAGCGTCTGGGCCCTGAGCGACATGACCTGCTCGGCGAGATGCCCAGGGTTCGGCCGGAAGACGGCCATCACGACGTAGCCGGTCACGTCGTCTCCTCCGCGGCGCCGACCACACCCGGAGCGACCGGTTCCCGTCGGCGAGCCACCCGCACCAGCCACCACAGCGCGATCCAGACCGCCGCGATGCGGGCGCCCCAGGTGACGGAGACGCCGAGGACGGACGACCCGGCGACGCACGCGACGAGCGCAAGAAGGTACGGCACGGCAAGAGCGAGCTGCACGAGCGAGACGGCGCGGTGCGCGTCACGGGACTGCAGGTAGGCGATGAACACCTGGCTCGACCAGTTGAGCACCGTCGACGACACCGCGACTGCTGCGACGAGCGACGTCGTGAGGGTCGTGCTGCCCAACGGTTCGAAGAACGCGAGGACGCCCGCCTGAGCCACGGCGTAGGCGAGAGCGAACCCCGAGCCCGCCGCCACGAGCGACGCGAGGGCGAACCGCCCACCGAGGAGACGACCCAGCCTGCCTGAGTGCGACGCGGCGTCCGCGACGAAGCGCGGGAAGAGCACCGACAGCACGGCCGACGGCAGCACGTACGTCTTCATCATGAGCTCGGAGATCGCGACGTAGTAGACCCACAGCTCCACCGGTGGGGAGAGAGCGGCGAGGAAGAGCCTGTCGGCGTAGAGCAGTGCGGGGCCGACGACGCTCGAGACGCCCAGCCAGGTGGCGAGCGAACGCACCCCGTCCGTGGCGTCGCCGCGGGCGCGCAGCCCCGCGCCGACGGCCCCCCCGACGCGGGTCGCCCGGAAGAGGAACGCGGCGGACACGAAGCGGTAGCCGACGATGGAGGTGACGGCGAGTGCCAGACCGTCCTCCGTGACGCTGAAAGCCAACGCGGGCAGCAGGTAGGTGAACATGGCGTTCGCGGTGCGCTGGACGGCGATCGAGAGGAATCGCCCTTGCGCCTCGAGCGTGCCGATCAGCGGGAACTGGATCGATGCGGCGATCGGCACGAGACACAGCGCGACGAGCTCGGGCGGCGGTGGGCCGTCCAGTCCTCGCCGCACCGCCTGGACGAGCCCGAGCGTGACGAGGGCCAGGATGCCGCCGAGCGGAACGGAGATCCGCCAGAGCTGTCCGACGACGAACCCGGGAGAGGCCCCGCCCGACACGAGTCGGGACGCCGTCCTCGTCAGGCCGAAGTCCGTGAGTGCGAGGTAGCCGACGACCGTCCACGCGAGCAACAGCTGCGCCGCACTCGCCGCCGGCACGGCCGTTGCGACGACGACCGTGCCCGTCGCGCCCAGCACGGCCGGGAGCAGGCCGCCCGCGACCGAGGTCGCGAGCGAGCGGTGGATCTCGCTCGTCTTCCGTGTCATCGGACGGGAGAACCCTCGCGAGGGCCCGAGGTCGTGACGGCTTCGAGCCGCTCCGCGCGCGCGGCGGCCCGGGCACGCGCGTCGCGCGCGCGCCGCGAACGGGCCGCCGCGATCGTCACCCAGATGAGCTGGGCACTGAACGCGGTGTAGACGAGCATGTTGCTGAAGAACGAGAAGAAGTACAGCGTCGCAAGGATCGCCATGGCCTCTTCCTGCAACGGGCTGCCACGGACCGCCCGCGTCACGCCGACGCCCACCAGGACGAGGACGGCCAGGACCGCCACCGCACCGACGAGCCCCGCCGTGCCGACCGCCGACCCGAACGTCGTCGACGCCGTCAGCTGCGGAGAGACGAGGAAGGCGTTCTTGTCGAAGGCGTCGACGTCGAGCGCCTGTGCGACCGGGACTCCCACGGTGTCGGGCACCAGCTCGTAGAAGACGAGACCTGCGAGATCACACTCCTGACCGCACACGCCGCCGTCGGCGTACTCGAACGCCGCGTTGAGGTTCGCCAAGGGCGAGGCGAGGTAGAGGTACGGCCACAGCCACACCGTCGGGACACCGGTGCCTGCGAACTCGGAGCTGGCGCGCGCGTAGTTCACGATCGCGCTCGACGACCCCTGCTGGCCGGTCGCCTGCTCGACCTGGAAGCTCAGGCGGGCGTTGCCGAACTGCCCGAACGCGAGCAGGAACACGCCGACCGCGCCAGCTGCCACGACGAGGCCGGAGAAGCGCATCCTGCGGGCCCGCACGAAGACGATCAGACAGGAGAAGGCCAGGAACGACACGGCGCTCCGGCTTGCCATGGAGAGCAGCAGCGCAGTGACCCAGCCGAACATCCCGAGGTGACCGATCGTCCGTTCCAGCATGAGTGCGCGGAAGAGCCGCACCCCGTAGTAGCCGGTGAACGACAGAGCGGCGACATGAAGCCCGGGCAGGCCGAAGCTGTAGATGTCGTAGGGCGCTCCTCGGAGGATCAGCACGAGCGGGATGCCGCCGCTCGCCGCGTACGCCGCCACGAAGTACACCGTGATCCCGGCGACGTTGGCGATCCTGACCCGTTCGCGGTCGGAGGTCGGGGGCATCCAGCGGGAGGCCAGCGCGAGCGTGACGAAGACGACGAGCGCGAAGACGAGCAGCAGCCAGAACTCCGGCCTCGGACTCACGAAGAGCGTCGACCACCTGAGCTGGAGGAGGGCGGCGCCGAGGACCACCCAGAGGCAGAACGCGGCATAGGGGCTGCGCACGGCGCGATAGAGACTGCCGACGGCCGGGCTGCGCTCGGGCCGGGAGGACGGGGCCCCGACCGTGGCGCGGGCGCCACGGACCGCCGTCACGCCGAGCCCCGGCGCAGCCGCTCGACGTGGCGCACGACCGATCTCGCCGACTTCAGCGCGGACCCGAGTGCCGCGAGCATGACGCTGTACAGCTGCGGGCGCGTCCACGTGCGCCGTCCCGACGCGGAGCGGGACCTCGCGGAGGACGGGACGGACGACCCCGCGGTCATCGCCTCGAGGTACGCGAGCCCGCGCCGCGTGTCGGGCTCCAGGTACGCCCCTTCGGCCCACTCGTTCCACGCGTTCACGAAGAGCAAGCCGTCGCGGCCCCGTTGCGCCTCCTCCGCCTTCCGCGCGCGCGAAGCCCACGCGCCGAAGAGCTCGGGAGTCGAACCGACGTAGATCGTCGCGCGCTCCTGCCGCCGGGGCGTGTTGTCCCACCCGGGCGTCACACCGCGGTATCTCACGAACGGGGCGCCGGACCGGGTCGCGAATGTCCGGGCCAGCTTCTCGTACGACATCAGGCGACCACGGAAGTCGCGAGCGACGCCGTCCAGCGCGGCCGTGTGCACGTTCCGGATGGTGTTGCTGCCGACCGGCGGGAACTCGACGACCGCGTCGAAGCCCATCGGACGCGGATCCAGCCCGGGCTTGGTCTCGGCTGCGACGAGGTGCAACCCGCCGACGCCGGCATCCTCGGCCAAGCGCCGGAGCAGGCTCGTGGTGCCGAGGGGGTCAGGCAGCTGGTCGGCCCGGTGCACGACGAGCACGGGAGCTCCGTGCTGCCGGAGATAGTGCGGGGCGCGGAGATGCGGGAGCAGGTCGGCGAAGAGTCTCTCCTCGAAGCCGGCCTGGTAGCTCTGCGGCATCAGGACGTCGCGGGACTTGCCGTCCCAGCGCCGCGTCCATGACTCGTTCGCCCAGGACAAGCAGTACGGCAGCAGCTCGGGGTCCGAGCGCCACGCCTCGACCGGACGCTCCAGGAGGCGCCGGCCGTCGAACCAGTAGAAGTACAGGCAGAAGGCGTCGACCCCGTGGGCGCGCGCCAGGTCGCTCTGACGTCGCAGCACGTCGTGATCGGTGAGCGAGTAGTGCCCGAGCTCGCCCGGCTCGCGAGGCTGGTCGTGCCCGTCGAACTGGGGGCGAGCTCGTCGGACGTTGGTCCACTCGGTGAAGCCCTCACCCCACCACTGGTCGTTCTCCGGGATCGGGTGGAACTGGGGAAGGTAGAAGGCGATGGTTCTCAAGCCGTCCTCAGCTCTGTGTCGTCGCAGGGCGCGGGGGCGCGCAGCCCGCCCGGTCGGGTCGGCATGCCTAGTACGCACCGCTCCGCATAAGGACGACCTTGGCCGTCCGCACGAGGATGAGGAGGTCCGTGAACAGCGTCCAGTTCTCGACGTACGACACGTCCATGCGGACACCGGCCTCCGGGCTGAGGTCGGAGCGTCCGGAGACCTGCCACAGACCGGTGAGACCAGGCTTCACCAGAAGTCGTCGGTGCGCCGTCCTGTCGTAGTGCGCGACCTCCTCGGCGATCTGCGGCCGGGGGCCGACGAGGCTCATCTCGCCGCGCAGGACGTTGAAGAGCTGCGGGAGCTCGTCGAGCGAGAAGCGCCGCAGGAAGCGGCCGACCCGGGTGACGCGCGGGTCCTGCTTCGGCTTGTAGAAGAGTCCGATCTCGGTGACGCCTTCGGCGGCGAGCACCTCCGCGAGACGGTCGTGGGCGTCGGCGACCATGGAGCGGAACTTGTACATCCGGAACCGGCGCCCGTCCCGTCCGATGCGCTCCTGCGTGTACAGGACGGGGCCGCGGCTCGTGCAGGCGACGGCCACGGCGACGAGCGCGAGCAGCGGTGAGAGGACCACGACGGCAGCGGTCGCGCCCACCCAGTCGAAGACGGTCTTGGCGGCGTACTTCGCACCGGTGAACCGGGGCTCGTCGACGTACATCAACGGCAGGCCGGACACCGGCTGCATCGTCACCCGCGGGCCGGCGACGTCGACGAGCGAGAGCGTGAGCGCGAGGTCGACGTGGGACCCCTCCAGGTCCCATCCGAGCTGCCGGACGGCGTCCGAGGTGATGCTGTCCGATCCGGAGACGGCGACGGCGGAGGCGCGGGTCGCGACGGCGACACGCGCCGCATCGGCGAACGAGCCGAGCACCGGGACGCCCGCGACCGTCTCCCCCGTCGAGATCTCCCCCGACGGCACGCACACGCCGACGACGGCGTAGCCGGCACGGGGGTTACGGTGCAGGTCCTGGATGAGGCGGGCGGCCTTCTCGCGGTGGCCGATGACGAGGATGCCGGACTGCATGCGGCCCGCGTCACGACGGCGGTGGAGCCACAGACGCCAGGCGTACCGGCTGACGAGGATGAGGAGAAGACCGAGCGGTGCGGCGACGGCCAGGTACCCGCGGCCGATGTCCATCTTCAGGAGGTAGGCGACGATCGCGACGACCGCGAACAGGCGCCACGTCGCGCCGAAGACGCGTGCGTACTCGACGGGGCCGGTGCCGATGATGCGGCGGTCGCGGGAGCGCACGATCGCGAGCGCGGCGAGCCAGGCGGTCGCCAGCACGGCGGAGACGGCGAGGTAGGACGGGGAGTACTCGCCGGAGACGAGGGTGGGGACGTCGAAGCGGACGACGTAGGCGACGCCCACGGCGACGATGATGCAGAAGGCGTCGGTGATGGTGAGCCGCGCGACGTACCAGGGCCACCAGGGCGCGGTGTCGGCGGCGGTGCGCTCGCCGGCGGGCACGGCCGGGCCGGGCGTCGGTCCCGACGACGGGACGGCGCGCATCTCGACCACCGATTCCCCCAGTCGACGGTGGACACCACGAACGGCGCCATGCTACCCACGGCGACGGATTCACATTCCGGGCGAAGCGCTCGTGAGATACGACGGCGCAGGCCACGGCGGCGCAATTGTGTCGCGCCGCCGCCGGTCCCGCGCGGCGGACGTGGAAGGGGCCGGGCACGGTGTCAGCGTGCCGACCTGCCGGCGGGGCAGGAATGTGGTGCCGTGAGACAATTGCGCGCCGCCGGGAGGGGCCTGCGGCCGGACCGAGGGGCAATTCGTGGAGCTTCAGGACTATCTGCGCGTCCTGCGCAAGCGGTGGGTGTCGATCGTCGCGATCACGGCCCTGGCGACGCTGGGGGCCGTGGCGGCGTCGCTCGCGACGACGCCGATGTACCAGGCGACGACGCAGCTCTACGTGTCGGTGCAGGGCGGGGCGTCGACGTCCGACCTGCTGCAGGGCGCGAACTTCACGCGTCAGCAGGTCACGTCGTACGCGCAGCTCGTGAACAGCCCGAGCGTGCTGGGTCCGGTGATCGACGAGATGGGCATCGACGCGCGCGTCGAGCAGCTCGCGGGCCAGGTGCGGGCGGACTCCCCGCTCAACACGTCGCTCATCAACGTGACCGTCTCGCACGAGAACCCGGCGGTCGCCGCGGCGATGGCCGACGCGATCGCCGCGGAGTTCAAGGACGTCATCGCCGAGCTGGAGACCCCGGCGGGCGGCGGCGCCTCGGCGGTGAAGGTGTCGGTCGTGCGGGAGGCGGCGGCGCCGACGTCGCCCTCGTCGCCCAACCTCAAGCTCAACGTGGCGCTGGGGCTGCTGGTCGGCCTGGCGCTGGGCGTGGGCATCGCGGTGCTGCGCGAGGTGCTCGACACGCGCGTGCGCACGGAGGACGACGTCGCGCGGGTCACGGACACCTCCGTGATCGGCACGATCCCGTTCGACGAGGACGCCCCGAAGCATCCGCTCATCGTGCAGACGAGCCCGCACAGCCACCGCGCGGAGGCGTTCCGGCGCGTGCGCACGAACCTGCAGTTCCTCGACGTCGCGGACCGGCCGCGCTCGATCGTGGTCACCTCGTCGGTGCCCGGTGAGGGCAAGTCGACGACGTCGATCAACGTGGCGATCACGCTCGCGGACGCGGGCACGCGCGTCGTGCTCGTGGACGCGGACCTGCGGCGCCCGGCGGTCGCGAGGTACATGGGCATCGAGGGCTCGGTGGGCCTGACGACGGTGCTCATCGGGCGGGCGGACGTCGCGGACGTCGTGCAGCCCTGGGGCAACGGCAACCTGCACGTGCTGCCCGCGGGCCAGATCCCGCCGAACCCGAGCGAGCTGCTCGGGTCGCAGGCGATGGCACAGCTCCTCGAGACACTGACGTCGCGGTACGAGGTGGTGCTCCTCGACACGGCGCCGCTGCTGCCGGTGACGGACGCGGCGATCCTCGCGAGGCTCACGGGCGGCGCGCTCGTGGTCGCGGGGTCGGACAAGCTGCACCGCAACCAGCTCACGGAGTCGATGAGCTCGCTGGAGACGGTCGGCGCGCGCGTGCTCGGGATCGTGCTGAACCGCCAGCACCGCAAGGCGGGCGACCAGTACACGTACTACGACTACTCGCCGACGCCCGCGGTGGACGGGGCGAAGGGTCGCGCGGGCGGTCGCCGGCGGCGCTCGCGCACGGCCCCGACGGCCCCGACCGCCCCCGTCAACGGCACCCCGACGGGTGCGGTCCCGGTGCCGACGACGACGGGCTCGATCTGGCCGGGCGACGCGCTCAGCGAGGCCCGCGCACGCGGGCTGCAGCCCGGCCCGCAGCACCAGCGCGGCGGCCCCTCGGCCTAGGCAGGCTCCCCGCGCAGCGGGGCGGACGACGAGAAGGGCCCCACCGGAGCGATCCGGTGGGGCCCTTCGTCGGTGCGGGGCGCGTCAGACGCGCACGGCCTGCGCGCGGCGGCGGGCGATGACGACCGCACCGGCGCCGACGGCGAGCAGCGCGCCCGCACCCGCGGCGATCGGCAGGGCGTTCGAGCCGGTCGAGCTGAGCGCGGCGGGGGCGGCGGCACCGGCCACCGTCACGGCCTGGGTCGACAGCACCGCGCCGGAGGCGCCGTCCGTGACGACGAGCGTGAACGTGCCGGACTGCGCCAGCGTCACGGTGAAGACGGCGTCGCCCGCAGCGTCGGTCGTCTTGGTGAGCGACCGGGTGCCGGCGATCGTGATCGTGGAGTCGGGCAGCGAGGCCGGGTTCGACGTGACCGTGAGGGTCACGGGTGTGTTCGCAGGGCCCTTCACCGTGACCGTGAACGCCTGGCCGACGGCGGGCGTCGTGTCGGACACCGTGCCGTCGTTGCTGTAGTCGTCGGCGCCGTAGCCGAAGGCAGCGGTCGGTGCGAGGACGAGGCCGGCGACTGCGGCCGCAGTCACGATGGCGCGACGGGTCTTCATGGTGGTGCTCCCCCACGTTGGAATTCCGGACGTTCGTGCGGGTGCGTCTTTCCGGACATTCCCCCCACGGGCAACCGCTCACGAGGAGCGGTCGCGGTCACGGTACCGATTTTCACGGGCAGCTGGAAGGGATGCTCCAGGGCCCGGAACCGCCCGCAAGAGGAGTTGAACGAATGACCAGATTTCCTTGCGAGGACTTTCCGGTCAGGATCTCCAGGTCCATCGTCGCGTTTTGTCCGGGTGCGAGAGTGAATGTCCGCGCCGCGACGCCCAGGTCGTCGTGCACCTGGGCCAGCACCCCCTGGTCCCCGGAATTCACCCGCACGGACTCGAGGCGGCCGCCGGCGGGTGCATAGACGAGCACATTGGTCCGGACCTCTCCCGGCGGCACGACCCGGTCCGGTCCGACGACGTACTCGGGCAGCTCGGCCGCGTCGGCGGGCGCCGTGGACGTGAGGCTCACGGTCACGTCGACGAGCTGCGAGCCGTCGGGGCGGCAGGACGTCGCCTCGCCCGTCACCTGGAGGTCGAGGTAGTAGCCCATCTTCGCCTGGGTGCCGTCGTTGAGGTACACGCCGACGACGGCCGAGTCGTCCCCGGCGCGCCCGCGCAGCGCCCCGCCGAGCACGGTCGGGGCGAGCAGCTCCTGCTCCTCGGCGTGCGCCGACCACACGAGCAGGCGCCCCTCGCGGGCGGCCTGCGCGAGGGCGTCGACGACGCCGGCCGCGTCACCCTGCCCGCCCGCGACGGCACCGAACACGGTCGCGGCCGTCGACGCGAAGAACGCGTCCTGCTCGGCCGGGTCCTCCAGCCGGAGGTACACGCCGTTGAGCAGCTCGGCGACGGCGTTCTCCCGGGACAGCGTGCTGCCGTCCGCGAGCGTGACCGGCCCGGTGGCACCGAGCACGAGGGCGAGCGCCCCCGGGTCGACCGACAGCACGCCGTCGACCTCGCCGCCGACCTCCTGCTGCCAGATCGCGCGCGCGAGCTCCCCGGTCCGCGGGAAGTCGGGCGTGAAGGTCACGTCGCGCATGTCGGTGCCGAGCAGGGTTCCGAACAGCGCGGTCTCCGTCTCGGTGAGCGGCAGCGCGGGTTCGGCGAGTCCGGCGAGCTCGCCGCCGCGGCGCTGGTCGACGACCTCGACGCGCCCGTCGTCGACGCTCAGCAGCAGGACCGAGCCGGGGATGCCGCCCGTCGCGCGCGGCTCGGCGTTGTTCTGGACGAGGACGAGGTAGGTCCGCGGGCCGTCCGCGCCGAGCATCGGCGGCAGCAGGGCGGCGGCCCGGGCCGCGGTCGACGTGGTGGCGGCGACGTCGGCCACCTGACCGCGCAGCTCCTGCACAGGCTCGGCCACCTGGCCGACGAGCCGGGAGGTGTCCACGCCGTCGAGCTGCGCGACGGCGGCCTGCACGGCGGTGTCGGCCCCGACGATCTGCGGGGCGGCCGCGGCGAGCGGCGCGAGGTCGACGCGCCCGTCGACGGGCGCGAGGCCGGCCGGGTCGACGAGCGACACGGCGTCGACGAGCGGCGGCAGCCCGTGCTGCGCGAGGTTGTCGACGACGTCGGCGACGACCTGCACGGCCTCGGTCTGCGCGCCGACCCACGGCACCACGGCGGCGACCGCCCACACCGGTCCCCGGGTCCGCTCGCGCGCCGTCGCGGCGTCGTCCTGCAGTCGCGTCACAGTCGCCCGCGCACCCTCGACGTCGCCCGCAGCCGCCTGCTCCTGCAGGCGCACGACCTCCGCGCGGGCGGACAGCAGCGCGTCGCGCGCCGCGATCGCGTCGAGAGCGAGCCACCCGGCCGCGGCGAGCACCACCGCGACGAGGGCACCGGCACCGAGCAGGACCCGGGTCCGGCGGCGTCCCCGGCGCACCCGGGCGGGCACCGCGCGACGCCAACGCGGCTCGGGGGCGGCGGGCTGCTCCGGGACGCTCTGCGCGGACCAGGCGTCGCCCCAGTCCGGGTGTGTCACGCAGGGCCTCCCGCTCGGGTGGGTCGGGCGTCGGGCGTGCGACGTCCGGCACGCCGCCGCGCGACGCGGCTCGATGGTAACCACGGCCCCTGAGCGGGCCCCGGCACGCCGACGGCGCGGCCCGGGTCGTCCCCCGGCCGCGCCGTCGGTCGGCGCACGTGGGCGCCGCTCAGAGGGCGGCGCTGCGCCGGCGCGCGAGCAGCAGCGCCCCGACGCCCACGACGAGCAGAGCGCCGGCACCGACGACGTACGGGAGCGCGTCGGCGCCGGTCGAGCTCAGCGTGCCGCCCGTGCCGGTCGTGGTCACCGCGAGCACCTCGGTCGCGATCACGGCACCCGTCGCGGCGTCGCGCGCGGTGAGCGTGTACGTGCCTTCCTGGGCGAGCGTGACGGTGAAGGACACCGCCCCGGACGCGTCGGTCGTCCTGGTCAGCGACCGGGTGCCCGCGATCGTGATCGCGCTGTCCGGGATGGACGCGGGCGACGACGTCACCGTGAGCGAGACCGCCGTCGACGGCCGGTACTGGATCGTCACGGTGAACGGCTGGCCGGGCGCCGGTGTCGGGTCGGACACCGTGGCGACCACGCTCGGCGCCCGGTAGCCGTCGTCGGTGACCGCTGCGGTGGCCGCGCTCCCTGCGGACAGGAGCAGACCGCCTGCGACGAGCGCGGCGGCGAGATGGCGTCGAACGTTCATGTTTTTCCCCCTCGGCTTCCCCCATGGGCCGGTGGCGCGAGCACGCGCCTCGTCGAACGTACAACTGCCCGAGGCATCCGGAAAGTGGGAGCGTGACTCTCCGTGACGGCTACGGTGACCGGGTGCACCGCCTGCTCCACGCCCCACGCCGCGCGCTCCTCGTCGCCCTCGCCGTCTACCTCGCGTGCGTCGTGCGCGTCACGCTGTGGCCCGAGCCGGCGCCCGACGAGGCGTTCGGCGTGGTCAGGACGGTGCTCGCGTGGCTGCAGGGACGAGGCGTCGCCGTCACCTACGCGGGCGTGGAGGCGGTCGCGAACGTCGTGATGTTCGTGCCGTTCGGGCTCCTCGTCGCACTGCTGCTGCGCCGGCCGTGGCTCACCGTCGCGCTGGGTGCGCTCACGTCGACAGCCATCGAGGTCGCGCAGCTCGCGTTCCTCCCGACACGCGTGCCGACCGTGCAGGACGTCGCCATGAACACCGTCGGCACCGCGCTGGGCGTCGGCGCGCTCGCGCTCGCACGCAGACGAGCGGGCCGGGACCTCCCGACGGAGACCCCGGCCCGCGTGGGCGCCTGAAGCGTCAGATGCCCAGGGCGGTCTTGATCGGCCCGAGCAGGAAGTACAGGACGAACAGCACCGCGGCGCCCCACATGAGCGGGTGCACCTGCTTCGCCTTCCCGAGCGCGAGCTTGATGACGACGAACGAGATGACGCCCGCGCCCATGCCGACGGTGATCGAGTAGGCGAACGGCATGAGGACGATCGTGAGGAACGCCGGGATCGCGACCTCCCAGTTCTTCCAGTCGATGCCCGTCACCTGCATGACCATGAGGAAGCCGACGACCACGAGGGCCGGCGTCGCGGCCTCGAACGGGATGACGTCGACCAGCGGCGCGAGGAACGTCGCGAGCAGGAACGCGACACCCGTGGTGATCGCGGCCAGGCCCGTCCGGGCGCCGTCGCCGACACCGGCGGCCGACTCGATGTAGGACGTGTTCGAGGAGACCGAGCCCGCACCACCCGCCGCCGCGGCGAGCGAGTCGACGATGAGGATCTGCTTGGTGCGGGGCGGGTTGCCCTCCTTGTCGAGCAGCTCCGCCTCACCGCCGATCGCGACCATCGTGCCCATCGTGTCGAAGAAGTCCGCGAGCAGCAGCGAGAAGACGAGCAGGACGACCGCGACGACGCCGATCCTCTCGACCGAGCCGAACAGCGAGAACTGGCCGAGGAGCGAGAAGTCGGGGGTCGCGACGACCTGCTCCGGGATCTTCGGGACGTTGAGCTTCCACGCCTCCGGGTTGGGCGCGTCGGGCGTCGAGCCGCCGATCTTGAGGAAGTACTCGAGCACGATCGACAGGACCGTCGCGACCGCGATCGCGATGAGGATCGCGCCCTTGACCTTGCGGACCATGAGGATCACGGCCGTGAGCAGGCCCACGACGAACACGAGCAGCGGCCACGAGCCGAGCGACCCGGCGATGCCGAGCTCGACAGGCGTCGCCAGGCTCGACGGGATGCGCACGAAGCCGGAGTCGACGAGGCCGATGAAGGCGATGAACAGGCCGATGCCGACGCTGATCGCGGTCTTGAGCTCCAGCGGGACGGCCTTGAACACGGCCTCGCGGAACCCGGTGAGGACCAGCACGAGGATGATGAGGCCCTCGAGCACGACGATGCCCATCGCGTCCGGCCACGTCATGCCGGGCAGGAACGCGATCGAGTACGTGACGACGGCGTTGAGGCCGAGACCGGCCGCGAGCGCGAGCGGGAAGTTCGCGACCGCGCCCATGAGGATCGACATGACGCCCGCGACGAGCGCGGTGGTCGCGGCGACCGCGGCGAGGTTCGGGGCGTCGCCGCCGCCCAGGAACGCACCGTTGCCGCCGTCCGACTGGACGGTGCCGATGATGAGCGGGTTGAGGACGATGATGTAGCTCATCGTGAAGAAGGTCACGAGGCCGCCGCGGACCTCCGTGCCGATGGTCGAGCCGCGCTCGGAGATCTTGAAGTAGCGGTCGATCGCGTTGCGGGGTGGCGCGGGACGCTCGTCCTGCGCGACGGGGGCGCTGGGGGAAGCCATGCGCGCATCGTAGGAGAACGACCGGGAACCGCGGCCGGTTCCCTCACTCCGCAACATGATCGTCACACGCGGCCGTCCGGGTGGCCCTGCGCGGACCGTCCGCGGCCGCCCGGCATCATGGGACGGTGACCGTCTCCCCCGGCCTGCCCGGCGCCCCGTTCCGCGTGCTCACGGTGTGCACCGGCAACATCTGCCGCTCCCCCGCGGTCGAGCGGCTCCTCGCGGCCGGGCTCGCGGGCGGCTTCCGGGGCGGCCCGCCCGGACCGGGCGGCGTCGAGGTCGGGTCGGCCGGCACGCGCGCGGTCGTCGGTGCGCCGATCAGCCCGCAGATGGCCGTTCTGGTCGCCGGCCGGGGCGTGGCCGCCGACGCGTTCGCGGCCCGCCAGCTCCAGGAGTCCGTGGTCCGCGAGGCGGACCTCGTGATCGCCCTCACGCGCGCGCACCGCTCCGCGGTCGTCGAGCTGGTCCCCGCGGCCGTGCGCCGCACGTTCACGCTGCGCGAGCTCGCCCGGCTCGCCCCCCTCGTCGACCCCGCACAGCTCGCGGCGGCCGGACCGCGCCCCGCCGAGCGGCTGCGCGCCCTGCTGCCCCTCGCGGCCGCGCAGCGCGGCCAGGTCGCCGCGACCCCGCAGGACGACGACGTGACCGACCCCATCGGCGGCAGCGACGCACTGTACGCGCGCGTGTTCGCGCAGATGGAGCAGGCCGTCGAGGTGGTCGTCGGCGCGGTGCGCCGGCCGTAGGCTCGGCGTCGTGCCGTCGCTCGTCGAGAAGCTGCTGCGCCCCGAGCGCACCCCGCCCGCCCCGGTGCACGTCGACCTCGGTCCCGTGCTGCTCGTGGGCACGGCGACGTGGTTCGTGGCGCTCCTCGTGACCGGCGTGCTGGCTGCCCTGGGCGCGACCGGGTGGACGCCGGCCGTCGTGTGCGCGGCCGGCGTCGTCATCGGTCTGGGCGGCGTCGTCTGGGCGCGGCTGCACCCGACGACGCCCCCCGCTCAGACCACGACCAGCGAGAACCCGCCCCTGCCGTAGCCCGCCACGTCGACGTCGAGGTCGCACCGGCGCCCGAACGCCTGCGCGTGCCGCGCGACGTCCGCCGGGACGGGGTGGCCCGGCTCGAACACCGTCTCGAGCCGCACGTGCGGCGCGCCCTCGGCGTTGAACAGCGAGCCCATGACGTTGAGCACCTCGCTCGCGTTCTCGAGCAGGCCGTCCGGCAGGCCGCCGTGGTCGACGGCCTGCTGCGCCATCCGCACGGGCACCAGGCCGAGCGCACCACCCAGGTACGCGGCGAGCGGCACGTCGAGCAGCACGAGCGCGGCGACCGCGCCGATGTCGTCGACGTACATGCCCACGAGGCACCCGTCGCCCTTCGCGGGGTCCTGCGCGGACGCCCCCGTGAGCACCTCGACGTCGCGCCCGACGAGGCTCTCCAGCAGGCTGCGGACCTCGACCGCGTCCGCGAGCGGCGTCTGCGCGCTCATGCCAGCACCGGCTCGATGACCTCGCGGAACGCGTCCGCGGTGAACGGCTTCGCGATGAGGAACAGCGCGCCGGCCGCCTCGGCCGTGGCCCGCATCTCGGGCGAGCCCTCCGAGGTCACGAAGCCGAACGGCGTCTCGAAACCCGAGGCGCGCAGGGCCTCGAGCAGCTCGATGCCCGACATGTTGGGCATGTTCCAGTCCGACAGGACGACGTCGGGCTCGTCCGCGCGGACCGCCTCCAGGGCCTCCGCCCCGTCCGACGCCTCGCGGACGTCCCAGTCGTAGCCGGCCTGACGGAGCGTGCGGATGACGATCTGCCGCATGACGCGGCTGTCGTCGACGACGAGGACGCGGATCATGAACGGTTCCTTCCTTCGGTGCCACGCCCGCCGGTGGGTCCGGACGTGACGGCGGTGCAGGGGACGTGGGGCGCGAGGGTGCTCGTCATGCGGCCCCCAGCAGGACCCAGAGCTCGACGACGATGGGCCGGCCGCGCCACGACAGTGCCAGCTCCTGGACGCGCAGCGCGCCGTCGAGCACGGGCACGGTGGCCGCGACCGTCGGCAGGCCCAGCTTCGCGGCGTCCGGCATGAGGGCCTTGATGTTCCCGCCCACGACGTTCGCGAGCTCGCCGAACGCGTCGACCAGGTCGTCGTGCGAGACCTCCTCGTCGGCGGGCAGGCCGAGCAGCGCACGGGCCAGGTCGTGCGCGGTCGGGGTCGCCGTCGTCAGCACGGCGCGGCCGCTGATCTCGCCGAACATGTCGACCCACGCGTGCACGGCGTCCTCGACCTCGGGCGTCGGGCCGTCCCACGCGTTCAGGTGGCCCTCCTCCCCGTCGATCATCGACGAGAACACGTCGCGGGCGATGAGCAGGACCTGGTCGGTGGCGACGTCGGTGCTCATGCGGGTTCCTCCACGGGGACGAGGCCCAGGAGGTCGAGCTTGGCCCGGATCTCCTCGGCGGTGAACGGCTTGATGAGGTACTCGTGGGCGCCCGCCGCGAGCGCGCGCACGATCTGGGACTGCTCCGCCTCGGTGGTGACCATCATCAGCGTGACGGACCGCCAGTCGCGGTTCTTGCGGACGTGCGTGACGAGCTCGAGACCGTCCATGACCGGCATGTTCCAGTCGACGGTCACGAGGTCCACGGCGCCGTCCTGCGCGAGCACGTCGAGGGCCTGCTGCCCGTGCTCGGCGTGGGTGGTCTCGAAGCCGAGACCCTCCAGGACGTTCGAGACGATGCGGCGCATCGTCCGCGAGTCGTCGACCACGAGTGCTCTCATCGGCTCTCTCCTCGGACGGGTGCGGGCACGGGCGTGCGGGTGGTCGGCAGGACGCCGCGGGGTGCGGCGCCCGGGGGGACGGTGGGTGGGGCGACCGGGCGGACCGTGGCCGCGGGCGGGGCGGCCGGCGCGGGCACCGCGCGCACCGGGACGGACGGCGGGCTCGCCGGGCGGGGCAGCGTCCCGATCGACCCGGCGGCGGGCGTGAGCGTGCGCGGGGCGGCGAGGAACGGGCGGACGGCGGGCGCGCCCGCCGTCCCCGGGGACCCCGCCCGGTACACCGCGCCGCGGCCCACGGGGATCCGCTCCCACGAGTCGTCGAGGCCGATGGTCGTCTCGGCGGCGCCCAGCACGAGGTAGCCGCCGGGGCGCATGGCCGCCAGGACGCGGTCGAGCACGGCCTGCTTGACCGGCAGGTCGAAGTAGATGAGCACGTTGCGCAGGAACACGACGTCGAAGCCGCCGACGAACGGCGGGGCGTCGAGCAGGTTGTGCCGGTGGAACGTCACCTGCCGGCGCAGCGGCTCCTTGACGCGCCACCCCATGCCGTCGGCCTCGAAGTGCCGCACGAGCATCGGCGACGGCAGCCCGCGGTTCGTCTCGAGCCGCGAGTACGTGCCCGTGGCCGCGCGGTCGAGCACCGTCTGGTTGATGTCGGTCGCGACGATCTCGACGGCCGTCTCGGGGCCGAGCGCGTCCGCGAGGGTCATCGCGATCGAGTACGGCTCCTGCCCCGTCGAGCAGGCGGCGGACCAGATGCGCAGCCGCGGCAGCGAGCCGTCGGGGCGGCGCAGGCCGGGCAGGATCTCCTCGGTCAGCGCCTGGAACGGCGAGCCGTCCCGGAAGAAGGACGTCTCGTTCGTGGTCAGCGCCTCGACGACGGCCTGCTCGTCCGCGGCCCGCGCGCTCGTGCGCACCTGCCGCACGTAGGCGTCGACGCGTGCGTGCCCCGCGGCCTGCGCGAGCGGCAGCAGGCGCGACTCGACGAGGTACTCCTTGCCGCTGTCGAGCTGGATGCCCGCACGGCGCTGGACGAGGTCGGCGACGTACTGGAAGACGTCGGAGGCGAGGCTCATCGCGGTGCTCCGCTCGGGTCGGGTGATCGGTGGTCGGTGCCGCGGGCCGACAGGACGTCCTGCACGGCCCCCGCGACGTCGTCGATGGGCAGGACCCGGTGGGCCAGCCCGGCCGCGGCGACGGCGCCCGGCATCCCCCACACGACGCTCGTCGCGCGGTCCTGGACGAGGACGGTGCCGCCGGCCTCGACGACGTCGGCGCACCCGTCGCGCCCGTCCGCGCCCATGCCGGTGAGGACGACGGCGAGGATCTCGCCGCGCACGGCCTTGACGGCGGAGCGGAACAGCACGTCGACCGCGGGGCGGCAGAAGTTGATCGGCGGCGCGTCCGTCAGCGCGGTGCGCAGCATGCCGGTGCGGGTGTCGACGACGAGGTGCCGGTCGCCGGGGGCGATGTACACATGCCCGGGGCGCAGCGGCTCGTCGTGCGCGGCCTCGACGACGGTCGTCGGGCCGAGCCGGTCGAGGCGCGCGGCGAGCTGGCGCGTGAACACGGGCGGCATGTGCTGCACGACGAGGACCGGCACCCGCGGCGGCGTGGTGAACCCGCGCAGCAGCCGGGACAGGGCCTCGGGCCCGCCGGTCGACGACCCGACGACGACGAGCTGCACCGGGTGCGGTGCGGGCTCGCGCAGCGGGCGCCGGGCCGGTGCGGCGGTCGCCGGGGCGCCCGTGGCGGCGCGCGGCGCGGCGAGCCGCGGCAGCGGGCGGCCCGTGGGCGCGACGGGTTCGGCGTCGCGCGGGACGAGCGCGATGATCTTCGGCACCAGCTCGCGGGCCACGCGCGCCAGGGCCTCGGCGACCGAGCCGGTGCCGTGCGGCTTGGTCACGTAGTCCGTGGCGCCCGCGGCGAGCGCGTCGAGCGTCGCGATCGCGCCCCGCTCGGTGAGCGTGGAGAACATGACGACGGGCATGCGGTGCCCGGCGGCACGCAGCGCGGCGACCGCCTCGATGCCGTCCATCTCCGGCATCTCGACGTCCATCGTCACCAGGTCGGGCTGGAGCTGCTCGACCTTCGCCTGCGCGAGCCGGCCGTTGGCGGCGACGCCGACGACCTCGATGCGCGGGTCGGCGGCGAGGACGTCGCTGACGATGCGCCGCACCACGACCGAGTCGTCGACGACGAGCACCCGGACGCGGCTCACGCGGCGCCCCCGAGCGCGAGCTGCACGTCGTGGGCGACCTCGTCGTCGTAGGGGACGACGACGACGCCCTGCGTGCGGGCCTGCGCGAGCACGTCGTCGAGCGAGCCCGAGTCGACCGGCACGGCGACGAGCGCGTGCGCGCCACCGTCGAGCAGCGCACGTACCTGCGTGACCTGCGTGGGGGCGTCGGCCGCGTAGTGCACGCGCACGCCGTACCCGAGCTGTGCAAGCCGGTGCACGATGACGTCCCCCTCCTCCTGCCAGCCCACCGCGGGCAGCGCGACCCCGACCAGCCGGGTCGACTGCCAGCGCGCGAGGGTGTCGCCGTCCAGCTCCCCGCCGCCCGTCTGGTGGGCGAACGCGGCTGCCACCGCGAGCGCCATCACCGACGCGGCCCATGCCTTGCGTCGCGACATCCCTGTCTCCTTCGTACCGCCGGGCCGTCCGTGACCCGGGGGGTGTGCACCTTCGTCAGAAGGTGAACGCGGACACCCGCTCACGCAGGTCCGCGGACATCCGGGCCAGCTCGGTGACCGAGCCGCCCATCTGCGCGAGGACTTGCGAGCTCGACGCGGCCGAGGTGGCCACGCCCGTGATGTTCGCGGCGATCTCGCCGGAACCTGTGGCGGCCTCGACGACCCCACGGGACATCTCGTTGGTCGTCGCGGTCTGCTCCTCGACGGCCGACGCGATGGTCAGCTGGTAGTCGTTGATCGACGCGATGATCGTGCCGATCTCCCCGATCGCGGCCACCGCCCCGGTCGTGTCGGCCTGGATCGCCTCGACCCGACGCGCGATGTCCTCCGTCGCGCGCGCCGTCTCCGACGCCAGCTCCTTGACCTCACCCGCCACGACCGCGAACCCCTTGCCCGCCTCACCCGCACGGGCCGCCTCGATCGTCGCGTTCAGGGCGAGCAGGTTCGTCTGCTCCGCGATCGACGTGATCAGCTTGACGACCTTGCCGATCTCCTGGCTCGACGAGCCGAGCCGGGACACCGAGTCGTTGGCGGTCGCGGCGGCGCCGGTCGCGGCCTGCGCGACCTTCGTCGCCTCGGTCGCGTTCTGCGCGATCTCCCGGATCGACGCGCCCATCTGCTCCGCACCGGCGGCGACGGCCTGCACGTTGCGGGACACCTGCTCGGCGGCCGCCGCGACGACGCCGGCCTGCGCGCTCGTCTCGTCGGATCCCGCGGCGACCTGGCTGGACGACGCGGACAGCTGCTCGGCGGCCGCGGCCACCTCGTCGGCGGTCTTCTGGACCTCCTCGAGCGTGGACCGCACGCCGCGCTGCGCCTTGGCGAGCGCGTCACGCATCTGGCCCATCTCGTCGCGGGACGTGCCGGGCACGGTGCGCGTGAAGTCGCCGACGGCCATGCCGTTGAGCGCCCGGCACACGTCCCACACGCTCTTGCGGATCCCGGCGGCGACCTTCACCCCGAGGAACAGCGACACCGCGAGGCCGACCAGCAGGGAGACCCCGAGGATCAGTCCGGCCCGGTCGACGCGGGCCTGCGCGGCGTCCGCCGTGCTCTGCACCTGCGCCGCCATCTCCGCCTCGACGTCCCGGAACGCACGGTCGAACTCGTCGATCGCGGGCTGGCCGATCGACTCGAGCGCCGAGGAGTACGCGTCGCCGTCGGACAGCGCCGCCGGCACCACCGACTCGTCACGCACCTCGACCCACATCCCGTACTTCTCGACGAACGTCGGCCACGTCTCGAGGCTGCGGCCGACGGGCGACTCGCCGAACGCGGTCATCGCGTCCGCCGTCTCGAGGTCGTTGCGGCGCTGCAGCTCGACCCACGAGCGGCGCACCACCGGGTTCTGCACCGCCGCGATCTGCGCGACGACCAGGCGCGACGTGTGCTGGCCCTCGTCGACCGCGCCGGCGAGGTCCGCGACCTCGGTCGCGATGACGTCGATCTCCCCCACGTCCTGCGCGGCGCGCTGCAGCGCGGTGAACGCGTACGCGCCCGACCCCAGCGCCACGACGGCCACCAGGCCGAGCAGCAGGAGCATCTTGGTCTGGATGCCGAGGTCGTTCAGGCTCTTGCGACGGTGCGGGGCACCGTCACGGGAGTTCTTGGTCATCACGTGCTCCTTGTGGGGGCTTCGTCGCCGTCGTCTCTCCGATCGGTCGCACCGGTGGCGCCGTGAGGCCTCACCAGGCACGTCACCCGGGCGGCGGCCGGTCGCGCGGTCAGGCGGCGGCGGCCTCGTCGACGTCGAGCACCAGGAGCAGGCGCTCGTCGAGCGTGCACGCCGACCGGATCAGCGGGCGCAGCTCGGCGTCCAGCGTCTCGGGCGGCGCGCCGACCTGGTCGGCCGGGACGTCGAGCACGTCACCGATCTCGTCGACGAGCAGGCTGACGGGCTCCCCGTCGACCTGGACGACGACCATCATCGGCTCGGCGTCGGCACCGAGCGGCGGAAGCCCGAGCCGCGGGCGCAGGTCGACCGTGAGGACGACCTGGCCGCGCAGGTTGACGAGCCCGGCGATCCCGGGAGGCGCGAGCGGGACGCGGGTGCGGGCGTGCGCCCGCAGCGCCTCCTGGACGCGCAGCACGTCGACGCCGTACAGGCCGTCGGCGATCGTGAACGTGACGTAGCGGCTCACGCGGCACCCTCCAGCGGGTCGTCCTCGAACTCGTGGTCGGCCGCGAGCAGCGCGGCCCGGATGTCGAGCAGCTCGGTGACGCGCCCGTGCACGATGGTCGAGCCGACCAGGCCGGGGGCGTCGATGTCGGAGTGCTCGGCGTGGTCCTCGATGATGTCGACGATCTCCTCGACGACGAGCGCCGCGCTGCGGGCCCCGCGCTCGTACACCACGAGCAGCAGCTCCTCGCGGTCGTCGCGGCGCGCCCCGACGAGGCCGTCGACGCGTGCGAGCGGCAGGATCGACCCGCGGTACTGCACGACCTCGCGTCCCCCGACCGTCTCGACGTCGGCGGCGCGCACGTGCTCGAGGCGGGCCACGCCGGCCAGCGGCATCCCGACCAGCCGGCCCTCGCCGATGCGGGCGACGAGCAGCTGCGCGGTCTGCGCGGCCTCCTCCGCCGCGGACCGGCTCGTGCCGCCGACGCTCGCGTGCTCGGTCTCGCGGAGCATCGCGCGCCGGGCGATCGCCTGGACGTCGAGGATGAGCGCGACCCGGCCGTCGCCGAGCACCGTGGTGCCCGAGTACGTGCCGACGGACTTGAGCTGTGCCGCGAGCGGGGTGACGACGATCTCCTCGGTCGCCAGGACCCGGTCGACGAGCAGCCCGAACCGGTGGTCGTCGGCCTGCACGACCACGATGACGCCCGGGCGGGACCCGGTCTCGTCGGTCAGCGCGAGGACGTGGCGCAGCGGCACCAGCGGCAGCAGCTCGCCGCGCAGCCGGTAGACGGGCGCGTCGTGCACGTGCTCGACCGACTGCTCCGCGCGCTCGTCCAGCGCCACGAGCTCCAGCACGTGCACCTGCGGCACGGCGTACACGTCGCCGTCGCACTCGACGGACAGCGACGGCATGATCGCGAGCGTCAGCGGGATCCGCAGCCGCCACGACGTCCCGACGCCCACGGTCGACTCGACGTCGACGGTGCCGCCGACGGCCTCGATCCGGGTCCGCACGACGTCCATGCCGACGCCGCGGCCCGACACGTTCGTGACCTCGGCGGCCGTCGAGAAGCCGGGCAGGAACAGCAGGCCGAGCATCTCCGCCTGACCGAGCGACGCGACCTGCTCGGGCGTGCGCAGGCCCTTGCGGACCGCGGACGCCGCGACCTTCTCCGGGTCGATGCCCCGGCCGTCGTCCCGCACCTCGACGACGACCTGGCCGCCCGCGTGGTACGCGCGCAGCTCCAGCACGCCCTGCGCGGGCTTGCCCGCCGCGACGCGCTCGGCCGGCGGCTCGATGCCGTGGTCGACCGCGTTGCGGACGAGGTGCGTCAGCGGGTCCTTGACCGCCTCGAGCAGGCTGCGGTCGAGCTCGGTGTCGCCGCCGACGAGCTCGAGGCGCACCTCGCGCCCGCACACCGCGGCGAGGTCGCGCACGACGCGCGGCATCTTCGACCAGACGTGCTCGATCGGCTGCATGCGCGTGCGCATGACGCCGTCCTGCAGCTCGGAGGCGATGAGGTTGAGCTGCTGCGCGGACCGCGTGAGGTCGACGTCCTGCGCCTCCGACGCGAGCCGGCTGAGCCGGTTGCGGAACAGCACGAGCTCGCCGACCTGGCGCATGAGGCGGTCGAGCAGGTCGACGTCGATGCGGACCGACGACTCGGCGGCGCCGCGCAGTGCCGCGACCTCCTCGAGCGGGGCCGCCGGCGGGGCCATGGTCGGCTGGTACGCGGGACCGGCGCCGAGGTCGGCCAGCGACGCGGCGGCGAGCGCCTGGACGGCCGCGGCCTCGATCGCGGCGTCGGCCGCACCGGGGGCGGCGCCCGCGGCGGGCGCGTGGGCGGCGGAGTGCACGAGCGCGGCCTCGGCGACCGGGGCCTCGCGGGGATGCGGCACCTGGGCCACGCGCGGCTCGGCGTGCTCGGCGTGCTCGACGACGGGTGCGGTCCGTGCAGCCTCGGCGGTTGCGGCCGGCGCAGCCTCGGCGGGTGCCGCCTCTGCGGGTGCCGCCTCGGCGGTCGGGGCCGGCGCGGCGGCCGTGGCGGGAGCGTCGGCGCGGCCCTCCTGCACGGCCACGATCGCGGTCACGACCGTGTCGACGTCCACGTCGCCCTCGCCGCCCGTGCGCTCGATCGCGTCGAGCAGCAGCCGGACGGTGTCGACGGTCCGCAGCAGCACGTCGGTCGTCGCCTGGTCCATCTGGCGGCGCCCGTCGCGCAGCTCGACGAGCAGGTTCTCCCCCGCGTGCGTGACCCGCTCGAGCCGGCCGAACGCGAGGAAGCCGCTCGTGCCCTTGATCGTGTGGATCGTCCGGAAGACGCTGCTCAGCAGTGCCCGGTCCCCGGGGCTGCTCTCGAGCGCCACGAGGTCGCGGTCCAGCTGGTCGAGGTTCTCGTGACTCTCGACCAGGAACTCGCGGACGATCTCGTCGATGTCCTCCACGTTCGCCTCCCCACCGGGGGGCGAACGGCGCCGGCCCGGCGCTCACCTCATCGGCCGGAGGGGGCCTCTGCTGAGGAGTCGGGGGCACCGGCCGCGCCGGGTGCGGGAGCCGCGGGGGGTGTCGCGGACGGGGTGCCCGGCGGGACGAGCCGCCGCAGCGCGGCGGCGGTGCTGTCGTCGGCGGAGGCGGCGTCGGCGTTCGCCGCGGTCAGCGCGTCGAGGACCTCGGCGCGGTGCACCCGGACGTCCCGCGGGGCGTCGATGCCCAGACGGACGCCGTCGCTGCGGACCTCGATCACCGTGACGACGATGTCGTCACCGATGACGAGCCGCTCACCGACGCGTCTGCTGAGCACGAGCATGCGGCCGACCCTACCGTCCGTGCGCCGTGCGGCCCGAGCGGCACGGGTCGCGTCACGCCTTCGGCGACTCCCGTCCCGGTGCACCGCCGGGCTCTCCACGGCGCTCGGGACCGCGCTCCCCCTCGGGACCACCGAGGCGTCGCTCGCGGTCGCGCAGCTGGGCCTCCCAGTCGCGCAGCATGCGTTCGTGCGTCGCGTCGGACTCGCGGTCGCGGCGCAGCCGGTCGAGGAACTCGGGGTCGTCGTCGGGTGCCGTGCGGCGCGGACGCTCGTACTCCGGGAACCCGGCGGTCCGTGTCGACGGCCACGGCACGTCCCGGCGGGGCACGTCGCGCGGGCGCCCGGCGACGAGCCACGCGACACCTCCGGCGATGGGCAGCAGCACGACGAGCACGATCCAGCCGACCTTGGGCAGGTTGCGCACGCGACCCTCGTCGGCCTGGATGCAGTCGATGAGGCAGTACACGAGGAGCCCGACCTCGACGACGATCGGCAGGTAGCGCAGCACGGAATCCCCCTCGGCGCCTGCGGTCCCGCGCCGCGGCGCTCGCAGGCTAGCGGAGCCGTGCGGCGCTCCGTGGGGGTTCGGCCGCCGTCTCCTCCGCCCGGACGTTGCTTTCGTCGGTGACACGTGTCACCGTATGGGAGCGCATCCACGGCCTCCCCGGCCGGCCGGTCGCGGGACCGGCGCACGCGCCACGACACACGACACGAAGGACACGGCAATGGCGTCGCAGACCCTCACGCCCGCACGGACGGACGAGCCCGACGGCACGTCGTCGCCCCTGACCAGCGGGCTCGTCGACCTCGACGGTCGGCGGTTCTACCGCATCGCGTCGTACGACGAGATGCCGCCGTTCTTCATGACGCTCGTGGGCGCGAGCGACCTGTGGCTGTTCATCTCGAGCACGGGCGGCGTGACCGCGGGCCGCGAGGAGGCCGACCGCGCGCTGTTCCCGTACGCGACCGACGACAAGGTGTCCGCGGGTGCGGGCCGCACGGGCGGCCTCACGCTGCTGCGCGTCGGCACGCCCGACGGGGTCCGGTTCTGGCAGCCGTTCGCCGACCGGCGGCCCGGCGACCCCGACGTCGAGCGCCACCTCTACAAGGACCACCTCGGCACGACCCTCGTCTTCGAGGAGACCCGTCCCGACGTCGGCCTGCGCATCCGGGTGACGTGGCGGACGTCCGCCCGCTACGGCATCGTCCGCGAGGTCGAGCTCGCGTCCGCGACCGACCGCGCCGTCGACGCCGACGTGCTCGACGGGTTCGTCGACCTGCTGCCCCCGGGCGTCACCGTGCAGACGCAGTCGGAGTTCAGCCGGCTCCTCGACGCGTACAAGCGCGCCGAGGTCGACGCCGCCACGGGCCTCGGGCTCGTCTACCTGAACTCGACGCTGACCGACAAGTCGGACCCGAGCGAGTCGCTCGCCGCGACCGTGGCCTGGCAGGTCGGGCTCGACGACGTCGAGCACCTGCTGTCCGCGCGGCAGGTCGGCGCGTTCGCCGCGGGCCGCCCGATCACGCCCGAGGACGAGGTGCGCGGCGAGAAGGGCGCCTACCTCGTGCGCACCCGCGTCACGCTCGCGCCGGGCGAGGTGCGGCGCTGGAGCGTCGTCGCCGACGTCGACCAGAGCGCCGCGGACGTCGTGCGCCTGCAGACCGAGCTCGCCGACCGCACCGCGGCCGCCGCCGCGCTCGCCGCGGACGTCGAGACGACGCGCACCGAGCTCGACCGGCTCGTCGGCACCGCCGACGCGGCCCAGCTCACGGGCGACGAGCTCGCGGCCGCCCACCACCGGGCGAACGTGCTGTTCAACGTCATGCGCGGCGGCGTCCTCGTCGACGGCTACACCGTGCACACCGACGACCTGCGCGCGTTCGTCGCCCAGCGCAGCCCGCGCACCGCCGCCCGGCAGGCGGACTGGCTCGCGGCGCTGCCCGCGACCGACCTCCTCGACGCGCTCGTCGAGCGCGCGGACGCGACGGGCGACCCGGACCTGCTGCGCCTCGTGCGCGAGTACCTGCCGCTCACGTTCAGCCGCCGGCACGGCGACCCGAGCCGCCCGTGGAACAAGTTCAAGATCGCCCTCACGGACGCCCAGGGCCGCACGCGCGTCGACTTCCAGGGCAACTGGCGCGACATCTTCCAGAACTGGGAGGCGCTGGCCTGGTCGTTCCCGGAGTACGTCGAGTCGATGGTCGCGGTGTTCCTCGACGCGACGACCGCCGACGGCTACAACCCGTACCGGATCTCGCGGTCCGGCATCGACTGGGAGGTCCCCGAGCCCAGCAACCCGTGGGCGAACATCGGCTACTGGAGCGACCACCAGATCATCTACCTGGTCAAGCTGCTCGAGGCGTCGCGCCGCTTCCACCCGGGCCGGCTCGACGCGCTCGTCGACCGGCCGCTGTTCACGCACGCCGACGTGCCGTACCGGATCGCGTCCTACGAGCAGACGCTCGTGGAGCCGATCGACACGATCGCGTTCGACACCGACGCCGAGGAGCGCGTGCTGCGCCGCGTCGAGACGGAGGGCGCCGACGGGCGGCTCGTGCACGGCGCCGACGGGGACCTCGTGCGCGTGTCCCTCGGCGAGAAGCTGCTCCTGCTGCTGCTCGCGAAGACGGTCAACATCGTGCCCGACGGCGGCATCTGGATGAACACCCAGCGCCCCGAGTGGAACGACGCCAACAACGCGCTCGTCGGCAAGGGCCTGTCCGTCGTCACGCTCGCCTACCTGCGCCGCGGCCTGGCGCTCGCCCGTGAGCTGCTCGCCGACGACCTCACGGTGACCGCCGAGCTGGCCGACCTGCTGGCCGACGTGCACGAGGCGCTGCGCGCGCACGCCGCACGCGTCGAGGACGGCTTCGACGACACCTCCCGCCGGGCCGTCATGGACGCGCTCGGCGCCGCGGGCACCGCGTACCGGACCCGCGTGTACGCGGGCTTCGGCGGCGCGCGCACCACGGTCGCCCTGGCCGACGTGCAGGGGTTCCTCGACCTCGCGCAGCGCTACGTCGACGCGGCCCTGCACGCCAACCGCCGCCCCGACGGGCTGTTCCACGCGTACAACCTGCTCGACCTGCGCGACGGCCGCGCCCGCATCGGCCGCCTGCAGGAGATGCTCGAGGGCCAGGTCGCGGTGCTGTCGTCCGGCGTGCTCACGCCCGGGGAGGCGCTCGACCTCGTCCAGGCGCTGCGCCGCAGCGCGCTGTACCGCGAGGACCAGCACTCCTACCAGCTCTACCCGGACCGCGAGCTGCCGACGTTCCTGCAGCGCAACCGCATCACCGCCGAGCAGGTCGCGACGGCCCCGCTGGTCGAGGCGCTCGTCGCGGCGGGCGACACCTCGCTCGTGCTGCGCGACGTGCGCGGCGAGCACCGGTTCGCCCCCGGGCTGCACAACGCGCGCGACGTGGAAGCGGCGCTCGACGCGCTGCCGGGCCGCGTGCCCGGGCTCTCGGCGGACGACCTGGCCGCCGGCCGCCAGGGCGTGCTCGACGTGTTCGAGCAGGTGTTCCGGCACGCCGAGTTCACCGGCCGGTCCGGGTCGTTCTTCGCGTACGAGGGCCTCGGCAGCATCTACTGGCACATGGTCTCCAAGCTGCTGCTCGCGGTGCAGGAGAACCACGAGCGGGCCGTCGTCGAGGGTGCGGACCCCGCCGTCGTGCAGGGCCTCGCGGACGCCTACGAGGACGTGCGCCTCGGCCTGGGCTACTGCAAGACCCCCGAGGTGTACGGCGCCTTCCCGGTCGACCCGTACTCCCACACGCCCGCGGGCCGCGGCGCGCGCCAGCCCGGCATGACCGGGCAGGTCAAGGAGGAGGTCCTCACCCGCCTCGGCGAGCTCGGCCTGCGGGTCGAGGACGGGCGCGTGCTCGTGCGCCCCGTGCTGCTGCGCCAGGAGGAGTGGACCACCGCGCCGGCGACGTTCACCTACCGCGACGTGGCGCAGGCCGAGCAGTCGCTCCCGCTGGATGCCGGGCAGCTCGCGTTCACGTTCTGCCAGGTGCCCGTGGTCTACCGGCGCGGGTCGGCCGTGCGGGTCGTGGCGCACCTCGCCGACGGGTCGCAGGTCGAGGGTGCCGACGGCGTGCTCGACGCGGCCGTGAGCGAGCAGGTGTTCCGGCGTACCGGTGACGTGGTCCGGATCGACGTGGAGGTCCCGGCCCGCTGACACCTCCCGGCTGCGCCCCCGTCCCTCGTGGGGCGGGGGCGCAGCCGTCGCATCCCCGGGGCACGCACGCACCCGGCGCGCGCCCGCCCGCGGGCCGGGTGATCCTGGGCCGATGACGGGGGGCGTGGTCGGGACCGACGGCCGGCGGCGGCCGGACCGCCGCAGGTCGCGGCTGTCCGCGCTCCTGGTCGGCGCCGGTCTCATGGCCGCGGTCGACGAGATCGTCTTCCACCAGCTCCTCGGCTGGCACCACTTCTACGACCGGGGCACGCCGCAGCTGGGGCTGCTGTCCGACGGCCTGCTGCACGCGGCCGAGCTCGTCGCGCTCGTCGTGGGTGCCTTCCTGCTCGCGGACCAGCACCGGCGGCGGACCCTCGCCCGGCGGGCGGCGTGGTCCGGCGCCCTGCTCGGCGCCGGAGCGTTCCAGCTGTTCGACGGCGTCGTCAACCACAAGGTGCTGCGCCTCCACCAGGTCCGGTACGACGTCGACCTGCTCCCCTACGACGTGGCCTGGAACGCGGGCGCCCTCGCCCTGCTCGCAGCGGGCGCGGTGCTGGCGCTCGTCGACCGGCCCGGCCGGACCGGTCGCGCGGGCGTCCCGGAGCCGCCCGGTGCAGGAGCCGGGGCGGGCTGAGCGCCGTGCTGCTCCTCGGAGCCCACGCGCACGGGCCGGGCGGTGACCTGGTCGGGTGGCTGCCGGCGGTCCTCGTCGCGGCGGTGGGCGTCGGCGCGTACCTGACGGCCGTCGCGCGCCGCGCACGGCCGGGCCGGCGACCGTGGAGCGGGCTGCGCGTGGCCGCGTGGGTCACGGGGACGGTGCTCGTCGCGGCGACGGTCGCGCCTCCCGCCGTCTCCCTGGCGCACGACCCGCGGGGCCACATGGCACAGCACCTGGTGCTGGGGATGCTGGCACCCCTCGCGCTCGTGCTCGGCGCGCCCGTGGCCCTCGCCCTCGCGTCCGTCCGTCCGGCGCGTGCCCGCCGCTGGGCCGCCGCCCTGCGCAACCCGGCAGTGCGCCCGCTCGCGCACCCCGTCGCGGGTGCGGTCCTCAGCGTCGGGGGGCTGTACGTGCTCTACCTGACGCCGCTGTACGCCGCGACGCTGCGCAGCCCCGCGGTGCACGCGGCCGTCGGGGTCCACCTGCTCGTCGCGGGCACGCTCTTCACGTGGTCGGTCGCCGGACCGGACCCGTCCCCGCTCCGCCCCGGACTGCGGACGAGGCTCACTGTCCTGGTCCTCGCGGCTGCTGCGCACGCGGTGCTCGCAAAGCTGCTCTACGTGCACGCCGCCGCGCTGCCCCCGGGCGGGAGCGGCTCGGTCGCCGAGCGCGAGGTCGCGGCGCGGTGGATGTACACGGGCGGCGACGTCGTCGAGGTCCTGCTCGCGGTCGCGGTGCTGGCCGGGTGGTACCGCCGCACGCGCCCACGGCGCGGCCCGTCGCCGGGAACGCGGGCAACGAGGGGAACGCCGGAACGGTCGCGCGGCGGGGCCGGCACGGTCCTGCCCGTCCCCGGGCGGTGAGCGGGCGCCGTCACGACGAGGTGTCGGCCGCGGCGGGGCCGCGCACCGCGGGGGTCGCCTCCGTCGGCGGCACGCCGACGCGGGGCGCGACGAGCGCCGCGGCCGCCGCGAGCACGACGGTCAGCGCGAACGCCACGACGAAGCCGCCCTGCGCGTCCGCCACGGCAGCAGCGCCGTCAGGTGCGGCGCCGGCCGCGACGAGGGCGAACAGCACGCCACTGACCGCGAGCGCGAGCGCGGCGCCGACGGAGTCGCCGATGGACAGCGCCGAGCTGTTCCTGCCCTGCGTCCCGGGCGGCGAGTAGCCGAGCAGCAGCACGTTCAGCCGGGAGGACGCGAGACCCATGCCGGCGCCCGCGAGCGTCCAGGTGGTGACGAGCACCGCGGGGTGCAGGTCGGCGGCGGCGGTGGCCCACGCACCGACGGTCGCGGCGACGACGAGGGCGGTGCCGACGCGGACGGCGTCGCGGCTCATGAGCCGCTGGCCGAGGCGGCCCTGCACGGCCGACATGGCGGACCACGCGAGGGCCGCGGTCGTGAGCGCGAGCCCGCTCGCGGTCGGGCCCCAGCCGTCGCGCGTCGCGAGCAGGTACGGCACGTACGCCTGCGCGCCGAAGAAGGCGCCGGACACGAGCAGCCGGGTCGTCAGCACGCTCGGCAGGCCGGGCCGTGCCCGCAGCGACCCCGGCGGCAGCAGCGGACGGACGGCGACGAGCGCCCCTGTGCCCGCGACGGCGGCGAGCGTCGCGGCGGCCGGCGGCGGCAGCTCGACGGCGAGGTTGAGCGCGAGGACCGCGGCCGCGACGAGCACCGCGAGAAGCACGCGCACGCGGGCCTGCGCGGCCGTGACGTCGGAGCCGGTCTCGGGGGGCCCGAGGGGACGCAGCGTGCGCAGCAGCGGCAGGCTCGTCGGGACGACGAGGACGGCGACGGCCAGGAACACCCACCGCCACCCGGCGGCCTCGGCGACGATCCCCGCGACCGCGGGGCCCACGAGCGACGGCAGCACCCACGCCGCGGAGAACCAGGCGAACGCGCGCGGGTGCAGCACCGGCGGGTACGCGCGCGCCAGCGTGACGAGCAGGGTGACGTTGACGGCGCCGCCACCGAGCCCTTGCGCGAGCCGGCCCGCGACGAGCACGGGCATCGTGGTCGCGAGGCCCGCGACGACGAGGCCGGCGACGAACAGCAGCGCGCCCGCGAGGAACGGCCGGAACGGGCCGCCGCGGTCGGACCACGACCCGGCGACGACCATCCCGACGACACCCGTGGCGAGCGGTCCGGCGAACGCGAACGCGTACAGCGCGTGGCCGTCGAGCACGTCGGCGACGCGCGGCATGACGGTGGCGACGGCGAAGGACTCGAACGCGACGAGGACGACGAGCGTCACGAGCGCAGCGGTGGTCGTCCGCCGCTCCCGCCACAGCGCGTCGACCGACGCCGGTCCGGTCACGGCGTCGGTCCGGGACGGTCGGCCGCGCCCGGGCGCGGCGGGTCGGTTGGTCGGGGCACCTGGCGACCCTAGCCCGGGCCGGGCGGCGATCCGCAGCGCGATCCGCACCCGGCGCACGGCTCAGCGTGCGCCCGCGTCGGGATCCGGGCAGCAGCTCCGGTCGGGGGTCGGCACGCCGGTGAGCGCGGCTCCGGGGGCGCACGCGTCGCCGCGCCACGCCTCGAGTCCTTCGCGAGCGGCGAAGCCGGCGATGGCGAGGGCGGCGACCGGATCCGCCCACCACCAGCCGAGCGCGGCGTCGAGGACCAGCCCCAGCAGGAGCACGGCGGAGAGGAAGGAGCACAGCAGGGTCTGCTTCGAGTCGGCGACCGCGGTGGCCGAGCCGAGCTCGCGGCCCGTGCGACGCTCGAACCAGGACAGCGCGGGCATGACGGCGAGCGACACGGCGGCGAGCACGATCCCGACGGTCGAGCGGTCGGCGTCGTGCCCGCCGAGCAGCGACCGCACCGCCTCGACCGTGACGAACACCGCGAGCGCGCCGAAAGAGAGCGCGATCGCCCGCAGCGCGACGCGTTCGCGCGTCTCGGGGTCGGGGGCGGCGAACTGCCACGCGACGGCGGCGGCGGACAGGACCTCGACGACCGAGTCCAGGCCGAACGCCACGAGCGCGGTCGACGACGCGACCGTCCCGGCGGCCAGCGCCACGGCGGCCTCGACCACGTTGTAGGTGATCGTCGCCGCGACGACCCAGCGGACCCGCCGCTCGAGGACCCTGCGCCGCGCGGCGGTGGGCGCGGGACGCGGCGCGGGCGCGGTCATCGGGTGCAGGTGCAGGCCGGGCCGCAGCACGTCGGGTCGACGACGAGCAGCAGCTGGAGCAGGTCGTCCAGGGCGGGGGCCAGGTGGGGGTCGGCGAGCCGGTACCACGTGCGCCGGCCGTCGGGCACCGACTCGACGAGCCCGCACCCGCGCAGGCACGCGAGCTGGTTGGACATGACCTGCCGCGAGACGCCGAGGGCGTCGGCCAGGTCGGACGGGTAGGCCGGTGCCTCGCGGAGCGCCAGCAGGACCCGCGCGCGGGTCTGGTCGGACAGGGCGTGCCCGAGCCGGGCGAGCGCGGCCGCGTGCGTGAGGGTGACGGTCTCCACCCCGCGAACAGTACAGAGGATCCTGAATCCACGACAGGCTGAACCGTCTGCCCGCGGAGCGGAGGACCGGCGGCGCGGGACGGGCGCGTGTCAGTCCCAGCGCGCGCGGTCCCCCAGCGCCTGGCTCAGCGCCGCCGCCCACGCGACCGGGGTCGCGGGCACGCCGTCGATCCACGCGACGGGGATGCCCAGCGCGAGCGCCGCGCCGGGCTCGGCGGTGTCGAGCAGCCCGCGCATCGCGACCGCGTCGACACGTGGCGCGACCGACCGCAGCCAGCGCCGCGCGTCGGCCGTGCGGGTGCGCGCGTCGAGCACCGCCCACACCTGGTCGGCGTCGCACGCGGCGAGCAGGTCGCGGGCGGCGGCCCGGTCCTCGGGGTCCGCGCCCACGGTGAGGGCCACGACCCACGGGTGCTCGGCGGCGGGTGCGCCTGCACGCCACGACGCGACCTGCTCGGGCGAGCCCATCCGGCCCGGAGTCCGGCCGCGGCCGCGACCACGGCCCGGCAGGGTCCCCGCGAGCCGGACCGCCTCCGCGGGGAGGCGGAGGCGCTCGGCCAGCAGGCCCGCGGCGGCGTCGGCGTCGTCCTCGGTGCCGAGCACGACGAGCACCGAGCCCGCGCTGCGCGGCAGCGGGGGCGCGGCGGGGACGGCGTCGAGCACGCCGGACAGGGTCAGGCGGTCGCCCACCAGGAGGGTGGCCGGGACGCCGATGTCCGCGAGCGCGGTGCGCAGGTCGTCGTCGGCGTCGTCCGTCCCGCCCTGGGTCGGCGGCGCGGCGGGCAGCGGGTCCGCGGCCGGGGAGGTGACCGGCGCGGTGACCGGCGCGGTGACCGGCGCGGTGGGCGGGGTCGCCGGGACGAACCCGTCGGCCGGCTCGCGCGGCTCGGGCAGCACCGGGGGCACGAACGCGGACGGCGGCTCGGCCGCCGCGGGACGCGGGACCACGGCCTGCAGCGCGCGGGCCGGCGGCGGGGCTGCCAGGCCCGGGTCGGGCAGCGGGTCGGCGGTCACCGCGCGGACCTGCTCCAGGACGTGCTCGAACGTCGGCCCGTCGTCGGCGGCGTCGGTGCCCGGGCCGTCCGAGCCTCCCGCGCCGCCGACCTGGTCCGCCTCGTCGGCCGCGGCGAGCAGCGCGGGCAGGCCGCCCGCGGGCACCGCGCGCAGCGCGGCCGGGCGCGCCACGGGCGGCGGCGGCACGTCGACCGTCACCTCGTACCGCTCACGCGCGAAGAACCCCCCGATGCCGCCCGTCCGGACGCGCTCCGCGCGGACGACCCGGGCCTGCGGGCCGAGCTCGGCGCGCACGTGCGCCATGAGCTCCGCGAGGTCGGTCCCCTCAAGCAGCAATCGCGTGGTCACCGCGCACCACCCCCACGGTCTCGACGGTCAGGCCGCCGCCGGTCACCTCGGCGTAGGACAGCACGGGCAGGCGCGGCAGGCCGAGCGCGACGAGCCGGCGCAGCGCGGGCCGCACGACCGGCGCGCACACGAGCACGACGGTCCGGCCGTCACCCTCCGCGTCGGCGACCGCGGCGCGCAGCTGGTGCAGCACGGCCTCGACACGCGTCGGGTCGACGAGCAGCTGCGTGCCGCCGTCGCCTGGCCGCAGGGACTCGACGAGCGTCTGCTCGAGAGCCGGGTCGAGCGTCAGGACGCGCAGCACACCGTCCTGGACGTAGGGCGCGGCGAGCGCGGGACCCAGCGCGCCGCGCGCCGCCTCGACGAGCCCCTCGGGGTCGGTCGAGAGCTTGGCGCGCAGCGCGAGCGCCTCGTAGATGCGGCCCAGGTCGCGGATCGGGACCTCCTCGGTGAGCAGACCCTGCAGGACGCGCTGCACCTCGCCGAGGCTGAGCAGCGACGGCACGAGCTCCTCGACGACGGACGGGTTGACCTTCTTCACGGACTCGGTGAGCACCCGCACGTCCTCGCGGCCCAGGAGGCGCGCGGCGTTCTGCGTGATGAGCGCGCCGAGGTGCGTGATGAGCACGGACACGCGGTCGACGACCGTCGCGCCGGACATCTCCGCGGCGTGCCGCAGCTCGGACGGCACCCACTTGCCGGGCAGGCCGAACACCGGCTCGTGCACCGTGGTGCCGGGCAGCGCGGACAGGTCGTCGCCGAGCGCGAGCATGTACCCCGCGGGCGCCTCGCCGCGGCCGACCTCGACGCCGGCGATCTTCACGACGTAGGTCGCGCGGGGCAGGTCGACGGAGTCGCGTGTGCGGACCGGCGGCACGACGATGCCGAGCTCCATGGCCGTCTTGCGGCGCAGCCCGCGCACGCGCGCCAGCAGGTCCTGGTCCGGGCCCGTGCCCACGAGGTCGACCAGGTCGGGCGCGAGCAGGATCTCGAGCGTGTGGACGCGCATCTGCTCGATGAGCTGCTCGGGGGTGTCCGACGGCGCCGCGACCGCGGCCGCCGCCGGGGTGGCCGCCGCCGCGTCGGCCTCGCGCTGCTCGCGGGCCTTGACGCGCTGCGCGACGAGGATGAGCGTCGCGCCGACCAGCAGGAACGGCAGCTTCGGCATCCCGGGCAGCAGCGCGAGGGCGACGGCGGCGCCGCCGGAGATGAGCAGCGCGGTGCGGGACTGGCCGAGCTGCTTCGCGGCCGCGGTCCCCATGTCGCCCTCGGCCGTGGCGCGCGTGACGACGATGCCGGTGGACACCGAGAGCAGCAGCGCGGGGATCTGCGTGACGAGGCCGTCGCCGATCGTCAGCAGGCTGAACCGCTGGAGCGACTCGCCCGCCGACATGCCCATCTGCACCATGCCGATGACGAAGCCGCCGACGAGGTTGATGACCGTGATGATGATGCCCGCGATCGCGTCGCCCTTGACGAACTTCGAGCCACCGTCCATCGCGCCGTAGAAGTCGGCCTCCGCGGCCACGTCGGCGCGACGGCGGCGCGCCTCGTCCTCGTCGATGAGGCCCGAGTTGAGGTCGGCGTCGATCGCCATCTGCTTGCCGGGCATCGCGTCGAGCGTGAACCGCGCCCCGACCTCCGCGACGCGGCCCGCACCGTTGGTGATGACCGCGAACTGGATGACCACGAGGATCAGGAAGATCACGAGGCCGATGACGAGCGAGCCGCCGATGACGAAGTGCCCGAACGCCTCGATGACCTGCCCCGCGTAGCCGTCGCGCAGCACGAGCCGGGTCGAGGCCACGTTGAGGCCCAGCCGGAACAGCGTGAACACGAGGATCAGCGACGGGAAGACGGAGAAGTCGAGCGGCCGCTTGACGTACATCGACGTCAGCAGGATCACGAGCGACGCCGTGATGTTGACGGCGATGAGCACGTCGAGCAGCGCCGCGGGCAGCGGCACGACGAGCAGCAGCACGATGCCGACGACGCCGGCGGGGACCGCCATGGGTGCGATGGACCGGGACTTCATCGGGAGGTCTCCTGAGCGGTGCGGGGCTCGGCGGCGGCGGGGCGGCGGCCGGCACGTGCGGCGTCGCGCACGGCGGCCCGTGCCGTCGCGCGGTGGTCGGTGGTGTCGTCGGGCGGCAGGGTCGAGCCGCCGGGGACGCGGTGCTGGCCGGACGCGGCGCCGCGGCGGCGCAGCGCCATGACGAACGCGAGGACGCGCGCGACGGCCGTGAACAGGTGCGCGGGGATCTCCTGGCCGAGCTCGCACGCGGCGTGCAGCGCGCGGGCCAGGGGCACGTCCTCGACCATGGGGACGCGCGCGTCGGACGCGGCGCTGCGGATCTTGGCCGCGACCGCGCCCGCGCCCTTGGCGACGACGCGCGGCGCGCCCGTACCCGGCTCGTAGCGCAGCGCGACGGCCACGTGCGTCGGGTTGACGAGCACGACGTCCGCGTTCGCGACCTCGGCCATCATGCGGTTGCGGCTCATCGCGAGCTGCTTGGAGCGGATCGCGCCCTTGAGCATCGGGTCCCCCTCGGTCCGCTTGTGCTCCTCCTTGACCTCGCGGAGCGTCATGCGGGTCTGCTTGCGGTTGCGCCGCCACACGACCACGACGTCGGCGACCGCGAGCAGCACGCCCGCGGCGATGCCGGTGCGCAGCAGGGTCGCCGTGCCGTCGGTGGCGATGCCGATGAGGTGCGACAGCGGCAGCCGGCCGGACGCGAGCAGCGCGGGCGCGATGGCCTGCACCGCGGCGAGCAGCACGAGCGCGACGGCCGCGGTCTTGAGCAGCGTCTTGATGCCCTGCCACCACGCCTGCCCGCCGACGAGCCGGCTCGCGACACCCTTGGGCTTGAGGTGGTCGGCGTGCAGCCGCAGGCGGTGCAGGTGCACGCCACCCTGCGCGGCGCTCACCGCGACCGCCGCGACCACCCCGACCGCGAACAGCGGCAGCAGCGTCGTGAGGATCGTCCCGAGGCCGTCGCCCAGCACCTGCACGACGTCCGTGCCGTCGGGGTCGGCGGCGACGTCGCGGAACGCCGCCATCTGGTCGAGCGCGGCCGCCCGCGCGCGGTCGACGACGAGCGGCAGCACCGCCGCGGCTGCGCCGAGGCCCACCCACGCGGACAGGTCCTGCGACCGGCCGAGCCCGCCCTTGCGGCGGATCTCACGCATCCGCTGAGGCGTGGCCTTCTCGGTGCGGTCTCCTCCTTCGCTCACTGTGCCCTCCTGCTCGCGAACCTCCGGGCGCGCGCGCCCTCCGGCGCGCTCACTGTGCCCTCCTGCTCGCGAGCCTCCGGGCGCGTGCGCCCTCCGGCGCGCTCACTGTGCCCTCCTGCTCGCGAACATCCGGGCGCGCGCGCCCTCCGGCGCGCTCACGGGAGCACCCCGAGCATCTCCCGCACCGAGCGCCCGGCGAGGGACTCGACGACGCCCGGCAACGCGAGGAAGGCGAGCGAGCCGAACGAGAGCGTGAGCAGGATCTTCAGCGGGAAGCCCATCGCGAACGCGTTGAGCGCGGGCGAGACGCGGGTCAGCAGACCCAGGCCGACGTCGGCGAGGAACAGCACGACCAGCAGCGGACCGGCGATCTGCAGCGCCGCGAGGAACATCTGCGTGAGGCCCTCGGTGAGGGTCGAGGCGAGCGCGGCGGGGTCGAGCAGCGCGCCGAGCGGGAGCGCGTCGAACGTCCGCACGAGCCCGGCGACGACGACCTGGTACGCGTCGGAGGCGAACAGGAGCACGAGCGCCGTCATCTGGTAGAGCCGCCCGAACTGCGCGCCGCTCGTCTGGCTCAGCGGGTCGTAGGCCGTCGCGAGCTGGAAGCCGCCGAACAGGTCGATGAGCGAGCCCGCGGACTGCACCGCGGAGAACACGAGCGAGACGAGGAACCCGAGCCCCGCGCCGATGACCGCCTGCGCGACGAGCGCGCCGACGAACGCGGGCGTCGTGTCGGACGGCACGGGCTCGAGCCGGGGCGCGACCGCGAGCGCGAGGCCGAGCGCGAGCGCGACCTTGACGAACGGCGGGACGGCGCGCTGCGAGAACGGCGGCGCGATCACGAGGAACGCGGCCATGCGGACGCTCGCGAGCATCGTCGTCTCGACGGCCTGCACGGGCAGCGTGATGCTGATCGGGTCCACGCGCCTCAGCCCCCGACGAGGGTCGGGATGCGCTCGAACAGCTCGTGCGTGAACGTCACGAGCTCGGAGATCATCCAGTGCCCGCACACGACGAGCGCCACGGCCGCGGCGACGGCCTTCGGCACGAAGCTGAGCGTGACCTCCTGGATCTGCGTGACGGACTGCAGCAGGGAGACGACGAAGCCGACGACGAGAGCCGTGACCAGCACGGGCGCGGAGAGCTTCGCGGCGAGGATCAGGGCGTCGACGCCCACGTCGAGGACGGCGGTCGTGTCCACGGCCGCTACCCGCTGCCCGTGTAGGAGCCGACGAGCGACGTGACGACGAGCCCCCAGCCGTCGACGAGGACGAACAGCAGGATCTTGAACGGCAGGGAGATCATCACCGGCGGCAGCATCATCATGCCCATCGACATCAGGGACGCCGAGACGACGAGGTCGATGACGAGGAACGGCACGAAGATGACGAAGCCCATGATGAACGCGGACCGCAGCTCGGACAGCAGGAACGCGGGCACGAGCGTCGCGAACGGCACGTCCTCGGGGGACGCCGGGTTCTCCTGGTCGGCGGCGCGGGTCAGCAGCGCCAGGTCCTGCTCGCGCGTCTGACCGAGCATGAACTCGCGCAGCGGGCCTGAGCCCACGTCGACGGCCTGCGAGAACGTCAGGGAGCCGTCGAGGTAGGGCTGCACGCCGACGCTGTTGATGTCGCTGACGACCGGGGCCATGACGAACAGGCTGAGGAACAGCGCGAGGCCCGCGAGCACCTGGTTGGGCGGCACGCCCTGCAGGCCGAGCGCGTTCCGGGTGAACGACAGGACGACGAAGATCTTCGTGAAGCTCGTCGTCATCAGGATGAGCGCGGGTGCGACGGACAGCAGCGTGATCGCGAGGAGCACGACGATCGAGCTGCTCGGCGTGCCGTTGACGCCGTTGACGGCGACCGTGACGGTGTCGCCGAGGGCCGGGGCGAGCGGCGCCGTCGGCGGGGTCGGGGCGTGGATCATCGCCGGACCGTGCGGTCCTGCAGCGAGCGGACCGCCTGCTTCCACGTGCCCGGGTCGAGCACCGAGCCGTGCAGGGGTCCGTGCTTGACGGCACCCAGCGGGGGCAGGGTCTGCACCGGCAGCGCGCCGGCGTCGTCGGCCGCAGGGCGCGGTCGAGGCGTCTCGACCACGGGACGCACGACGGGCGCGGGCTTGGCCGGGGCCGCCGGCGCGGGCTGCTGCACCTCCACGACGGGCGCCAGCTCGGTGAGGAACGTGACCTGCTGCTCGCCGTAGCCGACCAGGAGGCGGCGCGACCCGACGGCCACGACCGCGACCCCGGCGTGCCTGCCGACGGACTGGCGCCCGACGACCTGCAGCTGCGGCTCGCGGGACCGTCCGCCGCCCGCCGCGCGACCCGCGCCCCAGCGGCGTCCGACCCACCACACGAGGCCGACGACGCACGCGAGCGAGAGCACGACGCGCAGGAGCAGCATGACGGAGTCCATCAGCCGACCGAGCCGCCCGCGTCGTTGCCGGCCACGATCTCCGTGACGCGGATGCCGTACACCTCGTCGACGACGACGACCTCGCCGCGCGCGACGAGCCGGCCGTTGACGAGCACGTCGGCGGGGCTGCCGGCGGTGCGGTCGAGCTCGAGCACCGCACCGGGGGCGAGGTCGAGGACCTGCCGCACCGGCAGCCGCGTGCGGCCGATCTCCGCGGTGAGCGTCATCTCGACGTCGTAGAGCATCCGCAGGTTCGCGCGCGGCGTCGGGACCTGCGACGTGGTCGGGGTCGCGACCTTGGGGCTGCGCAGCCGCAGCGCGAACCACGCGGCGGGCTCCTCCGCGCCGTCGGCCCGCAGCGCGAGCACGTCGACGTCGTCCGCCAGCACCTCGGCGACCGCCTCGGCGCGGACCGTCTCCAGGACGCCGGCCCCGAGCGTGCGGGCCGCGGCCTCCAGGGCGGGACGCAGCGCGTCGGCGAGGTCGAGCGGCACCGCGGACGCCGCGACGGCGTCGGTCACGGCCGCACCCGCGACGAGCACGAGCTCCGCGCTGGGCGAGCCGACGAAGGACGCGACGAGCGCGGTCGCACCCGCGGGCACGTCACGGTGCGACGCGGCGACCGCGGCGAGCGGCAGGGCCGAGGGCACGAGGGCGGCCGCGGCGTCGGCGGCGGCCTGCGCGACGGGCGCGCCGGTGGCCGGGGTCTGGGTCATGCGGGGTTCTCCTCGACGGTGACGACCTGGCAGGCCAGTCGGGACCCGTGGCTGCCGGCGGCGGCACGGGCGAGCACGATGCCGTCGACGACCACGTCCAGCGGCTCGCTCGACGGGTGGGACAGCGGGAGGACGTCGCCGACCGTGAGGTTGACGACGTCGCGCGGGTGCACGGTCACGGGCCGGAACTGCACGGCGACGTGCACGGGCACGTCCTGCACGGCGCGCTCGAGCTCGGCGTGCGCGATCCGGGCCACCTGCCGCTCCTCCTCGGAGCGGGCGTCGGCGCCCTCGGACGAGCGCAGCGCACCGAGCAGCAGGTCGGACGGCAGCATGAACGTCATGCGGTCCTCGCGCTCGCCGACGCGGAGCAGGAACACCGCGACGAGCACGGTCTCCTGCGCGGCGACGACCTGCGCGAACTGCGGGTTGTACTGCACGGACCGCACGGTCGCGCTCATGGGCGTGACGCCCGCGAAGGAGTACTCGAGGTCGCCGATCGCGTGCTGGAGCAGGTCACGCACGAGCGTCCACTCCAGGTCGGTGAGCTCGCGGCCCTCCCGCTCGTCGCCGCGGCCGTCGCCGCCGAAGAGGTAGTCGATCCACACGAGGGTCGCGCCGACGGGGATCTGCAGGACCGCGGTCTGGCGGCTCGGCTCCATCGCGCACATCACCATCGCGGTGGGCGTGGGCAGGCCGCCGGTGTACTCGTCGTAGGTGCGCAGCTCGAGGTCCTCGAAGGTGACCTGGCTGACGACGCGCAGGCGAGCGGTGAGCTGCGTCGCGAACTGCCGGGCGACACGCTGGAAGGCCATCTCGAGGTGGCGGGAGTGCTCGCGCGCGAGGGTGAGCGGCCGGCGGAAGTCGTACGGCTCCGGCTCGGCGGTGCGCAGCCGGCGGACGGGCTGCGGCGCGGTGGGTGTCACGACCACCCCTATCGGCGGGCGCGCAGGGGTCGTGAGCGAAACCCCTGACTTCATCCCCGCCGTCGCGTCCTGCGACGGCACTGCGGGGCGGTGCGGGCACCCTCCGTGGTGCCCTGGGTCGCCGGCTGCGGCCGGCCTACTGCGTGACGTAGTTCGTCAGGTAGACGTCCATCACCTCGCCCTCGTACAGCTCCTCGAGGTGGTGCGCCAGCTCGCTCGTGAGCTGCTCGCGGACCGCCGGGTCGGACACCTCGGCGATGCTCCGGCCGGAGAACAGGGCGATGGCCGCGTCGAGCGCCTTGGACGGGTCGGGCGACTCGTGCGCGTCGGCGGTGACCTGCAGCGCGAGGCCGAGCCGCAGGTAGTGGCCGTCGGCCAGGTTGAGCGAGATGGGGTCGACGGTGACGACCTCGCCCGGCTCGGGCGGCGGCTCGACCGGCTCGGCGCCGCCCTTCGCGAACACCAGGAAGTACGCAGCTGCGGCAGCCCCGAGCAGCACGACCACCGCGACGACGACGATCAGCAGCTTCTTGGACAGGCCGCGCTTCTTCTTCTCCTCGGCGGGCGGCGGCGTGGGCGCCGCGGACGAGCCGCCGCCGATCTTCGCGCCGATCTTGGGGCCCGAGATGACCCTCTGCTCGATGGGCATGTCAGCCTCCGGTGAGCGACGGGAGCAGCGCCCGCACCTGCTCGGGTGCGGCGCTGAGGATGACGAGGTCGACGCGGCGGTTGGCCGCGAGCGCCTCCGGGCTGTCGCCCGCGACGAGCGGGCGGGTGTCGCCGAAGCCGACGGCCATGATCCGCGGGCCGGGCATGCCGTCGACCTCGACGAGGTGCCGCAGCACCTGCGTGGCCCGGTCCGCGGACAGCTCCCAGTTGGTCGGGTAGCGCCCGGAGACGGGGATGACGTTGGCGTGGCCCTCGACGGACACGTTCTCGCCGATGCCGACGATGAGCGGCGACGCGACGTCGAGGACGCGGCGCGCGGTGTCGGTGAGCTCGGCGCGCGCGGGCGCGAAGAACACGTCGTCGGCGACGAGGCCGAGCACGAGCCCACGCTCGTCGATCCGCATCCGCACGGCCTGGTCGAGGCCGTTCGCGGCGAGCGCCTGCGCGATGCGGTCGCGCAGCTCGGTGAGGTGCGCGGCCTCGGCCTGCGCGGCGGCGAGGGTCGCGGGGTCGACGGACGCGTCGGTCGTCGGGGTCGCGGGCACGGGCGGGACGGCGGCCTGCTGGCCGAGCCCGTCGTCGGCGCTCACCATGCCGGCCGTGCCGTCCGCGGGCGTGTTCTCGCTCTGGGTGCTCTTGCCGTCGAGCGTGCCGTCGGTGCCGTCGAGCACCGAGGGGGACGTCGTGGTGTCCATGAAGCCGGCCGCGAGGGAGTCGCGCAGCGCGATGTACTTCTCCTGGTCCACCTGGCTGATCGCGAACAGCACGATGAAGAGCGCCATCAGGACGGTGATCATGTCGGAGTAGCTCACGAGCCAGCGCTCGTGGTTGACGTGCTCCTCCTCGTGGCCGCCGCGGCTGCGCCGCCGCCCGCCGTGGCTGCTCACGCCGCCGCCTTCTTGGACTTGCCCTTGCCGGAGTCGGCGTCGTCGGGCAGCAGGCTGCGCAGGCGCTCGCCGACGAGCCGCGGGTTCGCGCCCGCCTGCACCGCGAGCAGCCCTTCGAGCGTCATCTCCATCTGCGTGCACTCGAGGTCGGAGATGCGCTTGATGCGGGTGCCGAGCGGCAGCCAGACGACGTTCGCGGACAGGATGCCCCAGAGGGTCGCGACGAACGCCGCGGCGATGGAGTGGCCGAGCGACGCGGGGTCGGACAGGTTCTCCAGCACGTGCACGAGCGAGATGACCGTGCCGATGATGCCGATGGTCGGCGCGTAGCCGCCCATGTCCTGGAAGTACTTGGCGTGCGCCCGCTCGCGCGCCCGCTTGGTCGCGATGCGGTCCTCGAGGATCGTGCGCAGGTCGTCCGGGTCGGTGCCGTCGATCGCGGCCTGCAGGCCCGCGCGCAGGAACTGGTCGTCGATGCTGCGGGCGGCGTCCTCGAGCGCGAGCAGGCCCTCGCGGCGGGCGCGGTCGGCGAGGCTCACGAGCGTGTCGACGGTCTGCGTCGGGTCGGGGATGCCGCTGCGCAGTGCGCGCGGCACGGCGGCGAACGACTCCTTGGCGTCGCGCAGCGTGTGGCCCGCGAGCCCGACGCCGAGGGTGCCCACCCAGACGAGCAGCAGGGGCGCCGGCAGCATGATCGACATGGGCTGCGCGCCCTCGAGGATCATGGCGCCGAAGATCGCCACGAGGGCGACGACGAGCCCGATGACGCCCGCGGGATCCATCACACGCTCCTGGGGCGCAGGGGCACCGCCGGGGCGATGGAGGGCTGCGCGGGGTCGTCGTCCTCGTCGCCGAGGTCCGGCACGAGGCCGATGTGCGGGTGGTGCTCGGCCTGGATCTCACGGGCGCGGGCGAGGATGGTCGCGCGGTGCTCGTTGACGAGCTCGATGACCTCCGCGAGCGACTCGGTGACGATGTACTTCGTCCCGTCGATGAGCGTGAGGATCGTGTCCGGTGCTGAGTCGATGCGTTGGATCAGGTCGGGGTTCACCCCGATCTGTCCTCCGTTGAGGCGCGTCACGACGATCACGGCGATACCCGTCCCTGGTCACCTGGTCCTGCAGCGGCTGTCCGCCGCCCGGGTCCGTCCGTGGACCCTGGTGCTCCTCCGATCGGCGGACCGCCGCACCGTATGAGGGTTTCCGGCCGACGAGCCGCGCACTCGTGTCACAGCGCGGCGTGTCGCCGCAGGTCGCAGGCCTGTCGGGACCTTGATCCCGCCCGTGGGACGCCCGGGTGGCGTGGAATGGTTGGAACGTTTCACGCAAAGGAGCGGTGCATCGTGGCGCAGCGGATGATCTGGAACCAGACGGCCTACTTCGGCGCAGGAGCGATCGAGGTGATCCCCGACGAGCTCGCCCGCCGCGGCGTCACCAAGGCGTTCGTCGTCACCGACCGGGCGCTCGTCGAGAGCGGCGTCGCGGGGCGCGTGACGGCCCTGCTCGACGCGGCGGGCCTCCCGTACGACGTCTACGACGACGTGCGGCCCAACCCGCCCATCGAGGACGTCCAGGCCGGCGTCGCCGCCTTCGCCGCGTCCGGCGCGGACGTGCTCGTCGCGATCGGCGGCGGCTCGCCGCAGGACACCTGCAAGGCGATCGGCATCATCACCGCCAACCCCGAGTTCTCCGACGTGCGCTCGCTCGAGGGCGTCGCCCCCACCCGCAACCCGTCGGTGCCGATCGTCGCCGTCCCCACGACCGCGGGCACCGCGTCCGAGACGACCATCAACTACGTCATCACCGACGTCGAGCGGCAGCGCAAGTTCGTGTGCGTC
This sequence comes from Cellulomonas fimi ATCC 484, assembly GCF_000212695.1. Taxonomy (NCBI): domain Bacteria; kingdom Bacillati; phylum Actinomycetota; class Actinomycetes; order Micrococcales; family Cellulomonadaceae; genus Cellulomonas; species Cellulomonas fimi. The sequence continues at coordinate 752,115 of NC_015514.1, read as the reverse complement.
GACCCGCACGACATCCCCGTCCTCGCCGTCGTCGACCCGCAGATGATGTCCACCGCCCCGCGCGCCCTCAAGGTCGCCACGGGACTGGACGCCCTCACGCACGCCATCGAGGGGTACGTGACGAAGGGCGCCTGGGAGCTGTCCGACCTGTTCCACCTCAAGGCGATCCAGGTCATCGCCGGGTCGCTGCAGGCCGCGGCCGACGGGGACGCCGCCGCCGCCGAGCGCATGGCCCTCGGGCAGTACGTCGCGGGCATGGGCTACTCCAACGTCGGGCTCGGCCTCGTGCACGCCATGGCGCACCCGCTCGGTGCGTTCTACTCGGCACCGCACGGCGTCGCCAACGGCATCCTGCTCGCGCCCGTCATGGCGTTCAACGCCCCCGCGACCGGGGAGAAGTACCGCGACGTCGCCGCCGCGTTCGGCGTCGAGGACGCGCACACGCTGCCGCTCGAGGAGGCCCGGTCCGCCGCCGTCGAGGCCGTCGCCGCCCTCACGCGCGACCTCGGCAACCCGACCCGGCTGTCGGAGGTCGGCGCCACGGAGTCGGACGTCGCCGCGCTCGCCAAGGCCGCGTTCGAGGACGTGTGCGCGGGCGGCAACCCCCGCGAGGCGTCCGTCGCCGACATCGAGGCCCTGTACCGCTCACTCCTGTAGCGGCCCGCGGGCCGGTCGGGCCGAGAGGCCCGCGGCGTGGCAGGTCGGTCGCCCCCTCCGCGACAGACCTTCCACGCCGCGACCGGTGCCTGTTACCCCTGGCCCGTGCCGGACACTTCCCCGGTGTGAGCACCTCACCCCCGACCGACGCGCAGCGGTTCGCCGCCCTGTGGGAGCAGCACGCGCCGCGCGTGCAGGCGTGGACCCTGCGGCACGTCGACCGCGACACCGCGCAGGAGGTCGTCGCCGAGACGTTCCTCGTCGCGTGGCGCCGGCTCGCCGACGTGCCCGGCGACGCCCTGCCGTGGCTCCTCGTCGTCGCCCGCAACACGCTGCGCAACCACCGCCGCTCCGCCTACCGCGCGCGCCAGCTCCACGGGGTGCTCGCGGCTCTCGCACCACCACCGCCCGACGACCCCGCCGCCGCGGTCGCCGAGCGGCAGGCGCTGCTGCGCGCCCTGGCCGACCTGAGCACGTCCGACCGGGAGGCAGTCCTGCTCGTCGCGTGGGACGGGCTGACCGCAGCCCAGGCCGCCGAGGTGCTCGGCTGCTCCCCCGCCGCGTTCAAGATGCGCCTGTCCCGCGCCCGCCGGCGGCTCACCCGGGCCGCGGACGGCACCCCCGACACCACCGCCCTGCGCCTCGTCCCCGGGAGCACCCCGTGACCGACATCCTCGACCGCGTCCGATCGCTCGCCCCCGCCGCGCCCGTCGACCCGGACGGTCTCGCCGCCGCCCACGAGCTCGTCGGCAGGTGGGCCGCCGACGGGCACGCGGACCTGCCGCTCGGCGGCGCCGTCCGGCCCGGCCGCACCCGACGGGCCGGGCGCGTGGTGCTCGTCGGCGCGGCGGCCGTCGTGCTGACCGGCGTCGCCGTGGTCGTCGGCCCTGCCCTGACGGACCGCGGCACCGACACCGCCCCGCCCGCCGGCGCGATGTCCGGCATGTTCCCGCTGCCCGCCGCGGCGGCCGGCGACGCCCGGTGCCTCACCGACGTCCTGCGGGGCGGCGGCGGCTACCAGCAGCCCGCGCGGGAGCTGCTCGACACCCCCGGCCTCGACGCGGCGGCGCGCACGCTGCGCGACGTCGAGCCGGTGCGGCTCGGCATCGAGGTGTCCGACTTCCCGTGCGGGCAGGCCGTGCCGGCCGCCGTGTTCTACGCCCCCGACGGCTCAGGCGGGATCTCGCTGTACCCCGACGTCGCCGACCCGTGGCCCGGCCTGCAGGCCCCCGACGACCTCACCGTCCGCGGGCAGTCCGGCCGCACGTTGTCGCCCGACGCCGGGCACCACTTCGTGACCTGGGTCGAGCCCGACGGGACCCGCTGGTTCGTCGTCGCGAACGGCCTCGACGTGCCCGCGCTCACCGCCTGGCTCGACACCGTGCCGCTGTCGGGCACGACCGTCGCGCCCGACGCGACGGCACCGGGGATGCAGCGGGTGGCCGACCAGGCGGCGCCCGCGCCCGGCCCGAGCCGGGTCATCGCATGGGACCTCGGGTACGGGGATGCGGAGCCCGTCGACGCGGACGGCGACGGGTACGACGACGGCGTGCCCGCGGGCGTGATGTCGCTGCACGTCGAGGTCGGTGCGGCCGAGCCCGTCGAGTCCGCGCTGTCCTGGGCGATCCCCGGGCGGCAGGTCACGACCCTCGACGGCCGCGTGGCGGTGTGGAGCTCCGGGCACGAGGGCGGCTCCGCTCTGCGCTGGTCCGACGGCACGCGCACCTACCTGCTCATGGGTGCACCGACCCTGGACGACGCCCTCGCGCTCGCGCAGACGGTCCAGCCGGTCGCGCTCGACGACCCGCGCGTGGTCGCCCTGCTCGGCTGACCCGCTCGCGCGGACAGGGCAGCCGCTGCCGGCGCAGACGAGAGGGACCCGGTGCACGCGCACCGGGTCCCTCTCCGTCACGTCGCCGGGGGGCGGCGCGGGTCAGCGCTTGAGGTTCACCAGCTCCTGGAGGACCTCGTCGGACGTCGTGATGACGCGGCTGTTCGCCTGGAATCCGCGCTGGGCGATGATCAGGCTGGTGAACTCGCTCGACAGGTCGACGTTCGACATCTCCAGCGCACCGCCCGCGAGCGTGCCGCGGCCGCCCGTGCCCGCGGGGCCGACCTGCGGGTCCCCCGAGTTCACGGACGTGCGGAACAGCGAGCCGCCCGCCTTCTCCAGGCCCGACGGGTTGGTGAACGAGCCGATCGCGAGGCGGCCGATGGTCTGCTTGAGGCCGTTGCTGAACGCGCCCGTGATCGTGCCGTCGGCGCCGAGGGCGAACGACTGGAGCGTGCCCGCCGCCTGGCCGTTCTGCGTGCGCGCCTTCACCGAGTCGATGCCCGCGAAGCCCGTGAGGTCGGAGATGTCGACCGCCACACCACCGACCGTGAGGGTCGTCGGCGTGGTGAGCGAGCCGTCGGCAGCGAACGTCATGGGCGCGGCGACGACCGTCGCGGTGCCGTCCGTGGCGGCGACCGACCAGCCCGCCGCGGCCTTCGTGAACGTGAGCTGCAGCTCGCGCACGTTGCCCGTCGCGTCGTAGACGTCGATCGTGCGGTTGAGGATCGTGCCGTTCGCGGCCGCCGCGTCGAGGTTGCCCTCGTAGGACGCGGTCGACGTCGCGACGGCCGGCATGAGCGTGCCGGCCGGGACGCGCAGGTCGCTCAGCGGGCCGTTGGTGTCGACGACGCCGTTCACCGCGGCCCAGCCCTGCACGAGCGCACCCTCGCCCGGCAGCACCATCTGGCCGGTCGAGTCGAAGTCGAACGACCCGGCGCGCGTGTAGTACGACTCGGCACCCTTGCGGACCACGAAGAAGCCGTCGCCCTGGATCATCATGTCGGTGCTGCGGCCCGTCATCTGCGACGCGCCCTGCGTGAAGTTCGTCGTGATGCCCGCGACGCGCACGCCCAGGCCGACCTGCGCCGGGTTGGTGCCACCGACGCCGTCCTGCGCGCCGCCGCCGTTCTGCAGCATCTGGCTGAGCGTGTCCTGGAACTGCGTCTGCGACGACTTGAAGCCCGTCGTGTTGACGTTGGCGATGTTGTTGCCCGTGACGTCGAGCATGGTCTGGTGGCTGCGCAGACCGCTGATGCCGGAGAAGAGCGAGCGGAGCATGAGGGATTCCCTTCGGTCAGTGCTGCGCGGTCAGGCGCTGGCGCCGGTGGCGGTGGTCGTGCCGGCGGTCCCGGCGGAGGTGACGGAGGAGACCGCGTCGAGGGTGACGTCCGTGTCACCGATCTTCACGGTGGGCACCGAGCCCGCGTAGGACACCGCCGTCACGACGCCCTTCTGGGTCGCGCCGGCGGCGTCGGTCCAGGTGACCTGCTGCCCGACGAGCTGGGCGGCGGCCATGCGCATCTGGAGCGCGAACGACTCCCGCTGCGTGTCGGCCAGGGCGACGAGCGACTCCATCGTGGACAGCTGCGTCGTCTGGGTCATGAGCTGCGAGGAGTCCATCGGGGCCGACGGGTCCTGGTTGCGCAGCTGGGCGACGAGCAGGTCGAGGAACGCCTGCTTGTCGAGCTCCTTGGTGGGGACCTTCGTGCCGGAGGCGTCGGTCGTGCGGCTGGTCGCGCCGAGGAACGAGACGTCGATGCTCATGCTGCCTCCTGCGGGAGCGGGTGCGGGTGCCGGCGCCCGGGGGCGGCGACGCGGTCTGCGGCGGGACGGGCGGTCACAGGTCGACCTCCAGGCCCTGGCTCGTGCGCGCCGGGCCGGTGGCCGGTGCGGCCGGGGCCGCGTCGACGCCGGACGTGCGCGAGGGGGCGAACGGCGACGCCGGGGTGCGCTCGGCGTCGCGCGGGTCGCGGGACGGCCCGTCGCCACCGACGCCGACCTGCACGTCGAGTCCCCCGAGGTCGCGGCTCAGGTCGCGGCGCAGGTCGGCGAGCGACCCGCGCAGCGCCTCCCGGGACGCCTCCGTCCCGCCGACGAGCTCGACGCGCACCGACTCCGGGCCGATGTGCGCGACGACCCGGACGGGCCCGAGGTTCTCGGGGTCGACGGGGACCGTGAGGACGTGCCGCCCGTGCGCCAGGCCGCCGAGCGCCGTGAGCCGCGCACCGAGCTGCTCCGCGAACGGTGCCGGGGTGGCCGCGGGTACGGGGGCCGACGGGGTCGTCGGCGCGGCGGCGGTCGTGGTGGTCGCGGACGGGACCGGCACGGCCGGGAGCGGCGACGTCCCGGACGGGGCGGGCGTCGACGGTCCGGCCGCGGGGGCCGCCGGGTCCGCGGGTGCGGGCGCCGACGGTCCGGCGTCACCCGACGCCGTGGCCGTGACCGCGTTCCCCGGCACGGCGGTCGTCGTCGTGGTGCCGCTCGTCGTGGCGGCCGGCGCACCCGTCGCGGGGGCGCTCGTCCCAGGGGTCGTGGCCGTCGTCGACGCAGCCGCGGCCGTGGTCGTGGTGGCCGCGCCGGTCACCGCGGCGTCGGTGAGCGGCCCGGTGGCCGGTGCGGTCGACGCCGCATCGGTCGGCAGCGCGGCGGCGGTGGTGCTCGCCACGGTCGTCGAGACCGGGGCAGCGGCGGGGTCCACGACGGCGGCCGCACCCACGGCGGACGCGGCGGGCACCGGAGCGGCGGTCGGGAGGGTGTCTCCCGGCGCACCGGTGGTCGTGGTGACCGTCCCCGCGGCCGCCGCGAGCACGGCGGCGGTCGGGACGAGGACGACCGCCGGGGCGGTGGCGGCGGTCGCGTCGGCCGGAGCGCCCGCGCCCGCAGACCCCGCACCCGACGCGGTCGCGTCGGTGCCGGACGGGTCGGTGGCAGGGTCGCCCGACGCGGCCGAGGCGGCCCCCGTGGTGTCGTCCGCGGGACGGTCCGCAGCTCCCCCGGGCCGCTCGGTCGTGGCCGTGCGGTCGGCACGGTGGGCGCGGTCGGCACCGTCGGCGCGGTCCGTCGGGCGGGCGTCCCGGTCGGCCGACCGGGCGTCGCCCGGCGCGCGGTCCGCACCGGTGGTCGGGCGGTCCCCGCCGGGCTGCGCGGCGGCGACGGCGTCGAAGGTGCGCGCGAACGCGTCCCCCGCAGCCGGGGTGCCGCCCGCCGGGCGCGGCGCGCGCGTCGTCGACGCGGCGGGCACGGCCGGCGGGATGAGGGTCGCGCTCACGAGGCCACCCCCAGCGCCGGCACGGCGAGCGAGGACGACGAGGCGGCGCCGCCCGAGAGCGAGGTCAGCAGCTCGAGCGCCACGCGCTGGCTCGCCGCCGTGGCGGTCGCACCCGCCGGCGACGTCCCGGTCGCGGACCCTGCGGCGGCCGTGACCTCGGACTGCTGCGGCAGGATCCGACGGATCGCGGTGGGCGTCGTGTACACGTCCCGGACGACGACGTGCGCACCGGGCTTCGGCGCGTCGACCATCTTCCCCTCCCCCAGGTAGATGCCGATGTGGTTGCCGCCGCCGAACACGACGAGGTCGCCGGGCAGCGCCTGCGCGAGCGACGCGACGGGCTCGCCCATGCGCTGCTGGTCGCGCGCGACGCGCGGGACGTCGGTGACGCCCACGTCGGCGAGCGCGCGCAGCACCAGACCCGAGCAGTCGAGCCCGCCCTCGTCGAGCGACTCCCCGCCCCACACGTACGGGACGCCGACGTACTTCTGGGCCGCGGCGACGAACGACTGCGCGGTCGCTCCCCCGCCGGCCGTGGTCGCGGTGGCGCCGGACGTCCCGCTGAGCGACGCGAGCAGCGTCGTGAAGTCGTCGGCCGCGCCGGTCGTCCCGGTCACGGCGTCCCCGGCGACGGCCGCGGTCGAGGCGGACGACGGCGAGGCCACGGGGGCAGGCACGACGAGAGAACGCAGCTCGGCCATGCGCGCCTGCACGGAGGCGATCCCGTCGAGGCTCATGCGTCCTCCCGCGCGGCGCGGCGGCCGCCGACCTCGTCGAGCACGACCTGCTCGGCGTGCAGCTCCTCGGCCCGGACGGTCGCGTCGTGCCGCTCCTCGAGCCGCTCGACGGCACGCGCCTCGCGGCGGGCCGCGGTCCACGCGCCGGTGCGGTCCTCGGTACGGGACTGCGCGACCTGCACGTCGGCGTCGTGCTCGTGCAGCAGCGCGGCGAGCGTCGCGCGGCTCGCGACGGAGGCGCGGAACGCGAGGTCGTCGGCGACGTCGGGCATCGACGCGCCCGCCAGGCGCTCCCTCGTCTCGCGGGCGCGCTCGGCGGCGGCCCGCTCGGCGCGGCGCGCGGCGGCGAGCTCGCCCGCGGCGCGCTCCTCGGCGAGCGCGCGCACGCGCAGCAGCCCGGCGAGCGGGAACTGTCGGGTCACGGCACCTCCCCCAAGGTCTGGACGAGCGCGGCGAGGTGCGCCCACGCCTGCGCGGACGGCACGACGTCCTCGATGTCCTGCCGCAGGAACGCGTCGATCGCGCGCCCGTGCGTGACGGCGGCGTCGACGAGCGGGTTCGAGCCCGCGACGTACGCGCCGACGTCGAGCAGGTCCTGCGCCTGCCGGCGCGCGGCCATGACGGCGCGCAGCCGGCGGGCGGCGTCGCGCTGCTCGGGGGTCGTCACGCGGGATGCGACGCGGCTGATCGAGCCCAGCGCGTCGACGCTCGGGAAGTGACCGGCGACCGCGAGCCGGCGGTCGAGGACGACGTGCCCGTCGAGGATCGACCGGGCGGCGTCCGCGATCGGCTCGTTGTGGTCGTCGCCGTCGACGAGGACGGTGTACAGGCCGGTCACCGACCCGGTCGCGCCCGTCCCGGCCCGCTCGAGCAGCTGCGCGAGCAGCGCGAACGTCGAGGGCGGGTACCCGCGGGTCGCGGGCGGCTCGCCGACGGACAGGCCGATCTCGCGCTGCGCCATGGCGACGCGGGTGAGCGAGTCCATCATGAGGACCGCGTGCCGGCCCTCATCGCGCAGCGCCTCCGCGATCCGGGTCGCGAGGAACGCGGACCGCAGGCGCACGAGCGGCGGCTCGTCGGACGTGGCGATGACGACGACGCTGCGCGCGAGCCCCTCGGGCCCCAGGTCGTCCTCGAGGAACTCGCGGACCTCGCGCCCGCGCTCACCGACGAGCGCGATGACCGACACCTCCGCGTCGGTGCCGCGCGCGACCATCGACAGCAGGCTCGACTTGCCGACGCCGGACCCGGCGAACAGCCCGAGCCGCTGGCCTCGGCCGACCGTGACGAGCGTGTCGAGGACGCGGACGCCCAGGTCGAGCGGCTCGTCGACGCGCGCCCGCTCGAGCGGGTGGGGTGCACGCGAGTCGAGCGGGACCCACGCACGGGCGCGCAGCGGGCCCTTGCCGTCGATGGGCCGGCCCAGCCCGTCGAGGACCCGACCGAGCAGGCCGGGTCCGACGGGCACGCGCAGCGGCTCGCGCAGCGGCCGCGCGGGCATCCCGGCGCGCAGGCCGGACGTCGGACCGAGCGGCATGCAGCGCGCGGTGGCGCCGGCGGTCGCGACGACCTCGGCCAGCACGTCGTCGCCCACGCGCACGAGCTCGCCGACCGCGGCGCCGGTACCGACGACCTCGATCGTGAGCCCGACGACCGCGCGGACCGTGCCGACACGCTCAGGCGCGGTCGCGGCGAGGGCGCGCGCCCAGGCCGCGGGCGAGGGCGCCGGAGCAGCGGGCGCGAGGGTCGTCACGCGTCCCCCCGCAGCGCGGCACGGGCACGCGCGACCGCACCGTCGAGGCGCGCGTCGAGGAAGCCGTCGGGCAGGTCGGCGACGGCGTCGCCGGGCGCCAGGGTCGGGTCGGCGACGAGCGTGACGCCGTCCGGGACGGTCGGGGCCACACCCGTCGCGTCGGCGGCCGCGGGCAGCGCGGCGAGGTCGGCGGGGTGCAGGCGGACCGTGACGGGCTCGGTCCCGTCGACGTGCGCGAGGACGCGCGCGAGCGCCGCGCGGGCGCCGAGCCCGTGGTCGGCGAGCTCGACGCCGAGCACCGCGGTCGCGAGGTCGAGCGCAGCCTCGTGCAGCCGGGCCTCGACGTCGTGCACGACGGGCACGGTCCGCGCCGCGGCCGCCGCGGCGGCCGTCGCCAGCACGGCGAGCGCGCGGTCGAGCGCGTCCTGCGCGGCGGCCCGGCGGGCCTCCTGGGCGGCGCGGGCCCGGGCGGCCTCCTCCTGCGCGACACGGGCGGCCTCACGCGCGCCGGCCGCGTAGCCGGCGGCGAAGCCCTCGGCGCGGCCCGCGTCGTACGCACCCTTGTCGGGCGTCACGACGGTCGCGAGCGGCGACGGACGGAACGCGACGGCCTCGCCCGTCACCGGGGCGGGTGCGGCGAGCGCGGGAGCGGCGGACGCGGTCGCAGGTGCGGGTGCCTGTGCGGCCGGGAGGCCGGGGGTCGTGACGGCGCCGGTCGCGACGAACGCGGACGGGGCCGCAGCGGTGCGCACGCCCGCCGTCGCGAGGACGGGCGCGGGGTCGGCGCTCGCGGCGCCCGGGGCGGGGCGCTGCGCGGGGACGAATCCGAGGTCAGGCAACGAGCTCGTCCTCCGAGTCGCGCCGGATCACGATCTGACCCGACTCCTCCAGGCGGCGGATGACCTGCACGATCGCCGCGCGCGCGTCCTCGACGAGCGACAGCCGCACGGGGCCGAGCAGCTCGATCTCCTCGACGAGGTTCTCGCGCGCCCGCTCCGACAGGTTGCGCATCACGGTCTCGCGCACGCCGTCGCTGACGCCCTTGAGCGCGACGGACAGCTGCGCGGTCTCGACCTGCCGCAGCACGAGCTGCATGGCGCGGTCCTCGAGCAGCGTGATGTCCGCGAAGACGAACATCCGGCTGCGGACCTCCTCGGCGAGCTCCTCGTCGCGGCTGGCGAGCCCCTCGAGAATGACCTTCTCGGTGCTCGGGTCGGCGCGGTTGATGATCTCGACGAGGGGCTGGACGCCGCCGACGGCGGCGAGCTCGCTCGACGCGAGCACGCTCGACGCCTTGCGCTGCAGGTTCTCGGCGATCATCTGCACGACGTCCGGGGACGCACGCTCCATGAGCGCGATGCGGTGCGCGATGTCGGCCTGGAGCTCGGGGTCGAGGCCCGCGATGATCGCGCCCGCGTGGTCGGGCTTGAGGTGCGCGAGGACGAGCGCGATGGCCTGCGGGTGCTCGCTCGACAGGAGCGAGACGACCTGACGGGCGTCGGCGTGCTGCAGGAACTCGAACGGCTGGCCCTGCAGGCTGGTCTGCAGCCGCTCCATGACGCCCGCGGCCTGCTCGGCGCCGAGCGACGCGACGAGCAGGTGCTGCGCGAGGCCCATGCCGCCGCCGACGCCGGGGCCGACGACGGAGACCGCGTGGAACTCCTCGAGGACCTCGTCGGCGAGCCGCTGGTCGACGCGCTCGAGCCGCAGGATCTCGGCCGTGAGCTCCTCGATCTCGTGCACCTCGAGCTGTGCCATGACGCGCGCGGCGCGGTCGCGACCGAGCTGCAGCAGCAGCATCGCGGCCTTCTGCGTCCCGGTGAGGGCGGCCATCAGCGACGTCCCGCCGGGGTGGCCGTGCCGAGCCAGCCGCGCAGGAGGTCCGCGACCTCCTGCGGCTGGTCGTCGGCCAGGGCGGTGATCTCGGCGCGCTTGCGGGCGACCGGGTCGGGCTCGCCGGGCAGCGGGCCCGGCGGGAGCTCGGGCAGCGCGTCCTCGGGCAGGCCCTCCAGGGCGCGCTGCTCGTCGGTGAGGACGGGCTGCAGCTCACCGAGGTCGATGGCCGTGCGACGGGCCTTGCGGGAGCGCCGGGTCATGGCGATCGCGATGGCGAGCAGCAGGGCGAGCACGACGCCGCCGATCGCGGCCTGACGGATGAGCGAGGTCTGCTGCGCGGCCTTCTCGGCCTCCTCGGCGGCGGCGAGCGCCGCACCGGCCTCCTCGGCCTGCGTGGTGTCGAACGGCACGGCCTGCACGGCGATGGTGTCGCCGCGCTCCGGGTCGATGCCGGCGGCGGCGGCGATCGTCTCGCGCAGCTGGGCGAGGTCGATCGGGGCGGCGGCCTTCTCGTCGAGGACGACCGCGACGGACTGGCGCTGGATCGCGCCGGGGCCCTGCGTGGTCCGCTCGGTGCTCTTGTTGACGGCGTTCGTGACGTCCTCGGTGGTCGACTCGTACGAGCCCTCGCCCGTCGTCCCGTCTCCGTTCGGCACCTGGATGTTGTCGGGGCCGAGGACACCCGCGGCGCCGGAGGCCGCGCCGCCGGTGTACGTCTCGGTCGTGGTGGACGACGCGAGCGGCGGCGTGTCGGGGGTCGCGGTGAACTCCTCGACGGTGCGGTCCGTCTGGCTCTGGTCGATCTCGGCGGTCACCGTGACGGCGGACCGGCCGGGGCCGACGAGCGGGTCGAGCAGCGCCTGCACGGACGCGGCGACGCGCGCCTCGTAGTCGCTGGCCTGCTGCCCGGCGACGCCGCCGGTCGTGCCGGTGCCGACGGCGGACAGCACCTCGCCGGTCGCGTCGACGACGGCGACGTCGGTGGGCGTCATGCCGTCGATGCCCGCGGAGACGAGGTGCACGATCGCCTGGACCTGGTCGAGGGACAGCGACGTGCCGGGCCGGGTGCGGATGAACACCGAGGCCGTCGGGTCGGCCTTCTCGGAGACGAAGACGCTCTCCTCGGGCAGCGCGAGCTTGACGCTCGCGGACTCGACGCCGTCGATCGCGCCGACGGTCCGGGCGAGCTCGCCCTCCAGCGCGCGCTGGTACGTCGTCTGCTGCTGGAACTCGCTCGAGGTCATGGGCATCTCGTCGAGCAGCGAGTAGCCGCCGCCATCCGCGTTGGTCGGCAGACCGGCCGCCGCGAGGCGGATCCGCTGGTCGTAGAGCTGCGCGTCCGGGACGAGGACCGTCGAGCCGCCGTCGGCGAGCTGGTACTGCACGCCCGCGGCGGTGAGCTCGTCGACGACCGCGCTCGCGTCGGCACCGGACAGGCCCGAGAACAGCGGGCTCATCGTCGGCCGGGACAGGTAGGTGGACAGCGCGAACGCGCCGAGGAGGAGCACCGCGACCCCGATGAGGCCGAGCGTGCGCTGCGCGATCGAGAACTGGCGGACGGCGCCGGTGAGCCGGTCGACCGCGGCCTGGACCTGGGCGGGCATCAGGCCTGCATCCGCATGATCTCGGTGAACGCGTCCACGGCCTTGTTGCGGACGGCCGCGGTCAGCTCGAGCGCGGTCGACGCCTGCGCGGAGGCGATCGTGTAGTCGTGCACGTCGTCGAGGTCACCGGTCACGGCGCGGACCGCGAGCTCGTTCGACGTCGACTGCATCTGCTGCAGGTTCTCGACGGCGCCGAGCACGGACGCGAACTGGGCGCCCGCGGCGGGGTCCGCGGCCTGCGTCGGGAGGGCGGCGCCGAGGGCGCCGGTGGGCAGGACCCCGGTCACGGGGGTCACGGCGAACGTCATCACGACCGTCCGATCTGCAGCGCGGCGTTGTAGGTCTCACGGGCCCGGTCGACGACGGCGGCGTTGGCCTGGTAGCCGCGCTGCGCCATCATCAGCTGGGTCATCTGGCTGGACATGTCGATGTCGGGGTAGCGCACGTAGCCGTCCTCGTCAGCCAGCGGGTGCCCGGGCTCGTAGACGAGCCGGCCCTCGGCGCTGCCCTCGACGATCCCGGCGACCTGCACGCCCTGGTTCTCCCCCGCGCTCTCCGCGGCGACGACGTACTTCGCGCGGAACGCCTCCTCGGAGGTCGGGCGCACGGTGCTGAGGTTGGACAGGTTGTCGCTCACGGCGTCGAGCCACTTGCGGTGGACGGTGAGGCCGGTGGAGGCGATCCCGATCGCTCCGAAGATCGTCATCAGCTGGTCCTCATGGCGGTGCGGACGGACGCGAACTGGCCCGAGACCGCCTGGGTCGCGAGCTGGTAGCGCAGGTTCGTGTCGATGTTGAGCAGCGTCTCGGCGTCGAGGTTGACGTTGTTGCCGTTCTCGCGCGTCGGCTCCAGCGACCGGGAGGTGCTCGCCTGCACGGCGCCGTCGCCGTGCGCGACGGCACGCGTCAGCTCGTCCTCGAACCGGACGCGGCGGGCGTGGAAGCCGGGGGTCTGGATGTTCGCGACGTTGTCCGCGATGGAGCGCTGGCGCAGCGCGAGGCCGTCGAGCGCGCTGTTGAGCGCGACGAAGCTCACGGAGTCGAACATGCCCATGGGCGGGTACACCTCTCCCTTGCGGGACGGGGCGGCCGATCCGTGGCCTGTTGCGCGAGCGATCCGTGCTCAGCCCTCCCATCGACCACGGCAGCGGGGCGATGAGAGGTTTCGGGGACGACGTGTGCGCCGTTACGCCTCTTGGTCGACGTAGACGGGCAGGTCGGACACGGGAGGGCGCATCGCGTCCGTCGCGGCGAGGTGCCGCCGGTTGGTCACGAGCGCCTCGGCCGTGCGGCGCGCGACCGCGAGCTGCCGGTCGAGCAGCGCCTGGCCGCGCACCTGCAGCGACAGGGGCAGCGGTCCGAGGTCACGCGGCGGCGCCCAGACGGCGGCTCGGGCCACCTCGGCGACGGGGGCGAGGTGCGCGGTGCGCAGCAGCTCCTCGGCGGCCGCGACGTCGACCTCGAGCGCGTCGAGCGCGTGCACCCAGGCGTCGTGGAACGCGGCCGGACCGGCCGGGGCACCGGCTGCGACGCCGGCCACGGCGGGCATGTCAGCCGACGCCGAGCAGGCCGACCGCCGTCGCGCTCTCCAGCGCGGGGGCGTCCGCCGGGGTGACGGGGGTCGGGACCTGCGCGAGGGAGCGGGCCGCCTCGTGCCAGGCCTCGGCGAGCGGCTCGACGAGCGACCGGCAGGCCCGCGTCAGCTCCACGTCGCCGCGCGAGCCGGCGCTGATGAGCTCGCCGAGCAGGTACCGGTAGATCGCCATGAGCTGCGGGCCGCCGGACCACGCCTGCTCGTCGAGGCTCACGATGAGCTCGGCGATGATCTCCTGCGCGTGCTGCAGGTGGCCGCGGCCCGTGACGACCTCGCCGGCCTCGAACGCCTCGACCGCGCGGTCGACGTCGAGGAGCATCCGGTCGTAGAGCATCGTGAGCAGACGCGCGGGGCCGACGGTGGCGACCGCGTCGGCGACGTACCGCGAGCGGATGTCAGACATGGGATGCGACCTTCCGGTGGGCGTCAGCTCGACGCGGACAGGGACGAGAGCTGGCCCGCGAGCCAGCTCGACTGCGAGTTGAGGTTGGAGAGCGTGACCTCGAGGGCCGAGTAGGTGCGCTGCAGGCTCTCCTTGCGGATCGCGAGGCGGCGGTCCCAGTCGTCGATCTGGACGCCGAGGTCCTTCACGAGCTTCTGCTGACCCGTGATCTTGAGCGTGAGCGTGCCCTCGACCGGGTCGGAGGCGCCGGTCGCGACGTCGGCGACGCGCTGCGCGAGCCCGGAGACGACCTTCTGCACCTGTCCCGGGTCGGCTGCGAGCGCGGCGGTGAACTTCGCCTGGTCGAACGTGAAGCTGCCGTCCTTGCCGATGACGATGCCGACCGTGGACGGCGAGACCCCGTCGACCCCGTAGGAGGCCGCCGACTGGAGCTGGAACTTGAGGTCACGCACGGCCGAGTCGCCGGACAGCAGCCCGCCGGTCACGACGGTCCCGCCGTCGGCGGCGGTCGAGGTGGTGGAGGCGGTCCGCGACGCGATGTCCGAGAGCACGACGTTGAGCGCGCCGACCAGGCCGGACGCGAGCGACGTGAGCGCCGCGGTGTCGGTCTCCACGGTGAGCCGGACGGCCTCGGTCTCGACCTTCGACACCGTGATCGACGTGCCGTCGAGGACGTCCGAGAACGTGTTGCTCGACGACGTCGCCGTCTGCTGGGCGGCGGTGCCCTTCCAGAGGGTGATGTGCGCGTCGCTCGCGTCGCGGATCGTCGCGGGGACGACCGCGGTCGCGGTCCCGGCCTCGACCTGCGCCTTGGTCCCCCGGAAGACCTCGAACGCGTGCGCCTCGCCGGAGGTCTTGCCGGTGAGCTGCAGGTAGGTCGTGCCGTTCGCGGTGACGACGGTGGCGTCGACGCCCGCGCCCGACGCGGACACGGCGCGGGCGGTCGCTGCGGCGTCGGTGCCGATCGCGACCTCGGTGACCTTGCCGTCGACGCGGAACGCCAGCGTGCCCGCGGCGGTGAGGTCGGAGTAGGTGGCGAGCGAGACCTGGCTCGCGGCGAGCGTGTCGACGGTGAACGAGAGCTGCGTCGGGGTGCTCGTGGCGGACGTCGTCGCGCTGACCGACGTGGCCGAGGACGTGGCCTTCGTCGCGGTCCAGGACGCGGGCGTGGTCGCCTTCGTCGCGGCCTCGGCGAGCGAGGCCACCTTGGTGTTGAGCGACTGCAGGGCCGTGGCGAGGTTGGTCGTCGCGGTCTGCTTGCTCTTGAGCAGAGTCTGCGGGGCCGACTCGACCTGCATGAGCTGCGCGATGAGGTCGGTGGTCTTGAGCCCCGAGATGAGGCCGTCGATGCCCAACGCAGCCATGCGCGCCGTCTCCGTTCGTGGAAGGTCGTCCGAGGGTGAGGCGCCGGTGGCGGGCGGCTGGTGGGCCGCCCGCCACCGGCGCGCTCTAGGTGGTGGCCGCCCCCGGTCGGGGGGACGTCACCGGGAGGATCACCGCAGGAGGGACAGGACGCCCTGGGGGATCTGGTTGGCCTGCGCGAGCATCGCCGTGCCGGCCTGCGACAGGATCTGCGCGCGGGTGAACGACACCATCTCGGAGGCCATGTCCGTGTCGCGGATGCGGGACTCCGAGGCCGAGAGGTTCTCGACCGAGACGTTGATGTTCTTGATGGTGTGCTCGAGGCGGTTCTGCATGGCACCGAGACCCGCACGAGCCGTCGAGACGGCCTCGATCTGCGCGTCGATCCGGCCGATGGACGTCTGCGCGGCGTCGGCCGTGCTGAAGTCCAGACCGGTGGTGCCCGGCACCAGCGCCACGGAGGCGGCGGCACCCGTACCGGCGGAGGCGTGCGTGCCGGCCGTGTTGCCGCCGAAGACCGCCGCGCCGTCCTTGGCGGTGACGACGAGCTGGTTGTCGGAGTTGACCGAGGCCGCGAGGTTCTTCGAGAAGTTCGTGTCCTTGTTCAGCGCGGCGGCCAGGTCGTCGACCGTCTTGATGGAGCCGGCGGCGCCGACGGAGGCCGTCGTGATGGTGGTGTCGACGTTGTTGCCGCCGACCGTCTCACGCGTGGTGAAGGTGAACGCACCCGTGACGTTCGTCGGGGTGAGGACGTCCATCGTCGAGCCGGTCGTCGCCGCGCCGAGCTGGTCGGCGATCGACGTGACGTTGGCGCCCGACAGGTCGACCGAGATGCGGCTGTTGCCGTCGCCGTCGGCACCCACCTGGAAGTGGAGCGTGCCGGCGGAGCCGTCGAGCAGCTTGGTCCCGTTGAAGTTGGTCGAGTTGCCGATGCGGCCGAGCTCCTTGACCAGGCTGTCGGCCTCGGTCTTGATGTTGGCGCGCGCCTTGTCGTTGTTCGAGTCGTTGGCGCCCTGGACGCTCAGGTCACGCAGACGCTGCAGGATCGCGTGCGTCTCGGTGAGGGCACCCTCAGCGGTCTGCACGACCGAGATGCCGTCCTGGGCGTTGCGGGCGGCGACCTTGAGGCCACCGACCTGCGAACGCAGACCCTCGGAGATGGCCAGACCGGCCGCGTCGTCCGCCGCACGGTTGATGCGGAAGCCCGACGACAGCTTCTCGAGCGACTTGCTCAGGTCGTTCTGGGTGTTCGAGAGGTTGCGGTACGAGTTGACCGCGGCGATGTTCTGGTTGATCGAGAGACCCATCGTTCTCTTCCTCCTTGAGTCGGGTCGAGGTGGCCCATCCGTGGGCGCACCCTTCACATCGGCAGCCGCCGACGGGTCTGAGAGGTTCCGTCGAAGATTTCTGCGACGGGTGGCGCGTCAGGCGCCGCGGGTCCGCGCGTAGGCGGGTGCGGCGTCGGCGGCGCCGGTCACGCCGCGCTGGCGCGGGACGGTGCCGAGCCGGTCGGCGGTGGGCACGGAGGTGACCAGGGCGGCCCGTGCGGCGACGGCGGCGAAGTACGACTGCCGGCGGCGCTCGGCGACGCCCTCGGCCCGCTCGGGCGTGGGCACGAGGTCGGGGTCGAGGCCGGCGTTCATGCCGTCGCGCAGCAGGCCGAGGGCCTCGGTGCGCAGCTGGCTGATGCGGGACTGCGTGACGCCCAGCTCGGCGGCGAGCTCCGCGACGGAGCGGTCGAGCAGGAACAGGCCGACGACGACGGTGCGCAGCCGGTCGGGCAGCGTCTCGACGGCGGCGCGCAGCCAGCGGTGCCGCTCGTCGTTCAGCAGGCTCTCCT
The DNA here is from genome assembly GCF_000212695.1 of Cellulomonas fimi ATCC 484. Classification (NCBI taxonomy): domain Bacteria; kingdom Bacillati; phylum Actinomycetota; class Actinomycetes; order Micrococcales; family Cellulomonadaceae; genus Cellulomonas; species Cellulomonas fimi. The sequence continues at coordinate 735,228 of NC_015514.1, read as the reverse complement.
CGGGCGTGGGCTCGGCGTCGACGACGAGGTCGGCGACCGTTCCCTCGGTGGCGTCCATGGACAGGACGCGGCGCTCGGCGTCGCGGGCGGCGTCGTCGACGGCGCGGACGTCGACGCCCATCGCCTCGGCGAGCTCGTCGCGCGTGGGCTTGCGGCGCAGGACGGCGGTGAGCCGCTCGGTCGTGGCGGCCAGCTCCCGGACGCGCTGCCGGGCGCCGCGGGACGCCCAGTCCATGGACCGCAGCTCGTCGACGAGCGCGCCGCGGATGCGCAGCGACGCGTAGCGCGCGAACGGCACCCCGGTGGTGGGGTCGTACGCCTGCGCCGCGAGGACGAGCGCGAGGCTGCCGGCGGACGCGAGCTCGTCGCGGGACACGGTGGGCGGGACGCGGTGGAGCATCTCGCTCACGGCGTACCCCACGAGGGGCAGGTGCGTGAGGACGAGCTCGTCGGTCGTCGCGGTGGTGCTGGTCACGTCCACTCGTTCGGCGGACGCGTCCGCGACCTTGAGTCACACGTCCACGACCGTCCATGACTGGACGGACGACCAGGTCCGGTTCGCACCGTTGGTTCACAGGAACTCCTGGGCAAACGTTTCATTCATACGTTTGAGCAGGTCGCGGTGTGATGTGCGTCACATTTCTACAGCCTGGTAGGAGTTTCCGGACGCTTCCCGACGCACCGGACGCATGCGTGTGACAAGCGCTTCGACGACTCGTCCCATGACAAGCCGTCATGACACCGCTCCCACACCTGCGTGGGAATCTGCCGCGAACTCGTCAGAATCACCCGACCCGTGCCGATGAAGGGGATCAGACGCCCGGACGGCGCCACCGCCGGGAGATGTGGAGGACCACCGATGCCCCTCAACGGGCTCTCCGACGCGCTGTGGCAGCAGCGCAACCTGCTCGAGCTCCTGCTCTTCAAGCTCGAGGAGGAGCAGCTCATCCTCACCAGCGGCCGCTCCCGCTGGCTCGCGCACGCCACGCGCGAGGTCGAGACCGTGCTCGACGAGATCCGCACCGCCGAGCTGTCCCGCGCGCTCGCCGCCGAGCTCGCCGCCGTGACGCTGGGCCTGCCCGCCGATGCGAGCCTCGCCGAGGTCGCCGCCGCCGCCCCCGCCCCCTGGGACGACCTGCTGCGCGCGCACCGCGACGCCTTCGCGACGCTCGCCGCCGAGATCGCGCACCTGTCCGACGGCAACCGCGAGCTGCTCACGCTGTCGCACCGCGCGACGCAGGAGACGCTCGCGACGCTCCAGGACGTGCACACCTACACCGGCACGGGCGCCACGGCGGCGAGCACGCCGACCGCGCAGCTCGTCGACCGGACCTTCTGAGGAGCCCCCGCCGCATGAGCACCTTCTCCGGACTCGGCACCGCGCTGAGCTCGCTGATCGCCCAGCGCCAGGCCCTGGACGTGGCCGGCCAGAACGTCGCGAACGCCAACACCGTCGGGTACACGCGCCAGCGCGCCTCGATGTCCGCACTGCCCGCCGCGCAGGTCCCGTCCATGTTCTCCGTGAACCACGGCGCCGGGGAGGGCGTCCGGGTCACCGGGATCGAGCGCCTCGGCGACGTCTTCCTCGACATGCGCCTGCGCACCCAGACGGGCGGCGCGTCCTACCTCGCCGCGCGCGCCGACGCGTACGCGACGCTCGAGAAGAGCCTCGGGGAGCCCGGCGAGACCGGGCTCGCGAGCCAGCTCGCGACCATGTGGGGCGCGTGGGCCGACCTGTCCAACACCCCCGACAAGGACTCCGCACGGGCCGTCGTGATGCAGGAGTCGACGGCGGTCGCCGACCGGATCGCGACGCTCTACACCGCGGCCCGGACGCAGTGGACGCAGGCGCTGTCCACCACGACCGCGCTCGTCGACAAGGTCAACACGACCGCGGCCGGCGTCGCCGACCTCAACGCCCGGATCCTCGAGATCACGAACTCGGGCGGCACCGCCAACGAGCTCGCGGACCAGCGCGACCTGCTGGTCATGGACCTCGCGTCGCTCGTCGGCGCGTCCGCCGTCACGCGCGAGAACGGGCAGGTCGACGTCCTCGTCGGCGGCAACGCGCTCGTGTCCGGCAAGCGCGCGCACGCCCTGGAGGTCCAGGGGGCACGGTCCTTCGCGCAGGCCACGGGCGACACCGCGACCCCCGGCCAGCCCGTCACCGTCGTGTGGGCCGAGCGCCCCACGCAGAGCGCGGGACTCGACGGCGGCCGCGTCGCCGGCCTGCTGTCCGTGCTCGCCCCCGCCGGGCCCGGCGGCACCGGCGGCCCGCTCGTCGAGGCCGCCGCCCGCTACGACGCGCTCGCGCAGACCATCGCCACGAAGGTCAACGCCTTCCACAGCACCGCGGTCACCACGACCGGCGCGGCCGGCGGCGACTTCTGGGCGGTCGACGGGCCCGAGCCGCCCGCGCTCGCGCTCCGGATCGCCGTCGCCGACCGGTCGGCCATCGCGGTCGCCGCCGCCGGTGCGGGCGCGCTCGACGGCTCCGTCGGCGACCAGATCGCCGCGCTCAAGACCGACGAGACCGGCCCCGACGCGCACTGGTCGGCCACCGTCGTCGACCTCGGCGTGCGCGCCGCGAGCGCGTCCGCCCGGTCCAAGGTCGCCGAGTCGGCGCGCGTCACGGCCCAGCAGCAGCAGCTCGCGGCCACGAGCGTGGACACCGACGAGGAGACCGTCAACATGCTGGCCTTCCAGCGTGCGTACGAGGGCGCCGCGCGCGTCCTGACCGCCGTCGACGAGATGCTCGACACCCTCATCAACAGGACCGGCCTGGTCGGAAGGTGACGCGATGATCCCCCGGGTGACCCATCTGACCGTGCAGCGCCAGACACTGGCGAACCTGCAGGGCAACCTCACGTCGATGGCCGACCTGCAGTCGAAGCTGTCGAGCGGCAAGAAGATCACCGTGCCGTCCGACGACCCCGCCGGGGCGTCCGACGTGCTGCGGCTGCGCGGCGAGCAGCGTGCGCTCACGCAGTACGCGCGCAACGCGACCGACGGCGACTCCTGGCTCACGACGGTCGACTCCGCGCTCCAGTCCTCGCTCACCGCGATGCGCCGGGCGCGCGACCTCACGATGCAGGGCGGCAACGGCGGGCTCGGCCAGACCTCGCGCGACGCGCTCGCCGCCGAGATCGAGGGCGTGCGCGGCACGCTCATGGACCAGGCGAACGCGACCTACGCGGGACGCACCGTCTTCGCCGGCACCTCGGCCGCGGGCTTCGCGTTCGACGCGAGCGCGGACCCCGCGCTCCCCGCCGCCGTGAGGTACGCGTGGCACGGGGTCGCCGGGGCGTCCGTCGAGCGGCGCGTCGGCGACGCGACCACCGTGCGGGTCGACGCCGACGGCTCCGCCGTCTTCGGCGACGGCGACACCTCCGTGTTCGCGCTGCTCGACCAGGTCGCCACGACCCTGCGCTCCGGCGGTGACCCGACGACCCACCTCGCGGCGATCGACGACCGCATGGAGGCCATGCTCGGCGAGCTCTCCGCGACGGGCGCCCGGCAGAACCAGATCGGCTCGGCGCAGCAGACCATCGTCGGCAGCCAGCTCACCACCAAGACGCAGCTGTCCGGGATCGAGGACATCGACCTGGCGCAGACCATCCTCGAGATCCAGATGCAGGAGGTCGCGTACAACGGCGCTCTCGGCGCGGCGGCCAAGGTCCTGCAGCCCAGCCTGATGGACTTCCTCCGATGAACCTCGCACCCACCACCGTGCCGGTCGCCGTCGGCGGCGACGTCCTCGACGTGCCGTCGGAGCTGCACCTCGTCGCCCCCCTGCCCGGGCTGCCGGGCCGCACCCGCTACGTCCTCGACGCGCTCGACGAGGCCGGTGTGCTGTTCGCGCTGCGCTCCGCCGGCGACGACGAGGCGCGCGACGTCCGCCTGTTCGTCGTCAGCCCCACGCTGTACTTCCCCGACTACCACCCGCGCACCGACGCGTCCGTGCTCGGCGACGGGACCGACCCGGCGGACGTCGTCGTGCTCGTCGTCGTGCACCCGGGCAGCGACGACGCCGCCCCGACCGCGAACCTGCTCGCACCCGTGCTCGTCGACCGCGCCCGTGGCACCGCCGTGCAGTGCGTGCTCGACGAGGACTGGCCGCTGCGCGCACCCGTCGGCTGACCCCGCACGCGGGTCCGTCACCCGCCGCCCCTCAGGTCCGGCCGCGCGCTGCCGATAGGAAGGCGAGCAGACGACGCACGAGGAGGGGATCGCGCCCGTGATGCACGACCTGGACCCTGCCGGCCTGCGCGTCGGAGCCGCGGTGGTGCACCGCCAGCCGATCGTGCACCCCGACCGGTCGGTGTTCGGCTATGCCGTCCGGGCCTCCGTCATGGCACCGGACGGGTCCGTCGAGCCCGAGCAGCGCGTCGAGCACCTCGTCGAGGCGCAGTACCGGATCCTCGACCCCGACCTCCTGAGCGGCGACAAGCTGCTCGTCCTGCGCGCCACCACCCGCGTCATGATGGGCGGCTACGACCTGCCCCCCGCGGGCGGCGGCGTCGTCGTCGAGGTGCCCGAGCGCATGTCGCTCGAGGAGCCCGCGTTCCAGCAGATCGTCGGCCTCAAGGAGCTCGGCTACGGCATCGCGCTCGGCGACTACCGGGGCCTCACGCTGCACGACGAGCTGCTGTCCGTCGTCGACTACGTGAAGATCGACGTCGCCGACCACCTGGACGACCTCGACCGCCTCGTCGCCCGCGTCCAGACCGCCGGCGCGCACGTCATCGCCGAGCGCGCCGACTCCCGCGACCGGATCCACGCCGCGCTCAGCGCCGGCGCCGACCTGCTGCAGGGCCCGATGTTCGAGCGGCACCGCTCCGACTCCACGCGGCAGCTGTCCGCGGGCGAGGTGCAGTGCTTCGAGCTCGTCCGCCTGCTGTCCGAGGAGTACCCCGACCAGGACGCCGTCGTGCGCGTCGTCGGCTCCGACCCCGAGCTGACGATGCGCGTGCTGCACCTCGTCAACTCCAGCGCAACCGGCCTGCGCCGGCACATCGACTCCGTCCGGCAGGCCGTCGTGCTCGTCGGCCCGCGCCAGCTCGGCGCGCTCGCGATGGCCTCGCTCGTCGACGCGCGCACCGCCGCCGTCGGCCCGCTGTGGTCCGTGCTGACCCGCGCGCTCACGTGCGCGCGCCTCACGGGGACCGACTCCGGGTACACCGTCGGGATGCTGTCCGCGGTCGCGTCGCACCTGCGGATGCCCGTCGAGTCCGTCATCGAGCGGTCCGGCGTCTCGGCGGCCATCGCGGACGCCTTGCGTGACCAGACCGGCCCGCTCGGCCCCGTGCTCGCCGCGGTCCTCGCGCACGAGGAGAACGACACGCAGGCCGTCATGGCGGCCGGGTTCGAGCCGATCGAGGTCGCGCACGTGCACCTCGCGGCCATCCCCGAGGCCCTGGCCACCGCGACCGCGCTCGCCACGGCCGTCGCCTGACCTCGCCGGCCGCCGTCGGGTGACCGGACCCCTGCAGGCGGTGCGTCAGACGCCGTCGAACGCCGCGTCGACGAGCGCCTCCGCCGCGCGCGCCGGGTCCACGAGCACCGCCTCGACCGCGTAGCGCGCGCCCCACCGGCCCGCGGCCTGCGCCAGGCCCGCCGCGAGCCCCGCGACGTGCACGGCGTGCACGACCGCCCCCGTGCCGTCGCCCTCGACCCACCACTCGACGGGTGCGCCGTCGACCGTCAGGTCCTCGTGCTCGACCCACGTGGCCGGGGCGCCCGGCAGGAGCGCGCGCACCGCGTCGGGTACGGGCGACACCTCGCCACCGCCCCCGACCTCACCGCCCGCGAGCTCCTCGACGAGCGGCAGGTCCAGCACCCGGGCCGTCGCGTGCGTCCCCGGCACGAGGGCCGCGACGTCCGTGCGCTGCCACCACATCGGCCGCGACGCGACCGCCGCGTCCTGCGCGTGGACGACCGCGACGCGCCCCGGCCCCACGAGCGCCGGGACCCGGCCCGGCGGCAGGTCGGGCGCGGCCGACCGCCACACCGCCGCCGCGACGTCCGGTTCGACCGCCGCACCGACCGGACCCCACGCGTCGAGCAGCGCGGTCCACGCCGTCTCGTCGAGCTCCGCGAGCGACGCCACGCCCCCGAGCGCCCGCTGGACCCCGACGTCCAGCCCCGCGAGCGCGTCCGGAGGTGCGGGCAGCAGCCGCGCGACGACCGGGTCGACGTCCGGCCCGCCGGCGGCGAAGGGCGACCCCAGCCCGAGGTCCCCGTGCGTCCGCAGCCACCACGCGGTGTACGACGACGCCGTCGCCCCCGCCTCGCCGCGCACACGCTCGACGAGAGCCCGCCGCAGCGCCGGCTCCGCACCCACGCGCGCCAGCACCTCCGGCCACGCCCCCTCGGCGACCGCGTCGAGGTCCGCGACCGCGACCGCCTCCCCCACGTACGCGCCGGGCCCGAGCCGCTGCGCGAGGTGGTCGAGGTAGTCCTCCCACGCGTCGAGCGACTGCGCCGCGAGCACCGACGGGTCCGCGGGATCCTCACCCAGGGACGCGGCGTCGGCGACGACGTGCCCCACGTGCACCACCACGAGGTCCGCCCGCACACCCGCCGCCACCAGGACGTCCGCACCCCACCGCTCGACCTCCGCGACCGCGACCGGGGCGAGCACGCGCTCGTCCAGCAGCCGCGCCGCGGCACCGCCCGGCAGCACGAGCCCGTCCGCGGGGGTCGGCTCCCCGTCCGCCGCCGTGAGCGTCAGGAGCCCCAGCCACGGGCGGCAGTCCGGCGGCGGCCCGCCCGGGAGCGTCGCGGCGACGACCGCGAGCACCGTCGCCGTCACCTCGTCGGCCGCGTCCAGGTCGTCGTCGTCCGCCTGCGCCAGCACCGCCGCCCGCACCGCCGGCTGCGCCAGCACACCCTCCGCGTCCGCCGCGAACGCCCCGAGACGCTCGAGCAGCGGGTGCTCGGCCGCCGGGTCGACGATCCGCAGCCCCCACCGCGCCAGCACGTCGAGCGCCGCCGGCCCGAGCCGGTCCGCGAGGTCGCCGTCCAGCACGAGCGTCCCCCGCGCGCCCCGCACCACCCGGCCGTCCGCCAGCGGGACCGGCAGCGCCCCCAGCGCCTCCCGCGCCCGCGAGTCGTCGGCGAGGTCCTCCAGCGCCGCGTACAGCCGCGGCCAGTCGCCGTCCGCGACCGCCGGCAGCTCCTCCACGACGTCCGCGAGCCCGCGCACGTCCACGCCGAGCGTCCGGGCCTGCGCCTCCCGTCCGGTCGGCAGCGCGACGAGGCCCGCCACGCGGCGGCCCAGCGCCGCGACCGCCTCCCCGCGGCCCGCCTCCCCCGACAGCGCGACCGCGTCCCGCGGGGTGACGAGCGCGCCGTCGTCCGCCGCGTCCCCGCCGTGGGGGCCCACCGGGACCGCCGGGGGTCCCGCTGCGTCGCGACGCCCCGCGCCGCCCGGCCGCACCTCGTCGGGCGCACCCGCACGCCGCAGCAGGGGCGTGCGGGCCAGGCGGTCGACCACGCGGGCCCGGAGCACCCCGTCCAGCTCCCCGTCGGGCAGGCCCGTCGGCACGAGCGCCAGCGGGTCGCCGCCGTCGGCCACGACGCGCCGGGCCAGCGCCGCGTACACCGCGGCCGCGTGGTCGAGCACCGCGTCCGTCAGCGGCCCCGGCGCCACGCGGCGCCGCGTCGGGTCGAGCGGCAGCGTCGCCACCAGCAGCGCAGGCAGCGTCGACGGCTCGTCCGTGGGCGTCGGCGCGTGCACGACCCGGGCGGCCGCAGGTGTGCCCGCGTGCGGCAGGGCCCACGTCACGCGCCAGTCCCGCGCCGCCCGCTCCTCGACCGGCCGGTCCGCGAGCAGCGCCAGCGGCAGCTCCCCCTCGGCGGACACGACCGTCCACCGCCGCCCCACGTCCGCGACCCGCCGCGGCGGGTCGGCCGACGTCAGGTCCTCGACCACGACTTCGACCAGGGCCGGGAGCGCCATGAGCAACGGGTCGCCGACCGCCCGCAGCAGCGCGCGCACCTCGTCCGCCGCGACCTCGTCGCGCAGCTCCAGCACCACCGCGGTGTCGTAGCCGGCGGGCGGGCGGCCGTCTGCGGGCAGCGGCAGCCGCAGCGCGGGCAGCGAGCCGTCCCGGCGCCGCACCTCCTCCGCGAGCGCGGGCACGTCCGCCGCCGCCTGCGCGAGGAGCTCGGCGGTGTCGCGCGCGCTGAACCGCACGCCACCCGTGGTCGACAGCACCGACACCTCGTCGGACACCGCCCGCACCGCGGCGAACCCGACCCCGAACCGGCCGACGACCCCCCGGTCGGGCGCCGTGCCCCCGTCGGGGCGCTTCGACGACGCCCGCATCGACGCGAGCGACGCCAGCCCCGCCTCGTCCAGCGGCGCGCCCGTGTTGGCCGCGACCAGCGCGAGCGTCCCGTCCTGCGCCCGGACCAGCCGCAGCAGCAGCCGCCCGGGGACGCCCGCGCGGGCGGCCGCGTCCGCGGCGTTCTGCGCGAGCTCGACCACCACGCGGTCGCGGTAGTAGCCGCGCGCGTGGTCCTCCTCGGTGTTCGCGTCCTCCCGCAGCCGGGCCGGGGACGCGCGCCACGCCCCCAGCACCGCGGCGCGCAGCGCTGCCGTGCCGAGGGCGTCGGCGGTCACGACGCCGGGTCGGTCCCGGGCTCGGCCGCGTCCGCGGCGCTCTCGTCCTCGACGGCGGCGCCGGCGTCGGCGGCGGCACTCTCGTCCTCGACGGCAGCGGCGGCGGAGCTCTCGTCGACGACGGCGGCGGCGCTCTCGTCCGCGACGGCAGCGACGGCGACAGCCCCGTCCACCACGCCCTCGTCCACCACGGGCGCCGCGGCGGGACGCGCCACGAGCTCCAGGCGGCCCTCGTCGATCAGCGGGTCCGGTGCCGGCCAGTCGCTGGGCGGCGTCTCGGCGTCCGTCTCGGAGTGCGCCCCGCACCCGTGGTCCAGGCTCACGACCGTGCCGTCGTCGGGCGACCACTCGTTCGCGCACACCCCGAACACGGTCCCGAGCGCGCCCTGCAGCGGCACCAGGAACCCGCACGACCAGCACGCGGCCTGCGACGCGACGGCGCCGGCGGCCGTCGGTCCGCGCGAGCCGCGGTACCAGCGCTCGGCGGCCTCGTCGCGCCCCTGCGGGGACAGCACACGTGCGCGAGCGAGCGCGAGCTCGTCGATGGCGACGGAGTCGAGCTCCTCGTCGCCGGTGGGCGTCCAGCCGGGCTCGAGCCGGGGGTCGTCGGCGCGGAACGGGAGCACGTCGCCGGGGCCGATGTCACCGGGGCGCAGGCGCTCCGACCACGGCACCCACGTCGCGGCGAGGATCGCGTCGTCACCGGGCAGCAGCTCCGCCTCGCACACCGTGGGCGTCCGGCCCCGCGGCACGCGGGCCACGGTGACGGTCCACTCCCAGCCGCGGTAGCCCCGGGCCGCGCACGCGAAGCGGTGCGACACGAGCCGCTCCCCCTCGACGACGTGCCCCAGGTACTCGCCGACGTCCGCGGGGTCCGCGGCGATGCCGATCGCCACCTCGCGAGCGAGGTCGACGGCGTTGCCGAGCACGGCGTCCTTGGTCGCAGCAGCCACGTCAGGCCTCGATGTCGTCCGCGACGCGACGCAGCAGCGTGGCGTACTGCGTGGCGCGGGCCTTCTCGGGGTACCGGCCGCGGCGCAGGTCGTTGCCGACACGGTCCAGCACCTTGATGAGGTCCTCGATGATGACGGCCATGTCGTCGGCGGGCTTGCGGGCCGCCTTCGCGACGGACGGCAGCGGGTCGAGGATCTTCACGGACAGCGCCTGCGGGCCGCGGCGACCGTCGGCGACGCCGAAGTCGACCTTGGTGCCGGGCTTGGGCGTGACGCCTGCGGGGAGCGCGGAGGCGTGCAGGAAGACCTCGCCGCCGTCGTCGTCGGCGATGAAACCGAAGCCGCGCTCGGTGTCGAACCACTTGACCTTGCCGGTGGGCACGGCAACCCCTGTCCTTCGATGGTGACGCGAACGTCCGGTGCTGACGGGTACTCGTCGTACTGCCGGTACCCGCCGACCGACGGGTACTGACCCTCCAGGTTACCGGCCGGAGCACCGGCTCGGCGCCTGCCGGTCCGGGGAGGCGTCGGGCGGGCGTCAGCCCTCGGCGAGGCGGTCGAGCGCGAGCGCCGCGAGCACGGCGGGCCCGGCCACGAGCGCGTCGTCGGCGAACCGTGCGTGCGCGGAGTGGTTGTACGCGGCGGTCGCCGGGTCGGCCCCGGCCGGTGTCGCGCCGAGCGCCAGGTACGCGCCGGGCACCTCCTGCAGCACGTAGGAGAAGTCCTCCGCGCCCGGCAGCGGCTGCGCGGCGTCGACCCACGCCGGTGCGCCCAGCAGGTCGGTGACGACGCGGGCCGCGCGGTCCACCTCGGCGGCGGTGTTGACCGTCACCGGGTAGCCGCGCTGGTACTCGACGGTCACGGTGAGGCCGTGCGCCGACGCGACGCCCTCGCAGACCTGCCGGACGCGCTCGGGCACGACGGCGTGCGTCGCCCCCGAGAACGTGCGCACCGTCGCCTCGAGCAGCGCGCTCGTGCCGATGACGTTGTCCGTGGTCCCCGCGGTGAGGTGCCCGACCGTCACGACGACGGGGTCGAACACGTCGAAGCGCCGCGTCACCATCGCCTGCAGGGCGAGCACGATCTCGGCGGCCACGGGCACCGGGTCGGCGGCGAGGTGCGGCATCGACCCGTGCCCGCCGCGGCCGTGCACCGTGACGCGCACCGTGTCGGCCGCCGCGAGCAGCGGGCCCGGGCGCGACATGAGGACCCCGCTCGGCAGCAGCGACGACAGCACGTGCAGCCCGTACGCCGCGACGACCCGTTCCCCGGCGGCGTCGAGCACGCCCTCGTCGATCATGAGCCGGGCGCCGTGGTCGCCCTCCTCGCCGGGCTGGAACATCAGGACGACGGATCCCGCAAGCTCGTCGCGTCGGGCGGCGAGCAGGCGTGCCGCCCCGACGAGCCCCGCGGTGTGCAGGTCGTGCCCGCACGCGTGCATGACCCCGGGTCGCTGCGACGCGAACGGCTCGCCCGACTCCTCGGCGACCGGCAGCGCGTCCATGTCGCCGCGCAGCAGCACCGCGGGCCCGGGGCGCGCGCCGCGGAGCACCGCGACGACCGACGACAGCGCGGTCCCGGTGCGCACCTCGAGGCCCAGGCCGTCGAGCGCGTCGAGCACGAGCCGCTGCGTCGCGGGCAGGTCCAGCCCGATCTCCGGGACGCGGTGCAGCGCGTGCCGCAGGGCGACGACCTCGTCGTGCTGCGCGCGGGCGTCGGCCAGCAGCGCGGCGAGCGCGGGCGACGGCGCGGTCGGGACGGGCGGGTCCTGCTCGGGCACGGGAGCCTCCGGGGCGGGCGACGGGTGTCCTCGCACGCTAGCGCCGCGCGTGGGCCGCCCGCCCGCTCGCCCGTCCGCTCGCCCGTCCGGGGGCGCGCCCGGCCCCGCGCGGTGCCGCGCACGTATCGTGGGACGGATGGCCACGTTCACCGGGTACCTGCGCTCGTGCGGGGACGACGACCTCGTCGCCCTCCTGCGGCTGCGCCCGGACCTGGCGTCGCCGTCCCCGTCGACGCTGTCCTCGCTCGCGGTCCGCGCGACCAGCCGCGCGAGCCTGGAGCGGGCCCTGGCGGCGGTCGACGCGGGCGTCCTGCAGGTCCTCGAGGCCGTCGTCGCGCTCGAGGACCCGGGGCCGGTGACGACGGACGACCTGCGTGCCGCCGTCGGCGGGCCCGACCCGGCGGCGCAGGCGCACGTCGCCGCGTCGCTCGCCGACGCGCACGCCCGGGCGCTGGTGCACCCCGCCGCGCCGCAGGACGTCGACGGCCCGTGGCACTCGGCACCGGGGCTCGCGGAGCTGCTCGGCCCCTACCCGGCGGGCCTCGCCCCGGCCGAGCACCGCCGCGCCGACGGCCACGCGCCCGCCCCGGCCCTGCCGGACGACCCCGCCGCGGTGCGGGCCCTGCTCGACGACGCCCCGGCCGGCGCGCGCCAGGTCGTCGACGCGCTCCTGTGGGGGCCGCCCGTGGGCCTCGCCCCGACCAACGCGACCGCGACGGCCGCCGCCGTCCAGTGGCTCCTGCGCCGGGGCCTGCTCGCGCACGGCGACAGCCGGCACGTCGTCCTGCCACGACGGGTCGCGCTCGTCCTGCGCGGCGGCCGCACGCACCGCGCCCCCGCGCTGCCGCCGCCCGCCCCCGACGCCCCGCACCGCAACCCCGGCCTCGTCGCCGCGGAGTCGGTCGCCGCCGGGGAGCACCTCGTCCGTCACGTGAGCCGCCTCGCGCACCTGTGGGAGCGCCAGCCGGCGCCGGTCCTGCGGTCCGGCGGGCTCGGCGTGCGCGAGCTGCGGCGCGTCGCGGCGGCGCTCGACGTCGAGGAGCAGGAGGCCGCGTTCGTCGTCGAGCTCGCGGGGGCGGCCGGGCTGGTCGCCGACGACGGGGAGGAGTCGCCCGCGTTCGCGCCGACCCTCGACCTGGACGACTGGGCGGCGCTCGACGTCCCGCAGCGCTGGGCCGTGCTCGCGCGCACCTGGCTGGCGACGCCCCGGACGCCGTGGCTCGTGGGCGGCCGCGACGAGCGCGGGACGGTGCGGGCCGCGCTCGACCCCGAGCTGCACCGCGCGTGGGCGCCGCGTCTGCGCCGTGCCGTCCTCGGCGTCCTCGCGGCGCTGCCGGAGGGCACGGCACCGTCGACGCACCAGGTCCTCGACGCGCTGCGCTGGCGGACGCCGCGCTCGGTCCCGCCGGAGACCGCGGTCGCGGCGGTGCTCTCCGAGGCGGGACGACTGGGCGTCGTCGGTGCCGGGGCGCTGTCCCCCGCGGGCCGCGCGCTGCTCGTCGCCGCGGAGGGCGAGGGCGCAGGCGGTTCGGGCGGGACGGGCCCCGGCGGCTCGGACCGGGTCGACGGCGCGCGCGACGACGGTGACGCGCCCGCCGCCGCGTTCGCCGCAGCCCTGCCCCCCGCGGTCGACGAGGTCCTGCTGCAGGGCGACCTCACGGGCATCGTCCCGGGCCGTCCCAGCCCCGCGCTGGAGGCGCTGCTCGACGCGACCGCCCAGGTCGAGTCACGCGGCGGCGCGCTCACGGTCCGCTTCACGCCGGACTCGGTGCGCGGCGCGCTCGACGCGGGGGCGACCGCGGAGCAGCTGCTCGCCGACCTGGGCGCGCACGCGCGGGGCGTCCTGCCGCAGCCCCTGGTGTACCTCGTGCGGGACGCCGCCCGGCGGCACGGCCGGCTGCGCGCGGGGACCGCGTCGAGCTACGTCCGCGCCGACGACCCGGCGCTGCTCGCGGGCCTCGCCGACGACCCGCGGCTGGCCGACCTGGGTCTCGTCCTGCTCGCACCGACCGTGCTCGCCGCGCAGGCGACGACGCGCGAGCTGGTCGACGCCCTGCGCGCGCACGGCCTGGCCCCCGTCACGGAGGGGCGCGACGGCGAGGTGCTGCACCTCGCGCCGGTGGTGCGGCGCGTCGGGCGGCGGGGTGCGGCGGCGGCACGCCGTCGTGCGGGCGCGGTCGCGGCGACGACGGCCACGCACGGCGTGCGCGACCCGCTGCCCGACGACCGCCTCGCCGCGCTCGTGCCGGAGCTGCGCCGCGCCGAGGCGGAGCAGGTGACGGCTCCCGCCACCCGGGCGAGCACCGGCCCGGCACGCGACCGTGACGCCCGTGACGCCCGGCGACCGGGCACGGCCGGCCACGCGGGCGACGCGCAGGCGACGCCCGGCCGGGCGGTGCGCGAGGCGGCGCCGTCCGCTCCCCCAGGACCCGCCGACGCGTCGCGCGCGACCACGCCCGCCCGGTCGGCGGGGTCGGCCCGGCCCGCGCCCGACGGAGCCGCGGCCCCGCGCCGGCCGATGGACCCGACCACGGCCGCGGGCGAGGGAACACAGGACCCGGTCGCGGCGTTGGTGCTCCTGCGCGAGGCGGCCGTCGAGCGCTCGACCGTCTGGGTCGAGCTCGTCGGGCCGCAGGGTGTCCCGGAGCGGCGGCTGCTGCGCCCGGTGCACGTCGAGGGTGGGCGGCTGCGGGCCGTCGACCCCGCGCGCGAGGCCGAGCTCACGGTCGCGGTGCACCGCATCGCGTCGGTGGCCCGCGCCGACGACGACCCGCCCGGCACGCCGGGCGGCCCCACGGACGCCGACGAGGCGGAGGAGACCACGTGACGAACGGCCCGCTGATCGTGCAGAGCGACAAGACGCTGCTGCTCGAGGTCGACCACGACCAGGCGGACGCGTGCCGGCGGGCCATCGCCCCCTTCGCCGAGCTCGAGCGCGCGCCGGAGCACGTGCACACGTACCGGCTGACGCCGCTGGGCCTGTGGAACGCGCGCGCCGCCGGCCACGACGCCGAGCAGGTCGTCGACGTCCTGCTCGAGTACTCGCGCTACCCGGTGCCGCACGCGCTGCTCGTCGACGTCGCCGAGACCATGTCCCGCTACGGCCGGCTCCAGCTCGTCCAGGACCCGGTGCACGGCCTCGTCCTGCACGCGCTCGACCCGGCCGTGCTCGCCGAGGTCACCCGCTCCAAGCGCACGGCCGGCCTGCTGGGCGCGCGTCTCGACGACACCGACGTCGTCGTCCACCCGTCCGAGCGGGGCCACCTCAAGCAGGTGCTGCTCAAGCTCGGCTGGCCCGCCGAGGACCTCGCCGGGTACGTCGACGGCGAGGCGCACCCCATCGAGCTCGCCCAGGACGGCTGGCACCTGCGCCCCTACCAGGAGCACGCGGTGGAGTCGTTCTGGCACGGCGGGTCCGGCGTCGTCGTGCTGCCCTGCGGCGCGGGCAAGACCCTCGTCGGCGCGGGCGCGATGGCGAGGTCGTCGACGACGACGCTCATCCTCGTCACCAACACCGTGTCCGCGCGGCAGTGGCGGGACGAGCTCGTCAGGCGCACGACGCTCACCGAGGACGAGATCGGCGAGTACTCCGGTGCCCGCAAGGAGATCCGCCCCGTCACGATCGCGACCTACCAGGTCCTGACCACGAAGCGGAAGGGCGTCTACTCGCACCTCGAGCTGCTCGACGCGCGCGACTGGGGCCTCGTCGTCTACGACGAGGTCCACCTGCTGCCCGCGCCGATCTTCCGCATGACGGCCGACCTGCAGGCCCGCCGCCGCCTGGGCCTGACCGCGACGCTGGTCCGCGAGGACGGTCGTGAGGACGAGGTGTTCAGCCTCATCGGCCCCAAGCGGTTCGACGCGCCCTGGAAAGACATCGAGGCGCAGGGCTACATCGCGCCCGCGGACTGCGTCGAGGTCCGCCTGACGCTGCCGGACCACGAGCGCATGCTCTACGCGACCGCCGAGCCCGAGGACAAGTACCGCCTCGCCGCGACCGCCGCCGGCAAGAATGCCGTCGTCGAGCGCATCGTCGCGCAGCACGAGGGTGCGCCGACGCTCGTCATCGGCCAGTACCTCGACCAGCTCCACGAGCTCGCCGAGCACGTCGGAGCCGACCTCATCACCGGCGAGACGCCGGTCCGCGAGCGCCAGCGCCTGTTCGACGCGTTCCGCGCCGGGGAGATCACGAAGCTCGTCGTGAGCAAGGTCGCGAACTTCTCCATCGACCTGCCCGAGGCCTCCGTGGCGATCCAGGTGTCCGGGTCGTTCGGCTCCCGCCAGGAGGAGGCGCAGCGGCTCGGCCGCATCATGCGCCCGAAGGAGGACGGCCGCACCGCGCACTTCTACACGGTCGTCGCGCGCGACACCGTCGACCAGGAGTTCGCGGCCCACCGCCAGCGCTTCCTGGCGGAGCAGGGCTACGCCTACTCCATCCTGGACGCGGAGGATCTCGACGCAGTGCAGTGAGCGGTGGGGGCCGCAGGCACCCGCCGCTCACCGGAACGGAGTCGAGATCCGACCACCAGCACAGCGATCTCGACGCAGTGCAGTGAGCGGTGGGGGCCGCAGGCACCCGCCGCTCACGGAACGGAGTCGAGATCCGACCACCAGCACAGCGATCTCGACGCAGTGCGGTGAGCGGTGGGGGCCGCAGGCACCCGCCGCTCACGGAACGGAGTCGAGATCCGACCACCAGCACAGCGATCTCGACGCAGTGCGGTGAGCGGTGGGGGCCGCAGGCACCCGCCGCTCACGGAACGAAAGTCGAGATCCGACCACCAGCACAGCGATCTCGAGCACCGCAGGGAAGCGCGACGGCCCGCTCGGCTGAGGCCCTCAGCCCGTCGCGACGTCCAGGTGCAGCACCTCGCGCACGCTCCCGCGCACCTCCTGCACCGTCTCGCGGAGCTCGCGCACGGCGCGCCCCTGCGCGACGACCCGCTGCACCCAGCGTGGTGCGGTCTCCTCCCACCACGACGACGCGGCGTCGCACCAGCTGCGCACGGTCACGACGACGGCGTCGACGGACTCCTCGACGACGGTCGCGACGATGTGCTCGACCCGCTGGGCGACGGTCCCGGCGTGCCAGATCCCGGCGTGGCCGGTCATCACCGGCGACGCGGCGGTCAGGAGGGTGTCGCCCGTCGGGGCCGGCGCCGGGGACGCGGGGTCGTCGACGGGGCCGTTCTCCGCACCGACGCTCCTCGGCTCCGCGAGGACGACGGCCGCGGTCAGGGCACGCCCGGCCGACGGTGCGACGGCGACGACACCGGCGAGCGCGAGGACCACGACCGTGACGAGTCCTGTCCGTCTGCTCGGCGGCACGCGCACTGCCCTTCTCGTCGTCCGGCGAGGACCTCGGCTCGCCCCTCGACGCTCCTGGGTGCTCCCTGGGCGTGGGCTGTGCGTGAAGGCTCCCACCCGCGCGGCGCCCAGGTCAACGCGAGACCCCCTCTGACCTGCGGATCGACCCGCTCCCGGTTGTCCGAGGAGCGGCGTCCTGAGGCCTCTCGCGGCCGGGTGCAGCCCGACACGTCGGCCCGGGGGCGTGACGCACCTCACGTCGGGACATTCCTCCCGTCGGTGACGTGACGGCACGGTTCGCCCTCGGCGACCGGGTGAGTCCGTTGCCGCAGCCGGTCGACGGCCAGAAAAGTTCGTCGCGGCAACTGTGCTGTCGAAAGGACCACCATGCATCTCGCCCCCGTGCGTCGAGCGGCCGCCGTCGCGACCGCTCTCGCCGTGCTCGCCCTCGCGGGCGCCCCCACGGTCGCCGCGACGACCGTCGCGCCCAGCGAGATCTCCGGGACGTGGCAGTCGCCCGTGGTCTCGGGCCAGGACGCGGGCCAGGCCGTCTTCGTGCGGCGCGCCGCGGGCGCGGCGTACGCGACAGGCAGCATCGCGGTGACGACGGCCGCCGGCGACCCGGTGACGACGCTCCCCCTCGACGCGTTCGGGGGGGCGTGGTTCGACCTCGGCACGCTCACCCCGGGCATCCACCGGCTGACGTTCGCGTACTCGGGCGACGCGGCCTACGCGCCGACGAGCACGGTCCGTGACGTCACGGTCCTCAGCGCGGACGACCCGACCGCGCCGCAGGCCGCCAGGGCCCGCGCGCACGTCACGCTCGCCGGGCCGGAGCAGGCGATCGCCGGCGCCCAGCCCGCGTACGAGGTGCACGTGACGGGAGCCGGCGCGACGCCGACGGGGACCGTCTCGGTGTTCTCGTTCGACAGCGACGAGCCGTACACCACGCCCTCCCCGGTCACGCTGCACGACGGGACCGCGACCGTGACGCTTCCCGCCGCGCCCCCCGGGACGTTCGCGATGACGGTCGCGTACTCGGGAGACGACTCCTACCTGCCGGCGAACCAGGCGCACAGCGCCGTCCCGCTCGTCGTCGCACCCGCGCCGGAGGAGCCCCAGCAGCCCACCCCCACCCCCACGCCCACGCCCACCGTCACGCCGACCCCGGACGCGGTCCCGGTGCTCACCGTCCCCGCGTCGGTGACGACCACCGTCGGCACGCCCGCCGTCGTCCGCCTCGGCCTCGGCGACGTCCGGCCGGCGTCGCCGGTGACGATCCGTGAGGGCGGCACGGTGCTCGCGAAGGTCACCGACCTGTCCGCCCGCACCTCGATCGACGTCACGCTTCCGGTGCTGGAGCCCGGGACGCACGTGCTGTCCGTCTCCGCTCCCGCGGCGCCGGGCGTGGCGGCCGTGGAGCGGACGCTCACCGTCGTGGTCACCGGCGAGCCGGAGCGCGCGACGACGCAGCCGTCCGGCACCGTCGCGACCGCGACGACGTCGCTCGCACCGGGCACGTCGACCGAGATGGTCGCCCGCGGCTTCACCCCGGGCGAGACGGTGGCCTTCTACCTGCACTCCGACCCGATCCTGCTGGGCACGGCGGTGGCCGACGCGGCCGGCGTGGCCCGGCTGGTCGTCACCGTGCCGGTGGGCGCCGCCGCAGGCGCGCACCACGTCCTCGCGATCGGCGGGACGAGCGGCTCGTGGTCGCAGCTGGCGGTGACCCTCGCCGCCCCCGCAGCCCGCGGCACGCTGCCCGTGACCGGGGCCGAGCCCTGGGCGCTGGCTGCCACCGCGGCCGTGACGGTGGCCGTCGGCGGTGCGCTCCTGCTGGCGCGTCGACGGAGTGCCACCGGCGCCTGACAGCACGACGGCGGGTGGCCCTGGACGACCGGGGCCACCCGTCGTCGTCTCCGGGCGGGGGCGGCCCCTCGGGTGCGGGGGAACCACGACCTGCCCGCCCTCGTTGCGAGGGGTACCACCCTGAGAAAGGATCGTCGCGTGCGCTCCCGGACTCGCGCGTCGCTGCTCGTGACCGCCGTGGCCGCGGTCGGCCTGGCCGCCGCCCCCGCGTCGGCGCTCGTGCTGCCCGCGGCCGACCCGCTGACCCTCACGTCGGACGTCACGGACGAGGTCGGCGCCCTGAGCGGCTCGCAGGGCGAGGTGCAGGCGGCGCTCGACGAGCTCTCGCAGGCCACGCCGTACGACCTGTACGTCGTGTACGTGGCGGACTTCGCGGGGCAGAGCCCGGTCGACTGGGCGCAGGCGACGGCCGAGCAGTCCGGGCTGGGCGAGTCGGACTTCGTGCTGGCGGTCGCGACCGAGGCGCGCCGGTACGCACTCGTGCCGCAGCAGTCGGGCGAGCTGTCCTCCGGCGAGGTGCAGGCGGCGGCGACGGCCGCGGAGGACCGTCTCGCGGCGGACGACTGGGCGGGCGCGGCGATCGCGGCCGCGGAGTCGCTGCAGCGCTCCGCGACGGGCGGCGGCGGTGGCGGCGGCTTCGTCTGGGTGCTGCTCATCGGCCTCGTCGTCATCGGTGCCCTGTTCGCACTGCCCGCGTTCCTCGCGCGGCGCCGTCGCGACAAGCAGCTCGGTCCGCCCCCGCAGCCGCAGGCGGCGGGACCGGTCGACGAGCTCGCGGCGCTCCCGACGGCGGAGCTCGACAAGCGCTCGTCGTCGGCGCTGGTCCGCATCGACGACGCGCTGCGCTCCTCGGAGGAGGAGCTCGGGTTCGCGCAGGCGCAGTTCGGGCCGGACGCCACGCGCGAGTTCGAGCAGGTCCTGGCGGGCGCGAAGCAGCGGGTCACGGAGGCGTTCCGGCTGCGCCAGACGCTCGACGACGACATCCCGGACACCGAGCCCCAGGTGCGGGAGACGGCGACGCGGATCATCCGCACGGTCGCGCAGGTCGCGGCGGACCTCGACGCGCAGAAGTCGGCGTTCGACGAGCTGCGGGACGTCGAGGCGCGCGTCGGCGACGCGCTCGACGCGCACGAGCGCGAGGCGACCACCCTGGCCGCGCGGGTCGACACCGCACGGGCGACCCTGCAGACGCTCGCGGCCCGCTACCCGGCGTCGGCGCTCGCGTCGGTCACGCTCAACCCGGACCAGGCACGCCTGCTGCTCGACGAGGTGACGTCGGCCCTGACGCAGGGCCGTGCCGCGCTCGGGACCGGGGACCGCGCGACGGCCGTCCGCTACGCACGCGCGGCCGAGGAGGCCCTCGGGCAGGTGCGCGTGCTGCTCGACGCGGTCGACCACGCGGGCAGCGACCTCGCGTCGGCCGGACCGCGGCTCGACGCGGCGATCGCGTCGATCACGTCGGACATCGCGGACGCGGAGCGCCTTGGCCCGGCCCGGCCCGAGGTCGCGCCGCGCGTGCAGGCCGCGCACGCCGCGGTGGCGACCGCCCGCGAGGCGCGCACGGGTGCGGGCGACCCGCTGGCCGCGCTGCGCACGATCTCGGAGGCGGAGGCGGCGATCGACGCCACGCTCGCCCCGCTGCGGGAGGCGCGCGAGCGTGCGGACCGCGCCCGCCAGCTCCTCGGCGAGACCCTCGGCCGGCTGCGGTCGGCGCTGCGGGCCACGAGCGACTTCGTCGCGACCCGCCGCGGCGCGGTGGGCCCCGAGGCACGCACCCGGCTCGCGGAGGCGGAGCGGCTGTACCGGCACGCCGAGGACCAGGCGGTCACCGAGCCGGAGGCGGCGCTGGAGTCGGCGCGCCGGGCGGAGCAGCTCGTCGCGGACGCGGGGCACCTGGCACAGGCCGACGTGGAGCAGGCGGACGCGTACCGGTACCAGTCGACGGGGCGTGGGCGCGGGATGGGCGACGCGGTGAACGGCGTCGGCGGGATGGTGCTCGGCGGCATCCTGCTGGACTCGATCCTGCGCGGCGGCGGCGGCTGGGGCGGCGGTGGCGGCTTCGGCGGTGGTGACGGCGGCGGGTTCGACGGCGGCGGCTTCGGCGACGGGGGCTTCGGCGGAGGGTTCTGACCGCCGGGGCACGGGACGCAGGTGAACGACCGGGGCACGCCCCGGGCACGCACGACGCAGGCACGACGAGAGAAGGCACGAGGCGATGACCGAGAAGCAGAGCATCTTCGGACGGATCACCCAGCTCGCGCGCGCGAACATCAACGCGCTGATCGACCAGGCCGAGGACCCGCAGAAGATGCTGGACCAGCTGGTGCGCGACTACACGAGCTCCATCGCCGAGGCCGAGAAGGCGATCGCGCAGACGATCGGCAACCTGCGCCTGGCGGAGCAGGACTACAACGAGGACGTCGCGGCCGCGCGGGAGTGGGGCGGCAAGGCGCTCGCGGCGTCGACGGCCGCCGACCAGGCGCGGTCCACGGGCGACACGGCGAAGGCCGACCGCTTCGACAACCTCGCGAAGGTCGCGCTCGGCAAGCAGATCCAGGCGGAGGGCGAGGTCCGCGAGGCGGAGCCGCTCATCGCGTCGCAGCGCGAGACCGTCGAGAAGCTCAAGTCGGGCCTCGCGCTCATGAAGGACAAGCTCGGCCAGCTCAAGCAGCGCCGCGACACGCTCGTCGCCCGGCAGAAGTCCGCCCAGGCGCAGCAGACGGTGCAGACCGCGATCAGCTCGATCAACGTGCTGGACCCGACGAGCGAGCTCGCGCGGTTCGAGGAGCGCGTGCGGCGCGAGGAGGCCATGGCGATGGGCCAGGCGGAGCTGGCCGCGTCGTCGCTGGACTCGCAGTTCGCGGAGCTCGAGGCCTCGGGTGCGCAGATCGAGGTCGAGGCGCGCCTCGCGGCGCTCAAGCAGGGCGGCGCACCGCAGGCCCTGGGCACGATCCCGGTCACGCCCCAGCTCGAGGCCCCGCCCGAGCAGTGACGCCGTGACGCCGCGGCCCACGGCCGGGCGGTGAGGCACGGACGGCCGGCTCCCTCACGGGGGCCGGCCGTCGTCGTCCGGGACGCGTCGCCGAGCGCCGGCACGCGCGGTCGGCGGCGCAGCGGCCGTGTCGAGCGGGTGCGCCTCAGGCGGGTGTGCGTCAGACGGGTGTGCGTCGGGCGGCGTGCCTCAGGCGGGGGTGCGCTGTGCGGCGCGCGCGCCCACGACGCCCGCGAAGGCCCGCGCGATGGTCGAGCCCGCCACGGCGACCGCGGCGTCGTGCTCGGCGGTCGCGGCGTCCACGGCCGCGGTGTCGACGTCGTCGTGCAGCTCCGCCCACGCGTGCAGCGTCGCGGGCGACGCCTCGGGGTGGAACTGGACGCCCCACGCCGAGCCGACCCGGAACGCCTGGTAGGGGTACTGCCGCGAGTGCGCGAGCCACACGGCGGCGCGCGGCAGGTCGACGATCGCGTCGGCGTGCATGCTCGGCAGCGGCGTCGAGCGGTGGTCCTCGGGCTCGCGGGTGTCGACGAGCGCGCCCACGACGGGGTCGCCGACGGCCTCGGGCCGCCAGCGGACGTCGACGACGCCGGACTCACGCCCGGGCGGTGCGGCGACGTGCACGCGACCGCCGGTCGCGACGGCGAGCAGCTGGGCGCCCAGGCAGATGCCGAGCGTCGGCACGCCCGCCTCGACGGCGTCCGCGAGCAGCGCGCGCGTGGCGGCCACGCCCGGGGCGTCGTCGAGCGCGGACATCTGCCCGCCCAGGACGAGCAGGCCGTCGAGCTCGCCCACCGGTCCGACGCTCTCGCCGAGGTACGCGCGCACGGTGCGCACCCGGAGGCCGTCGAGCCAGTTCGCGAAGCGGTCGAGCGGCACGCCGGCGTCCAGCTGGACGACGGTCAGCACGGGGTTCGTGAGGTCCGTGGCAGCAGTCACGAGGCAGCACCGTACCGGCTCCGGTCGGTCGTCCAGGAGGACGTCTGCCCTGGACGGACGAACGCCCGTGCAGGCGGCTCCCAGGCGACGCCCAGGCAACGGGCGGACACTGGGGGGATGACCGGTGCGCCTGCCCACCCCGAGGCCCGCCTGCTCGTCGTCGACGACGAGCCGAACATCCGCGAGCTGCTCGCGACGTCGCTGCGGTTCGCCGGCTTCGAGGTGCACGCCGCCGCGGACGGGGGTGCCGCGCTGCGGCTGGCCCGGGACGTCGAGCCGGACCTCGTCGTGCTCGACGTGATGCTCCCCGACATGGACGGCTTCACCGTGACGCGTCGGCTGCGGGAGAAGGGCCAGCACGTGCCCGTCCTGTTCCTCACGGCGCGCGACGACACGGCCGACAAGGTGCAGGGCCTGACGGTCGGCGGCGACGACTACGTGACGAAGCCGTTCAGCCTCGAGGAGGTCGTCGCCCGCATCCGCGCGATCCTGCGCCGCACGTCGGCGGGCCTCGACGACTCGTCCAGCGTGCTGCGGTACGCCGACCTGGAGCTCGACGAGGACAGCCACGAGGTCACGCGCGCGGGCCACGCGGTCGAGCTGTCGCCCACCGAGTTCAAGCTGCTGCGCTACCTCATCCTCAACCCGGGCCGCGTGCTGTCGAAGGCGCAGATCCTCGACCACGTGTGGCAGTACGACTGGGGCGGCGACGCGAACATCGTGGAGTCGTACATCTCCTACCTGCGCCGCAAGATCGACCAGCTCGCCGACGCGGACGGCAACCGCCTGCCCCCGCTGATCCACACCAAGCGCGGCGTCGGGTACCTGCTGCGCGAGCCGTCATGACGTCCACCGCCCCGACGACGGCGACCCGCCCCGCCGGCGGACCGGAGGCCACCGGCGCCTCCACGCCCCGGGCCGGCGTGCGGCGGGTGCGCGACGGCGTGCAGGCGTGGTGGTCGACCGTTCCGCTCGTCGGGCGGCTCGTCGGGATCATGACGGTCCTGCTCGCGTTCGGGCTGCTCCTCGCGGGCGCCGCGAGCGCGACCCTGCTGAGCCGTACGCTCGTCGCCCAGGTCGACGCCAAGCTCGTCACCGAGGGCGTCGGCCTCGCCAAGACGCTGGCCAGGACGGTCCTCACGGAGCAGCTGCCCGACGAGGACGCGTACCTGCCGACGGACTACGCGGTCGCGTTCACGACGACCGAGGGCACCCGCTGGGCGAGCGGCGGGTCCGCGGTGGACGCGCACGGGGTGCCGCGGCTGCCCGAGCTGACGCCGTCGCAGGCCGCCGAGCGTGCGGGCGAGCCGTTCACGATCGCGTCGTCGCAGGAGGACTCCCGCTGGCGTGCGGTCGCGTACCCCGTGTACCTGGAGCGCTCCGCCCGCGTCGTCGGCTCGGTCGTCGTGGCGCTCCCGCTCGGTGAGATCCACTCGACCGTCAAGAGCATGACGCTCGCCCTGCTCCTGTCCGGGGTCGGGATCCTCGGGCTCGGCGTCCTCGCCGGCGGCTGGGCGGTCCGCCGGTCGCTGCGTCCCCTGCGCCAGATCGAGGCGACGGCCGCCGCGATCGCGGCCGGCGACCTGTCCCGCCGCGTCACGACCGCCCCGCCGACGACCGAGGTCGGGCGGCTCGGTGACGCGCTCAACGGGATGCTCGCGCAGATCGAGCAGGCCTTCGGGGTGTCGACGGCGTCGGAGGCGCGGATGCGCCGGTTCGTCGCGGACGCGTCGCACGAGCTGCGCACGCCGCTGGCGACGATCCGCGGGTACGGCGAGCTGTACCGGATGGGGGCGCTCACCGAGCGCACGCAGGTCGACGACACCATGCGCCGGATCGAGGACTCCGCGACCCGGATGGGCACGCTCGTCGAGGACCTCCTCGCCCTGGCCCGGCTCGACGAGAACCGGCCGCTGCGGCACGACCCCGTCGACCTGACGGTCCTCGCCGCCGACGCGGTGAGCGACCTGCGCGCGCTCGACCCGTCGCGCACGGCCCGCCTCGTCCCGCTGGACGCGGGCGGCACGACCGGCGCGTGCGTCGTGCGCGGCGAGGAGGCGCGGCTGCGGCAGGTCGTCGCGAACCTCGTCGGGAACGTCGTGCGGCACACGCCGGAGGGCACGCCGGTCGAGCTCGCCGTCGGCGTGCGGGACGGCCGCGGCGTCCTCGAGGTGCGCGACCACGGACCCGGTATCGACCCCGAGCACGCGGCGCGGGTGTTCGAGCGGTTCTACCGGGTGGACGCGTCGCGGGGCCGCGACTCGGGGGGCGCGGGGCTCGGGATGGCGATCGTCGCGGCCATCGTGACGGCGCACGGCGGCACCGTCGGGCTGCACGAGACGCCCGGCGGCGGCACCACGGTGCACGTCGCCCTGCCGGTGGCGCCGGACCCAGGTGACGGACCCCACCACCCGGTGTCGCCGGCACGATCTACGATGGCGCGTCCCGACCATCGGCGTGAGGCTTGATCCATGGGCGTCCACGACGCACCGCAGTGGTTGCTTTCCGCGTTCCAGCGCAGTGCCCAGGGGGCTGGGGCGACGGCCACGACGGAGGAGATCCGTGACGTCGGCCAGTCGCTCGTGGACCGGTGGTCCGAGCCCGGCCGCGAGTTCCACAACCTGCGGCACCTGGTCGACGTGCTGGTCCGTGTCGACGAGCTCGTCGAGGAGACGCACGAGCCCGACCTGGTCCGCCTTGCGGCGTGGTACCACGGCGCGGTGTTCGACTCCGCCGAGCGCAAGGCGTACGCGAACCGCGGCGGCGAGGACGAGATCGCGAGCGCACGCCTGGCCGTCGACGAGCTCACGCGCCTCGGCGTCCCGGAGCCGCACGTGCGCCGCGTGCACGACCTGGTCGTGGCCCTCGTCCGGCACTCGCCGGACCCGGCCGACTTCGACTGCGCGGTGCTGTGCGACGCGGACCTCGCGATGCTCGCCGCGGAGCCGCAGCGGTACAAGTCCTACCTGCACGACGTCCGCGCGGAGTACTCGCACCTGCCGGTCGAGCATTACGTGCGTGCGCGGCTGAAGATCCTCGACAAGCTGCTCGGGCGGCCGTCGCTGTTCTCCAGCCCGCTCGGTGCGGCGTGGGAGGAGCCGGCCCGGCAGAACCTGTCCGCCGAGAAGCAGCGCCTCGAGAAGGAGCTCGCGAAGCTCGACGCGGAGACGCTGGCGAACCGTGCCGCCGAGGAGTCGACGCTCGCGGCGACGGACGGCGCGGCGGCCCAGGCGGCGGTCCGCGCGGCGGCGCAGGACCTCTAGCCGACCGCAACCGGTCGCGCGGCGTGGCCGTACGCCGCTGATCGCTCGGCAGGGCGTGGTCGTACACGCTGCTTGCTGGGCGGGGCGCGGCCGTACGCCGCTGTCACCGCAAGTCGTGCGCCGGGTGGTCGGCGAGCCGTCCACAGCCCCTCGGGCCGCGGGTCGCCGCACAGCTCCGGCGCGCACCCGGACCTCCCGACGGGCGGCCCTCCTACCGTCCTGGCCACGAGGTACCGCCACTCCCGGCGGGCCCGGGCGACGGGAGGTCCGCATGAGCAGGTACGAGGTCGACAGCGCGCACGTCGCGCAGGCCGCAGCCGGGGTGCAGGCGCGCGCGGCGACGATCCGCAGCGAGGTCGCGGCGATGCACCGGCAGCTCGCCGACCTGCAGGGCACGTGGCGCGGCTCCGCGGCCACCGCGTTCGCGGGCGTGCTCGCGAGCTGGTCGGCGACCGAGACGCGGCTCGAGCAGTCGCTCGACCAGATCAGCGCCGCGATGCACGCCGCGGCGCAGACCTACGCCGACGCGGAGGCGCAGGCGTCGCGCCTGTTCACCGCCTGACCGCGGCGCGGGTCGACGAGCCAGCGCGGCCGACCGGGCACCTAGGCTCGGTCGGGTGACCGTGCTCGTCGACCCGCCGCTGTGGCCGCGCCACGGACGGACGTGGGCGCGGCGCCGGTCAGCGCGCGCGAGCTGATCCGGGAGCGATCCGCGCCCCGCTGAGCATCAGTCAGCACCGCACGACGAGACACTCACGCAGCATCCGCGCCACCCACGGCGGAGGCGGGGAGACGCGTGCCCTATCTGTCGGGCATGCGACCTGTCGCGATGGCGAACATCGGCACGGACGGCCCGTGCCACATGTACAGCGGCTGTTCCTTGAGTCGCGCGTGCCGCGCCGACCCCAGCCGCCCGAGGCGTTGGCTCAGCGGCGCCACGTGCCGCGGCCACCGCACGGCCTGCCGCCACGCAACCGCGAGCTCGTCGTACGCTCGAGCGAACGTCGGCAGGTCCTTCCTGCCGGCCGCCTCGTCGGCGTCGGCGAGCGCGAGGTGTTCCTCGCACGCGTCCGCCATCGCGTTCAGGAACGTCTCGGAGCAGACCGACAGGCGTCCGCTCCCTGCCTCCTCGAGCACGACCAGCGCCCCCTCGGGCGCATGCCCGGTGAGTGCCGTGAAGAGAGCCGCACTCTGGGCCGGCGACTCGCCCAGGTCCTGCGCCAGCACGCCCTGCAGCGGTCGCTTGAGCCCGGATTGGGGAACGCATGGTCCGGTGGCGACGTCCATCCTGCGCAGTCGGTCGGGCTGGACCGTGAACACCACCACCGCGCGCCGGCCCCATGTCTTGTCGAGCCAGAGCTCGTACGCGGCGTCGAGGAGGGACACAGGGCACACCGTAGGGCAGCGCACTGCTGTCCGATCGAGAACGAGCGCGCCGGCAAGGACGTGTCACACAGGCGGCCGGGCAGGCCTGCCGGATGCGTAGCCGCAGAAAGGCCGCGGTCCGCGCAACCCCCAGCTTCCTAGCCCGGATGTCGCACATTCAGGCGGCACTCCGATGCTGCACATCGCCTGGCGCAGGGCACCGGCCGCGCAGAATCGTCACGCGCACCAGTCGTTCGACAGCTCGATCACTCCGACGCACTGGTCGCGCCACCACAGGAGCTGTGAGACGCGCCCTAGGCTCGGTCGGGTGACCGTGCTCGTCGACCCGCCGCTGTGGCCACGCCACGGGCGGATGTGGGCGCACCTCGTCAGCGACACCTCGCTCGACGAGCTGCACGCGTTCGCGTCGCGCGCGGGGCTGCCTCGACGCGGGTTCGACCTGGACCACTACGACGTGCCCGACGAGCGCCTCGACGAGCTCGTCGCGCTGGGCGCGGTGCCGGTCAGTGCGGGCGAGCTGATCCGGCGGCTGCGCGCGTCCGGCCTGCGCGTGCCCGCCCGCGAGCGCGGGGGCCGGCCGCACGCCTGACACCCCGCGAGCGCGCGCGTCGACCCGGCGTACGCTCCCGACATGCCGCTGCGCCCGCTCGACCAGTCCTCGAAGCTGAAGAACGTCCTGTACGAGATCCGGGGCGCGGCGCTCGACGAGGTCGCGCGGCTCGAGGCCGAGGGCCACTCGATCCTGCGGCTCAACACCGGGAACCCCGCGGCGTTCGGCTTCGAGGCGCCGCACCAGATCGTCCGCGACGTCATCGCGTCGATCCCGCACGCGCACGGCTACACGGACTCCCGCGGCATCCTGTCGGCCCGGCGTGCGGTCGTGACGCGGTACGAGACCGAGCCCGGGTTCCCCACGATCGACGTCGACGACGTGTTCCTCGGCAACGGCGTCTCCGAGCTCATCACGATGGTCATGCAGGCGCTGCTCGACGAGGGCGACGAGGTGCTCATCCCGTCGCCGGACTACCCGCTGTGGACCGCCATGACGTCGCTGTCCGACGGCGTGCCCGTGCACTACCGGTGCGACGAGACGAACGGCTGGCAGCCCGACCTCGAGCACCTCGAGTCGCTCGTCGGGCCGCGGACCAAGGCGATCGTCGTCATCAACCCGAACAACCCGACGGGCGCGGTCTACTCGCGCGAGGTGCTGCAGGGCATCGCGGACATCGCCCGACGCCACTCGCTGCTCGTGCTGTCCGACGAGATCTACGACCGCATCCTGTTCGACGGCGCGACGCACACCCCCATGGCGACGCTCGCCCCGGACCTGCTGTGCCTGACGTTCAACGGCCTGTCGAAGACGTACCGGGTCGCGGGCTACCGGTCGGGCTGGCTCGTCGTGACGGGTCCCCGGGAGCACGCGCAGGGGTTCCTCGAGGGCATCGAGCTGCTCGCGTCGACGCGTCTGTGCCCCAACGTGCCGGCGCAGCACGCGGTGCAGGCCGCGCTCGGTGGCGTGCAGTCCATCGACGCGCTCATCGCCCCCGGCGGCCGCCTGCACGAGCAGCGCGAGGTCGCGTGGCGCGGTCTGACGTCGATCCCCGGTGTCGACTGCGTGCGCCCCGACGGCGCGCTGTACCTGTTCCCCCGGCTGGACCCCGAGGTGCACGAGATCCACGACGACGCGCGCCTGGTGCACGACCTGCTGGTGAGCGAGCACATCCTGCTGGTGCAGGGCACGGGCTTCAACTGGCCGACGCCCGACCACTTCCGCATCGTCACGCTGCCCGAGGCCCGGGTCCTCGCGGACGCGGTCGAGCGCATCGGCAACTTCCTGGCGTCCTACCGGCAGTGACGCGGCGGGCTCGTCAGCAGGAGAACCAGCAGGTCGTGGCCGGCCACTCCCCCGTCGCCGCCCTCTCCTGCGCGGCCTTGCGGGCGACGCGCAGCGCCCCGAGCGGGACGTCGTCGCGGCCGTCCATGCGGCACGCGGACGCGTCGCCCGCCGGGACGACGAGGATGCCCGCGTGCGGGTCCGGCTCCCCGTCCGCACGCTCCTCGGTGTACCGGTAGCGCGCTGCGTGCTCGTCGACGCTGTCCAGGTGCCCCCAGAAGATCACGACGGCGCTCCCCGGCGCGGCGTCGGGCCGGTCACGTCGCCGCGAACCGCGCGTGCACGCGGACGGACACGACGATCTCGTCGGGCCGCAGGTCGAGACCGCCGCCGGCGTCCGGGGCCACCATCGACCTCGCCGCGAACAGCGGCTCGACGGGCGGGCGGGCGCCGTCCCCGAGCAGGCCCGGGTCGGCGACGGCGAGCGGCCGCACGGCGGTCAGGCCGAGGCTGCGCGCGTAGACGGAGGCCTTGGCCGCGGCGTCCTGGACCGCGCGCACCTGCGCGTCAGCGGTCAGCCGGGTGCGCGTCTCGTGCGCGAGGTCCCACTCGACGCCCTGCACCGTGACGCCGTCGCGGACGGCCGCGTCCTCGACCCAGCGTTCCAGCAGCTCGAGGTCGCGGAACGTCATCGTGAGGTCGGCGGCGGCGTGGTGGACGAGCGGCAGCTGGCGCCCGTCGGTGTTCCACGGCCGCTCGGCCCACACCCGCACGCGCCCCGACGACCAGGACGACACCGCTCCGGACGGCGGTGCGTGCAGCTGCTGCGCGACCTCGGCGAGCCACGCGTGCTCACCGGTGGTCCGCCGGACCACGGCCTCGCGGTCCGGCCCGTCGAAGCCGACCGTCAGGGTCACGGTGCCGCGCTCGGCCGGGTGGCGGTGCTCGCAGCACCCCTCGACGCTGACGACCGTCTCGTGCACGCCGCGAGCGTAGTCCTCGCACCACGCCCACCCGGGGACCTGTCGCCCGGATGCCGCGCCCGCACCTGCCAGACTCGGGCGCGTGATCCGCTACCCCCGTGCCCTGGGCGACGGGGACGTCGTCGCCGTCCCCTCCCCGTCCGCAGGCGTCGAGCCCCGCCACCGGGCCCGGCTCGACGTCGCCGTCGAGGCCGTGCGCGCGCACGGGTGGGACGTGCGGCTGGGCCCCCTCGTCGGGGGCGTCGGCATCGCGAGCGGCAGCCCGCGGGACCGCGCCGACGAGCTCACGGGGTTCCTCACCGACCCGGCGGTGCGCGCGGTCGTCCCGCCGTGGGGCGGCGAGATCGCGCTCGACCTGCTGCCGCTGCTCGACTGGGACGCGCTCGCCGCCGACCCCACGTGGTTCGTCGGGTACTCCGACGTCGCGACGCTGCTGCTCCCCCTCACGCTGCGCACCGGAGTCGCGACGCTGCACGGCCAGAACCTCATGGACACCCCGTACCGGGTCCCGGCGCCGCTCCTGCCGTGGACGACCGTCGTGACGGCCGAGCCGGGCGCGGTCCTGACGCAGGGCGCAGCCGAGCGTGTCCGGGAGACGGGCTTCGACGACTACGCGGACGACCCGCACGTCGCGCAGTACACGCTCGACGCTCCGGGGGGATGGACGCGCGTCGACGCGGAGGGCGACGTGGAGGTCACGGGACGGCTCGTGGGCGGCTGCCTGGAGACGGTGTCGCACCTCGCGGGCACGCCGTACGGGGACGTCGCGGCCTTCGCCGACGCCCACGCGCCCGAGGGGCTCGTCGTGTACCTCGAGGCAGCGGCCGCGGACTCCGCCGACGTGACCCGCCGTCTGCTCGGCCTGCGGTACGCGGGCTGGTTCG
This sequence comes from Cellulomonas fimi ATCC 484, assembly GCF_000212695.1. Taxonomy (NCBI): domain Bacteria; kingdom Bacillati; phylum Actinomycetota; class Actinomycetes; order Micrococcales; family Cellulomonadaceae; genus Cellulomonas; species Cellulomonas fimi. The sequence goes on along the minus strand of NC_015514.1, from coordinate 704,409 downwards.
ACCGCGCGAACGCCGTCCTGCTCGGCCGGACCCGCGGCGCCCGGACGCCGGGCTGGACGCAGCACGACGCCGCGCGCCACGCCCTGGGCGACCTCGGCGTCCCCGTGCTCGCGGACGTGGACTGCGGCCACGTCCCGCCGCACCTGTCCCTCGTCAACGGTGCGCTCGCGACCGTCACGCACGACGGCACGACGTCGCGCGTGGTCCAGCGTCTCGTGTAGTCACACGATCTTCGGGAACGCGAGCAGGAGCCCGGTCCCCACGACGACGAGGACCAGCGCCACGCCCAGCAGGGTCCACCGCAGGCGCTCGGCGCGGCCGCGCGTGGAGAGCGACGCGAAGAACAGGACGAGCGCGAACAGCACCGTCAGGAACGTGTAGCGGTCGCTGCGCTCGTCGAGAAGCAGCGCGCGGGCGAACCAGTCCTCCGCGCGCGCGTCGGCCTCGGCGGCGTCCGCCGCCCCGGGCGGCTCGTAGACGGGCAGCGCGAAGGGGCTGCGCGGCGCGTCGGGGTCCTGGAGCGGCTCGGTCGCGAGCCAGGCGTCCATGGCGGGTGCGAGCTGCGGGCTGAACCTCTCCCGGGCGAACGCCGCGAGAGGCTCGTCGCCCTGCGCCACGGCCTGCACCCACACGGCGAACGTCTGCAGGTCGTAGCCGCGTGCCGCGTCGGCCTCGGCGGCGTGCCGGCTCGCCTCGATGCGCGCGGAGGACGCCTTGGAGAAGGCGATCGACATCTCCCCGCCCCACTGGCTCGCCTCGAAGACGCTCCAGGCCGTGAGGACGGCGGTGACGGACAGCACGACGACCGTCACGACCTCCCGGACGTGCCCGGGTCGCGCCGGAGCGGGCGACCCGTGCGCATCCGCCGCGTCGCCCGCCTGCCTGGCCTGCGCTCGGTCGACCTGCCGCCCGACCCCCGTCATGTCGGCCTCCCGCCCGGCCCGCGCGTGCGGGCTCATCCCGGACGCTAGGCACCGCAGCCCTCTCGGACGTCACCCCGCGAGGGTGACCACCGCCCTCGGACCCGGCGACCGCCGGTGGCACGCCGAAGGGCCGGCCACCCGCAGGTGACCGGCCCCTCGTGCTGGGTCGTGCAGTGCGGCGGTCAGACCGCCGCGCGACTCACGTCGACGGTCAGAAGCCGCCGCCGAAGTCGTCGCCACCGCCGGCCGGGCCGGCCGGGGCCTTCTCCGGCTTGTCGGCCACGACGGCCTCGGTGGTGAGGAACAGCGCCGCGATCGACGCCGCGTTCTGCAGCGCGGAGCGGGTGACCTTGACCGGGTCGTTGACGCCCGCGGCCAGCAGGTCCTCGTACTCGTTGGTCGCGGCGTTCAGGCCGTGGCCGGTGGGCAGGTTGCGGACCTTCTCCGCCACGACGCCACCCTCGAGACCGGCGTTGACCGCGATCTGCTTGAGCGGGGCCTCGATCGCGAGCTTCACGATCGACGCACCGGTCGCCTCGTCACCCTCGAGCTCGAGCTTCTCGAACGCGAGCGCGCCGGCCTGGATGAGCGCGACGCCACCACCGGCGACGATGCCCTCCTCGACGGCCGCCTTGGCGTTGCGGACGGCGTCCTCGATGCGGTGCTTGCGCTCCTTGAGCTCGACCTCGGTGGCCGCGCCCGCCTTGATGACGGCCACGCCGCCGGCGAGCTTGGCGAGGCGCTCCTGCAGCTTCTCGCGGTCGTAGTCCGAGTCCGAGTTCTCGATCTCGGCACGGATCTGCGAGACGCGGCCCGCGATCTGCGCGGCGTCGCCCGCACCCTCGACGATCGTGGTCTCGTCCTTGGTGACGACGATCTTGCGCGCCGTGCCGAGGACCTCGAGGCCGACCGTGTCGAGCTTGAGGCCGACGGTCTCGGAGACGACCTGGCCGCCCGTGAGGATGGCCATGTCCTGCAGCATCGCCTTGCGGCGGTCGCCGAAGCCCGGGGCCTTGACGGCGATGGACTTGAACGTGCCCTTGAGCTTGTTCACGACGAGCGTGGCCAGGGCCTCGCCCTCGATGTCCTCGGCGACGATGAACAGCGGCTTGCCGGCCTGGATGACCTTCTCGAGCAGCGGCAGCAGGTCCTTGACGTTCGAGATCTTCGACTCGACGAGCAGGACGTACGCGTCCTCGAGGACGGCCTCCTGACGCTCCGGGTCGGTCACGAAGTACGCGGACAGGAAGCCCTTGTCGAAGCGCATGCCCTCGGTGAGCTCGAGCTCGAGGCCCAGCGCGGACGACTCCTCGACCGTGATGACACCCTCCTTGCCCACCTTGTCGAGGGCCTCGGCGATGAGCTCGCCGATCGCGGTGTCACCGGCGGAGATGGCGGCCGTGGCGGCGATCTCCTCCTTGGTCTCGACCTCCTTGGCCTGCGCGAGGAGCTGGGTCGTGACGGCCTCGACGGCCTTCTCGATGCCCTTCTTCAGCGCGATCGGGTTCGCACCCGCGGCCACGTTGCGCAGGCCCTCGCGGACGAGCGCCTGGGCGAGGACGGTCGCCGTCGTCGTGCCGTCACCGGCGACGTCGTCGGTCTTCTTCGCGACCTCCTTGACGAGCTCCGCGCCGATCTTCTCGAACGGGTCGTCGAGGTCGATCTCCTTGGCGATGGAGACACCGTCGTTGGTGATCGTGGGGGCGCCCCACTTCTTGTCCAGCACGACGTTGCGGCCCTTGGGGCCGAGGGTGACCTTGACGGTGTCGGCGAGGGTGTTGAGACCCCGCTCGATGCCGCGGCGGGCCTCCTCGTTGAAGGCAATGATCTTGGCCATGGGGCTGTGATCCTTCGCTCGGTTCCGGGTCGGCCGCTGGGGTGCCCGCGACGGACGGCGCGTCGCTCGCGGTCCTGTCCCGCGTCGCGACGCACCTCACCGGGCGGCCGGTGGTTCTGTCACTCTCCACCGGAGAGTGCTAAGTCAATGGTTAGCACTCGGCCCCTGCGAGTGCAAGGCGCGTTCGCCCACGGTGGAGCCGGCGGCCCGCTGCCCGACGACCGCCACGGGTCGCCACAGGCGGCCGGCAGCGTGACCTTCACCCGCGGTACGGCCCGACGCGGCCCCGCCGCCGTCTATCGTGCGCGTGTGCCAGGTCACACCGACGTGGTCGACGTCGTCGTCGACACGCGCCGCGGCGCGCCCGCGCACCGCCCGCGCCGGCGCCGTCCCGTGGCGACGGTCGTGCTGTGCGCGGTCGCCGCGGTGCTGCTCGCACCGGTCGCGCCCGGGACCGCGTCGGTCGCACCGCCCACGGGGAGCGTCCCGGACGAGGTCGCGTCGTGGGCCCGCATCGACCTGTACCAGGAGACGGTCGCGCTCCTGCCCGACGGCACCCGCACCGCCGTCGCGACCGGCACGCGTCCGACGTTCCTGGCCGGCACCCGGGTGCTGGACCCCGCAGCGGGCACCCTCGCGGGAGCGCTCGGCGGTGACACGGGTCCTGCGGGGCAGGGCGGCGTGCAGGCCGCGGACGGCGTCGCGGCCGAGCAGCGGGCCTGGCTCGCCGAGGGCCGGGTCCCAGGTGCCGGCGGGCCGTACGCGGACATGGCCGAGGCGGCGCTGCTCGACGTGCGCACGCTGCTGCTGCCCGGCGGAGCCGCGGTCGCCGGCTGGTCGGAGCGCTGGCGGTACGTGTGGCCGCGGGACGCGGCCTTCGTCGCGGTCGCGCTCGCGCGGACCGGCCACGTCGACGACGCCCTCGAGGTCCTGGGCTTCCTCGACCGGGTGCAGGAGGACGACGGCTCCTTCGAGGCCCGCTACCTGCCGGACGGGTCGGGCCCGCCGGACGACCGGGGCGTGCAGACCGACGGCACGGGCTGGGCGCTGTGGGCCGCGGGGCTGGTCGTCGCGGAGATCGCCGACCCGGCGGAGCGGGAGGCGGCGGCGCGCGAGCTGCGCCCGCTCGTGCTGCGCTCGGTGGGCCGCGCGACCGTGCTCGTCGCCCGCACGGGGCTGCCGCCCGCCTCCCCGGACTACTGGGAGGTGCCCGAGCGGGCCGTGACGCTCGGGACGGTCGCGCCGCTCGTCGCCGGCCTGCAGCAGGCGGAGGTGCTGCTGCGGCTCACGGGCGACGTCGAGCTGGCCGACGACGCCGCCCGGGCCGCGCGCCGCAGCGAGCTCGCCACGGTCCGCGAGTTCGGCGGCGCGGGCTACGCACGGTACGCCGCGGGCGGTCACGCGGACGCGGCCCGTGCGTTCCTGCTCGCCCCGTTCCTGCGGTCCGCGCTGCCGGGGGCGCACGACGCGTGGCGCGACTCGGTCCCGACGATGCTGCGGCCGGCGAGCGGTCTGGCGCCGGGCGCGGGCTGGCGCGACGACGGCGTCTCGTGGACGCCGCAGACGTCGCTGTACGCGTGGGTCGCGGCGGAGAACGGCGAGCGGGAGCTCGCGGACGGGTGGCTGCGGTTCCTGGACGCGCACCGCACGTCGGCGGGGTCGATCCCGGAGAAGGTGCTCGCGGACGGCTCGCCCGCCGCGGTCGCGCCGCTGGCCTGGAGCGCGGCGTGCGTGCTGCTCGCTCTCGACGCGATCGACGACGCGACGCACGTCCCCGGCCCACGCGGTCCGGCCGCGGTCTGACCCGCCGCCCGGGCGCGCAGCGTCCGCCCCGTGCGTGCACGACGTCGGGCCGCACCGGGCGCGGGCACGGACGCCGACGGGCCGCGCACCCGAGGGTGCGCGGCCCGTGCGGCAGTCGGTCCGACGAGGCCGTCCGTGACGAGGGCCGCAGGGACGGACGTCGGGGACGAGGTCAGACGGGGCGGACCTGCTCGGCCTGCGGCCCCTTGGTGCCCTGGCCCACCTCGAAGTCGACCTGCTGACCCTCCTCGAGGGTCCGGTAGCCGTCGACCTGGATGGCGCTGAAATGCACGAAGAGGTCCTGGCCTCCGCCGGTGGGGGTGATGAAGCCGTACCCCTTCTCCGCGTTGAACCACTTCACGGTGCCCTGGGCCATGCGTTGCTCCTGACGATCGGTGCGCCGGTGGCTCCGCCGGCCGCCGGTGCGCGTGACTCTAGTGGTCACGGGTGCGCCACGACCAGGGTCATCTTGCAGGTGACCAGGCCGCGGACGCGGTGCGGACCTGCGCGTCAGGCCTCGGGGTCGGTGAGCAGGACGACGCTGATGCCGTCCGGGGCGTCGTCCGCGGACAGGGTGACCGCCGCGATCCCGAGCGTCTGCCCGACGAGGTCCGCGGTCGCCTTGAGGTCCTCGGACGCGTAGAAGACGGTCGACCCGGTCAGCCCGTCGCCCTCGGAGTTGCCGGTCGTCACGGCCGTGAAGCCCGCGCCGGTCAGCTTCTCCTGCTGCTGCCCGGCCAGGCCGGCGATGCCGGCGGCGTTGAGCACGACGACGGGCGTGCTCAGCACGGGCTGCGGAGCGGGGGCGGCGTCGGGCTCGGTGGGGGTGCCCTCGCCCTCGGCGGGCTGCTCCCCCGTGCCGTCGTCCGTCGCGCCGTCGTCGGTGGTGTCGCCGGGGACCTCGTCCGCCGTCGAGGCGCCGGGGTCGCTCGAGCCGGGCTCGTTGAGCATGCCCCACACGGTCACGGCGCCGTACGCGAGCACGGGCGCGAGCACGAGGACGGCGACGAACGGCCACCACCGACTCCAGGCCGAGCGCGGTGCGCGGTGGACGCCGCGGGGCGCGTCGGGGTCCGCCGGGACGTCGAACTCGTCCTCGGGGTACGGGTACTCGTCGGCCTTGCTCACGGCCGCAGGGTATCCGCTCGACCTGGGGCTCAGGCGTCGGACGCGAGTCGACGCGCGGTACGCGCCCGCTGACGAGACGAGCGCAGACGCCGGAGCCGCTTGACGAGCATGGGGTCGTGAGCCAGCGCGGCGGGCTCGTCGATGAGGGCGTTGAGCACCTGGTAGTACCGCGTCGCGGACATGTCGAACAGCTCGCGGACCGCCTGCTCCTTGGCGCCGGCGTACTTCCACCACTGGCGCTCGAAGGCGAGGATCTGCTCGTCACGCTCGCTCAGGCCGGAGCCGGCGGGCGGCTGCTCGGCCTGCGGGTCGGTCCCGGCCGGGAGCGCGGTCACGAGGTCCATGCGTCCTCCACGGTGCGGGGCGGCGTCGGTCGTCGGCCATCGTAGGTCCGAACCACACCGGTGTCATTCCGCCTCGCGGGGCGGTCCCGCGCGACCCCCGACGGGCGCATGACCGGCGACCGCGCGCACCCGCGACGTCACCCGACCGGCCGCACCCGCGCGTCACCCGACCGACCGTCCGCGCGCACCGCCCGGGCCGCACCCGGCGCGTCCGCCGTCCGGGTACCCTCGCGCCGTGCACCCCGCCCCCCTCGACACGCTGGTCGCCCCCGACTGGGCGGCCGCCCTCGCCCCGGTCGAGCCGCAGCTGCGCGCCGCGGGCCGGTTCCTGCGCGAGGAGGTCGCCGCCGGGCACGGCTACCTGCCGGCCGGCGACGCGGTGCTGCGGGCGTTCGCCCGCCCGCTCGCCGACGTGCGCGTCCTGGTCGTCGGGCAGGACCCGTACCCGACGCCGGGGCACCCCATGGGCCTGTCGTTCTCGGTGCAGCCGGACGTGCGGCCCGTGCCGCGCTCGCTCGACAACATCTTCCGCGAGCTCGTGCAGGACGTCGGCGTGCCGCGCCCGACGACCGGGGACCTGACGCCGTGGGCCGACCAGGGCGTCATGCTGCTCAACCGCGTGCTGACCGTCCGCCCCGGCGCCCCGGCCTCGCACCGTGGCCGCGGCTGGGAGGCGGTCACGGACCGGGCGATCGAGGCGCTCGTCGAGCGCGGCGGCCCGCTCGTCGCGGTGCTGTGGGGCCGGGACGCGCAGTCGCTGCGGCCGGCCCTCGGGGCGGTGCCGCGCGTCGAGTCCGTGCACCCCTCGCCGCTGTCGGCGAGCCGCGGGTTCTTCGGGTCGCGCCCCTTCTCCACCGTCAACCGGCTGCTCGCGGAGCAGGGCGCCCCGGCCGTCGACTGGCGCCTGCCCTGACACCGCCCCGCCGGCACGCGCCAGAATGGGGCGTGTGAGCACACCTCCCGACGCCCCCCGCTGGTCCCGGTACGTCGCGATCGGCGACTCCTTCACCGAGGGGCTGTGGGACTCACCGGACGGCGTGGACGCCCCGCAGCGCGGCTGGGCGGACGTCCTGGCGGCGCACCTCTCCCGCCGCCGGGTCGACGCGGGTGTCGAGTCCCTCGGGTACGCGAACCTCGCGATCCGCGGCCGGCTGCTGCGCCCGATCCTCGTCGAGCAGGTGCCCGCGGCCCTCGCGCTCGAGCCGGACCTCGTGAGCCTCGTCGGCGGCGGCAACGACATCCTGCGCCCGGCCGCCGACGTCGACCGCCTCGCGCGCGACCTCGAGAAGGCGGTCGTCCGGCTGCGCGCGGCCGGGGCGGACGTGCTGCTCGCGACCGGGGTCGACGTCGTGGAGAGCCCGCTCGTGCGCGCCACGCGTGGCCGCGTCGGCGTCTACAACGCGCACATCTGGTCGATCGCGCGACGCCACGGCGCGCACGTCCTGGACCTGTGGGGCATGCGCAGCCTGCGCGACTGGCGCATGTGGGCCGACGACCGCATCCACCTGACGTCCGACGGGCACGCCCGGGTCGCGCAGGCCGCGCTCGTCGCCCTGGGCCTCGCGCCCGACGAGACGCGCTGGGACGACCCGCTGACCCCGCTGCCCCCGACGCCGCGGCTGGAGCAGATGCGGGGCGACGCGCGCTGGCTGCGCGAGCACGTGTACCCGTGGGCGACGCGCCGCCTGCGCGGCCGGTCGTCGGGCGACCTGCGCGTGCCCAAGCGTCCGGGGCTCGCACCCGTCGAGTGACGGCGGTGCTCAGCCGTCGACGACGCAGGTCTCGAACGTGAACGACTGCGTGCCGAGCAGGTTCGACGCGGTCCGCGAGCGCACGTCGAACACGAAGGGACCGGCCAGCGACGGCACGCCGAGCCGCTCGACCTTCCACTCGTCACCGCCGTACCGCCACGCTCCCGGCGTCCCGCCGCCGGACCGGATCCGCTGGACGGCGGCGGTCATGTCGACGGACGTCTGCCAGCCGACGTAGAACGGCGACGTCCCGTTGCCGGTGACGGTCGTGACGACGCATGCCCGCTGCGCGTTCCACGCGCCGTGCGAGGTCGTGACGGTGTACGCGGACGGTGTGACGGCCGCGCCCGGCAGCGAGTAGTTGCAGACCTCGACCACGCGGACCTGCCCGGCGACGACCGTGTCGTACGGCTGCCAGACGTCGGGGCGCCCGCTGATCCGGATGACGCCGACGGTGGGGGTGTCGGGCGTGAGCTGGTACTTCCACCCGTCGGACCCCTGCACGGAGTACCCCGTGCGGGCGCCGTTGAACGGGGCCTGCGCGGTGTCGACGTACGCCGACCAGACGATCGGCGTGGTCGACGTCGTGGTGACGCGGATCGTGAAGCACGCCTGCTGCCCGCTCGTGGCGTTCTTGAGGTCCCAGGTGACGGCCGTGTCGAACGCGGTGCCGCCCGGCGCGGGGTACACCGGCGACGTCGACGCGGGCGGCACCCAGGACGCGGCCACGGGCCACGACCCGACCGCCACGTACACGCGCGCCGCGCCCGCGGCGGGAGGCGTGAACGGCGTCGGTGCGACGGCGGTGACCGTCCCGGCCACGACCGGGGCGGTCGTGTCGAGGAGCACGGTGCCCGTGCTGGTCGCGAGCAGCACGCGCGCGTCCGTGCACGTGCCGGACAGGCCGGTGACGGTCACCTGCGGGTAGCGACCCCCGGTGGGGGTGCCGGACGCGGTGACGGTCGCGGGGCCGGTGGCGCAGCGCGCGACCGCGGTGGCGTACGGGCGCGACGGGCTCAGCAGGGCGAGGCTCGCGGCGTTCGCGACGCCGGTGCCGGCGACGAGCAGGACGAGCAGCAGGAGCGCGGCGACGACGCCGGCGGTGCGGGGCTGCAGCGGGTGGCGGCGCACGGCGTCACCCGGTGGGGGTGAGGGTGCGGTCCTGCGGCGCGCCGGCCAGGTCCGGGGAGGCGGGGTCGGTCTCGTCGTCGCGCGACGACGGCCAGACGAGCAGGCCGAGCGCGACGAGCATGCACGAGCCCCAGACCCAGGGCGACGTGAAGAGGCGCCCGACGAGCCCGACCTTCGGCACGTGCAGCGCGGCGACGCCGAGGATCTCCTCGTCGGTGGGCGTGAACGGGTCCGTCCAGTCGTTGTTGTCGCCCTGGACGACCCACCCCGTGGTGCCGTCGCCGCCGACGAGGCGGTGGATGATCCGGGCGCCGTCGAGCTCGTGCGGACGGTAGACGACGACGTCGCCGACCTGCGGCGCGCCGCAGCGCGACACGACGAGGTCACCCGTCACGTAGGTCGGCTCCATCGACGAGCCGGACACGACCGTGAGCGTCGTGCAGCCGCCGAGGTTCGTCGGCCAGACGAACCACGCGGCGACGGCCGCGGCGGCGTAGAACAGGACCGACACGAGCGCACGCAGCACCCGGCGCGCGCGGTGCGCACCGGGTGCCGGCGTGGTGTCGGTCATGGGGGTCAGCCGTCGATGCTGACCGCGAACGCGGCGATCGTGTTGTAGTCCGTCGCGGCGGGCAGCGCGAAGCTGACGGTGTCGGCCGTGGTGAGCGTCGCCGACAGGGTCTGCGCGGTGCCGAGGGCGGTGTAGGTGCCGGCCCCGGTCTTCCACGCGACACGGATCGTCTTGCCCTTGCAGTCGCCGTCGATGTTGCTGAGCTGGACCTGAGTCGGGGCGTAGCCGCTCGCGCCGAGCGCCGGCGCGTCGTACTTCACCTTGACGGTGCCGGTCGCGGCCTTCTGGCACGCGGCGTCGACGTCGACCGTGCCGGCCTGCGTCGTGCTCTGCCACTGCGAGGACAGCTGCGAGGCGGAGGCCAGCGACAGGCCGGCGACTCCGAGGACGGCCAGGCCGACGGCCAGGCCCTTGCGGGTCGAGAACTTCGAGGACGCCATGGTGGACTCCCGGGTCGGTGGCGACGCGGGTCGGCTGGTCGTCGCCCGCACGGTCGCCGTGCTGGACGACCGACCATGACGCTAGGGAGCGCGCCGGGAGCCGTCTGCGTGCGCCGTGGGTGCTGGCACCTGGCCCGCCGGGAACGTCGGTTTCTTTCACCCGCCGCGGACCGGCACGATCAGGACGTCCGGACAGCAAGCGGGCGGGGCGCGTGCGGCGTCGGTCACGCCCGTCCGGGTGACCCCTGCTCGCCCTCGCGGGGGCCCAGCGGTATGCGCGCGACGAGGCGCGCACCCCGCCCCTCCCCCGCCTCGAGCCGGATGGTGCCACCGACGAACGCCAGCCGCTGCCGCATCCGCGCGGTGCCCGACGCACGCCCGGCGGTGGACTCGTCGTACAGCTCGCCGTCGTTCTCCACGGTGACGACGAGGACGCCGTCGCGCACGTCCAGCGAGGTCGCGATGCGCGACGCCGGGCCGTGCTTGAGCGAGTTGGTCACGCCCTCCTCGACGACCCGCACCGCGAGCAGCCGCTCGGCGACCGTGAGCCGCGGGTCCGCGGGGTCGTCGTAGGCGCGCACGGCGTCGGTCGCGTCGAGCTGCGTCGCGATGCTCGCGGGCAGCCGCCCGAGCAGGGCGCGCACCGCCGGCACGAGGCCGAGCTCGAGGCGCTCGGGGTAGAGCAGCCGGCTCATCTCCCGCACGTCCGCGGCGCGGGCCTGCTCGAGCTCGGCGCGCACCCACCGCAGGTCGTCGGCGTCGGCGTCGTCGAGCTCGCGCCCCTCCTCGAGGCGGGCGACGACCCTGTCGAGCCGCGCCTCGACGAGCACGAGCTTGTTCTGCAGGGTGCCGTGCAGGCCCTCGGCGACCTCGCGACGGACCCGGACCTCCTCCTGCTCGAGCGCGCGCACAGCGTTCTCCACCTGGACGGCCTCGCGCTCCGCGGCCCGCACACGCGCGCGCAGGATCCGCCGCGCGGCCATGCCCCACATGCCGATCGCGCCGGAGATCGCGGCGATGACCAGGCCCGACGCGAGCTCGGCCTCGACGACGTCCGCGTCGGGGTCGGTGTAGACGCCGAACAGCTGCTGCGCCCCGATCCGCAGCACGGCGCTCGCGACCGCGGCGAGCGCGAGGGCGAGCGCCATCTGCCACAGGCGCGTCGCGCGGTGCGCCCGGACGGCGAGCAGCACGAGCACGAGCGCGACGACGGCGACGGCGTTGGCGGCGAGCCGGCTGCCCAGGCTGACCTGGTCCCACCCCTCGACGTAGCGGCTGTAGATGTACGTCGTCTGCAGCGCCGCGCCGCCGGCGTAGCCCGTGGCGACGATGGCCGTGGCGCGCAGCAGGCTCACCCGGTCGCTGCGCAGGTCCTGCGCGCGACGCAGGACGACGGCGGCCGGCTCGTCGTCGCCGGCGGCGGTGGGGCGGGTGCTGGACATCGGTTCCCTGCTGTGCGCCGGTCGGGTGGTCCCGGCTCCCCGCGGCGTGCGGGTGCGGCGCGTGTCCGTGCGGGCGGTCGGAGCGCCGACGATACTGGCCCGGATGAGCGCTGCCCCGACAGACCCGGTGCGCGTCGCCGTGGTCGAGGACCAACCCCTCTTCCGGTCGATGCTCGAGCGCATGCTCGACGACACGCCGGGCTTGCGCGTCGTCGCCGCGACGGGCTCGGTGACGGAGGCGACGCGTGTGCTGACCCCGGGCGCCGCGGACGTCGTCGTGCTGGACGTCGACCTGCCGGACGGCAACGGCATCGCGCTGGGCGTGACTTTGCGGCGCCGCCAGCCCGACCTGGGGGTGCTGCTGCTGTCGGCGCACGACGCGATGGACCTGCTGCTGGACCTGCCGCAGGACGTCGCGGCCGGCTGGGGCTACCTGTCGAAGACCTCCTCGACGAGCGAGGAGGTGCTGGTGGGCGCGGTGCGCGCCGCTGCGGTCGGCGAGACGGTGCTCGACCCCGCGCTGCTGGCGCGGATGGCGCCGCGCGCGGGCTCGGCCGTGTCGCGCCTGACGGACCGCCAGTACGACGTGCTGCGACTTCTCGCCGAGGGCCTGTCGAACGCGGGCATCGGTGCGCGTCTGGGGATCACCGAGAAGTCGGTGCAGAACCACGTGAACGCGATGTACGCGACGCTCGGGATCGACACCGACCCGAGCCGCAACCCCCGGGTCAGCGCGGCCCTCCGGCTGCTGGCGGAGACCGGCCCGGTCTGATCCCGCACGAATTCTCCTGGATCACTTGACCGGTACAGCGCGCCGGTCTACTTTAGCGGTACAGAGGCTCTGTATCGGTACAGAGCCGGGAGGGATCACCATGCTGGACCAGTCGATCGGCCTGCTCCTCGCCCGCGACGCGTCGGTGCTCGAGTCCCAGAGCTCGCGCCCCTGGGCACCCGTCGTCGAGGAGCGCGAGCGCCGCCCGCGCCCCCCGCGCGTGCCCCGCACCCGCCGGGCGCTCGCCCGCAGCCTGCGCCGCGTCGCCGACGCCGTGCAGCCCGCGTGCCACTGGGAGGCCGGTCAGGCGGCGCGATGACCACGGCCCCCGCGTCGACCGTCGACGCACCGTCCGCCCACCCGTCCCCCGGGCGGGGCGCGCCGTCACCCGGCGGCACGACCTACCCTGTCCCGCATGCCGCGGAACAGGGTGGCGTCGTGCCCCGGGTGACGCTCCAGACCATCGCCGACAAGGTCGGTGTGAGCCGGATGACCGTCTCGAACGCCTTCTCGCGCCCCGACCAGCTCTCCGCCGACCTGCGGCGCACCATCCTCGACGCTGCCGCCGAGCTCGGCTACGTCGGCCCCGACCCGTCCGCGCGCGCTCTCGCCCGCGGCACCACGGGCGCGATCGGCCTGCTCCTGACCGCGTGGGTCGGCGACGCCCTGCGCGACCCGATCGCCGCGTCGTTCTTCGGCGCCATCGCCGAGGAGCTCTCCCCCACGGGCTACGCCGTCGCGCTCCTGCCGGGCGAGAAGGCCGCGCGCGACATCCCGCTCGACGGCGCCCTGGTCTACGCGTGCGGCGGCGACTCCGCGGCGCTCGACTGGCTCGTCCGCCGCAAGCTCCCCCTCGTCTTCGTCGACCTCGAGCCCCTCACCGGCTACCCGTCGATCCTGCTCGACGAGCGAACCGGCAGCCGCCTCGCGGCCGAGCACGTCGTCGCCCTCGGCCACCGCCGCGTCGGGTTCTTCACGTGGGGCCACCAGCAGCGTGGTGCTCTCGCCGACGGGCGCGACGCCGGCTCCGACTTCGTCGCCCGCAACCGTGTCGCCGGTGCCGTCGAGGTGCTCGACGCCGCCGGGATCGTGCCCAGCGCCTACGAGGTCGCCGACAACACCCCCGAGTACGTCAACGCCGGCGCCCGCGCCCTGATCGCCTCCCCCGACCGGCCCACCGCCGTGCTGTGCTTCTCCGACCTCATGGCCACCGCACTCCTCGACGCCGCCGCCGAGGCCGGCCTGCGCGTCCCCGAGGACCTGTCGGTCGTCGGCTGGGACGACAGCCCGCTCGCGACCCGTACCCGCCCCGCGCTCACGACCCTGCGCCAGGACCTCACCGTCAAGGGCAGCACCGCGGCCCGCACCCTGCTCGCCGCGATCGAGGGCGCGCGCCGAGGCGAGAAGGCCCCCGCGACCCGCACCGTCCTGCCCGTCGACCTCGTCGTCCGCGGCTCCACGGGCCCCGCCCCGCGGGACTGACACCGACGCCGCCCGCGTCGACGGTCGAGGACCCGTCGGGCCGACCGCTCAGGGCGCGCCGGACACGACCGCGAGCGCCGCGGGCGCCAGCGCGCGGTCGGCCAGCACCAGGCGGACCTGCGTCGGGTCGGAGTTGCCCGCGTCCGGGCCCTGCCAGACGAGGCGCAGACCGAGCCGCTCGGCGACCCGGCGCGACGGCTCGTTCGTCCGCAGCAGGTAGGCCACGACCGGCAGGTCGGGGCGCACACGCCGGGCGGCCTCGACCGCCGTGCGACCGAGCTCGCCGGCGTACCCGTGCCCGTGGGCGGCCGTCGCGAACCGGTAGTACACGTTCCACACCGCGCCGTGCCGCACCGTGCACCCGCCGATCCCGAGCACCGCGCCGCCGTCCAGCGGCCGGGCGACCCAGTACCCGAGCCCGTCGGCGTCCCACGCGGCGGCGAACTGCTCGACCTGCGTGCGCGTCTGCTCGCGGTCGGTGTGGCGCCCGGACGGGAAGACCGTCCACAGCGCGGGGTCGCTGTTGAGCGCGAACACCTCGTCGACGTCCCCGGGCCCGACGGCGTCGAGCCGCAGCCGCTCCGTCCGCACGTGCCGCAGGTCCTCGTCCGCCACGCCGCGACCGTACGACGCCGGGTGTCCGGGCGCGCGGTGACGCACAGGCGCAGGTCAGGTCTGGAGCCCCCTGTCGGATTCGAACCGACGACCCCCTGTTTACAAGACAGGTGCTCTGGCCGACTGAGCTAAGGAGGCGGGCGGGGACAGCGTACCCAGCGCCCCGGGCGCGCGAGGGGCACGTCCGCACCGCGGGGCCGGGTGCCGGCCGGCACGGGACGCCGACGGGCGGGCGCGGGAGACTCCCCGCACCCGCCCGTCGGGCGTCGTGACGTCAGGCGCCGGCGGCGTCCTCGACGGCGGCCTTGAGGACGCCGGGGGTCTGCCAGTCGCCGGTCCACTTCTCGCCGTCGATGAGGATCGTCGGCGTCGTGAGCCCCGGCATCTGCTCGCTGGCCGACGTGTACGCCGCGGCGACCCACGGCGCGAACGTCCGCCACTCACCCTCACGCTCCGTCGTGCCGTCGCTGTCCTGCACGGTGTACGAGCCCTGCACGGTGTCGGTGAACGCCGCGGCGACGTCCTCGGGAACACCCACGCCGGTCGCGAGGTCCGCGATCTCCTCGTCGGTCAGGCCCTCCGTGCCCTCCGCGGGCTGCGTGTCCTTCGCGTACAGCGCGGTGATGAACTTCTGCACGTGCTCGGGCGACCGGTCCGCGACGACGGCCAGCGCGTTCGCGGCGCGGGTCGAGTACGACGTGCCCTGCGACGCCTCGTCGAGGAAGGACAGCGGCTGGTAGAGGACCGTGACGCCGTCGGTCTGCGCGAGCGCCTCCAGGTCGGCCGAGTTGATCTGGTCGAACTGGCCGCAGTAGGGGCACATGAAGTCGAAGTAGATCGAGACGACGGTGTTGTCCGCGTCGCCGGCGTCGCCGACGGTGCCGCCGCTCACCGGGATGCCGCCGTTGTCGTCGGCAGCCGCGGGCGTCTCGACGTCGTCGAGGGTCGGTGCGACCACGCCCTCCTGCGCGGCGCCGTAGGCGACGTTCGCGTACTGCGCCTCCCGCGCGGCGTTCTGGTTCACGATGAACACGATGACGGCACCGAGGCCGAGGACGGCGACGGCGAGGCCGGAGATCGCGAGGATGCGGGTCCGCTTGGCCTTGCGCTCCTGCTCCTTGCGCAGCTCGAGCGCCTTCTGGCGGGCCTCGTCGCGGCGCGCGGCCTTCGACGGGCGGGGGTCGTTCGTGGGCATGGGTTCTCCTGGGTGGGACGGTCGTCGGTCGGGCGGTCAGACCGCGACCGGCGGACCCCGGACCGGGAGCCCCGCGGTGGTCCGGCGCCCGTGCAGCGGCAGCTCGCGGCGCTCCACCGCCACGGGCCGCCCGGCGGGCACGAGCACGACCGCGACGACGGGCCGCACCCAGCGGCGCAGCAGCCGGACGGCGGCCCGGTAGGCGCGCGACGCGACGACGCCCGCACCGACGCCGCTCGCCGCGAGCGCGAGGTGCGCGACCAGCAGCGGGCCGGCGACGCTGAGCAGCAGCACGGCACCACCCGCGGCGGGACCGAACGCGTACGTGCCGTCCGGGCAGTCGGCGGCGTCCTGGAGCAGCGCGAGCCGCAGACCCCAGGGGCCGACCCCGACGGGCGCGAGGCACTGGTGCAGCAGCACCCGCCCCGACGCGGCGCCCGCGAGCGCGAGCAGCGCGGCCAGCCCGGCGAGGGCGGCGGCCGCGCGCGGGTCCGCGAGGACCCCGGCTCGTCGCGCACGCATGGGCACAGCGTAGGGGGCGGACCTGTGCGGCGGACGCGGACCGGTCAGGGCATCGTCGGCTCGGGCGCGGGCCACCAGAGGATCTCCTGGCCGCCCTGCACGAGCGCGAGCAGCACGGCGGAGACGACGAGCAGCACCACGACCGCGACGAACGCACCGAGCCGTCCGGGCGCCACCACGTCGAGGGCTCGGCGCGCACCGAGACGCGTCATGCGGGACAACGGGCCCCACCACACGACGAGCACCCCGAGCAGCACGAGGCCGCCCAGGACGAGCGACGCCGTGACGCCCTGCACGGGCAGGCCCGCGGGCGAGCCCGTGATGGTCCAGCGGTCCTCCTGGAGCACCCACCAGACGACGCCGGTGACGATGACCAGCACGCTCGCGCCCACGACGACCGACGGCACGAGGCCGACGGTCGCGCGCAGCAGGTGCCACGGACCGGCGGCGACGGTGACGGGCACGTCCGAGCGGCGGACGCCGAACCGCTCGCGCCGCGCGTGCATCGACTCGACCGCGGTCCCGAAGGTCCGCACGACGAGCAGCACCACCACGACGACGACGAGCGTCACGCCGGGCCACAGGGCGCCCGCCGCGCCGACGAGCAGGCCGCACGCGAGCAGCGTCCCCCACCGCCGCCGGGCGGGCGGACGGACGTACCCGGAGCCCTCGGGGCCGGGCTGCTCGGACGCGTCGAGGTCGTCCTGGATCCAGTCGACGCCCTCGGGGTCGTCCTCGTCGTCCTGCGACCAGGCGTCCGGGTCGTCGTCCGACCACCCGTCGGCGTCGGTGCCGTCGCGGTCGTCGAGGCCGACGTCCGAGTCCTCGTCGGCGAGCGCGAGGTCGTCCGCGGCGAAGGCCCGCGTGCGCCCGTCGTTGGCGGCGACGGCTGTCGCGCCGGCCGCGACGGCCGCGCCCTTGGTGAGGACCGGTGCGGCGACGTGCGCGGTCTCGGTGAGGTCGGCGGCGCTCACGACGGTCGTCGCGGTGCCGTCCTCGTCGACGACGTCACCGTCGGTGGCGGCGACGGTGAGCGCGGCGACGACGTCCTCGGGCGCGGTGCGGTCGTCCGGCTCGGGAGCCAGCGCACCCCGCAGCGCGGTCGCCGTGAGCGTGCCGATCCCGGCGAGGTCCGCGTCTCCCGCGCGGGCCCGGGCCAGCACCGCCTCCACCGGCCGCGTCCCGAACGGCGAGCGACCGGTCGCGGCGAACGCCAGCACCGCGGCCCAGCCCCAGAAGTCGCTCGCGGGCGTCGGCTCCGAGCCGTCCAGCAGCTCGGGAGCGAGGTAGCCGGGCGTCCCGATGACGAGGCCGTCGGACGTGAGCGGCGCGTCGCCCGCCGCCTGCGCGATGCCGAAGTCGATGAGCACGGGCCCGTCGTCGGTCACGAGCACGTTCGACGGCTTGAGGTCGCGGTGCACGACACCCGCGCCGTGCACGGCCGCGAGCGCGGCGCGCAGCCCCTCGGCGAGGTCGAGCAGGTCCTGCGCGTCCAGCGGGCCGCGCTCGCGGACGTGCGTCTCGAGGTCGTCGCCGTCGACCAGCTCGGTGACGATGAACGCCTCCGTCGAGTCCGCCTCGGCGTCGAGCACCGCCGCGACGGCCGGGTGCCGCAGCTTCTGCAGCGCACGCACCTCGCGGCGCAGCCGGTCACGCGCGACGGCGTCCGACCCGACGTGCGGGTGCAGCATCTTGAGCGCGACCGCCGTGCCGCCCCCGTCGACCGCCCGGTAGACGGCCCCCATCCCGCCGGAACCGAGCGGCGCCACGATGCGGTACCCCCCGATGTCCGACCCCGGCGTCAGACCGATCCGCTCCATGCCCGCACGGTAGCCCGAGCCCCACGGGCCCGAGGCCCGGCACGCGGGTGACGTGTGACCCACGTCGCGTCGGCCCGTGACCAGGGGCGCGACACGCACGACCCCACTAGGGTCGGCCGGGAACCCGAGGAGTTGATCGCGTTGCCATCCGTGCCCGCCGACGGCTACGACCTGCTCGTCGTCGCCAACCGACTGCCGGTCGACATCGCCGTGGGGGACGACGGGAAGCCGTCGTGGACCCGGTCGCCCGGCGGTCTCGTCACCGCCCTCGCCCCCGTCATGGCCGGCGCCGACGGCGCCTGGATCGGGTGGGGCGGCTCCCCCGACCTGGAGCTCGAGCCGTTCGAGGTCGACGGCACCCAGCTCGTCCCGGTGCCCCTGAGCGAGGCCGACGTCGAGAAGTACTACGAGGGCTTCGCCAACGACACCCTGTGGCCGCTGTACCACGACGTCATCGCGCCGCCCACCTTCCACCGGCAGTGGTGGGACGCCTACCAGCGCGTCAACCGCCGGTTCGCGGAGGCCGCCGCCGCGCAGGCCGCCCGCGGCGCGACCGTCTGGGTGCACGACTACCAGCTCCAGCTGGTCCCGCGGCTGCTGCGCGAGCTGCGGCCCGACCTGCGGATCGGGTACTTCCACCACATCCCGTTCCCGCCGCTGGAGATCTTCGCGCAGCTCCCGTGGCGCCGGCAGGTCGTCGAAGGGCTGCTCGGCGCGGACCTCGTCGGCTTCCAGCGCGCCGGGGACGCGGCGAACTTCGTGCGCGTCGTGCGGCGCCTGACCGACCTCACGACCCGGGGTCAGGTCGTCACGCTGACGAAGCACGGGCGCGTCGAGCGGCACGTGCGCGCGGCGGCGTTCCCCATCTCGATCGACTCGGCGGCCTTCGACGACCTCGCGCGCAGCGCGGCCGTGCAGGAGCGCGCGCAGCAGATCCGGCACGAGCTCGGCGACCCGGAGGTGCTGCTGCTCGGCGTCGACCGGCTCGACTACACCAAGGGCATCCGGCACCGAGTCAAGGCGTACGGCGAGCTGCTCGAGGACGGCCGCCTGTCGCCCAGCACGACGACCCTCGTCCAGGTCGCGAGCCCGAGCCGCGAGAACGTCGGCGCCTACCAGCAGCTGCGCGACGAGGTGGAGCTGCTCGTCGGGCGCATCAACGGCGACTACGGCCAGGTGGGGCACGCTCCCGTGCAGTACCTGCACCAGTCCTTCCCGATGGAGGAGATGGCGGCCCTGTACCTCGCGGCCGACGTCATGCTCGTCACCGCGCTGCGGGACGGCATGAACCTCGTCGCCAAGGAGTACGTGGCCGCCCGGTCCGACGACCGCGGCGCGCTCGTGCTCTCGGAGTTCACGGGTGCGGCCGACGAGCTGCAGGGCGCGATCCTCGTCAACCCGCACGACATCGACGGCATGAAGGACGCCATCACCTACGCGGTGCACATGGACCAGCGCGAGGCGCGCAAGCGGATGCGCCGGCTGCGACGACGCGTGCTGGGGCACGACGTCACCGCGTGGGCGCAGGAGTTCCTGGCCGTCCTCACCGCCGTCCCGACCCGGAGCGAGCATGTCTGAGCCCTCGACCGGCACCCCGTCCGCCCGGCCCGACGCGAGCGTGCCCTCGCTGCACGCGGCACTCGCCGACGTCCTCGCCGACCCGCACGCGCGCCCGCTGCTCGTCGCGCTCGACTTCGACGGCACGCTCGCACCCCTGCAGGACGACCCGCAGCTGTCCCGGATCCTGCCCGCGGGCGTCGACGTGCTCGCCCGGCTCGCGGCAGCCGACGGCGTGGAGCTCGCGCTCGTGTCCGGCCGCGCGATGGCCGACCTGCACGCGCTCGCCGAGGTGCCGCCGGGCACGTTCCTCGTCGGCAGCCACGGCGCGGAGCGCGCCCGGGTGACCCGGTTCGGGCTCGACCGGGACGTCGTCCAGCTCACCGACGAGCAGGCGGACCGGCTCGCGACGCTCGGCGCGCAGGCCGCGCAGGTCGCCCGCGGCCGCGACGGCGTGTGGGTCGAGACGAAGCCGACGGCCGTCGTCGTGCACACGCGCCTCGCCGAGCCGGACGTCGCGGAGCCCGCCGAGGCGGAGGCCGTCGCGCTCGGCGAGCGGCTGGGCTCCGGCGTGCTGCACGGCAAGGACGTCGTCGAGATCTCCGTGCTGCACGCGAGCAAGGGCGAGGCGCTGCAGGCGCTGCGCGGCGAGCTCGGCGCACCCGTCGTGCTGTACGCGGGCGACGACGTGACCGACGAGCATGCGTTCGCGGCCCTCGGCGACCGCGACCTGACCGTCAAGGTCGGCGCCGGCACCACCGTGGCCCGCTTCCGCCTCGACTCGCCGGAGACGGTCGTGTCGGCTCTCGCGCACCTGGCGCGCACGCTCGGGGCCTGACCCGGGGTCGGCTACCGTGGCCGCCGTGACGAAGCCCGCGATCCCGTACGTCGACGACCGTCCGGTCCGGTTCGTGCTCGTCGACACCGTCGAGGAGACAGCCGAGCTGCCGCGGCAGGTCGTGCTCGCCGACCGGCCCACCGGTGCGCGCACGACGCTGGCGGTCGTCCTGGGTCTGGCCGTCGCGCTGTGCGTGATCGGGAGCTTCGGCGCCGACGCCGTGCGCGAGCGCGTCGACGCCTGGGGCGGCGGTGCGGCCCTCGCGTCGGTGGTGGTCGGCCTCGTGCTGTGCGTCGTCAACTGGAGGCGCGGGTCCTGGCTGCTGTACCCGGTCGCGCTCGTGATCGGCCTGCCCGCGCTGCTCGTCCTCGGCGCCCCGACGGTCGGCGTCGTGGCTGCGGTGGTCGTCCTCGGCGGCGGTGCGGTCGCAGCACGGCTCGGCGACCGCGCCCGCGACCGCCGCTGGGCGCGCCTGTCGCACCTCCTGACGAGCAGCCGGCGGGAGATCGCGCACGTCACCGCGCTGCACTCCGAGTCGGTGCCCAACGCGGCCCGCGTGAGGTACACGGTGAGCGTCGAGGCCCCCTCGCTCCCGGGGCACGGCTGGGCGTTCACCGAGCTCAGCTCGGCCCGGTTCGACCCGCGCGTCGGCGACCCGGTGACGGTGTGGTACGACCCCTCGGACCCGGCCGTGGCGGTCGTCGTCGCGGCGTCGGCGCAGGTGGGCCGGGCGCGGCCGCCCCAGTCCTGACCCACCGCCCGGCGTCAGCCGGCGTGCGCCGCCGGCGACCGCGTCGCGTCAGGCGTCGCGCGCCGTGCCGAGCGCCGTGCGGTAGTGCTGGACCGCCGAGCGGCCGAGCGGGTCGTCCTCGCCGACGGCGGCGACCACGGCCTCCTCGACCTCGGCCTCGAGCCGCGCGAGCGCACGGCGCACGGTCGCGGTGATCGTCAGCCCGAGCGACAGCGGGCTCGCCGCGAGCGCGCGGTCCGTGAACTGCACGTCGGCGAGCAGGCCCGCGTGGTCCACCGTGACGGCCACCTCGCGGCCGGGCGACCACTCGGTCACGCGCACCGACTCGACGGCTGCGCCGACCGTCTGCGCGCGGGCGAGCTGGTCCGCCCCCTGCTTCTCCCAGGACGCGAGCATCGCGAGCGCCTCGGACGGGTCCTGCAGCGGCGGGTGCGGGGTCATCAGTCGTCGCCTCCGGCGCGGTCGGCGGCGTCGTTGAGACGCGCGATGGAGTTCGAGGCGCTCGTCGCCGTGTACAGCGCCTCGGACAGCTTGGGCACGCTGCTGGCGAGGTTCCCGGCACCCTGCACGACGCTCGCGGGCGCCGCGGGCATCGTCTCGAGGACGTCGCGCAGGTTGCGCAGCGCGGGCACGGCGGCGCTCAGCGCGTTGTTCGCGGTGTTGAGCATCTCGAGGAGCTTGGTGATGCCCGCGGTGAGCTTCGTGAGCCACTCGCGGACCTTCTCGACGCGGATCGCGATCGCGGTCACGGCCTGCGGGACGACCCACGTCGCGCCGATGCCCACGGTCGCCGCGACCTGCGACGCCCAGGAGATCAGCTTGCCGACGAGGTCGGCGATGATGTCGCGCACGATGCTGCGCACCACGCCGACGACGATGCTCGCGCCCAGCATCGCCTGACCGACGCCCGCGCTGATCGACTCGACCATCGTCAGGCCGGACCGGTAGACGTTCGCGAACCCCTGGTAGGCGTCGGCGGCCAGGCCCTCCCAGCCGGCGAGGGCCGACGTCACCGCGGCCTCGTACTCGGCGGCGACCTCACGCACGCGCCCGGCGACGTTCTCCCACGTGTGGGCCTTGGCCTCGACGGCCTGAGGACTGCCCGCGATGGAGTCGAGCATGTCCGGCAGCGGCGGCATGTAGTCCAGGAGGAAGCCCGCGACGCTCGCCGCCATCGACGCGATCGGGTCGATGGCGAACTCCACCACGTCCATCGCGGCGGTGAACGCCCCGCCGATGCCCGCGAGGTCGGCCCACTCGCCGTCGGCGGCCGAGCCGATCGACGTGGAGGCGGGGCCGATGATCTTCAGGCTCTTGTAGCACTCGTCCAGCCCGGGGCGGCCCTCGACGGCCGCGACGAGGCTCATCGCATCGCCTTGGTGATCTTGGACAGCGAGTCCTGGACGAACTGGTCGATCGCGTCGTACGCCTCCGCGGCGCCCGTGATCGAGGAGGAGATGCCCTCCATCGCGCTCGCCGCGCCCGAGACGGTCCCCGCGGCGAGCGACTGCACGAGCGTCGCGGGCGGGACGAGGAAGGAGCACAGCAGGCCGAAGGCCATGTCGGGCATCGCCATGGTGGCGGACGCGTCGGCGGCCTCCGCGAGCCGGGCGGCGATCCCGTCCACCGCGCTCGCGTGCGAGCGCATGGCGCCGGTGTCGACGACGACCTCGTTCATCGGGCCCCTCCCTTCAGGACGGCGTCGTACTGGTCGAGCAGCGAGGAGTCCGTGAGGTCGACGCGCGGGCCGGCGAGCTGCGCCTGGATGGGCGCGGCCTGCTCCTGCACGTCCGCGACGGCCGCCTGGTACGCGGCGAGGACCGCGGTGCGCAGCCCGTCGGTGCCGTCCTGCGTCGCGGCGGCCGTCACCTGCACGTCGCTCAGCAGCCCCCGGTGGTCGACGCGGACGCGCACGACCTGCTGGGGGTCGGTGCCCTGACCCACGAGCCGCGACACCTGCTCGGTCACCTCCGCGGCGCGCGCCGCTGCCGCGAACGCGGCCTCCAGCGTGCTCTCGACCTGCGCGTGCAGTCGTCCGACGTCGGACATGCGCCCCCTTCCTCCGGCTCCGGTCCGGCACAGTACCGGGGACCGGGCATTCCCGACAGGTTGACGCGGGCGACAGGCCGCAGAACCCCCCGGTCGGGCGCACGCGGGATCGCCCGTCCGGGGTTAGCGTGACGGCATGCCCGGCCGGATGCAGGACGTGCATCTCGTCGAGGACGACCCCCTGGACCCGGCCCCGACGGGCGACCTGCCGCGACCGCCCCGGCCCCGGTGGCAGCCCGCGCTGCGCCCCGCGCTGGCCGGCGTGCTCGCGGTCGCGCTCGCCCTCACGGGCACGCAGCTCGTGCTCGACGCACGGGAACGGGCCCGGGTCGCGGAGCTCGCGGACGTGCGCGGCGTGCTGCGCCCGCTCGACCCCGGCGTGGGGGTGCGGTGGGAGGCCGCGGCGGCCGACGCGGCCGTCGTCGAGTCGGGCACGGCGGTCGGCGACGTCGTCGTGGGCGTGGCGCCGTTGCCGGGGCCCCGCGTCGAGGTGCGGGCGCTCGACGACCGCACGGGGGTGCTGCGCTGGTCGCGCGAGCTCGACCTCCCGACGCCCGCGATGTCGCCGAGCGCCGCCGAGCCCGCGACGTGGACCGCATGCACGCCGCTCGTCGCCGACGACGGGTCCTCCTCGCACCCGGCGGTGGGCTGCCTCGCGCAGCAGCCCGGCGGCGACACGGGTCCGGCGCCGCAGGTGGCGGTCTGGTTCCTCGACGCCGCGGACGGCACGCTGCTGTCGTCGCGACGCCTGCCCGGCAGCGCCGCGTTCTCCGTGCTCGGCGGGCTGTTCCTCGCGGCCGAGCGGGTCGACGAGCGCGCCGGGTCCGCCCGCTGGCGGCTCACCGCGCAGGACCCGTCGGGCCGCACGGCGTGGACGTTCACCACGCCTCGCGTCCCGGCGACGCGCGACTCCGACGTCCCCGCCGACCTGTGGTCGACGTCGTACGCGTCGCTGGACGCCCGCGGCGAGCGCGTCCTGCTCTCGGTCGGCACGTCGTCCTGGCTGCTCGACGCCGGCGGCGCGCTGCAGCGGCGGGACCCGGTCGAGGTCGCGTGGTGGCCCGAGCTCGCCCGCGGCGGCGTCGTCGTGCACTCCACGTGGTCGCAGGACGGCGAGCCCCGTGCGCGCGTCCTGCTGCCCGACGGGCGGCCCGTGGACGTGCGGTCCGCGCCCCTGTGGCTCTCGGTCGACGACGGGTCCGCGCCCGGCGCCGTGCTCTTCTCGACCCGCGCGGGACGCCGCGACGGCACGGCGGCCACCGTGTCGGCGCTCGACGCGTCGTCGGGCGCGGTGCGCTGGCGGGTCACGGGCCTGGAGGCGAGCGCGGCGGTGCTGCTGCGCGGCCGGCTGTACCTGACAGGGCCGGACGGCCTCGCGGCGGTCGACGCCTCGACGGGCCGCGTGCTGTGGACCACGCCGCTCGAGCGGCCCGCCGACGAGCTCGCGACCGACGGCCGGTGGCTCCTGCTGCGGGGGCCCGGCCCGGTGGTCGAGGCCTACGCGACGGCCGACGGGCAGCGTGCGTGGCGCGCCGACCTGTCCGGCGCCGTGGACGCCGGCACCGACCTGCGCGTGGGGTGGCAGGTGCCGCACCTGTACGCGGTGCGGCCCGACGGCACGGTCGCCGTCCTGGGCTGACGCCGGGCCCTCCCGGACCGCCCGCCGGGGACCCCCGCCCGGAGAGACGCGGGTCACGCGTGTGGCATGATGACCACGGACCGAGGACGGGCCTACGCCCCCCTCGGTCCGTGTCAGCGAAGACACTCTGACACCCTCCACGACGGATCGTCCGGCACGTACCTGCCGGTGAAGGGAATGGATCAGACATGGCTACGGTCACGTTCGACAAGGCGACCCGGGTCTACCCGGGCACGGAGCGCCCCGCGGTGGACGCGCTCGACCTGCACATCGAGGACGGCGAGTTCCTCGTCCTCGTCGGCCCCTCGGGCTGCGGCAAGTCCACGTCGCTCCGCATGCTGGCGGGCCTCGAGGACGTCAACGCGGGCCGCATCCTCATCGGCGACCGGGACGTCACGGACGTCCAGCCGAAGGACCGCGACATCGCGATGGTCTTCCAGAACTACGCGCTGTACCCGCACATGACGGTCGCCGACAACATGGGCTTCGCGCTCAAGATCGCCGGCACGCCGAAGGCGGACATCCGCGCCCGTGTCGAGGAGGCCGCCAAGATCCTCGACCTCTCGCAGTACCTCGACCGCAAGCCGAAGGCCCTCTCGGGTGGTCAGCGTCAGCGTGTCGCCATGGGTCGCGCCATCGTGCGTCAGCCCCAGGTGTTCCTCATGGACGAGCCGCTGTCGAACCTCGACGCCAAGCTCCGCGTCCAGACCCGTACGCAGATCGCGTCGCTGCAGCGTCGTCTCGGCGTCACCACGGTGTACGTCACGCACGACCAGACCGAGGCCCTCACCATGGGCGACCGCATCGCGGTCCTCAAGGACGGTCTGCTCCAGCAGGTCGGCACGCCGCGCGACATGTACGACACCCCGGCGAACGTCTTCGTCGCCGGCTTCATCGGCTCCCCGGCCATGAACATCGCGACCGTCCCGGTCCTCGAGGGTGCCGCGCAGCTCGGCCGCGCGCGCGTCTCGCTGCCGCGCGACGTCATCACGAAGTTCACCGAGTCGGACAAGAACCACATCACGCTGGGCTTCCGTCCCGAGGCGCTCGAGGTCGTCCCGCAGGGCACCCCGGACGCGATCCCGGTCATCGTCAACATCGTCGAGGAGCTCGGCTCGGACGCGTTCCTCTACGCGTCGCTGACGAACGAGTTCGGCGGTGCCGAGGCCGTGCACTCCGGTGCCGGTGACGCGCAGATCATCGTCCGCATCGACCCGCGCGGCGTGCCCGCCAAGGGCGAGACGGTCTGGGTGCGCATCCGCGAGGGCCAGCAGCACCTGTTCCACGCGGGCTCGGGCGAGCGCATCGCCGTCTGACCTGCTGCACGACCGTCGACGGGCGGGTCCGGCTCCGGCCGGGCCCGCCCGTCGGGCGTTGCGACACCCGCCGACCCGCCGCGCACCGTCGACGCGCGCCGTCGGCGTTGTCGGCCGCCGCTCCGCAGCCCCGCCGGCTGTTGTCGGCTCCGGCGGGGGCCGCGCGTCGGAGCACTCTGAGAGGATCGAGCCATGAGCCCGACGCCGCAGCGCCTGCAGATCACCGCGGCCAACCCGGACCCCGCGCTCCTCGACCTGCCCTGGCAGGTCCCGCTGGAGGACTGGCCGGCCGAGACGCTCGCCGCGCTCCCCCGCGGCATCTCGCGGCACATCGTGCGGTTCGTGCGACTGTCCGGCCGGGTGATCGCGGTCAAGGAGATCGGCGAGACCGTCGCCTACCGGGAGTACGAGCTGCTGCGTCAGCTCGACCGGATCGACGTCCCGAGCGTCGTGCCCGTCGGCGTGATCACCGGCCGGCGCGACCCGGACGGCGAGCCGCTCGAGGCCGTGCTCATCACCGAGCACCTGCAGTTCTCGCTGCCGTACCGCTCGCTGTTCAGCCAGTCGCTGCGCCCCGACACCGCCACGCGGCTCATCGACGCGCTCGCCGTGCTGCTGGTCCGCCTGCACCTCGCGGGCTTCTACTGGGGCGACGTGTCGCTCTCGAACACCCTGTTCCGCCGCGACGCCGAGACGTTCGCCGCGTACCTCGTGGACGCCGAGACGGGCGACCTGCACGACCGGCTGACCGACGGGCAGCGCGAGTACGACCTCGAGGTCGCGCGCGTCAACATCATCGGCGAGCTCATGGACCTGCAGGCGGGCGAGTTCCTCGAGGAGGACGTCGACGCGGTCGCGATCGGCAACGCGCTCGCGGACCGGTACCGCGAGCTGTGGCGCGCGCTCACCGAGACCGAGTCGTTCGGGTACGGCGAGCGGTGGCGCGTGCAGGCGCGCATCGACCGGCTCAACGACCTGGGCTTCGACGTCGGCGAGCTCGACATCACGACCGACGTCGACGGCACGTCCGTGCAGATCCAGCCGAAGGTCGTGGACGCGGGCCACCACTCGCGCCGGCTCATGCGCCTGACGGGCCTCGACGTGCAGGAGAACCAGGCCCGCCGCCTGCTCAACGACCTCGACGAGTACCGCGCGGCGACCGACCGGCAGCGCGAGGACGAGGCGTTCGTCGCGCACGACTGGCTGACGGAGGTGTTCGAGCCCGCGGTGCGCAGCGTCCCGAAGGACCTGCGCCGCAAGCTCGAGCCCGCGCAGGTGTTCCACGAGCTGCTCGACCACCGGTGGTACCTGTCGCAGCAGCAGGGCCGCGACGTGCCGATGCCGGAGGTCGTGAAGAGCTACGTCCGCAACATCCTGCCGACCCGGCCGGACGAGGACGCGATCCTCGGCATCCAGTCGGGCGACCTCCGCGACACCGACCTGCTCCCGCGCGTCGACGAGGACGAGATCATCGGCTGACCGGCCGCGGAACGCGCCGGCATCTCACCGGCACCCCGCCGGCACCGTCCCGACGCGCGCCGTGGGCGGCGTGGCGTGCGTCGGGGCGGTGCCCGTCAGGCCTCGCCGCGGCGGCGGGCGACCTCGTAGAGGGCGATGCCCGCGGCGACGCCCGCGTTGAGCGACTCCACGGCGGACGCGATGGGGATCGACGCGATCGCGTCGCACTGCTCGCGCACGAGCCGCGACAGGCCCTTGCCCTCGGAGCCGACGACGAGCACCAGCGGGTCCTCGGCGAACGCGAGCTCGGCGACGCTCTGGTCGCCGCCGCCGTCGAGCCCGACGACGAACACGCCCGCCTCCTTGTACGCCTGCAGGGTCCGCACGAGGTTCGTCACGCGGGCGACCGGCACGCGTGCGGCGGCACCCGCGGACACCTTCCACGCGGACGCGGTGACGCCTGCAGCCCGACGCTCGGGCACGAGCACCCCGTGCGCGCCGAACGCCCCGGCGGAGCGGAGCACCGCCCCGAGGTTGCGCGGGTCGGTGACGCCGTCGAGCGCGACGACGAGCGCGGGCCGCCCCGACACCTCGGCGGCGTCGAGCAGGTCCTCCTCGTCGGCGTAGGCGTAGGGCGGCACCTGGATCGCGACGCCCTGGTGCACGGACCCGTCGGTGAGCCGGTCGAGCTCGGTCCGGGACACCTCGAGCAGCGGGTAGCCGGCCTCGGCGGCGGTGGAGACGATCTCGCGCGTGCGGTCGTCGGCCTCGAGCCGGGCGGCGAGGTACACGGTCGACACCGGGATGCCGGCGCGCAGCGCCTCGACCACGGAGTTGCGGCCCGAGACGATCTCGTGGGTCGACGAGGTGCGACCGCCGCGACCGCCGGACGCGCTGCGCGACGCGGACGCCGAGCGCTGGCCGGACCGGCCCTGACCGGCGACGGCGCGCTTCTCGGCGGCGACCTTCTTCTTGTGCGCGACGTGGTAGACGCGGTCCTCGGCCTTCGGGGTGGGGCCCTTGCCCTCGAGCGCCTTGCGGCTGTGCCCGCCGGTGCCGACGGAGGCGCCCTTCTTGGAGCCCGCCTTGCGGGTCGCGCCGCGGCGCTGGGAGTTGCCGGCCATGGGGTACGTCTCCTGGTGTCGGGGGTGCGGGACGGTCGGTGTCGGGCCGTCGGCGCGGGGTGGTGCAGCGGTGGAGGTCAGGCCTCGGGTCGCAGGGACCAGCGGGCCCCCGTGGGTGAGTCCTCGACGACCACGCCGGCGGCGGTGAGCCGGTCGCGGATCGCGTCGGCGGTGGCGAAGTCGCGCGCGGCACGGGCCGCGGCGCGCGCCTCGACCTGGCCCGCGACGAGGGCGTCGAGCGCCTTCGCGTAGCGCTCGTCCCCGCCACGAGTGGCCCACTGCGGGCTGCCCGGGTCGAGGCCGAGCACGTCGAGCATCGCGCGCAGGCCGACGAGGGTCGCCCGGACGTCGTCGAGCGCGTCGTCCGCGAGCGCCGAGTTGCCCTGCCTGAGCCACTCGTGGACGACGGCCATGGCCTTCGGCACGTTGAGGTCGTCGTCCATCGCGTCCGCGAAGTCCTGGGGAACGGGGGCGGCCGCGACCTCCTCGGCGTCGACGGCGCCCACGCGCTCGGTGGCGCGCTCGACGAACCCGGCGAGCCGGTCCCACGCCGCCTCGGCCTCGCGGAGGGTGTCGTCGGTCCACTCGAGCATCGAGCGGTACTGCACGGTCGTCATCGCGTAGCGGACGACGACGGCCCGGACCTGCTGCAGCACGACGTCGACGAGCAGCCCGTTGCCGAGCGACTTGCTCATCTTGGTGCCGCCCTGCGTGACCCAGCCGTTGTGCAGCCAGTACCGCGCGAACGGGTACCCGGCGGCGTGCGACTGCGCCTGCTCGTTCTCGTGGTGCGGGAACCGCAGGTCGAGGCCGCCGCCGTGGATGTCGAACCCGTCCCCGAGGTAGCGGCGCGCCATGGCGGAGCACTCGAGGTGCCAGCCGGGCCGCCCGCGGCCGTACGGGGTGTCCCACGCCGCCGTCTCCGGCTCGCCGGGCTTCGCGGCCTTCCACAGCGCGAAGTCGCGCGGGTCCTTCTTGACGACGCCGTCGGGGGCTCCGTCGGGCGCGGGCACCATGTCGTCGACACGCTGGTTGGTCAGCGCGCCGTAGTCGGGGAACGAGCGCACGTCGAAGTACACGTCGCCCTCCCCTGCCGCGTACGCGTGCCCGCGCTCGACGAGCCGGGTCATGAGCTCGACCATCGCGGGCACGTGGCCGGTCGCGCGCGGCTCGTAGGTGGGCGGCAGGACGCCGAGCGCGTCGTACGCGGACGTGAACGCACGCTCGTTCGTCATGGCCCACGCCCACCACGGCTCACCCGCGGCGGCCGCCTTCGCGAGGATCTTGTCGTCGATGTCGGTGACGTTGCGGACGAGCGTCACGCGGTGCCCGGTGCGGCGCAGCCAGCGGACCAGGACGTCGAACGCCACGCTCGAGCGGACGTGGCCCACGTGCGGCGGCGCCTGCACGGTCGCGCCGCACAGGTAGATGCCGACCTCGCCCGCCGTCAGGGGGACGAAGTCGCGCACCGTGCGGGTCGCAGTGTCGTACAGGCGCAGGCTCACGCCCGTCATCGTACGGGCAACCACCTGCGCGGATCCGGGTGAGGGCGCTCGCGGCCGGTCAGCCGAAGGTGCGCCCCTCCCCGCGGTAGGTCGGCACCGAGCTCTCGACGCGGTCGCCGCGGACGAGGTGCACGGCGTCGAACCGCTCCATGACCTCCCCCGCCTTGGCGTGCCGGAACCACACCCGGTCGCCGACGCGCAGGTCCGCCCCGGACGACAGGCGCAGCGGCGTCTGCACCTCCCCCGCGCCCTCGCGCCCGCTCAGGGCGAGCCCGCCGGGCCACACGGGGCGCGGCAGGCGTGTGCGGGTCGCAGGCCCGGACGCGACGTACCCGCCGCCGAACGCGGTGGCCCAGCCGGGTGCGGGCACCCGGACGACGTCGAGCCCGAAGTACGCGGCGGGGCGCGGCGTGAACGCGCGGTACCCGTCGAAGAGCGTCGGCACGAAGAGCCCCGACCCCGCGGTGACCTCGGTGACGGTGGGGTCGGACGCGCTCGTCTCGAGCGAGCCGGAGCCGCCGGAGTTGACGAGGTCGAGGGGGTGGCCGACCGCGTCCTGGACGGCCTCGAGGACCGCGCTGCGCCGCACGGCCAGGTCCGCGACCGAGAGCCGCTTCACCGCCCGGACGGCGGCGCTGCTGTCGGGCAGGCCCGCGACCTGCGCCTCGTAGAACATGACGCCCCGCACGTGCAGGCCGCGCCCCTCGACGGCGGCCGCGAGCACGGCGGCGTCCGCAGGCGCGTGCACGGGCGAGCGCCGCACGCCGAGGTGCGCCCGGAAGGGGCCCACGCCCACGCGCAGGGACGCGTCGACGTCGAGGCAGACGCGCAGGGTCGCACCGTGCGCGTCTGCGGCCGTGGCGGCGAGGGCGGCCTGGGCGGTGTCGTCGACCATGAGCGTGACCGCAGCGGCGGCGCGCGGGTCGGCCGCGAGCGCGTCGAGCGCGCCCGTGTCGACCGTCGGGTACCCGACGAGCACGTCCTGCACGCCGAGACCGGCCAGCCACAGCGCCTCGCGCAACGAGTACGCCATGACGCCCGCGAAGCCGGGCCGGGCGAGCACGGCGTCGAGCACGTGCCGGACCCGCACCGACTTCGACGCGACCCGCACGGGCGTTCCCGCGGCGCGGCGCACGAGGTCGGCGGCGTTCGCGTCGAGCGCGTCGAGGTCCACGACGGCGAGCGGCGCGGGCAGGCCGCGCGTGGCGGTGTCCAGCCGGTCGCCGAGGGTGCGGGTCGCGTCGGCGGGCCGGTGCGCGACCGTCGGCCGGTCCGGGGCCGGGGCGCTCACGACGCCGGACCGTCGACAGCGGGGCCCGTCGGCGTCACGGGCGCCGGTCCGGCGGCGGGCTCGAGGGGCCCGGCACGGTCGGGGTCGCGTCGGTGGCCGAACCGCGGGGCGACGACCGCCACGGCCACGACGAGCAGCACGGGCACCACGAACCCGGCGCGCAGCGTCGACCCGGTGCCGATGGCCCCGACGAGCACGCCGCCGAGCACGGCACCGACGTAGTTGAAGACGTTGAGCCGGGCGACGACGGCGTCCGCGTGCCCGGGCGCGAGCGACCCGGCGGCGGAGAAGCACAGCGGTGCGAGGACGCCGAGCCCCGCTCCCGTGAGGGCGAACCCGGCGAGCGCGAGCGGGCTGCCGGGCGCGACGACGACGAGCAGCAGGCCGGCCGCACCGACGAGCGCCCCGACCCGGACGACGACGCCGCGGCCGTACCGGCGCACGAGCGGGTCGCCCACGACGCGGGAGACCAGCGTCGTCGCGAGATAGGCGGCGTACCCGAGCGGGGCGACGCGCGAGGTCGCGTCGAGCACGTCGCCGAGGTAGATGGTCGACCATGTGGAGACGGCCGTGTCGGCGACGTAGTACGCGACGACGCCGAGGCCGAGCAGCAGCACGGGACCCCACGGCACGGCGCCCTGGGCCTCCGGCGCCGCGGCTCCCCCCGCGGGCGTGGTGCCACCGTGCCAGCCCGCCGCGGCGACGAGCGCGGCGGCGACGGCGGCCACGAGGATGCCCGACCACAGCACGACTGCCGCGGGCTCGATCGGCACGCGCCCTGCGGTGACGGACACGAGGACCGCGCCGGCGATCCCGCCGACCGACCAGGCGGCGTAGAACGTCGTGAGCAGCGACCGGCCGTAGACGCGCTGCACGGACACGGCCTGCATGTTGGTCCCGGCGTCGACGAGCCCGAGCCCGACGCCGTACACCGCGAACGACGCCGCGAGCAGCCCGAAACCGGGCGCGACGGAGACGAGGGCGACCGCGACGGCGAGCGTGCACAGCCCTGCCGCGAGCACCCCGCGGCTTCCCGCGGCCCCGCGCGCGACCCGGTCGGCCGCGACGGTG
This sequence comes from Cellulomonas fimi ATCC 484, assembly GCF_000212695.1. Lineage (NCBI taxonomy): Bacteria > Bacillati > Actinomycetota > Actinomycetes > Micrococcales > Cellulomonadaceae > Cellulomonas > Cellulomonas fimi. The sequence goes on along the minus strand of NC_015514.1, from coordinate 672,034 downwards.
CCGAGCGCGGCCATGACGCACACCCCGAGGACGACGAGCGTGATCTGCCCGTCGTCGATGCCGTACCGGTCCTTGAGCTGCTCGAGGCTCGTCAGCAGCAGCGCGTACACGAACCCCTGCGCCGCGAACCCGGCGGCGGTCGCGGCGCGCGCGCGTCGTGCCACGGCGTCCACGCGCGACGGCGCCGCGGCTGTCGGGCCGGCGCTCACGCGGACGGCTGCTCGCGGAGCGCCACCGGCTCGGCGGGCAGGCCGTGCCGGTCGAGCTCGTCGGGCGCGAGCTCGACGGGGACCGCGAGCTGGGTGAGGTAGCGGCCGAGGCCCTGCAGCCCGCGGCGGGCGGCCTCGGTGTCGCCGTCGACGAGCCACGCGAGCGAGTACCCGTCGACGACCGCGACGATCGCGAGCGCGATGTGCGCGCGGGGCACCGTCCAGCCGATGTGGGCGGTCTTCTCGACGAGCTCGAGCACGTGCTCGGCCGCGGACCACTGGCCGCGGTACTGGTCGATCGCGACCTGGTTCAGCTCGGCGTGCCGCAGCGACGACGTCGTCAGCTCGTACGAGAGCAGCTGCGGTCCGCGCGCCGAGACGATCGTGTCCCACAGCGCGTCGATGACCGTCTCGAGGACGGTGTCGACGGGAACGCCGTCCGGCAGCCCGTCGAGGCTGTTGGCGAGGTTCTGGGTCGTGATGGCGTGGGCCATCGCGCGCAGCAGCTCGTCCTTGTCCTGGAAGCAGTAGTGCACGACGCCCAACGACACGCCCGCCTCGGCGGCGATGGCGCGGACGGTCGCGGCGTCGATTCCGTCGCGGCTGGCGACGGCGAGCGCAGCCTCGATCAGCTGCTCGCGCCTCTCGGCGACGGGCATGCGGTTCATCCCGGGTCCCCTCCCTCGTCCGACGCGTACCCTCACCGGCCCGACCGCCGGTCGTGCGAGGTGCGTCGCCTCCCCACAGCACATCTCAATGGTGCTCGTGACGATAGTCAAGGATGATGCACACTTGACTTGGACAACCGCCCAGGAGGAACGTTCGACACGATGGGACGCGCACCCGCCCCGACGCCCTGGCACAACTGGGCACGCACCGCGCACGCCACTCCGCGCAGCGTGGCACACCCCCGTGACCTGGGCGAGCTGGTCGCGGCCGTGCAGTCCGCCGGCCGCGCGGGACTGCGTGTCCGCGCGGTCGGGGGCGGGCACTCCTTCACCCCCGCGGCGGTCACCGACGGGGTCCAGCTGCGTCTCGACGCGCTCGACACGCTCGAGCGTGTCGCGCCCCGCCCGGACGGCACCGCGCACGTCACGGTGGGCGCCGGCATCCGGCTGCACGCCCTCAACGCGGCCCTCGCCGCGCACGGTCTCGCGATGCGCAACCTCGGCGACATCGACAAGCAGTCGATCGCCGGCGCGATCTCGACCGGCACGCACGGCACCGGTGCACGCCTCGGCGGGCTCGCGACGCAGGTCGTCGGGGCGCGCGTCGTGCTCGCCGACGGCAGCGTCGTGGAGACCTCCCCCACGCGACGCCCCGAGCTGTTCGAGCTCGCGCGGCTCGGGCTCGGCTGCGTCGGGGTCCTCGCCGCGGTGACGCTCGAGGTGGTGCCCGCGTTCCGCCTGGAGGCCCGCGAGGAGCCGTGGCCGCTCGAGCGCGTCGTCGAGCGGCTGGACGGGCCCGACGGGCTGGTCGAGTCCAACGACCACTTCGAGTTCTACTGGTTCCCGCACACCCGGCGGGCGCTCACCAAGCGCAACAACCGCGTGCCCGACGACGACGTGCGCCCCCTGCACCCCGTGCGGTCGTGGATCGACGACGAGCTGCTGTCCAACGCGGTGTTCGCCGTCACCAACCGGATCGCCACGCTCGTCCCGCCCGCCACCCCGGGGATCAACGCCGTGAGCGCACGCGCCCTCGCGCCCCGCTCCTACACCGCCCCGTCCGCGGAGGTGTTCGTCTCGCCGCGCCGCGTGCGGTTCCGGGAGATGGAGTACGCCGTGCCGCGCGAGAGCGTCGTCGACGTCCTGCGCGAGGTCGACGCGTGGATCCGCTCGTCGGGCGAGCGCCTGCCGTTCCCCGTCGAGGTCCGGTTCGCCGCGCAGGACGACCTGTGGCTGTCCACGGCCCACGGCCGGCCCACCGCGTACGTGGCCGTGCACCAGAACGTGCACCTGCCCTACGCGCGCTACTTCCGTGCGGTCGAGGCCATCGCGGCCCAGGTGGGCGGCCGCCCGCACTGGGGCAAGCTCCACTGGCGCGACTCCGCCGCCCTGGAGGGCGTCTACCCGCGGTTCGCGGACGCCCGGCGCGTGCGGGCGCAGGCCGACCCGGGCGGCACGTTCACCAACCCCTATCTCGACCGCGTGCTGGGGCCCGTGCCGGGCGGCGCCCGGGCCCCCCGCGCCGCCTGACGGGACGGCGGCCCGCCCGGCCGCTCGGCGGGCCGGAGCGGTCGGGCCGCGGGCCGGTCGGTGCGTCGGGCCGGTCGGAGTCGGCGCCCGTCACCCGTGCGGGTGAAGCGATGCATACGCCTGCATGGACCCTGGCGGTCGCGACGCTCGGCGGGCACTCTGTGCCGGGTGACTTCTGCGAGCAGGGCCGTGGTCGCCACGGCGTTCGGTGGTCCCGAGGTGCTCCGTACGGTCGAGGTCGCGCCCGGCGACCCCGGCCCGGGGCAGGTGCTCCTCGACGTGCGTGCCGCCGCCGTCAACCCGATCGACTGGAAGATGTACGCGCCCGGGCCGGGCAACGACCCCTCCCGGCTGCCGCTGCGGCTCGGTCTCGAGGTGGCCGGCGTCGTCGCGGCCGTGGGCCCGTCGGTCCGCTGGCTCTCGCCGGGCGACGAGGTCATCGCGTGGCGCGTCCACGGCGGCTACGCGAGCCACCTCGTCGTCTCCGAGCAGGTCACGTGCCGGCGCCCGAGCACCCTCGACTGGCCCGCCGCGTCCGGGCTCCTGCTCGCCGGCACGACCGCGGTGCACACCCTGTCCGCGACCGGCGCCCACGACGGCGACGTCGTCCTCGTGCACGGCGGCTCGGGCGGTGTCGGTCGCATGGCCGTGCAGCTCGCAATCCTGCGCGGTGCCCGCGTGATCGCGACGGGCTCGCCGGACACCCACGACGACCTGCGCGCGCTCGGCGCCGTCCCGGTCGCGCACGGCCCCGGCCTGCTCGAGCGCGTGCGGGACGCGGAGCGCACGACGGGACCCGTCACGGTCGCGATCGACACGGTCGGCAGCGACGAGGCCCTCGACGTGTCGGTCGCCGTCGTGGCCGACCGGCTGCGCGTCGCCACCATCGCCGGCTTCGGACGGGCGGCCGAGCTCGGCGTGCGCGCGCTCGGCGGCGGCCCGGGTGCGGATCCCGGCACGGCCGTGCGGGAGGCGGCTCGGGCGCAGCTCGCCGAGCTGGCGGCCGACGGCTCGCTCGACGTGCGGGTCGCGCGCACCTTCGCGCTCGACGACGCGGCCGACGCGCACCGGCTCAGCCGCGAGGGTCACGCGCGCGGGAAGCTCGTGCTCGTCCCCTGACGGGTCCGCGGCGGCGACGCGCCCGGACGGGCTGCTCGTGCGGCGATGATGCGCCCGGACGGGACGCCCGTGCCGTGATGCACCCGGAGGCGACGCCCGTGCGGCGGAGCGTCAGAACGTGACGGGCGGGGGCGCGTCGTCGGACAGGACGCGCGCGCGGTCGTCGTCGAGGTCGGTCAGCCCCTGCTCGGTCGCGGCGAGCACGTCGGCGGACACCCGGACGCGCAGCCGGACGCGCGGGACGGGGGTACGCACGGGCAGCGCGGACGTCGGCGCCGAGGCGGCACGATGGAGCGCTCCCACGCCCTCGGGCGTGGGTCCCTGGGGCTGGGACCGCTGCGTCACGAACCGGGACCGTAGCAGGGCTGTCGGAGCCCGCGCGACCCGGCCGACGTTCTCCACCCGCTCCCGGGCGTGACGGGACCGCACTTCACCCACCGCCTCGCCCGGCGCCCGCCCGGCATCCCTCTCGGCATCCCCTCGGCGCCCCTGCGCGCCGTCCCCGCGCCGACGCGCCGCCCGCCCGCAGCGTCGCGGGGTCCCTGCGCAGGTCAGGCGCGTGCGGCGCCGCCCTCGATCTCCGCGGCGAGCGCGCGCAGCTCGTCCAGCACGCGCCGCACGACGAGCCGCTCGGCACAGTCGGCGCGCACGAGCGCGTCGATCCGCCGGCCCGCACGCACGTCGGCCAGCGGGACGAGCCGCACCCGCGGGTCGTCGCCGAACGTGTGCCGCGGCAGCAGCGCCACGCCGTGGCCCGCGGCCACGAGGGACGCCGCCACGTGGAAGTCGTTGATCCGGTGGCGCACCCGCGGTGCCTGGCCCGACCCGCGAGCGACCGCTGCGAGCACCGTCGCCACCGGGAAGCCGTCCCGGACCGCGACCCAGTCGACGTCCGCGAGCTCGTCGGGGCGCACCTCGGTGCGCTGCGCGAACGGGTGGTCGTGCGGCACGGCCACGTCGAGCGGCTCGCGCAGCAGCGGCACGACGACGACGCCGTCGCCCGGCGCGGCCCAGGGGCGGCTCGCGTCGGGGCGGTGCGCGACGACGACGTCGACCCGGTCGGTGAGGCCGACGAAGTCGTCCTGCGCGACGTCCTCGTCCGAGCACTCCACGACGACGCCGTCCCACCGCGCGACGCGTGTCAGCAGCCCGGGCAGCAGCAGCTGCGCGCCGCTCTGGAACGCGCTGACCCGCACGACGCCCGTCGGCCGGCTGTGGAGCTCGTCGACGGCCGACCGGGCACGCTCGAGCGCGACGGCGACGTCGACCGCCGCCTCGGCGAGCGCGACGCCGGCGGCCGTGAGCCGCAGCCCGCGGCCGACGCGCTCCGTCAGGGGGACACCCACGGAGCGCTGCAGCGCCGCCAGGTGCTGGGAGACGGCGGACGGGGTGACGTGCAGCGTCGCCGCGGCGGCGGTGACCCCGCCCTGCGTCTGCACGGCACGGAGCACCTCGAGCGAGCGGGCGTCCATGCATCGACGGTAGCCGACCGTTCAGCGCTGCTGCAGCGTCGTGTCACGAGAACTCGATGGTGCTGAACGGTCGGGCGGGGTGATGCTCGCCGCATGCCCACCCGCGACCGCGCCCTCGCCGTCCTCGTCGCCGTCTGCTGGGGCCTGAACTTCCCGGCGATCCACCTGTCGCTCGAGCAGTTCCCGCCCTTCCTCCTCGTCGCGCTGCGCTTCACGCTCCTCGCCGTCCCGACGCTGCTCCTCGTGCGTCGCCCTTCGGCCCCCTGGCGCTGGGTGCTCGCCTACGGTGCGGGCTTCGGCGTCCTGCAGTTCGTCTTCCTCTACCTCGCGATGGACTCGGGCATGCCGACCGGGCTGGCGTCGCTCGTCCTGCAGTCGTCGGCACCGTTCACGGTCGTGCTCGCCGCGCTCCTGCTGCGCGAGCGGGTCAGCGCCCGGCAGGCCGTCGGCGTCGCCGTCGCGGTCGCCGGGCTCGGCGGCATCGCGGTGCACCGCGCCGGTCTCGACGGGGGCGCGACGCTGCTCCCGGTCGTCCTGACCCTGTGCGGCGGGCTCGGGTGGGCGCTCGGCAACCTCGGCAACCGGCAGGCGATGCGCGCCGCACCCGGCGAGGGGTTCCGGCTCATGCTGTGGATGTCGGTCGTACCGCCCGTGCCGATGCTGGTGGCGTCGCTCGTCGTCGAGGGCCCGGACCGCATCGCCGCGTCCGCCGACGGCCTGACCTCCACGCGCGGCCTGCTCGCGATCGGCGGGCTGCTGTTCACGGTGCTGGTCGCCACGCTGCTGGGGTCGGGCATCTGGTCGACGCTCATGGGCCGCCACCCGTCGAGCACCGTCGCACCGTTCTCGATGCTCGTGCCCGTCGTCGGCGTGACGTCGTCGTGGCTGCTGCTGCGGGAGCCGACCGCGGGCGTCGAGCTGCTGTGGGGGGCCGTCGTCGTCGCGGGCGTGCTGCTCGGCAGCACACGTGCCGTGCCGACGTGGTGGCCCCGTCGCCGACCAGCCCCCGACGACTGCCCTCAGCCCTCCACGGCGACGACGAGCGCCGTCGCGACCGCGGCCACACCCTCGCCCCGGCCCGTGAGCCCGAGCCCGTCCGACGTCGTCGCGGACAGCGTCACCGGCGCCCCCGCAGCCGACGACAGCGCGGCCTCCGCCTCCGCGCGGCGCTGACCGAGCCGGGGCCGGTTGCCGATCACCTGCACCGCGACGTTGCCCACCGCGAACCCGGCGGCGCGCACGCGCCGGGCAGCCTCGGCGAGCAGCGCCGTCCCCGCCGCGCCCTTCCACTGCGGCTCGGCCGTGCCGAAGTTCGAGCCCAGGTCGCCGAGCCCGGACGCCGACAGCAGCGCGTCCGCGGCGGCGTGCGCGGCCACGTCGGCGTCGGAGTGGCCCGCGAGCGGGCGCTCCCCCGGCCAGGACAGGCCCGCGAGGTGCAGCACGGCGTCCGGCGCCGGGTCGGGGTCGTAGGCGTGCACGTCGACGCCGATCCCCGTGCGGGGCAGGGCGGGGGTCACAGGGCCTCCAGAGGGGCGGTGCGCGCGTCGCGGAGCAGCAGCTCGGCGACGGCCAGGTCGCGGGCGGTCGTGATCTTCGCGGCGTCCTCGTGACCCTCGACGACGCCGACGGGCTCGCCGAGCAGCTCGACGAGCCCGGCGTCGTCGGACGCGGCCAGCGCCTCGTCGTGCGCGACGCCGGCCCCGTGCGCGTGGGCGCGCAGAAGCGTCGCGAGATCGAACCCCTGCGGCGTCTGGACGGCCCGCAGGTCGGCGCGCGGAACCGTCCGCAGCACGGGCTGGACGACCGGGCCGTCCCCGAGGCCGGCGGCACCGACCTGCTTGACCGTGTCGGTCACCGGCAGGCCGGGCACGACCGCGACGTGCCCCGCGCGCACCGCCTCGACGACGCGGGCCACGAGCGCGGGCGGGACGAGGGGCCGGGCCGCGTCGTGCACGAGCACGACGTCGACGCCCTCGCGCGCTGCGAGGACCTCGAGCGCCGCGGCCACGGAGGCCTGGCGGGTCGCTCCCCCACGCACGACGACCACGTCGCCGCCGAGGTGCCCCAGCAGGGCACGCACGGCGTCGACGTGGTCGGCGGGTGCGGTGACGACGAGCGTCGTGACGCGGTCGTCGTCGGTGGTGGTGCGCGCCTCGAGCAGGCGGCGAGCGGCGTGCAGGAGCAGCGGCTCTCCGCCGAGCGGGACGAGGGCCTTCGGCAGCCGGTGGCCGAGCCGTGCACCGCTGCCGGCAGCGGTCAGGACGGCGGCGACGCTCACCGGCGTGCGTGGGCGGGGTAGGGGCGGGTGGTCAGGAGGCGAGGACCTCGTCGAGGATCGCCTCGGCCTTCTCCTCCTCGGTGTGCTCGGCGAGCGCGAGCTCCGAGACGAGGATCTGGCGGGCCTTGGCGAGCATGCGCTTCTCGCCCGCGGACAGGCCGCGGTCGGCGTCGCGACGGGACAGGTCCCGCACGACCTCGGCGACCTTGATGACGTCGCCCGAGGCGAGCTTCTCGAGGTTGGCCTTGTAGCGGCGCGACCAGTTGGTCGGCTCCTCCGTGTACGGGGCGCGCAGCACCTCGAACACGCGGTCGAGGCCCTCCTGGCCCACGACGTCACGCACACCCACGAGATCGACGTTCTCGGCGGGCACCTCGATGGTCAGGTCGCCCTGTGCGACCTTGAGCTTGAGGTAGATCTTGTCCTCTCCGCGGATGGTCCTGGTCTTGATCTCCTCGATCAACGCTGCACCGTGGTGCGGGTAGACAACGGTCTCCCCAACAGTGAAAGTCATCTGCAGGCGTCCCCTTTCGCAGACGTGTATCTTATCACGCCCGATTTGGCAGCCGGCCCGGCTGAGATCTGCATCACCGCAGGTCAGAGCGGTGACGCGCGGCACCGGTGTCCGGCGGCGCGGGCCGCGGGCGGGACCTCGGACCCCCATGGGCGAGGTACCCGCGGGTAGGTTCCACCCGGGCAGGACGCGCCCGCGCAGGGGCCGGCGCACGGGTGCGGGCGGCTAGGCTTGCGGTGCGGTCGCGCTCGGTCCCTCGAGGCGGCCGTCGACCTGACCGGACCCCCGCCACAGGGGCCCCCACGCCCCGAGGAGTCATCGTGACCTCGCCCCGCACCCGCTCCCCCCGCCTGCTCGCGCTCACCGGCGTCGTCGCCGCCGGGCTCCTCCTGTCGGGGTGCTCGGCCACCAACCCCCTGACGACCCAGGACGAGTACTCCGCGTCGGACGGCGTGCGGGTCACGCTGGGCGACGTCCGCGCCAGCAACCTGCTCGTGCTGTCCGCGGCCGAGGGCGAGATCGGCGTGCTGCACGGCGCGCTCATCAACGACGGGGATCAGGACGAGACCGTCACGCTGACGTTCGAGGGCGCCGAGCCGACGACCGTCGAGCTGCCCGGCGGCGCCACCGTCCTGCTCGACGGCAGCGACGACGAGGGGCACGCCGACGTGCCGGTCGACGCGGTCGCGGCGCCGCCCGGCGGGACCGTGCCGCTGACGGTCGCGACGGCGTCGTCCGGCGCGCAGACGCTCGAGGTCCCCGTGCTCGACGGGACGCTGCCGGAGTACGCGGGCGCGCTCCCGACCGCGACGCCGACGCCCACGCCCGAGCCCACGCCGGCGGTCACCGAGGCCGTGCCCGGCGCGGAGCCGACCCCCTCGCCCACCGCCGAGGGCTGACCCACCCCCGGGCACGGCGCCCGGCTGCACGTGGGCACCCTCGCACGAGACACGACGACGGGCCCGGCCGCTGCGGCCGGGCCCGTCGTCGTCCCTCGTCCTGGTCGCGCCGCCTCGTCGTCGCACGTCGGGCGGACGGCGTGCCCGAGCCCGCACCGGCGGGACCGGGCGGGGCGCGCCCGGGTCAGCCGAAGCGGCCGGAGATGTAGTCCTCGGTGGACTGCTCGCGCGGTGAGGAGAAGATCGTCGACGTGTCGTCGATCTCGATGAGGCGGCCCGGCTGGCCCGTGCCCGCGAGGTTGAAGAACGCCGTGCGGTCCGAGACGCGCGCGGCCTGCTGCATGTTGTGCGTGACGATGACGATCGTGTAGCTCGCCTTGAGCTCCGCGATGAGGTCCTCGATCGCGAGGGTCGAGATCGGGTCGAGCGCGGAGCACGGCTCGTCCATGAGGAGCACCTGCGGCTTCACGGCGATGGCGCGCGCGATGCACAGGCGCTGCTGCTGACCGCCGGACAGGCCCGAGCCGGGACGGTCGAGGCGGTCCTTGACCTCGTTCCACAGGTTCGCGCCGCGCAGCGAGGACTCGACGAGGTCCTGCGCGTCGCCCTTGGAGATGCGGCGGTTGTTGAGCCGCACGCCCGCCAGGACGTTCTCCGCGATCGACATCGTCGGGAACGGGTTCGGCCGCTGGAACACCATGCCGACCTGGCGGCGGACCGCGACGGGGTCGATGTCGCTGCCGTAGAGGTCGACGCCGTCCATCGCCACCGAGCCCTCGACGCGCGCGCCCGGGATGACCTCGTGCATGCGGTTGAGCGTCCGCAGGAACGTCGACTTGCCGCAGCCCGAGGGGCCGATGAAGGCCGTCACGGAGCGCGGCTCGACCGCCATCTCGATGTCGGCGACGGCGCGGAAGTCGCCGTAGTAGATGTTGAGGTCCTTGACGTCGATGCGCTGAGACATGGGGGGTCCTTAGCCGAGGTTCTTGGGGGCGAAGAAGCGGGTGATGAGGCGCGCGGCCAGGTTGAGCAGCATGACGACGAGGATCAGCGTCAGCGCGGCGGCCCAGGCCCGGTCGTAGTTGATGGTCGCGATGCAGTCCACGGCGTCCGGCGAGCACGGCACGAGGCCCTGCTGGTACTGGCGGTACACGTAGACGGGCAGCGTCATCATGCGGCCCTCGAACAGGTTGAAGTTGATCGAGTCGATGACCCCGACCGTGACGAGCAGCGGTGCCGTCTCGCCGATGACGCGGGCGATCGCGATCATCACGCCCGTGCCGATGCCGGCCACCGCGGTGCGGAGCACGACCTTGACGATCGTGAGCCAGCGCGGCACGCCCAGGGCGAGCGCGGCCTCGCGCAGCTCGTTCGGGACGAGCCGCAGCATCTCCTCGCAGGACCGCACGACCACCGGGATCATGAGCACCGACAGCGCGACCGAGCCGACGACGCCCATCCGGATGCCCGGCCCGAGGATCACGGCGAACAGCGCGTACGCGAACAGACCGGCGACGATCGACGGGATGCCCGTCATCACGTCGACGAAGAACGTCACCGCCCGGGCGAGGGCCCCCCTGCCGTACTCGACCAGGTAGATGGCGGTCAGCAGGCCGATCGGCACCGAGATCAGCGTCGCGAAGAGCGTGATCTCGACCGTCCCGACGATCGCGTGGTAGATGCCGCCCGCGTCCATGCCGCCGAAGACGCCGCGCATGGAGTGCGTGAGGAAGTACGCGTCGAACCGCTCGATCCCGTTCGCCAGGACCGTCCACGTGACGGAGACGAGCGGCAGCATCGCGACGACGAACGCGCCCACGACGAGGCCCGTCATGGTGCGGTCGCGGCGGCGGCGGCCCTTGTCGACGGTCGACAGCACCCGGCGCAGGTCGTCCGAGGACGACGGGGCGACCGGGGCGGTGGCGGCGGTCATCAGTTGGCTCCCGAGAAGTCCTTGCGGCGCGCGACGATCGCGCGCGCGGCCATGTTGACGAGCAGCGTGATGACGAACAGCGCGAGGCCCGTCGCGATGAGCGTCGAGACGCCGAGCGGGTTCGCCTCGGGGAACTGCGCGGCGATGTTGGCCGCGATCGTCTGCTGCTTGCCCGCGGCGAGCAGCTGGAAGCTGTAGAGGAACCCGGGCGACAGGATCATCAGGACGGCCATCGTCTCGCCCAGCGCGCGGCCGAGGCCGAGCATCGCCGCGGAGACGATGCCGGAGCGCGCGAAGGGCAGGACGGCCGTGCGGATCATCTCCCAGCGGGTCGCGCCGAGGGCCAGCGCCGCCTCCTCGTGCAGGCGCGGCGTCTGCAGGAACACCTCGCGGGTGACGGCCGTGATGATCGGCAGCAGCATGACCGCGAGGACCAGGCCCACCGTGAGGATCACGCGCGCCGTCGGCGAGACCTCGCCGCCGAACAGCGGGATCCAGCCGAGGTACGTGTTGAGCCAGCCCCACACCGGCTGCACGAGCGGCGCGAGCACCAGCGCGCCCCACAGGCCGTAGACGACCGACGGGATCGCGGCGAGCAGGTCGACGAGGTAGCCGAGGCCCGACGCGAGCCGGCGCGGCGCGTAGTGCGAGATGAACAGCGCGATGCCGAGCGCGACGGGCGTCGCGAGGACGAGCGCGAGGGCCGCGGCGAGGACCGTGCCGAAGACGAGGGGCCCGACGAACTCGATCAGCGAGTCCGCGCCGTGCAGCCAGGAGATCTTCTCGGTCAGCTCGGCGGCCGGCGTCGTCATGGCGGGCCAGGCCCGCAGCACGAGGAAGACCGCGACGGCGGCGAGGACGAGCAGGATGAGCGCGCCCGCGCCGGTCGCGGCCCACCGGAACAACCGGCTCGCACCACGGTCACGGACCTTCGCGCGGCGACGCGGGCTGAGGGCGGCGCGCGGCGACGCGCCGTCGCTGCGTCGGCCCGCCGTCGGGGGGCTGGTCGTACTGGTCACGGTTCTCCTGGAGCTCGGTGTGCCGGTCGCGGGGGCCCGTCGGTCCCCGCGCGTGCGAAAGAGCCGGTGACCGACCCGCATCCCCCCGGTGCGGGCCGGTCACCGGCGTGCCGTCACGCGGCGGCGATCGCCTCGACCGCGGCCTGCGCGTCGGCGGCCAGCGCCTCGGACAGCGGGGCGGAGCCCGCGGCCTCGGCGGCAGCAGCCTGGCCGTCCTCGCTCACGACGTAGCCGAGGAAGCCCTTGACCAGGTCGGCGGTCGCGGCGTCCTCGTACTGGAGGCACGCCACGGCGTAGGAGACGAGGAACAGCGGGTAGGCGCCCGACTCGGTCGTCTCGCGGTCGATGTCGATCACGATGTCGTGCTCGGTGCGGCCCTCGGCACGCGGCGACGCGTCGAGCGCGACGGCCACGGCCTCGGCGGACGGGGCGACCCACTCCTCGCCGACCTTGATCGACGCCTTGCCGAGCGAGCCGGCGGCCGACTCGTCGGCGTAGGTGATGGTGCCGTTGCCGCCCTGGACCGTCTGGATGACGCCGGACGTGCCCTGCGCGGACTCGCCGCCCTCGATCGGCCAGTTGCCGTCGGCCTCGTGGGCCCACGCGCCGCCGGACGCCTTGCCGAGCCAGTCGGTGAAGTTCTTCGTCGTGCCCGACTCGTCGGAGCGGTGCACGGGCGTGATCGCGACCGCCGGGAGCGTCGCGTCGGGGTTCTCGGCGGCGATCTCCGGGGCGTCCCAGCTGGTGATGGTGCCCTCGAAGATGCCCGCGATGGTCGTCGCCGACAGGTTGAGCTCGGTGACGCCCTCGAGGTTGAAGACGACCGCGATCGGGCTCACGTAGACCGGGATGTCGATCGCGTCGGCCGAGCAGGTCTGCTGCGCCGTGGCGAGCTCCTCCTCGTCGAGCGCCGAGTCCGTGCCCGCGAACTGCACGGCGCCGTCGAGGAACTGCGTGCGACCGCCGCCGGAGCCGACCGGGTCGTAGTTGACCGTCACGTCGGGGTTGCCGCTCTGGAAGCCGGCGCGCCACGCGTCCATGGCCTTCTCCTGCGAGGAGGCGCCGGCGCCGTTGAGCTCGCCGGAGAGCGTGCTCACGCTCTCGTCCGACCCGGGGGTCGTGTCGCCGGAGCCGGTCGGGTCGTCCGATCCGCACGCCGCGAGGGCGAGGGCGAGGGCGCCGGTGAGAGCGACCGCCCCGGCGCGGCGGTGGAGGGAGAGCTTCACAGTGTCCGTCCTGTCGTTCGTGCGCGCACCGGGGTGTGCGCGGCGTGGCCGACGGTAGGAAGCCGACGTGACCTGCCGGACGGCGCTGGGTGAACCAGGGGTGAACGGTTCCCGTCGACATGCACGTGCCCGCGCGTGACGCCGACGCCCGCCCCCGCGTCCGGACGAACCGGGCGCCGTGGGCGGGCGTCTGGGCCGCGGTACCCGCGGTCGGCCTGCGCTGCGCTGCGCTCCGGCTCAGGCCTCCTCGAGCTTGTAGCCCAGGCCGCGGACCGTCAGCAGGAGGGTCGGGTTGGCCGGGTCGGCCTCGATCTTGGCGCGGACGCGCTTGACGTGGACGTCGAGGGTCTTGGTGTCGCCGACGTAGTCGGAGCCCCAGATCCGGTCGATGAGCTGGCCGCGGGTCAGGACGCGTCCCGCGTTGCGCAGCAGCATCTCCAGCAGGTCGAACTCCTTGAGCGGGAATGCGACGAGCTCGCCGCGGACCTTGACGGTGTGCCGGTCGACGTCCATCTCGACCGGACCGCTCACGAGCAGCCCGTCCTCCTCGTCGAGCACCGGGGCCGGAGCGCCCGCCCCCGCCACGACGGCCGCCTCCCGGCGGCGCAGCACCGCGCGCATCCGGGCCAGCAGCTCGCGCGACGAGTACGGCTTGGTCACGTAGTCGTCCGCGCCGAGCTCCAGGCCGACGACCTTGTCGATCTCGTCGTCCTTCGCGGTGAGCATGATGACGGGCACGTCGCTCGTCAGCCGCAGCCGTCGGCACACCTCGGTCCCGGGCAGGCCCGGGAGCATGAGGTCGAGCAGGACCAGGTCCGCGCCGTGCTCCTCGAACAGCTCGATCGCCTGCAGCCCGTCCGCGGCGGCGACGACCTCGTACCCCTCGCGCTCGAGCTGGTACGTGAGCGGCTCCCGGTAGGACTCCTCGTCCTCGACGAGCAGGATGCGGGTCATGAGGCGGTCCGCCGCACGGTGGTGTCTCCCAGGATCGTGGTGGGGGTCGAGGTGGGGCTCGGCGCGTCGGCCGGCGCGCGCGTGAGGTCGACGACGGCGCCGTCGGCGGGGTCGTCGTCGGCCGGGGCCGTGCCGACGTCGGCACGGGGCAGCCGGATGGTGAACGTCGAGCCGCGGCCCGGCTGGGACCACACGGTCACGTCGCCGCCGTGGTCGGCCGCGACGTGCTTGACGATCGACAGCCCGAGGCCCGTGCCGCCCGTCGCCCGCGAGCGCGCCGGGTCCACGCGGTAGAACCGCTCGAACACGCGGTCCTGCTCGTCCGCGGGGATGCCGATCCCCTCGTCGACGACCGCGATCTCCACGAGGTCGCCCGCCTCGCGGACGCCGACGCCGACGTGCGCGGCCTCGCCCGAGTACGCCACGGCGTTGTCCACGAGGTTGCGGACCGCCGTGACGAGCAGGTCGTGCTGGCCCAGCACGCGCGTGCCGCGCACGCCGCCGATGTCGAGCCGCACCGACTTCGCGTCCGCGGTCGTGCGCGCCCGGTCGACGGCCTCGGTCAGGACGGCGTCGACGTCGACGACCGCGAGCTGGCCGACCGCGTCCGCGACCTGCAGGCGAGACAGCTCGATGATCTCGTGCACGAGCGCGGACAGCCGGCTCGCCTCCGCCTGCATGCGCTCGGTGAACCGGCGGACCGCGTCCGGGTCGTCGGCCGCGTCGTGCACCGTCTCGGCGAGCAGCTGCAGCGCACCGACGGGGGTCTTGAGCTCGTGCGACACGTTCACGACGAAGTCACGCCGCATCGACTCGATCCGGCGGGCCTGCGTCAGGTCCTCCGCGAGGACGAGGACGTGCTGCGGCGTGACCTGGGCGACCCGTACCTGCACCATGAGCAGCCCGGGACCGAGCGGGCCGCGCGGGACCTCGAGCTCCTCGTCGAGGATGACGCCGTCTCGCCGGACCGCGGCGACCATGTCGCGGATCGCGGGCGGCACGATGCGGCCGTCCCGCACCAGGCCGAGCGCGTGCGCGGGGGCGCTCGCCCGGACGACCACGTCGTCGTCACCCAGCACGATCGCCGCCGAGCGCAGCACCGCGAGCGCGCGGACCAGGCCGTCGTCGAGCTCCGGCTCCGCGGAGGGCTCCGTCTGCCTCTGCGCGCGCTCGCTCACCCGGAACGCCAGCGTCGCCCCGATCCCGGTGAGCAGTCCGAGGGCACCGGCGAGCAGCAGCGCGAAGCCGTCGAACCCGTCCACGGGCCCAGCGTAGGCCGGTCCGGCTCGACCGTAGGACCGCGCGCGGGCGGCACGCCCGGACCGTCGACGAGCGTTCACGCACCGGCCCGCGCGCGTTCACCTCCGGTGCCGCGGGCCGTGTGCGCGTGGCTGCGTCAGCCGAACGTCTCCATGAGCGTCGAGCGCTCGGCGTCGGTCAGGTTGGTCGCGACGAGCGTCGAGTGCAGGCCGTGGAACCGCTCGCCGAGCCGGTCGAGGTCGCCGTCGGTCGTCACCGCGCACAGCAGCGACGTGCCGGGTGTGACCTGCTCGCGGATCGTCTGGAGCTGCGCCTCGTCGATCCCGACCGCCGCGACCGCCTTGGAGATCGCCCCGACGGCCGCACCTGCGGCGGCGCCGAGCAGCGGCACGAAGAACAGACCGCCGAACAGCAGCCCCCAGAACGCGCCCCAGCCCGTGCCGCGCCACTTGTCCTCGTGGCCGTGGTGCAGGTCGGGCTTCGGCTCGCCGTCGCGCCACTCCACGACCGCATGGTCGAGGATCGTCACCAAGCCGTCGGACGACGCGGCCTTGAGCGCCGTCTCTGCGGCGCGAGCCCCGTCCGGGGTGTCGAACTTCCACGCGGTGAACGTCGTCATCGTCTTCCTCCTCGTCGACCCGGTCCGGGCCGTGCCGGACCCGTCAGGACACCGCGCGCTCGACGTCGGCGCCGTGCACCGTCAGCGCCCACAGGACGACCACGTCGAGCGCGATCACCGTGAGCGACCACCAGGGCGTCACCGGGAGCGAGACGAACTGCGCGACGAGGTTGAGCACCACGAAGACGCACGCGGTGTAGCGGGCCCACGCGGCGCCCGTGAACAGCGCGAGCCCGAGCGCGGTCAGCGCGATGCCGAGCAGCAGGTGCACCCAGCCCCACGCCGAGACGTCGAACAGGACGACCCCGTTGCCCGACCACGCGAGCACCTTGTCGTCCTGGAAGACCGCGACCAGTCCCGCCACGATGTTGAACAGGCCCACGGTCAGCAGCGCGAACGCGCCGAACCAGACCCACCCGACCCACGCCGTCACCGTGCGTGCCATGTCGTGCCCCTCCCGTCGCCGGCCCGCCGCCCCGCCGCGGTCACTGTCGCGCGCCGCGTCGCCGGGCCGCCTCACCCGCCCCGGGTGACCGGCGCGTGCGGCGCCGCAGGGCCGCCCGGCGGCGCCTTCGCGCGATCCGCCGGGGACCGCCGTCGCGCGTTCACCTCGCCGCGTCCGACCGTTCACCTGACGGTGCGAGCCTGACCGTCGCGCGGCGCCCCTGCCGCAGCAGGAGAGGATCACATGCGGGACATCTTCGACGCCGAGCTCGCCCAGCTCGGCCAGGACCTGGCCGCGATGAGCGGCCGCGTCGAGCGGGCCATCACCGACGCCGGTGTCGCGCTGCTCACCGCCGACGTCACGCTCGCCGAGTCGGTGATCGCCGCTGACCTCGAGATCGACGCGATCGAGCGCGACCTCGACGAGCGCTGCGTGCTGCTGCTCGCCCAGCAGCAGCCGGTCGCGACCGACCTGCGCATCGTCGTCTCGGCCCTGCGGATGAGCGCGACGCTCGAGCGCATGGGCGACCTGGCCCGGCACATCGCCCAGGTGGCGCGCGGCCGGTACCCGCGGCACGCGGTGCCGCAGCACCTGTCGGGCACGTTCACCGAGATGCACGACGCCGCGGTCCGCGTCGCGCGCCGGACGACGACGCTGCTCGGCAACCACGAGCTGCCGCTCGCCGAGAGCATCGAGCAGGACGACGACCTGCTCGACGAGCTGCACGAGGACACGTTCGCGGCGCTGCTCAACGGCACGTGGAACGGCTCGATCCAGGAGGCCGTCGACGTCACGCTGCTCGGCCGCTACTACGAGCGGTTCGGCGACCACGGCGTGTCCATCGCGCGCCGCGTGACCTACCTCGTCACCGGTGTGCTCGGCCAGGAGCTCGACCGCTCGGCCAGCTGAGCCCCGGTCCGTGCCCGCGACCCGGGCCCGGACGGACGGAGCGCCGGCCACCCCTGCTCGGGTGACCGGCGCTCCGTCGTGCGTGGGCGTCGCAGGGGTCAGCGACCCTGGTTCGCGACCGCCTTGATGGCCTCGGCGGCGGCCTCGGGGTCGAGGTACGTGCCGCCCTTCGTCACGGGCTGGAGGGTCTCCTCGTCCAGCTCGTAGAGCAGCGGGATGCCCGTCGGGATGTTGATGCCGGCGATGGTGTCGGCGTCGACGTCGTCGAGGTGCTTGACGATCGCGCGGATCGAGTTGCCGTGCGCGGCGACGAGGACCGTCTTGCGGGCCTTGAGGTCCGGCACGACGTCCGACTCCCAGTACGGCAGCGCCCGCTCGAGGACCTGCGCGAGCGCCTCGGCGCGCGGGATCGGCTCGCCCGCGTAGCGCGGGTCGCTGTCCTGCGAGAACTCCGAGCCGAGCTCGATGTCCGGCGGCGGGACGTCGTAGGAGCGGCGCCAGAGCATGAACTGCTCCTCGCCGTACTCCGCGAGGGTCTGCTTCTTGTCCTTGCCCTGCAGCGCGCCGTAGTGGCGCTCGTTGAGGCGCCAGCTGCGCTTCACCGGGATCCAGAGGCGGTCCGCGGCGTCGAGCGCGTAGTTCGCGGTCGTGATCGCGCGGCGCAGGAGCGACGTGTGCACGACGTCGGGCAGGACGCCCGCGTCCGTGAGCAGCTTGCCGCCGCGCTTCGCCTCCTCGACGCCCTTCTCCGACAGGGCGACGTCCACCCAGCCGGTGAACAGGTTCTTGGCGTTCCACTCGCTCTCGCCGTGGCGGAGCAGCACGAGGGTGTAGGTCATGCGCCCATCCTGCCGCAGCACCCGCGACCCGTCGCCGGGACGTCCGTCCCTGGGACGGCGCGTCAGCGCGTGTGCCGGACCTCCGCGGCGACCCCGTAGACCTTGAGCACCTGGTCGGCGGCCGCGGCCCACCCGAACCGCTCGGCGCCGCGGCGGGCCGCCAGCCCGTACGCGGCGCGGCGCTCGTCGTCCGCCAGGACGTCCGCGAGGACGTCCGCCCACACCGCGGGGTCGTGCCCGCGCACGAGCCGGCCCGAGACCCCGTCCTCGACGATGGTGCGCAGGCCGCCCACGGCGGCCGCGACGACCGGCACGCCGCTGGCCTGCGCCTCCGCGGCGACGAGCCCGAACGACTCGCTGCGCGACGGCATCGCGACGACGTCGGCCGCGTGGTACCAGCGCACGAGCGTGTCCCGGTCGGCCGGCGGGCGGACCACGACGTCGGCCGCGACGCCGCTGACGACCGCGAGCGCCTGCAGCTCGCGCACCGCGGTCGACCGGCCGCTGGGGCCGCCCAGGACGACGAGCAGCGGCACGGGGCGCCCGGTCGCGTGCAGCACGGCGAGCGCGCGGACCAGCACGTCGGGCGCCTTGAGCGCCTGCACGCGGCCCGCGAAGAGGACGACGTCACGGTCCGTCGGCAGGCCCAGCGCGACGCGTGCGGCGCGCCGCTCCGCGGTGGTCGTCGGGACGAACCGGTCGAGGTCGACCCCCGGCTCGACGACGTGCACGCGCGACGGGTCCGCGCCGTACAGGTCGACGAGCTCGCGCCCCTCGACGGGTGTGCTCGCGACGAGCGCGTCGGCGGAGCGCACGACCTCCTCCTCGCCGATCACGCGCTGGCTCGGCTCGGCCTGGTCGCCCGGGGCCAGGGACGCGTTCTTCACGCGCGCGAGCGTGTGGGACGTGTGCACGAGCGGGACCTCCCACCGCTCGGCCGCGATCGCGCCGACCTGCCCCGACAGCCAGTAGTGCGAGTGCACGACGTCGTACCAGCCGGGCCGGCGGGCCGCCTCGGAGCGCAGCACGCCCGCGGCCATCCCGCACAGCACGCCCGGCAGGTCGTTCTTGTCGAGCCGCTCGAACGGGCCCGCGGGCACGTGGTGCACGAGGACCGGCGGGACGACGCCCGGCGGCACGTCGTCCGCGAGCAGGACGGCGCGCGACTCCTCGCGGGACATCGGCCGGCCGTCCGCGTCGGTGCCCGGCACGACGGCCGTCTCGGGCAGCTCCGACGACGTGGCGCGCGTGAAGATCTCGACGCGCGCCCGCTGGGCCGCGAGGGCCTTCGCCAGCTCGAGCACGTAGACGTTCATGCCGCCCGCGTCACCCGTGCCCGGCTGGTCGAGCGGCGAGGTGTGGACCGAGAGCATGGCGACGCGGGGGGCGCGCTCGGCGGTCACGGGGTCTCCTGGGGGCTGGGCAGAGGGCTCCGGCCATTGTCGCCCACCCCTGCCGGCGTCCGCGCCGTGAGCGTCCGGGTCGCTCGCGGTGTCCGGGCGCGGGGCGACGGCAGCCGGGTGCGCGTGCCG
This sequence comes from Cellulomonas fimi ATCC 484, assembly GCF_000212695.1. Classification (NCBI taxonomy): domain Bacteria; kingdom Bacillati; phylum Actinomycetota; class Actinomycetes; order Micrococcales; family Cellulomonadaceae; genus Cellulomonas; species Cellulomonas fimi. The sequence continues at coordinate 652,609 of NC_015514.1, read as the reverse complement.
CCGGGCGCGGAGCGACTCAGCCCGGTGGGCGCGACGCCGGGACGGGGCGGTGCGCCCACCGGGTGCGGACCCGGGCGGCCACCGGTCGGGGCGGCCGCCCGGGGGGCATGGCGTCGCGCGACCCGGCGGTGCCGCGCGACGCCCGGCGCGGTCAGCGCACGACGAGCAGCCGGGGCAGCGCGAGCGCCGACAGGTACGTGCCGTCGCCCGCGTAGGTGACCAGGACGAGCGACGTGCGGGTCGTGCGGGGCAGCGTCACGACCGCCCGGCCGGCGTCGTCGAGCGTCCCCGTCGCCGTCGGGCGGCCGTTCAGCCACACCGTGACGGTGCCCGTCGGCGTGACGCCCGCGACCCCGTCGACCTGCACCTCGACCGTCTTGTCGTCGTCGCGGCCGACCGTCCAGTCCGTGCCCGCGGTGCCGACCTCGGGACGCGCCTTGGCGACCGACAGCGTCCGGGGCGCCGACTGCGACGCCGCGACGAGCGGGTCCGTCGCGCTCGCGCCGCCGTACGCGGCGACCACCGAGTGCCGTCCGACCGCGAGGTCGGCGGGCAGGGCCACCTCGGCGACGGCCGCGTCACGGCCCCGCGGGGCGAGGGTCGCCGTGGCGACGGCCGTGCCGTCGACCCGGATCTCGACCGTGCCCTGCGGGGTCACCCCGTCGGCGGTCACCCGGACCTTCGCGGTGACGGGCCGGCCGAACAGCGTGGCCGCCGGCATCGTGAGCGTCGTCGTCGAGGCGACCGGGGCCGTCGTCGGCACCCCGGCCACCTTGGCGAGCAGCTCCGCGGCCTGGCCGGCCGAGCCCGCCATGAGCAGGTGCTCGGCGTCGGCCGTCAGCGCGACGGCGTCCGCCGGGAGACCCGCGCCGCCCGCCTCGACGGCGGCCTGCGCGAGGTCGCGGAGCACGCTGACGACCAGCCCGGCGGCGGCCGCCGCCGTCGCGTCCGTGCCGTCGAGCGCCGCGGCGGCGTCCGCGAGCAGCGGGACCGCGACCGCGTGCGCGGCCGGGTCGAGCGCGGACCCGGCCCACACGTCGGCGTCGAGCACGGCCTGCACGGCGTCGCGCGCCTCCCCGGCGGGCAGGGCGTCGACCGCGGCCGTCAGGCGGCCGCGCTGGGCGTCCGTGCGCAGACCCCAGCCGTACGCGAACAGCGGCGCGTACGCGTCGTCGCCGACGTTGACCGGCACCTGCTCGGCCGTCGCCGGCCAGCTCACGGGGAGCCGCCCCGTGAACGGGCGGTCGCCGAAGAGCACGTCCGCGACACCCGCACCCTCGGTGCCCGGAAGCCACGACGCGACGAGCGCGTCGACCGCGTCGAGCCGGTCCGTCACGAGCTGGGGGCGGCCCGCGACGACGAGGACCACGCACTCGACCGCACCGCACACGGTGTCGATCGCCGCCCGGTCGGCCGCGGACAGCGACAGGCTCTTGCCGTTGTTGCCGACGTCGCCCACGCCCTCCGCGTACGGGGTCTCCCCGACCACGACCACGCCGACCGTCGCGTCGCCGACCGGCGCGGACGCGTCCTTCGAGTAGGTGATCGTCGCGTCGGGCGCCACCGCGCGGATGCCCTCGAGGATCGAGGTGCCCGTCGTCGTGTCGCCCGAGCCGCCCTGCCACGAGATCGACCAGCCGCCCATCTGGTTGCCCAGGTCGTCGGCGTTCGAGCCCGCGACGTACACGTGCGCGTCCTTCGCGAGCGGCAGCACGCCGTCGTCCTTCAGCAGCACCTGGCTCGCGGCCGCCGCCTCGCGCGCGACCGTCCGGTGCTCCGCCGAGCCGACCGCGTCGGCGAGCGTGCGGTCCGCGAACGGCTGCTCGAACAGCCCGAGCGCGAACTTCTGGGTGAGGATGCGCCGGGCCGCGTCGTCGACGCGTTCCTGGCTGACCACGCCGCTCTCGACGTTCGCCGTCGTCGCGGTGATGAAGGTCCCGAAGTTGTACGGCGCCATCGCCATGTCGAGCCCCGCGTTCACGGCGCGCGCCGCCTTCTGCGCGTACGTGCCGCCCGGCAGCTTGTCGACGCCCTCCCAGTCCGAGATCAGGAACCCGTCGAAGCCGAGCTCGCCCTTGAGCAGGTCCGTGTTGAGCGCGGCGTGCTCGTGCATCCGCAGCGGCTCGCCCGCGCCGACCGCGACCGCCGAGTACGACGGCATGACCGACCCGACCCCCGCGTCGATCGCCGGGACGTACGGGTCGACGTGCAGGCGCCGCAGCTCCTCGAGCGACGCCACGTGCGTGACGCCCTGGTCGATCGGGTAGCCGCTGCCGGCCAGCTCCGGCACGTACGTCGTGCCGCCGTCGCCCACCCAGTGCTTGGCCGTCGCGAGGACCTCGTCCGGGCCGGACAGGTCGGCCGGGTCGTCTCCCTGCAGGCCGGTCACCGCGGCGCGCGCCATCGCGGTGACGAGCGCCGGGTCCTCCCCGAACGACTCGTACGACCGGCCCCAGCGCTCGTCGCGCGTCACGCACAGGCACGGCGCGAACGTCCACGGCACGCCCGTCGCGCGCACCTCGGCCGCCGTCGCCCGCTGCACGCGCTCGACCAGACCCGCGTCCCGCGCCGCGCCGAGCCCGCTGTTGTGCGGGAACACCGTCGCGCCCACCACGTTGTTGTGGCCGTGCACGGCGTCCACGCCGTACACGATCGGCACCTGCAGGCGCGTCGCGAGCGCCTCGCGCTGGAACCCGTCCACCATGTCGGCCCAGCCCTCGGCCGTGTTGTCCGCCGGCACCGAGCCGCCGCCCGAGAGCACCGACCCCAGCCCGAGCGTGCCGATCTGCGTGGGCGACTGCAGGCCCAGGCGTTCCGCCTGCGTCATCTGGCCGACCTTCTCCGCGAGCGTCATGCGGCCCAGCAGGTCCTCGACCCGCTCCGCGGTCGGGAGGTCCGCGTCGAGGTACGGCGCGCCGACGGCGTTGAGCACCACGCGCGGCGAGCCCGCGACCGCGGCACCCGTCGCCGTGAGCGTCACCCCGAGCGTGCGCGCGTCGTCCCGTGTCGCGGTCGCGTGCGTGACGACCTCGACGTCCTGCGTCGCGCCCGACGCCGTCCCCGCGGGGAACGTCAGCGTCGTCGTCACCGTGTCGTAGTGCGTGCCCGCCTGCGCGGAGCCGTCCGTCGTGGCGACCTGGACCGTCACGTCCGCCGGCAGCGGCGCACCGTCGGTCGTCGTCAGCACGACCGGGACCCGTGCGGTCGCGCCCGGGTCGACGAGCACCACGTCCTGCGCCGGAGCGACCTCGGCCGTCGGCGCGGGCACCGCCGAGCCGTACAGCTGCACGTCGTCGACCGCCCAGCGCACCGGGTTCGCGGTGCCCGGCACGAACGTCAGGGCGTACCCCCACGCCGACGTGAGGTCGAGCGTGCCGTTGCGGGTCTGCGCGTCACCCGGCTGGTACCCGCCCAGCGTGAACTGGTCGAACGGCAGCTCGACGAGCTTCCAGCGGCTGCCGTCGGGCGACCAGTTGTCCTTGAACGTCGTCGCCCACAGCTCCGAGTGCTCGCCGTCCGGGCCGCCGTCCTTGAGCTCGACCTTGATGTCGTCACCGGCCGTCGGCGACGCGGGGCGCGTGTCCTGCGACGCGTACCAGAGCAGCCGGATGCCGCGGAACGAGCTCCAGTCCTGCGGCGCGGCGAGGTTCTGGCTGAACCCGCCCCAGCCGCCCGACGGGACCAGGTAGGCGCCCGAGAGCACGTGGTTGTCCGCCGGACCGCCCTCGCGGTCCTGCTGCGTCACGCCGAGCGACACCTGAGCGCCCGACGAGCCCCACGTGAACAGGCCGACCGTGCTGCCCGGCTCCGCGAGCGGGACGTCGCCCTCCGCGTCCTCGACCGTCGTCACGCGGTCGTACAGGCCGAGGTCGTCCAGCTGCCACGCGCCCGCGCCCAGGTCGGTCAGCGTGATCGCCCAGCCCGTCGACGCCGTCGGGTCGAACCGCGCGTCGCTGCCCGGGTCGTTCTTCAGCCGCAGGCTCGCGAACGCGACGTTCACCCGGCGCCAGCCCGCCGTGTCGTCCACGACCGACGTCTCGAACAGCTGCCCGCCGCTCTTGAGCTCGTACCGCAGCAGCCCGCCGCCGCCCGTGCCGAGGAACCAGAACGTGAACCCGTCGTGGTCCGACCAGTCCGTCGGCGGCAGGTCGTGCGTGAGCCCGAACCAGTCACCGGGTCCCGCCGGCCCGCCCACGGTCGCGACCAGCGCGTGGCTGCCCGCCGGCGCACCCGGTCGGTCCGTGGTCGTCGTGCTCAGCACCGGCGTCACCGGTGCGCCGCTCCCCCACGTCGTGTAGCCCGCCGGCACGCCGTCCTCGTAGTCGTCGAGCACCGTCACCGCGCCGACGTCCGGCAGCGCGCCGTGCGGCGTGATCGTCACCGTCGCCGTCGTGCGGCCGCCCAGGACGAGGCCGTCGCCCGGCTCCGTCAGCTCCAGCACGACCGTCCGGACCGGGGCCAGCGGGCCGTGGTCCGTCGTCACCACGTCGACCGTGGCCGTCGTCGCGCCCGCCGGGAACGTGAGCGTCTCGTCGACCGCGGTGAAGTCCGTCCCGGGCACCGCCGTGCCGCCCGTCGACGCGACCCGCACGGTCGTGTCCTGCGCCACCGGAGCCGCGAGGACGACCGGCACCTGCGCGGTCTGGCCCGCCGGCACCCGGACACCGCTCGTCCCGAACGCCGTCGCCACCGCGCCCGGCGTGCCGTAGACCTCGAGCGCGAACAGCGAGTAGCCGTACCAGTGCAGCGTCGGGGCGTCCCAGTCGAACGACGTGCGCGCGTCCATCTGGATGCGCACGTAGCGCGCGTCGGCCGGCGTCGGGAGCGTGACGTCGTCCGTCCCTCCGTCGCCCGCCGTCTCGGTGTGCACCGTCGTCCACGACGCCGGGTCCTGCGGGGCGGCCGTCGCGACCTGCACCCGGTAGGCCTTCGCGTACGCCGCCTCCCACGCGAGCGCCACCCGGTCGACCGACGCCGTCGCACCGAGGTCGACCTGGAGCCAGGCCGTGAACTCGACGTCCGCGTCCGGGCCGTTGCCGCTCGCCCAGCGGGTCGCCGGGTCGCCGTCGATCGCCGCGTCCGGGGGGAACGTGCCGTCGCCGTCCGCCTGGTGCTGCGAGGCCGTCGCCGTCCCGGTCCGGGCCAGGTCGCCCGCGGCCGCCGGTGCGGCTTCCGGTGCCGCTGCCGGGGCGGACGACGCCGTCGCCGGTGCGGGTGCCTCCGGGAGGGTCGCCGTGGCCGAGGCCGCGGCGGGTGCGGCCGCGGCGAGCGCGAGGGGGACCGTGAGCGCGAGCGCCGTCAGCGCGGCGACGCCTGGTCGGTGCCTGTCCGGCGGGCTGCCGGCGGTGGTGCGGGTGCGGCGGAGCAGGGTCGGACGGGCACGCAGCACGGTCACTCCTTCGTGACACCACGACCGGATCCCCTGACCGGCCGGCCGCCGCGGCTCCCCGTCCGGGGCTCCGTCGCCCCGCCCGGTCCTCCCTCGGACACCGCGGCTGCGCCCAGCAGACCACACCCACTTACCGACCAGTAAGTGCAGAACATCACGATTCGGTCACGACCCGCTCCCTCCGCGCCGCCCGGGGCGCGCGACCCCGTGCTTGCCCGCGACAACGACACGACGCCCCGGGACCGGCACGTGCCTGTCGCGCTCTCGGCGCGCTGTGCCGGTCTCGTCGGCCGAAAGGGCGGACGAGACCGGGCGGGACGGGGTGGGGTGCGGCGGTCAGGCGGGGTGGACCGAGGCAGGGGACGGGATGTCGGACGTCGAGACGATCGCGCCCTCGGCGTCGAGGACCGCGAGGCGGTGAGCCTTCTCGAGGGTCACGACGACCCACGGGCCGACGACCGCGAAGTGCCGCGGCCAGTGGCCGCCCACGGGGTGCGAGCGGCCCGCGGACAGGCGACCGTCGGCGCCGACGCGGTAGCGCGTGAGCACGTCCGCCCCCCGGACCGCGACCAGCACCTCGTCCCCGTCGACGACGACGTGCGACGGCAGGGACCCGGCGGGGTGCCGCACGGCATGGACGGGACCACCCCCGCCGGACCCGGTGACGTCGCCGACGACGGCCGGGACGGTCTGCGCGGCGGCGGCCGTCGAGGTCGCCTCGTCCCACGTCAGGACGTGCACCTGCACGTCGAGCTCGCCCACGACGTACAGCGTCCGGCCGTCGGCCGCGAAGGCCAGGTGGCGCGGGCCGGTGCCGGGCGGGAGCGTCACGGCGACACCGTCGGGCTCGACGCCCTCCGCCGTCCGGCGGTAGCGGCGGATCTCGTCGGTCCCCAGGTCGGCGACGAGGACGTGCCGGCCGCCCGGCGCGAGGACGACGAAGTGCGCGTGCGGTCCCTCCTGCCGGTCGGTCCGGGGGCCGCTGCCCTCGTGCGCGAGCGACGCGACGGGCTCGCCCGCGGTGCCGTCGGCCGCGACCGGGACGAGCCCGAGGGTGCCCGACCCGTAGTTCGCGACCGCGAGCAGCCCGTCGAGCTCGGTCGAGACGTGGCACGGGTACGCGCCGCCCGAGCCCACGCGGGACCGCTCGACGAGCCGGTCCCCGTCGACCGCGAGCGTCGCGACCTGCCCTTCCTGCGCCTCCAGCGCCGCCACCACCGGACCGCCGGGCACCCCGGTCACGTACGAGGGCGAGGGCAGCGCGAGCGTGAGGGTCGCGTCCGACAGCGCACCGGTCGCGTCGTCGAGGGTCACGCGCCAGACGCCCTCGCCGAGGCCGACGGGGGTGCCCGCGCCCGCGGCGGGGTAGGTACCGATCCAGAGCCGAGTCACGGGCGACGAGCCTAGACCGGAGCCGTCGCGGCCACCCGGCGACGCCCGCCGGCGCTGCGCCGGCAGCCACCACCAGGTCCTCCGACGTCGGGCGCAGCAGCCTGGGACGCGGCCGTGCCTCCGAGCGGGTGAGTCGTCCGCGGGACCGCGGCGGTCGGAGCGGACGCCGGATCCGCGGCCGCCGCCCCGTGCGCACGCGCGCCCGACGACGCCTCAGGCCGGGTCGGTGGCGTCGACGAGCCAGGCCGACGGGTCGGCGACGACGGTGCGCAGCACCGTGAGCGCAGCGCCGGTCATGGCGGCGTGACCGCCCGCGCACGCGACGTCGACGGTCGGCTCGGCCCACGGCGCACCGATGACGTGCCGGCGCAGCGCGTCGAGGACGGGAGCGCGGACGTGGTCGGCGAGCGCGGCGTAGGTGCCGCCGAGGACGACGTGCCCGACGTCGACGAGGTTGACGACGTTCGCGAGCGCGGCACCCAGGACGCCGCCGGCGGCGGCGAGCGCGTCGCGGACGCCGGGGCTGTCGGCGCGCGCAGCGGCGACGAGCGCGTCGAGCCCGTCGCGCGGGTCGAGGCCCGCGGCGCGCAGCAGCGCGTCCTGGCCGGCGACCTGCTCGAGGGTGCGGCCGTCGCCGACGAGCGTGTGGCCGAGCTCGCCGGCCCAGCCGTGCCGGCCGCCGAAGATCTCGCCGTCGAGCACGAGCGCACCACCGACGCCGATCTCCCCCGACACGTAGACGAAGGACGGGCGCGCCCCGGGGGTGCGGCGGACGGTCGCCTCGGCGCGCGCGGCGAGGTCGGCCTCGTTGGCGAGCCGCGGGGGGTGGGCGGCGAGGACCGCGGACGACGTGCGCGCGAGGCCGGCGACGTCGACGTCGCGCCAGCCGAGGTTGGGCGCGTAGCGCAGCGCGCCGCCGCGCGCGTCGACCAGGCCGGGGAGCGCGAGCGCGACGCCGGCGAGGCGTGGCGGGGTGCCGGACGCCGCGAGAGGTGCGTGCGGCGCGCCGGGTGCCGGGGGTGTTGCGTCAGTCGTGCGCGTCGTCCCCCCCGGGGCCGTCACGTCCCCCGCGGGAGTCACGTCGCGCGGAGCCGTCGCGTCACCCGGGCTCGTCGCGGTCGCCGCGTGCCCGGGGGCGTGGTCGTCGCGCCCGTGCGAGGCGTCGACGGACGGTTCGGCTCGCCCGTCGAGGACCGCGACGGCGTCGTCGACGAGCGCGCCGAGGCGCGCCAGGACCTCGGCCGGGGCGCTGCCGCGGAAGTCGCCGTGCTCGACGTGCTCGACGAGCACGCGGCGGGACAGGTCGAGGACGCGGACGCCCAGGTAGTCGACGTTGACCTCGGCCCCCAGCGCGGCGACGGTCCCGGCGGGGGCGGCGAGCGGGACGGCGGGACGACCGGCGCGCTGGGTGGGCACGGGAGGCAGCTCGGCGAGCAGCCCACCGGCGACGAGCCGGTCGACGAGGGCGGAGACGGTGGCGCGCGTGAGTCCGGTCGCGCCGGCGACGTCGGCGCGCGACGGTGGGGGTGCACCGGTCGCGGCGGCGTCGAGGACGTGGCGCAGCACGAGCCCGAGGTTGTGCTCGCGCAGGCTCCCCTGCCGTGCGGCCGTCGCTCTCACGGGGTTGACCCTAGCCCCGATCCGCCATAAGTTCAGCCATACAACAAATCTCGGTGCGATCGAACGTCGCGCCGGGGCACTCGATGATGAGAGGTCGCGATGGTCCGCAAGCCCACCCCCGACGACAAGTTCTCCTTCGGCCTGTGGACGGTCGGGTGGAACGCCCAGGACCAGTTCGGCAGCGCCTCGCGGCCGTGGCTGGACCCGGTCGAGTCCGTGCACAAGCTCGCCGAGCTCGGCGCCGCGCACGTGACGTTCCACGACGACGACGTCGTGCCGTTCGGCTCCGACGCCGCCGAGCGTGACCGCATCCTCACGCGCTTCAAGAAGGCGCTCGAGGAGACCGGCATCACGGTCGAGATGGTCACGACCAACACGTTCAGCCACCCGATCTTCAAGGACGGCGCGTTCACCTCGAACGACCGCCGCGTGCGCCGCTACGGCCTGCGCAAGGTCATCCGCAACGTCGACCTGGCCGCCGAGCTCGGCGCGTCCACGTTCGTCATGTGGGGTGGCCGCGAGGGCGCCGAGTACGACTCGGCCAAGGACCTCAACGCCGCGCACGACCGCTACGCCGAGGGCATCGACACCGTCGCCGGCTACATCAAGAGCAAGGGCTACGACCTGCGCATCGCGCTGGAGCCCAAGCCGAACGAGCCCCGCGGCGACATCCTCCTGCCGACCATCGGGCACGCGATCGCGCTCATCGACCGCCTCGAGAACGGCGACATCGTCGGCCTCAACCCCGAGGTCGGGCACGAGCAGATGGCCGGCCTGAACTTCACGCAGGGCATCGCGCAGGCGCTGTGGGCGGGCAAGCTCTTCCACATCGACCTCAACGGCCAGCGGTCCATCAAGTACGACCAGGACCTCGTCTTCGGCCACGGCGACCTGTTCTCCGCCTTCGCCACGGTCGACCTGCTCGAGAACGGCTTCCCGAGCGGCGGCCCGCGCTACGACGGCCCGGTCCACTTCGACTACAAGCCGTCGCGCACCGAGGACTTCCAGGGCGTGTGGGACTCGGCCGCCGCCAACATGGCGACCTACATCCTGCTCAAGGAGCGCGCGCAGGCGTTCCGTGCCGACCCCGAGGTGCAGGAGGCGCTCGAGGCCGCCGGCGTGCTCGAGCTCGCGCAGCCGACGATCGCCGAGGGCGAGACCCTCGACGACCTGCTCGCCGACACCTCGGCCTACGAGGACCTGGACGTCGACGCGGTCGCCGAGCGCGGCTACGGCTTCGTCCGCCTGAACCAGCTGGCCCTCGAGCACGCGCTCGGCGCCCGCTGACCCACCGGCACCGCCCGCCCCGCCGCCCCTCGGCAGGGCGGGCGGTGCTGTCGGCCCCTCCGCGGGCCAGCCCTCGTCTCCCCCGCGACCGTTGCACCGCCGCCGGTCCGCCCGCCGAAGGAAAGCCCCATGACGCTCGTCGCCGGCGTGGACTCCTCCACGCAGTCCTGCAAGGTCGTCGTCCGCGACGCCGACACCGGGGAGCTGGTCCGTCAGGGCCGCGCCTCGCACCCCGACGGCACCGCCGTCGACCCGCGCCACTGGTGGGACGCGCTGCAGACCGCGATCGCCGACGCGGGCGGTCTCGACGACGTCGACGCGATCTCCGTCGGCGGCCAGCAGCACGGCATGGTCGCGCTCGACGCGTCGGGCGAGGTCGTCCGCGACGCGCTCCTCTGGAACGACACGCGCTCGGCGCAGGCCGCGCTCGACCTCATCGCCGAGCTCGGCGACGGCGACGCCGAGGCGGGCGCGCAGGCGTGGGCCGACGCGATCGGCTCCGTCCCGGTCGCGTCGCTCACCGTCACCAAGCTCCGCTGGCTGCGCGACGCCGAGCCCGACAACGCCGACCGCGTCGCGGCCGTCGCCCTCCCGCACGACTGGCTGACGTGGCGGCTCGGCGGCAACGGCGCCGGCTCGGGCGGTGCGGGCCTCGACCAGCTCGTGACCGACCGCTCCGACGCGTCCGGCACGGGCTACTGGTCCCCCGTCACGAACGACTACCGGCTCGACCTGCTCGAGCGCGGTCTCGGGCACCGTGTGCAGCTGCCCCGGGTCCTCGGCCCGTCCGAGGCGGGGCCGCGCGCGGTCGTCGGCGGCCGCGAGCCGGTCCTCGGGCCCGGTGCGGGCGACAACGCTGCCGCGGCCCTCGCCCTCGGGCTCGGCCCGGGCGACGTCGCGGTGTCGATCGGCACGTCGGGCGTCGTCTCCGCGATCGCGTCCTCCCCCACGGCCGACGGCTCGGGGCTCGTCACCGGGTTCGCCGACGCGACGGGCGCGTTCCTGCCGCTGGCCTGCACCCTCAACGCGTCGCGCGTGCTCGACGCGGCCGCCCGGATGCTCGGCGTCGACCACGCGGGCCTCGCGGAGCTCGCGCTGTCCGCGCCCGCGGGCGCCGACGGCCTCGTCCTGGTCCCCTACCTCGAGGGCGAGCGCACCCCGAACAAGCCCGACGCGACGGGCGCGCTGCACGGCCTGCGGCTCGCGAACACGACGCCGGCGCACCTCGCGCGCGCGGCCGTCGAGGGCATGCTGTGCGCGCTCGCCGACGGCATCGACGCGCTGCGCGCGCAGGGCGTCGCGGTCGAGCGGCTCTTCCTCATCGGCGGCGGCGCGCAGTCCCGTGCCGTGCGGGAGATCGCGCCCGCCGTCTTCGGCCTCGACGTGCACGTCCCGACGCCGGGCGAGTACGTCGCCGACGGAGCCGCCCGGCAGGCGGCCTGGGTGCTGTCGGGCGCCGAGGCGGCCCCGTCGTGGACCTCGGCCGCGGAGGCGTCGGTGCACCGCGCCGAGCCCGTCGCCCGGATCCGCGAGCAGTACGCGGCGGTGCGCGAGCTCACGGCGGTCCGGCCGGCCTGACACGCCTCGCAGCAGCACGAGGCCCCCGGCACCGTCGGTGCCGGGGGCCTCGTCGTGCGGGGTGCGCGGTCAGTGGGCCGCGTCGTACGCCGCCTTGACGTCGGCGGAGATGCGACCGCGCTCCGAGACGTGGTGGCCGTTGGCCTTCGCCCACTCGCGGATCGCCTGCGCGTCGTTCGCGGAGCGCTTGACACCGCCCGGCCGGGGGGCGGTGCGGCCGGCCGAGGAACGGCCGCCGACCTTGCGGGCGTGCCCGACCCACTGGGCGAGGGAGTCGCGGAGCTCGGTGGCGTGCGCCGCGGTGAGGTCGATCTCGTACGTCACGCCGTCGAGCGCGAACGTCACCGTCTCGTCCGCCGTTCCGCCGTCGATGTCGTCGACGAGCAGGACCTGGACCTTCTGAGCCATTGTTCGCTCCGGGGTAAGTGCGATGGAGGGGAAATTCCGCTTACCCGCGAAGCATGACATCCGTCCGATTCAGGCGTCAAACGCTAGGGCGTCGATTCGTCATTCTTCGGGGTCGGTTCCCGCTGTGCGGCGAGGCGTTCTGCGGCGTCCATTCTCGCCAATGCCTGCCGTTCCGTGCGGTCGGCATTCACGAGCGCACGGATCGCGAACCAGAAGATGAGGCCGACACCGATGGACGGGAGGATCGCCGCGAGGGCGGCACCGAGGCCGTTCATCGTCAGGCCTGCGGCTTCACGAGCGGGAACAGGATGGTCTCGCGGATGCCGAGGCCCGTGAGCGCGATGAGCAGACGGTCGATTCCCATGCCCATCCCGCCCGACGGCGGCATCGCGAACTCCATCGCGGTGAGGAAATCCTCGTCGATGCGCATGGCGTCGTCGTCGCCGCGCGCGGCGAGCAGCGCCTGCGCCTCGAACCGCTGCCGCTGGATCACCGGGTCGACGAGCTCGGAGTAGCCGGTCGCGAGCTCCATCCCGCGCACGTACAGGTCCCACTTCTCGACGAGCCCGGCCTTGTGGCGGTGGTCACGCACCAGCGGCGACGTCTCGACCGGGAAATCGCGCACGAAGGTCGGAGCCGTCAGGTGGTGACCGACGTGGTGCTCCCACAGCTCCTCGACCATCTTGCCGTGGTTGCGCTGCCCGGGGGCGAGCTCGACGCCGGCCTTGTCGAGGAGCGCGAGCAGCACCTCGTCGGTCGTGTCGTGCGTGATCTCCTCGCCCAGCGCGGCGGACAGCGAGTCGTACATGGGCAGCCGCTCCCACTCGCCGCCCAGGTCGTACTCGGACCCGTCGGCGAGCGTCACGGTGGTCGACCCGAAGGCGTCGCGTGCCGCCGTCTGCACGAGGTCCTGCGTGAGCTCGGCGATGGTGTCGTAGTCGCCGTAGGCCTCGTACGCCTCGAGCATCGCGAACTCGGGCGAGTGCGTGGCGTCGACGCCCTCGTTGCGGAAGTTCCGGTTGATCTCGAAGACGCGCTCGACGCCGCCGACCGCGGCGCGCTTGAGGAACAGCTCGGGCGCGATGCGCAGGAACAGCGGGATGTCGAACGCGTTCATGTGCGTCTCGAACTGGCGCGCGGCCGCGCCCTCGGGGCGCACCTGCAGCATGGGCGTCTCGACCTCGAGGAAGCCGCGCCGGTGCAGGTTGTCGCGGACCGAGCGGAGCACCGCGGCGCGCGTGCGGACCATGTCCCGCGAGCGCTGGTTGACGATGAGGTCGACGTACCGCTGCCGGACGCGCGCCTCCTCGGACAGCTCCGCGCCCTCGTAGACGTTGGGCAGCGGGCGGATCGCCTTGGCGGCCATGGCCCACGCGTCCGCGAACACCGACAGCTCGCCGGTGCGGGACGCGACGACGCGGCCGTGCACGAACACGTGGTCGCCGAGGTCCACGTCGGTCTTGAAGGCCGCGAGCCGCTCCTCGCCGACCTCGCGCAGCGACAGCATGGCCTGCAGGCGGTTGCCCTCGCCGTCCTGGAGCATCGCGAAGCACAGCTTGCCGGTGTTGCGCAGGAACACGACCCGGCCGGCGACGCCGACCTCGTCCTGCGTCTCGGTGCCCGGCTCGAGGTCGGGGTGCTCGGCGCGGACCTGCGCGATCGTGTGCGTGCGCGGCAGGCCGACGGGGTAAGCGTCGGTCCCCTCGGCGAGCAGCCGCTCGCGCTTGGCGCGGCGGACCTGGATCTGCTCGGGGGTGTCGTCGGCGGGGGCCGACGGGGCAGGCGCGATGGTCTCGTCAGGCGCAGCGGTCACCGGACGATTCTACGGGCGCGCACCGGCCTCCCCGTCCGCGCGGGCCCCCGGCCGGCTGCCGCCCGCGACGGTCAGGACGCCTGCAGGTCCAGGGCCAGGTCGAGGATCGGCGACGAGTGCGTGAGGGCACCCACGGAGAGGTAGTCCACCCCGGTCGCGGCGACCTCGGCGGCCCGCTCGAGCGTGAGGTTGCCCGTCGCCTCGAGCTCGACGCGCCCCGTCGACGGCTCCCCCGCCCGCACGGTCGCGACCACCTCGGCGAGCAGCGGCGTCGGCATGTTGTCGAGCAGCAGGAACCGCGCGCCGGCGGCGACGGCCTCGAGCGCCTGGTCGAGCGTGTCGGCCTCGACCTGGATCGCGACGTCGGGGAACCGCTCCTGGACGGCGCGCACCGCGGCCGCGACCGAGCCGGCCGCGACCACGTGGTTGTCCTTGACCATCGCGACGTCGTACAGGCCCATGCGCTTGTTGGTCCCGCCGCCGCACCGCACCGCGTACTTCTCGAGCGCGCGCAGGCCCGGGGTCGTCTTGCGGGTGTCGAGCACCTGCGCGCCCGTGCCGTCGAGCACCTGCGCCCAGCGCCGCGTGTGGGTCGCGACGCCCGACGCGCGCGACGCGAGGTTGAGCAGCGTGCGCTCGGCGACGAGCAGCGCCTGGACGGGACCGACCAGGACGGCCAGGACCTCCCCCGGCCAGACGTGCGCGCCGTCCTCCACCGTGAGGTCGACGCGGACCGCCGCGAGGCCGAGCCGGGTCGCGACCTGGTCGACGACCTCCTGGACGACGACCAGCCCGGCGACGACGCCCTCCGCGCGCGCGACCAGGTGGGCCGTGCCGGCGGCGTCGGTCGGGATCGTCGCCTGCGACGTGACGTCCCGGCCCGGCGCGGGGCCGAGGTCCTCGTCGAGGGCCACCTGGACGACGCGGGCGACCCATGCGGGGTCGAGCTGCTGCTGCACGCGGCCACCCTACGGGTCGGGCGCGCGCGTCCCGCGCAGGGCCGCCGGACGACGACGGCGGCCCCGGGCACCACCGGGACCGCCGCCTGCTCGTCGGGCCGCCACGACGCCGGGCCGTCAGCGACCCGGCGTCGTCGCAGCCGTCAGCCCGTCACGAGAAGACGGGCCGCACCCGCACCGGGGCGCTCGCGACCACCTCCCCGGCGACGTACGCCTTGACCTCGAAGTCGCCCGGCAGCACCCACGCCGGCACCTTCACCGTGGCGCTCGCGGCGCCGTCGGCGTCGGTGCGGACCGACCCGAGCTCGACGTCCTTCCAGTACCAGGCGCTCAGCCCGTCGACGAGCTGCCCGAACAGGCCCGACCGGCTCGGGGCCGTGGGCGCGGCACCGACGCGGTCGAGGACCAGGCGCACCTTGGCCTTCGGCTCGAAGCCCGCGAGGTCCACCGCGAGCTTCTTGCCCGCGGCCACCGAGCCCGCCCCGAGCGTCAGCACGGGGCCCGGCTCGACGGCCGGGGCGACGAGCTCCGCGACGCCCCACCGGGCGGTGCTCTGGTACGAGCGGCCCGTCGGGTCCGTCCATGTCCGGACCGACCCGCGCACGCCCGCGGTCGCGTCGTTGACCTGGAAGTCCAGGCCGACGAGGTCGCCCACGGTCACGTCGCGGCCGAGCGCGATCGACGCCTCGACGACGTACCCGCCGTCGACGAGCGCCGTCGCGGACGTGAGCCGCTCCCCGATGACCGCGAGGTCGCCGCTGACCGACTGCGCGTTGCTCGCGCTGATCCGGTACTGGCCGTCCTGCGGCGTGTACGCGCCCGCCTTGGCGTTGACCGGGTCGACGAAGATCTCGACCGAGTCCTGCTCCCACGCGTTGGTCGCGGTCTCGTCGACGACCGGGTCTGCGACCGTCGCGAGCACGTCGACCGCGTCGTCGTGCCACAGCACCCGGATCTCCGCCGTCGCACCGGGGGTGCCCTCGACCTGCACGTCCGTCGTGAGGACGGGCGCGTCGGCCCAGGCCTCGTCGACCACGCCGTCGATCACGGGCGCGGTGGACGCCTGCACGGCCGCCACGTACCCGACCGGTTCGACGAGCGTGACGACGCCGAGGCGCTCGCCGTCCTCCTGCCCGTGGGACAGGTCGTTCCACGAGCGCCGCTCCCCCGACGCGCCGTCGGTGACGCGCACGTCGAACGGCACGGTCCCGCCCTGCGTCAGGCCCGCGACCGCGAGCGGCACGGCCAGGCGGTAGCCCG
Organism: Cellulomonas fimi ATCC 484; assembly: GCF_000212695.1. Lineage (NCBI taxonomy): Bacteria > Bacillati > Actinomycetota > Actinomycetes > Micrococcales > Cellulomonadaceae > Cellulomonas > Cellulomonas fimi. The sequence goes on along the minus strand of NC_015514.1, from coordinate 636,903 downwards.
ACGCGGTCGCCACGACGCCCGCGTCGGAGCGGTGCACGGTGACGTGCTGGTCCGCCGCGAACAGGTCCACGACGTCGTCGGCGCCGTCGTCGGTCGCGTCCGCCACCTCGACGTACGCGACGAGCCCGTCGGCCGACCAGCGCAGCTGGAAGCCCGTCGCGTCGCCGAACGACGTCTCGGGCAGCAGCCGCCACGTCGGGTCGTCCACCCCGGTCGGGGTGCCCGCGTGCGCGTCGGCGAGCCGGGTCAGCGTCGGGAGCTCGCCGCGGTCGACGATGCCCCAGAAGGCCGGCTTGGCCTGCAGGTCGTCGTCGAACGGCAGCGGTGCGCCCTCGCGCCACGACCGGCTGTCGTACGGGCCCCACAGCGTCACCGAGAACAGGTCCGGGTACTGCCGGAGCATGTCGAACACGTCGGCGTAGTAGTAGCCCTGCGCGACCAGCTTCTCCTGCGAGACGGTCCCGTCGATCGGCGCGTCGAGCTCGGTGACGGCCTGCAGCAGGCCGGTCGTCGCGAACGCGTCGATGCTCGCCTTCATCTGCGAGACGGGCTGCAGCAGGTTGACGTGGAACTGGTGGCCGAGGCCGTCGAGCGGGACGTCCCGCGCGAGCAGCCGGTTCACGACGTCGAGCATCGCCTGCCGCTTGGCGGGCAGCTCGGTGTTGTAGTCGTTGAGGAAGAGCTGCACCGGGCCGTCGGTGTCGCCGCCGTTGAACGCCTGGCTGGCGTACTGGAACGCGAGGTCGAGGTACTGCTCGCCGAGCACCTCGAACCAGCGGCTCCTGCGCAGGCCGTCGCTCTCGCTCTCCGCGATCGCCTCGTTGACGACGTCGTAGGCGACGATCGGGTTGCCCGCCGTGCCGTACTCGCCGTACTTCTGCCGGTAGTGGTCGGCGACCGTCTCGATGTGCGTGCGCATGCGGTCCCGCAGGATCTGCTGGTCCGCGGCGCTGCTGGTCAGCGGGGTCCCGTCGGCGTGCGTGAAGAACCAGTCGGGCGTCTGGCTGTGCCACACGAGCGTGTGCCCGTAGACACGCTGCCCGTTCGCGACGGCGCTGTCGATCAGCGCGTCGCCCGCCTCGAAGGTGAACGCGCCCTCGGTCGGCTGGATGCTCTCCGGCTTCATGGCGTTCTCGGCGGTGATCTGGTCGTAGTGCTTGACGACGAGCTGCTCGCCCGTGCCGACGGTCTCCCGCTCGTCGATCGCGACGCCGACGGGCCAGGGCAGCTCGTCCTTGAGGGACGGGATGTCGGTCTGGACCGGCGGGGCCGTCGAGCCGCTCACGACCACGTCGTCGACGAGGAAGGACGCGAGCGACGAGCTCGACTCGACGTAGAGCAGCGCCGACTCGGCGGCGGCCATCGTGTACTGCGCCTGCACGTGCGTCCACGCGTCGGCGGTGACGCCCGTCGCGGTCGTGACCGTGTCGTAGGTGGACTCGCCCGCGTTGTCGCGCTGGACGGAGATCCGCAGGTCGGCCGGCTCGGTCGCGCCCGCGGCGAGCTTGACCCACGCGTCGACCGTGTAGGTGCGGCCCGTCTGGAACACGTCCGTGACGGTCGCGCCGATGCCGTGCCACGCCTGCGTGCGGCCGGCGACGAGGGCCGCCTGGGCACCGCCGTGCGCGTCGTCGCTGAGGGTGACCGTGGCGTCGCCGCGCGGGCCCCAGACCCCGAGGCCGGCCTCGAAGTCGTTGCTCAGCCCGGTGGGCACGCTGCTGCCGCCGTCCGCGCCGCCCGTGGGCAGCGTGAACGTCCAGCCCGCCGCGAGGCGCTCGTCGACGACCGTCTGCACGGCCGCGAGCGTCCCCGAGCGGTCGCCGCCGCCGTCGTGCGCGAGCACGACCTGGCCCGCCTTCATGGCGTCGCGCAGGTTCGACGTCAGCGTCGGGACGTCCTGCGTCGACCAGTCGTCGATGGTGTTCGTCACCGCGAGCGGCTGCATGCCGAGCGCGACGGCCACGCCGGGCGTGACGCCCCAGCTCCCGTTGGGGGCGCGGAAGTACGGGACCTTCGCGTCCGGGTCACCGAGCGCGTCGCGGATGATGCCGAGGTTCTCGACGAGGTCCGCGCGCACCTGCTCGGCCGTCCAGCCGCCCATGTCGGCGTAGGACGTCGTGTGGTTGCACAGCGTGTGGCCGTCCGCGACGATCCGCCGCAGCACGTCCGCGCCGCCGGGGGCCTGGATGTTCTGGCCGATGACGCAGAACGTCGCGCGGATGTCGCGCTCGGCGAGGAAGTCGAGCAGCGCGGTGGTGGTGGCGCCGTTGGGGCCGTCGTCGAACGTCAGGGCGGACACGTCGCCCGTGCCGCGGGCGGTCGCGACGGGCGTGGTCGTCGGGTCCACCGCGCCGCCGGGGACGACGCCGCCGGGGTCGGTCGGTGCCTGGCCGGTGATCACCACGTCGTCGAGCAGCAGGTCGGGGTACGGCGCGGTGTCGCCGCCGTCGAGGTACATGCGCGCGGCATCGAGCCCCTCCTCGAACGTGTAGGAGCCGCTGATCGTGGTCCACGCGCCGGCGCTCAGGGTGCTCGGGCCGCTGACCCAGGTGTACGGGTTGGACGCGGCGGGCGCGTCGACGGTGAAGTGCACGCCGGCGGCGGGCTGCGCCTCGTCGGCGAGCCGCGCGCGCATGCTCACGGTGTACGTCGCGCCGGGCTCGAGCAGCGGGACGAGGTCGAGGGCGACGCCCTGCCACCCCGCCGTGCGCCCGGCGACCCGCAGGCTCGTGCCGGTCCCGTCCGGGTCGGGGACGAGCGTGAGCGTGGGGCTGCCGCTCGGCGTCCACGGCGCGTACGTGCCGGACTCGAAGTCGCTGCGGAGGACCTCGACGTCCGCGGCGCGGGCCGTGGACGGGGGTGCGGTGCCGAGCGCCGGCGCGGCCACCAGGCCCAACGCCACCATCCCGACTCCGATAGTTTCGAACAAGCGTGGCCGACTCATCGACGCTCCTTTGCGCGGACGGGTCCCGATCCTCGGGGGTCGGATCCGACCATACGGTCAGGAGGGCACGTTCTGCCAGCCTCTCCGGCCAGAAACACTCGATCTATGTGTCGAAACTATCGAGTCGTCGCGGCGGCGCCCGGTGGGCGCGTCAGGACAGCGGCGTGCGCGTCGTCGTCAGCGCCCCGTCCGGGTCGAGCGCGAGCTCCAGACGCAGGCGCCACGCCTCGTCCCGGTCCGGGAAGTCCGTGCGCGCGTGCCCGCCGCGGCTCTCCGTGCGCTCCAGGGCCGCCGCCGTCAGCACCGTCGCCACCTGGTGCACGTTGGTCGTCTCCCACTCCGCGACCTGCGGCGCCGCGAGCGCCCGGCCGTCGTCGCGCCGCTCGTGCGCGTCGGTCGGCACCGCCGCCAGCGCCGTCGCCGCACGCGTCAGCCCCTCGCCCGAGCGGAGCACGCCCGGACCGTCCGACGCCACCCGCTGCACGCGCGTGCGCGCCGCGGCCGCCACGAGCGCCGCGTCACCGGTCCGCCCGGTCGGCGTCAGCCGCGGCAGGGCCCCGTCCTGCACCTGGGCCGCGATGTGCCGAGCGGCACGCGTCGCGAACACCAGGCCCTCCAGCAGCGAGTTCGACGCGAGCCGGTTCGCGCCGTGCACGCCCGTGCACGCGACCTCGCCCGCCGCGTACAGCCCCGCGAGCGACGTCCGTCCGACGAGGTCCGTGACGACACCGCCCGAGTGGTAGTGCTGGGCCGGTGCCACGGGCACCAGGTCGTTCGCGAGGTCGATGCCGTGCTCGCGGAGCCGGTCGTGGATCGTCGGGAACCGTCGCCGCAGGAAGTCCGGGCCCAGGTGCCGCGCGTCGAGCCACACGTGGTCCGCACCCGTCGCCGCCATCCGGCGCACGATCGCGTGCGCCACGACGTCGCGCGGCGCGAGCTCGGCCATCGGGTGCTCGTCGGGCATGAACCGCACGCCGTCGGTGTCGAGCAGCAGCGCGCCCTCGCCGCGCACCGCCTCGGACACGAGCGTGAGCTGGCCCTTCACGCCCGCACCCAGCCACAGCACCGTCGGGTGGAACTGCACGAACTCGACGTCGCCCAGGACCGCGCCGGCCCGCAGCGCCGCGGCGATCCCGTCGCCGGTGGCCGACGCCGGGTTCGTGGACGACCGGAACACCTGCCCGATGCCGCCCGTCGCGAGCACCACCGCGCGCCCGAGCGCCGCGCCGACGCCGTCGCGCTGCCCCTCGCCGATGACGTGCAGCGTCACGCCGCACGCCGCACCCGGCGCGCCGTCCGGGCCGGGCGGGCCCGTGAGCACGTCGAGCACGAGCGCGTGCTCGATGACCTCGATGCCCGGGTCGTGCCGCACCGCCTCGATCTGCGCGACGAGCGCGCGCGAGATCTCGGCACCGGTCGCGTCGCCACCCGCGTGCGCGATGCGGTCCGCGTGGTGGCCACCCTCGCGCGTCAGCGAGATCTGCCCGTCCGGGTGCGTGTCGAACACCGCGCCACGGGCGACGAGCTCGCGCACGCGCGCCGGGCCCTCGGTGACGAGCACCTCGACCGCGCGCGGGTCGCACAGCCTGACGCCGGCGACCAGCGTGTCCTGCAGGTGCGCCTCGGGCGAGTCCTCCGGGTGCAGCGCCGCGGCGATGCCGCCCTGCGCCCAGACCGTCGACCCCGAGACCAGCGCGTCCTTGGTCACGAGCAGGACGCGCGGGACGCGGGTGCGCAGCTCGAGCGCCGCCGTCAGGCCCGCGATCCCGGACCCGACGACGACCGCGTCGGCCTCGACCGTCCACCCCGGTTCCGGGGCGGCCAGGCGCGTGGCCAGCCGCGGCGGCGCGGCGATCGACGACGGGGGCGACAGGGGCGTCGCCGTCACCGCTCCGAGCCGACCTGCGGGAACGGGTGGGGGTGCTCGACGAGGTCGCGCCCCACGGTGAACGGCACGCCGCTCGACACCAGCCCCGCGTGCTCGGTCCACTCGTCCGGCACCCGGCCCGGGTCGTCGCCCAGCTCCACGATCCGGTTCTCGGCGTCCACCAGCACGACGTGCGGCTGGTACGTGCGCGCCTCGGCGTCGGACATCGTGCCGTACGCGATGAGGATGACCACGTCGCCCGGGTGCACCAGGTGCGCCGCCGCTCCGTTGATGCACACCTGCCCCGAGCCGGCCTCGCCCGCGATCGCGTACGTCGTCAGCCGGGACCCGTTCGTCACGTCGACGACGTCCACCTGCTGGCCGGGCAGCAGGTCCGCCGCCGCGAGCAGGTCCGCGTCCACCGTGATCGAGCCGACGTAGTGCAGGTCCGCCTGCGTCACCGTCGCCCGGTGGATCTTGCCGGTCATCATGGTCCGCTGCAGCGTGGTCACGCGCGCGCTCCTCCCTGGGTGGTCGCACCAGGCGCCACCGCACCGTCGGGCAGACGGGACGCCCCGAGCGTCACCGCCGTGTTGTCGATGAGCCGCGTCGTCCCGACGCGCACCGCGAGCAGCAGCAGGGCCACGCCTGCGGTCGTGTCCGCGACCTCCGTGAAGTCGTCCGGGTCGACGAGCGCCACGTAGTCCACGTCGTCGTCCGCGACGCCCGCGGCCGTCAGCGCCGAACGTGCCGCGTCCCGCACCTGCTGCGCGCCCGCCCCCGCCCGCGCCCACTCGGCCCCGGCCCGCAGCGCGCGGGACAGGCCCCGCGCCCGCTGCCGCTCCGCCGGGGACAGGTACGCGTTGCGGCTGGACAGCGCCAGCCCGTCGACGTCGCGCACCAGCGGGGCACCGACGACCTCGACCGGCACGTCGAGGTCGCGCACCATCGCCCGGACCGCGGCGAGCTGCTGCGCGTCCTTCTCGCCGAACAGCGCCACGTCGGGCCGCGTCAGGTGCAGCAGCTTGAGGACGACCGTGAGCACGCCGTCGAGATGACCGGGGCGAGCCGCCCCCTCCAGGACGTCGCCGATCGGGCCCGCGCCCACGCGGACCGCCGGGTCACCCTGCGGGTACATCTCCTCGACGCCCGGTGCGAAGACCACGTCGGCCGCGTCGAGCAGGCCCGGGCCGCTCAGCAGCGCGAGGTCCCCGTCGAGGTCGCGCGGGTAGCGGGACAGGTCCTCCGCGGGGCCGAACTGCAGCGGGTTGACGAAGACCGTCACCACCACGACGTCCGCGAGGTCCCGCGCGTGCGCGACGAGCGACAGGTGCCCCGCGTGCAGCGCGCCCATCGTCATGACGACCGCACGGCGGTACGGCCGCCGCTCCCCGGGACCGCCGGGCCGTGCGTCCTGCTCGGCGAGCGCCGCGGCGAGCTCGGCGCGCGTGCGCGCGAGCACCGGCGTCGTGCCTGCTGTCATCGGTCGTCCTCCTGCGGGCGGGTGGGTCCGCTCGGGCCGGTCGGCCCGTCCTCGGTCCCCTCCGGCGGGTCGCCGGGGGACCGTCCCTCCTGGTCCAACCACCCAGCATCCCCCGTCATGCCCTGCGCCGCCGGTGGGGTGGTGGACGTCACGTCGCCCGGCTCGTCCGGGACCGCCTCCGCGAGCGCGTCGAGCAGGCGCGTGGCGGCGTCGTCGCCGACGAGGCCCGCGGCGAGCGCGCGCTGGGTGGCGCCGCGCGCGAGCGCCCGGTAGCCCGTCAGGACGTCCACGGCACCGGAGTCCGCGGCCAGCGCGCTGAGGACCGCGACGTGCTCGCGCACCGTGCCGTCGTCACCGCGCCGCACGGGCCCGGTGAGCGCACCGATCGCCCCCGTGCCGCGCTCCCCCGACGGGTCGGACGGCGACTCCGCGCGCAGCGCCCCGTCGAGCGCCGCCTCGAGGAGCGGCCCGAGCATCCGGCCCGGGTCCTCGACGCCCGCCGCCGCGAGCGCCTGCGCCGCCTGCGCGACCAGCACGACCAGGTGGTTCGCGCCGTGAGCGAGGGCCGCGTGGTACAGCCCGCGGGCGCCCTCCTCGACGACGACGGGCTCGCCGCCGACCTCGACGACGAGCGCCTGACCGATCGGCAGCACCGCCGCCGGGCCCGTCACCGCGAACGGGCAGCCCGCGAGCCGGGCGAGGTCCAGGGACGTGCCCGTGAACGTCATCGCCGGGTGGATCGCGAGCGGGATCGCACCGACCGCCCGGGCTGGTCCGAGCACGTCCGCGCCGAAGCGTCCCGAGGTGTGCACGACGATCTGCCCCGGCTGCCACGCGCCCAGGTCGGCCAGGCCCTGCACGAGGTCCGTCAGCGCGTCGTCCGGGACGGTGAGGAGCACGAGCTCCGCGCGTCGCACGACCTCCGGCACGTCGAGCAGCGGCACGCCGGGCAGCAGCGCGTCGGCCCGGTCGCGCGACTGCGCCGAGATGCCCGACGCCGCGACGACGGGGTGGCCCGCGCCGCGCAGCGCGTTGCCGAGCACCGCGCCGACCCGGCCCGTGCCCACCACGCCGACGCCCAGACGTCCCGGACGTGTCACGCGCGGTCCTCCGGGCCGGGTCCGGTCGGGTCCGCGAGCCGCGAAGGGGCGTCGGCCACGACCGCCACGGGGTCCACGAGCGGTACGGACGGCTCGGCGGGGTCCGTCGGTGCGTCACCGACGACCGCGACGACCTGCCGCATCCACAGCTCCGGCCCTTCGCTCGCACGGGCCGTGCGCGCGCGCTCGGACTGCTCGTCGAGGAGCGCGACCGCGACCGCCGCGTCGAGGTGCGCGATCTCGGGCGACACCGGACCGGGCGTCGAGTGCACCACGAGCGACGCGAGGCGCAGACGCCGCTGGAGCGGTCCCTGCTGCAGGCCCAGCGACTGCGTCCGCTCGTGCGGCACCACGTCGACCTGCCGGAACCAGCGGCCCCGCCGGATCACGAGCGCGCGCTCCGTGACCAGCACGCCGTGCCGGCGCCAGCCGAACGGGTCGACCCACCGCGACCGCGGGGGCGCGACCGTGAACCCGTGCGCCGTGTCCGTTCCCGTCAGGGCCGCGTCGACCACGGCGGCCGGGTCCTCCACGCCGAGGTCGTGCAGGACCAGCCAGACGGCGGTGCGGACCTCGTCGCGCGTCGCGACGGGGTGCAGCACGGTGTCGCGCTGCTGCTCGCCGGACACCGCGTACCCCGCGACGTTCATCTCGACGCGCCACCAGTCCGGGCCGCGCCACCACAGGCCCTGCGACGCGCGGATCGCCTGCACGCGGCCCGGCGGCACGGTCTGCGCGCGCGACTCGGTGAGCCCGTGCCGCAGCCGGATGCCGTCGGGCGAGGTCGCTGCCCGGAAGCTCGCACCCTGGTTGATGCGCGACCACGCGTACGACACGACGCCGAACAGCGCCGGGAAGAGGAAGAACACCGACGCGAACGACTCGGTCACCAGGCCGAGGACGACCGCCCCGATCGTGCCGACGACGACGCCGACGCTGGCTCCGGACCGAAGCGTCGCGACGACCAGACGGCCCATCGGCACCTCGTAGACCTGGTGCTCGGGCGCGGCCTCGAACACGGGCCGCACCGTCGCCGGGCCGCCCTTGCCGAGGTCGACTCCCGCGGTCGCCGGACCGGCGCCGTCGGGCAGCGGCGCCGCACCGCCGGCGACGACCGCGTCGGCAGGCGGCGGACCGCCGGCACCGGGACCCGTCCCGGTCGGCCGCTGCAGGCCCGCGGCGAGCGCGAGCAGCTCGGCCCGCAGCGCGAGCGCGTCCTGCTCGCGCAGGAAGGCGAGGGAGACGGCCGACCCGGAGCCGCCCGCGACCTCGAGCTTGAGCTCCGCGAGCCCGACGAGCCGCGCGAGCAGCGGCTGCACGACGTCCACGGCCTGCAGCCGGTCCAGGCGGGCCTGCCGCTGCTGCCGGAACACGATCCCGGTGTTGAGGTGCACGGCCTCGTCGGTCACCGCGAACCGCGTCATGCGCCACGCGACCGCCGAGTACGCGAACCCGACGAGCGCGACCGCCGCCAGCGCCCCGAGCACGATGAGCCAGCGCTGCCCCTCGAACAGCTCGAGCAGGCGCTGCACGTCGTCCGCGGCCTGGTACGACCCGACGACGAGCACGGCGACGACGATCTTCCACCCCTTGAGCACCGGGGTGACGGGGTGCATCCGCCGCCAGTCGACCTGCGGCGGGGCCGCGGTCCCGCTCACAGCCCCGCCAGCCGCGCCTCGCCCCGCGACGCGAGCCGGTCGCGCAGCCGCGCGGCCTCCTGCGGCGGCAGCCCCTCGATCGACGCGGTCGTCGAGGGCGACGCGGTGTGCAGCTGGACCGACGCGATGCCGAACCGGCGCGCGAGCGGGCCCGCCGTCACGTCGACGTACTGCATGCGGCCGTACGGCACGACGACGAGCTGGCGGAACAGGATGCCGCGGCGCACGAGCAGGTCGTCCGCTCGCTCGGCGTACGCGAGCGCCCCGACCTGCCGGGGCACGAGCAGCCCGATCCACAGCCCGAGCGCGGCGACGGCCGCGGGGAACACCCACAACCAGGCCGCGTCGACGAGGACGGCGAGCAGCACGGTCGCCGCGAGGAACGGCAGCAGGGAGATCGCGGTCACCGTCAGCCGGGCCGCCGCGAGCTTCGGCGAGACCCGCGTCCACGTCACCCCGAGCGGGTCGAACAGGTCGCCCGTCGCCGCGCGCGCCACCGTCTCCTCCGTGACCTCCATGCGTCCATCCTCCCACCGCGGCGACGACGCAGGGTCAGCCGTTGGTCGGAGGGGGCCGGTCGGGTGACGTGCAGGCACGGGCGGTCACGTTGCGGGCGCGGGGTGCGTCAGGGAACCGTGAGCACCGTGGACACCGCCCTGTTCGAGTCCGAGCGCGCCCGCCTGACGGCCGTCGCCGCGCGGATACTCGGCGGGACCGCCGAGGCGGACGACGTCGTGCAGGAGGCCTGGCTGCGCCTGGCCCGCACCGACCACGTCGACGACCCGCCCGCGTGGCTGACGACGGTCGTGACGCGCCTGTGCCTCGACCACCTGCGCCGCCGTCAGACGCGGTCGGCAGCCGAGGGTCACACTCCGGCCGGCCCGCCCGACGGCGCGGACCCGGAGGTCGACGCTCTGCTCGCGGACCGCGTCGGGGGCGCGCTGCAGGTCGTGCTCGACGCGCTCGCGCCCGCGGAACGCGCCGCGTTCGTGCTGCACGACGTCTTCGCGTACCCGTTCGACGAGGTCGGCGAGATGCTGGGCAGGTCGCCTGCTGCGGCCCGCAAGCTCGCGAGCCGCGCTCGGCTGCGGCTGCGCGGTGCGCCCGACGCCGACGACCCCGCCGTGCGCGCCGGCAACCGGCGCGTCGTCGAGGCGTTCCTGGCCGCCGCGCGCGGCGGCGAGCTCGGCGCCCTGCTCGACCTCCTCGCCCCCGACGCGGTGATGCGGGCCGACCGCGTCGGCCAGCGGATCGGCGCCGACGCGCTGTACGACGGCGCGGAGGCGGTCGCCGGGCGGTTCCGCGGCGGTGCCCGGGGGGCACGTCTCGTGTCCGTCGACGGCGAGCCGGGCCTCGCGTGGGTCGTCGGCGGCGACGTCAAGGTCGCGTTCGCGTTCCACCTCGACGGCGGGCTCGTCCGGGAGATCGAGCTCCTCGCCGACCCCGAGGTCCTGGCCACGCTGAGCATCGTCCCCGCGGGCGCTGCGGAGAGGGGCGACGCATGAGGTTCCGCACGGAGGTCGAGCCGCACGAGCCGATGCGCGGCCTGGAGGTCCCGCCCGACGTCGTGCGGGCCCTCGACGGCGGCGCACGCCCCCGGGTGGTCGTCACCCTGCACGGTCACCGGTGGAGCACGCGGGTCGCGCTGCTGCGCGGGCGGCACCTCATCGGGCTCAGCAACGCCCGCCGCGCCGCGACCGGCGTGCAGGTCGGCGACCACGTGGACGTCGACGTCGAGCTCGACACCACGCCCGTCACGGTGGACGTGCCCGACGACGTCGTCGCGGCCCTGGTGGCCGACCCCGGGGCGCGGCGAGCGTTCGACGGCCTCACCGTGAGCCGTCGACGCCAGCACGTCCGCACGGTCGAGAGCGCCCGCACGCCCGCGACCCGCGCGCGGCGGGTCGCGGCGCTGCTGGAGGCGATGCGCACCCGGGCGGAGCCCGGGCCGTAGTCCAGGCTCCGCCCGGGTGCGGCCCGGGTCGGCCCGCGTCGGTCAGGGTGCCTCGACGACGCGCACGACGTTGCCGGCCGGGTCGAGGAAGGCGAAGTCCACGCCGCCGAACGGCCGGCGGGCAGGCTCCTGCAGGAGGTCGACGACGTCGCACGCCTCGACGCGCGCGAACGCACCCGCGAGGTCGCCGGTCGCGAGCGACACCGTGGCGTACACGCCCTTGGCCATGAGCTCTCGAACGGTGCGGTGCTCGGCCTGCGTGACGCCGTGCGACGCGATCGGAGGGCCGAGCACGAGCGCCGCACCACCCGAGCCCGAGGCCTCGTCGGACGGTGCGGCCGGCGCGAACGTCAGCCAGCGCAGCGAGCCGGAGCCGACGTCCTCCCGCACCTCGAGGCCCAGCACGTCGCGGTAGAGCGCGAGCGACGCCGCCGGGTCGAGGTGCGGGAGGAACGCCCGGTGCACCCGGACGTGCACCGGTCAGTCCGCCGCAGCGGCGACGGGCTCCCACACGAAGCCGTCGGCGTCGACGCGCGCCGTGCCGTCCGTGCCGATCGCCAGCCGGTGCGACCCCGAGCCCTGGGGGTCCACACCGAACTCCGCCGCGAGGCCGGTCCGCTCGTACAGGCCGAGCGTGACGCGCCCGTCGCCCGGCTCGAGCTCGACGTACTCGCCGTAGTCCTTCGCGACCTCGAACCCCCGCTCGACGAGCGCGGCCGTCGCCGCCGCGACGGCACCGACGCCGAGGAGCAGGACCGTCCGTTCGACGGTGCCGCCGGTCGGCGCGGTCCCGGCCGGTGCCGCCGTGGCGACCTTCCAGACCGTCCCGTCGGGGGCCTCGACCACGCCCGAGTAGCCGCCCCACGGCTGCGCCTCGGCCCGCTTGACGACCCGGGCGCCGGCCGCGTGCGCGCGCTCGACGACCGCGTCGACGTCGGCCGGGGAGTGCAGGTCGACGCCCAGCGTGAACCCGCGGAAGCCCGTCGACGGCGCGTCCGACGCGCGCGTGCGCACCGGGACGTCCGCGCCGAGGACCGTGCGGTAGAAGGTGTCGGCCGAGGCCGTGTCGGTCACCTCGAGGGTGACGTGCTGGATGCTGGTCATGGTCTGCCCGTCGTTCGCTGGGGTGGGTCACCCTCCTGACGCGGGCCGCGGCGCGAGTGTGACGCTCAGACCGACGCGTCGGGTGCCGCCTCGTCGCCGCGCACCGCACCCTCGTCCGGCGGCGGGACCCGGCAGAAGCGCTCGACGACGAGCCCGACGACGGCCAGCACCACGGCCCCGCCCGTCGCGACCGCCGCCGCACCCGCGCGCCCGCCGTTGCCCGGGACGGCGAGGTCCGTGACCAGCGCGAGCGCCTGCCCGCCGTACCAGCCGGCCAGCAGCGCGCCCGTGTAGCACGAGGCCTTCGCGAGGACCGCGGTGCGGGCCGCGCGGATCGGGTCGAGGCCCGGCCGCTTCCCGCGCAGGAACTGCCGCACGGCCCAGCCCATCGCGAGCACCACGCCGGCGATCACCACCTCGACCGCCGCGACGAGCCACGGCACCTGCGGCGGCGCCGTGCCGTTGCCGACCAGCACGTCCAGGACGATCCACGTCACCGCCGCGACGACGGCCGCGACCGCGAGGAGCGTCGGCCAGCGGGTCGCCTGGATCACGGGGACGGCGTCCGCGGCACCTGCGACGGGTCGGCCGCGGGGGCGTACCCGTCGGGCGGGAGCACGGAGTCCCGCACGGGCGCCTCGACGACCGGCACCCCGCTCGTGCCCGGGACGGGGGCCGTCAGCCAGTCGAGCGCGAGCCACCGCACGCCGCCCCGGTCAGGTGCCGTCGCCGCGAGGGCCGCGACCGGGCCGCCGCCGAGGCCCGGCAGGATCGCGTCCGGGTCGAGCTGCGACCACGGCTCGAGCACGAACGCCCGCTCGTGCGCCCGCGGGTGCGGCAGCTCCAGGTCGTCCGTGACCGCCAGCACCGACCCGTACACGACGATGTCGATGTCGAGCGTGCGCGGCCCCCACCGCTCGGCGCGCTCGCGGCCGTGCGCGTGCTCGATCGCCTGGGTCGCACGCAGCAGGTCACGCGGCGAGAGCGTCGTGCGCGCGAGCACGACGGCGTTGAGGTAGTCGGGCTGCTCGGGCCCGACGGCGGCGGTCCGGGCCAGCGGCGAGACGTCCGTGACCTCGACACCGCGCGTCGCCGCGAGGTCGGACACCGCGTCCCGCAGCGTCTCCTGCGCCGCACCCAGGTTCGCGCCCAGCGCGAGCACGACCTCGACCGGCTCGGCCGGGGCGTCGTCCAGCGCGTCGGTGACGATCTCGCCCGTGACGAAGCCCTCGGGCTCGTCGTCGTACGCAGGCACGGGGCCGGGCATGACCTGCGTGGCCGACGGGTCCCACGACGCCCCCGTGAGCGCACCGCTCGGCGAGCCGGTCGGGACGTCGGGGCCGGGGGCGCCGAACGGGACCGGTCCGGCGCCGACGAGGCCCGGCGTCGGTGCGGCGGGACCCGGCGCGACCGGCCCGGGCGGCGGCAGGGCGGGCATCGCCGGGAGGACCGCGGTCTCGTCGAGCGGGCCGTCGACGGGACCGCTCGACGGCCCGCCGGGCGGCGGGGCGACGTGGCCCGACGGCGGGGTCGCGGGCAGCGCGACGGGCGCGACGGGTCCCGTCGGCGGCGACGTGAGGTGGCCCGCCGCCAGCGGTGCGGCGTGGCCCGCAGGTGGCGTCGTCGGCAGCGGGCGCGGCGCCGAGGCCCGCAGCTCGCCCGTGTACGGCTCGGCGGCCGGGAGCTTGGTGCGGTCGCGGCGGATCGCGACGACCACGTCGCCGAACGGCACCGGGATCGGCGCCTGCGGCTTGTGCACGGCGACGTCGACGGCCTGCACCGCCCCGGCGGCCAGCACCGTCGCGGCGATGCGCTCCGCGAGCGTCTCGACGAGGTCCACGGGCTCACCCGCGAGGACGGCAGCGACCTGCTGCGCGAGGACGCCGTAGTCCAGCGTGTGCGCGAGGTCGTCTCCCGCGGCCGCGCGGCGCGTGTCGAGGTGCACGACGACGTCCGCGACGAACGTCTGGCCCTCGCGCCGCTCGTGCTCGAACACGCCGTGGTACCCCGTGGCGGCGATCCCGCTCAGCCGGATCTGGTCGAGCCGCCGTCCGTTGCCGTCGTACGCCGCCCCGTGCTCGTCGTGCGTCGTCACGTGCTGCTCCTCATGCTCGCGTCCTCGTCGACCGGAAGCTCGTCCTGCTCGGGTGCCCACGCGCCGGGGGGTGAGGCGTCCCCGACGACGCCGGCCGGTCCGGCTCCGGCTCCGCGCCACGCGGCCGCCACCCGGACCGCGTCGGCCGAGCCTGCCACCTCGTGGACCCGCACGCACCACGCCCCCGCGGCGGCGGCGAGCGCCGAGATCGCGGCGGTCGCGCCGTCGCGGGCCAGGGGCGGTGCCGGGGTGCCGTCGGGACGCGCCAGCAGGTGCCCGAGGAACCGTTTGCGGCTCGCACCGACCAGCACCGGGAAGCCGTCACCGAGCAGCTCGGGCAGGCGCGCCAGCAGCGGCCAGTTGCTCGCGCCCGGCTTCGCGAACCCCAGCCCGGGGTCGAGCACGACCTGCCGGTCGTCGACACCCGCGGCCCGCAGGTGCGCGACGCGCGCCGCGAGCTCCGCCCGCACGTCGGCCACGACGTCGTCGTAGTCGTCGAGGTCGTCCATGACGTCGGCGTGCCCGCGCCAGTGCATCGCCACGTACGCGACCCCGGTCTCGGCGACCGCACGGGCCATGCCCTCGTCGGCCAGGCCGCCGGACACGTCGTTGACCAGCACCGCGCCGCGCTCCACCGCGGCCCGGGCGACGGCCGCGCGCGTCGTGTCGACGCTGACCGCGGCTCCGCGGGCCGTGAGCTCCTCGACCACGGGCAGCACGCGCGCGAGCTCCTCGTCGACGGGCACCCGGCGTGCACCGGGACGCGTCGACTCGCCACCGACGTCGAGGAGGTCCGCGCCGTGCGCCAGCAGCTCCAGCCCGTGCGCGACCGCGGCACCGGGGGTGAACCAGCGGCCCCCGTCGGAGAACGAGTCCGGCGTGACGTTGACGACGCCCATGACGAGGGTCCGCCCCAGCCCGCGCAGCCGGTCCGGGAACGGCTCCGGGCCGGGGTGCGGGCCGGTCGTCGCGGGTCCGTCGGGGCGGGTCACGGTGCCGAGCCTAGGGGTGGGTCGCGCTGCCGTCAGCGGCCGAGGACCAGGCTCATCGCCTCGGCACGGGTCGCGACGTCACGCATCTGCCCGCGCACCGCGGACGTGACGGTCCGGGACCCGGGCTTGCGGACCCCGCGCATGGACATGCACAGGTGCTCGCACTCGACCACGACGAGCACGCCGCGCGGCTGGAGCACCTCGACGAGCGCGTCCGCGACCTGCGACGTCAGCCGCTCCTGCACCTGCGGGCGCCGGGCGTAGACGTCGACGAGCCGCGCGAGCTTGCTGAGCCCCGTGATGCGGCCGTCCTCGCCAGGGATGTAGCCGACGTGCGCGACGCCGTGGAAGGGCACCAGGTGGTGCTCGCACGTCGAGTACACCTCGATGTCCTTGACCAGCACCATCTCCTCGTGGCCGAGGTCGAACGTGGTGGTCAGGACGTCGGTCGGGTCCTGGTAGAGCCCCGCGAAGATCTCCCGGTACGCGCGGGCGACGCGTGCCGGCGTCTCCAGCAGCCCCTCACGGTCCGGGTCCTCGCCGACCGCGAGCAGCAGCTCACGGACGGCGGCCTCGGCCCGCTGCTCGTCGTACTCGCCCACGGCCCGGCCGCCGCCCGTCACCGGGTTGATGCGCGACGGGACGCCGTCGGTCACGGCCTCACTCACCGTCGCGGCTCCAGCCCTTCGTGTCCGGCGTCTGCCCCGGCGGGAGCTCGATGACCTTGGTCGGCGGGTTCCCCTCGCCCACCACGGCGGCCTCGTCCTCGGGGATGACGGGGTGGCCGTTCTGCGCGGCCTTCTCGGCGGCGGTCATGACGGGGCCCTGGTTCGACACCGCGCGCTGGTCGCTGGAGAGCCACACCTGGCGCGGCTCGCGCTTCACGACGGGCGTGAAGATCTCCGCGAGCTGCTCGGCGTTCAGCGTCTCCTTCTCCAGGAGCTCCAGGACCAGGGTGTCGAGCACCTCGCGGTACTCGACGAGGATCTCCCACGCCTCGTCGTGCGCCCGCTCGATCAGCGCCCGCACCTCGAGGTCGATCGCGCCCGCGACGTCCTCCGAGTAGTCCCGCTGGTGGCCGACGTCGCGGCCCAGGAACACCTCGTTGGACTCCTGACCCAGCCGGATCGCACCCAGCCGGCTGCTCATGCCGAACTGCGTGACCATCCGCCGGGCCGTCGCCGTGGCCTTCTCGATGTCGTTGCTCGCGCCCGTCGTCGGGTCGTGGAAGACGAGCTCCTCGGCGACGCGGCCGCCCATCGCGTACGCGAGCTGGTCGAGCAGCTCGTTGCGCGTCGTCGAGTACTTGTCCTCGATGGGCATGACCATCGTGTAGCCCAGCGCTCGGCCGCGCGGCAGGATTGTCACCTTCGTGACCGGGTCGGTGTACCGGAGCGCCGCCGCCACCAGGGCGTGACCGCCCTCGTGGTACGCGGTGATCTTCTGCTCCTTGACGTTCATCACGCGCGTCCGCTTCTGCGGGCCGGCGATGACGCGGTCGATCGCCTCGTCGAGCGCGTGGTCGTCGATGACCTGCGCGTTCTTGCGCGCGGTCAGCAGCGCCGCCTCGTTGAGCACGTTCGCCAGGTCCGCACCCGTGAAGCCGGGCGTGCGCCGTGCGACGCCCACGAGGTCGACGTGCGGCGCCATCGGCTTGCCCTGCGCGTGCACCTGCAGGATGCGCTCGCGGCCCCTCAGGTCGGGCGGCTCGACCGCGACCTGCCGGTCGAAACGGCCCGGCCGCAGCAGGGCGGGGTCGAGGATGTCGGGGCGGTTCGTCGCCGCGATGAGGATGACGTTCGTCTTGACGTCGAACCCGTCCATCTCGACGAGCATCTGGTTGAGCGTCTGCTCGCGCTCGTCGTGCCCGCCGCCCAGGCCCGCACCGCGGTGCCGGCCGACCGCGTCGATCTCGTCGACGAAGATGATCGCCGGCGAGTTCTCCTTGGCCTGCTGGAACAGGTCACGCACACGGCTCGCGCCCACGCCGACGAACATCTCGACGAAGTCCGAGCCGGAGATCGAGTAGAACGGCACGCCCGCCTCACCCGCGACGGCGCGGGCCAGGAGCGTCTTGCCCGTCCCGGGCGGCCCGTACAGCAGCACGCCCTTCGGGATCTTGGCGCCGACGGCCTGGAACTTGGCGGGCTCGGAGAGGAACTCCTTGATCTCCTGGAGCTCCTCGAGCGCCTCGTCGACGCCCGCGACGTCCGCGAACGTGACCTGCGGCGACTCCTTGCTCACGAGCTTGGCGCGCGACTTGCCGAAGCTCATCACGCGCGAGCCGCCGCCCTGCATGTTGGACATGAGGAACCAGAAGACGCCCAGGATGATGACGAACGGCAGCACGATGCTCAGCAGGCTCGACCACCACGACGTCTGCGGGACCTCGGAGGTGTAGCCGTCCGGCAGGTCCGCCGACGCGATCGCGTCCGCCACCGCGGGCCCCTGCGGAACCACGTAGAAGAACT
This sequence comes from Cellulomonas fimi ATCC 484, assembly GCF_000212695.1. NCBI lineage: Bacteria > Bacillati > Actinomycetota > Actinomycetes > Micrococcales > Cellulomonadaceae > Cellulomonas > Cellulomonas fimi. The sequence goes on along the minus strand of NC_015514.1, from coordinate 619,235 downwards.
GGACGAGCTTGCCGAAGTTGTCGTCGCCCTTCTCGAAGTCCGCCTCGAGCGTCAGGTCGACCCTCTGCTGGCCCTCGGTGATCTTCGCCGACTCGACCTTGCCGTCGGCGAGCAGCTCGAGCCCGTCCGAGGTGTCGATGCGGCTGATCCGCGGGCTGGTGAGGGCCGTGGCGCCGATCCACAGCAGCACGACGGCGAGCACGATCCACAGGATCGGACCACGGGCAAGTCGCTTGAGGTTCATGGGCGATCGGGGCCAGGCCCCTCATCCTCCGCTCGCAGGGCTGGTGGCCTTCGAAAGTACACGGTGTTCCTGAGGCTTCCCTTGCCTGTTCGCCCAGGGCACATCCCGCCCGCGCGCCGTCACCCGGCCGCAGGCGGGCCGGTCAGGCGTACACGTGCGGCGCGAGCGTCCCCACGAACGGCAGGTTGCGGTACTTCTCCGCGTAGTCGAGGCCGTAGCCCACGACGAACTCGTTCGGGATGTCGAAGCCGACGTAGCGCACGTCGACCTCGACCTTGGCGGCGTCCGGCTTGCGCAGCATCGTCGCGATCTCGACCGACGCCGGACCGCGCGAGCGCAGGTTCGACAGCAGCCACGACAGCGTCAGGCCCGAGTCGATGATGTCCTCGACGATGAGGACGTGGCGCCCGAGCAGGTCGGTGTCGAGGTCCTTGAGGATCCGCACCACGCCCGAGGACTTGGTGCCCGAGCCGTACGACGACACGGCCATCCAGTCCATCTGCACCGGCGAGTGCAGACGCCGCACGAGGTCCGCCATGACCATGACCGCGCCCTTGAGCACGCCGACCAGCAGCAGGTCCTTGCCCGCGTAGTCCGCGTCGATCTGCGCGGCGATCTCCTCGAGCCTCGTGTGCAGCTGCTCCTCGGTGAGCAGCACGCGCTCGAGGTCGTCGCCCATGTCGACTGCGTCCACCGTCACCGCTCCTGTCGTCCGACGTGCTCCGGCCCGGGAGGGCCGAGGAAAAGCCTGCCACACGCCCGACGTGCCGCGACCCCGCCCGGCAGCGCCACCGCCCCCTGCCCGTGCCAGTCCGTGACCAGCGCGTCGACCGCGAGCACGTGCGCGCGGGCGAGCGACCCCGCGGGCGCCCCCGCCGCGACCGCTGCCGCCCGCAGCGCCCGCCGCCGCACGGCGTCCGGCGACCCGCCGAGCACCCGGACGTCGAGCACCACCCGCCCCCCACCCGCCCCGCCGCCGACCGTCGCCACGCCGAGCTCGTCACCTCCGGCCGAGTTCGCCAGCTGCAGCTGACGACCTCGCCTGGAGCTGACGCACTCGGCGGGGGTGGTGGGGGTGGGGGTGGGGGTGGTGGGGGTGGGGGTGGTGGGGGTGGGGGTGGGGAGGGTGGCGGTGGTGAGGAGGGTGGCGGCCAGGGTGTCGAGGGCGGCCGCGTCCTCGCGGAGCTGGTCGGCGGTGCGGGCCAGGGCGTCGGCGACGCCCGGTCCGAGCTCGCGCTCCAGGACGGGCAGCACGCGCCCGCGGACACGGCTGCGCAGGGGTGCGTCGTCGTCGGTGCCGTCGTTCGTGGGGTCGTGCCAGGGGTCGAGGCCGAGCGCCGCGCACGCACCGAGGGTGTCGGAGCGCCGGAGCCCGAGCAGCGGCCGCCGCAGGATCCCGCGCACGGCCGGCATCCCCGCGAGAGACAGTGCTCCCGAGCCGCGAGCGAGCCCCAGCAGCACGGTCTCGGCCTGGTCGTCGCGCGTGTGGCCCAGCAGCACGGCAGCCGCGCCGAGGCGGGTCGCGGCACGGTCCAGGGCGGCGTAGCGGGCCGTGCGCGCGGCCGCCTCGGGCCCCCCGGTGCCGCCCACGTCGGCGCGCGCGACGACCACGGGGTCGAGGCCCAGGTCACGGCACGTCGCCGCGGCGCGCTCCGCGACCTCGGCAGACCCGGCCTGCAGCCCGTGGTCGACCACGACCGCGCCCGCCCGCAGCATCCGCCCGGCGCGCCGCACCGACCGCCCCGCGACGAACGCGGTCGCCGCTGCGAGCGCGAGCGAGTCGGCACCGCCGGAGCAGGCCACGAGGACGAGCGCACCGTCCGGCAGGCCGTCCACGGACCGCGTGACGGCGGCGCGGACGGCGGCGACGCGGGGGTCGGGACCGGTCATCGCGGCGCCCGGACGGGCAGGGCCGGGCGCCGGGTCCGCGCCCGACCCGGCAGGCGCACGGGTGCACCCGAGTCGGCGAGCAGACGCGGGGTCATCCGTGGACGCGGCGGACCCAGGTGGCGGGGTCGGCGATCTCGGCGGGGCTCGGCAGGGCGTCGGGGCCGGACCACACGGCGTTGAACCCGTCCCGCCCGACGGTGCCCTGCACGGCGCGGACGAACGCGGCGCCGTCGCGGTACTGGGCGAGCTTGGCGTCGAGCCCGAGCAGCCGGCGCAGCACGCGCTCGAACCCCCGCGCGGCGGCACCTTCGTCCCGGCGGGCCTCGAACGCGCGGCGGATCGTCCGGACCGTGGGGACGACGCGGGGGCCGACCTGGTCCATCGAGACGTCGGCGTGCCCCTCGAGCAGCGCCATGACGGCCCCGACCTCCTCGAAGACTGCGCGCTGCCGCTCGGTGAGGACGTCGAGCACACCGCCGCCCCCCTCGGGACCGAGCAGCGCCTTGGCGACACGGCCGAGCAGGTCGAGCGCACCCGGGGCGTCGGGGTCGCGCGTGCCGTCGACGCCGGGCACGGTCGCGGCGACGTCGGCGAGGAGCTCCGCCGACCGGGTGCGGATCACGTCGGCGAGCCACGGCGCGGCGGCGAACTGCAGCGCGTGGGTCTGCTCGTGCAGCGCGACCCACAGGCGGAAGTCGGCGGCGTCGACGCCGAGCGTGCGCTCGAGGTGCAGCACGTTCGGCGCGACGAGCAGCAGCCGTCCGGGCTCGCCGGGTGCGGCGGTGAACGGGTCGAACTGGCCGAGGACCTTGCCCGACAGCAGCGCGAGGACGCTGCCCACCTGCGCGGCCCCGACGGTGCGCGCCCCCGGCGGCAGGGGCGTCGGGGTGCCGTCGGGCCGGCGGCCGAGCGGCGCTGCGAGACGCGCGAACATCTCGGTGTTGGCGAGCGCCCAGCGCGGGCGGTCGACGACGAGGACGCGGGAGACGTCCTCGGGCGCGGCGCCGTCCACCGCGGCGAGCCCGGTGATCCGGGACGCGTGGCCGCCGGCACGGTGGGCGGCGTCGCGCAGGCCCGCGACGAGGTCGTCGAGCTCGGCCCGCGACGCCGCGGGACCGGGCCGGGACAGGCGGCCCGCGACGCGTGCGGCGGCGGGCCAGTCGACGGGTGCGGTGTCGTCCATCACGTCACGGTAGACGGCCGCCACCGCCCAGGGGTTCCCGCGGGGCGGGTGTCAGCCGCAGCCGCAGCCCGACAGGGACGTGACGAACCCGTCGATCGCCGCGCGCGGGCCCCACTGGCCGGCGGCGGGCGTCTGGTCGGCGAGCACGACGAAGACGAGCTGGCGGCGGTCCGCGTCGAGCACGGTGCCCGCGAGGGCGGTGACGCCGGGGAGGCTGCCGGTCTTGGCCCGGGCCAGGCCGCGCGCGGGCGACGTCGTGTAGCGCTCGGCGAGGGTGCCGGTGAGGCCGGCCACGGGCATGCCGGTCGCGACGTCGCGCAGCCCCGGGTTCGCCGGGTCGGTCGACGCACGCAGCAGCCCGAGCAGCAGCTGGGGCGACAGGACGGACCCGGACCCGAGGCCGGACGCGTCGGACAGGTGCGCCCCCGCGGTGTCGACGCCGAGGGTGCCGACGGCGTGCAGGACGGCCTGCGCGCCGCCCTCGAAGCTCGCGGGCAGGCCGGCGTCGATCGCGACGAGCCGCGCCACGACCTCGGTGATCGAGTTGTCGGAGGTGTCGAGGAAGTAGTGCACGACGTCCTCGAGCGGCGCGGACCGGACCTCGCCGAGGACGGTCGCCCCGGGGGACGCGGTGACGCGGGTGGGCGTCCCCGTGACGGCGATGCCGGCCTCGGTGAGCCGCTGCGCGAACGTCTTGGCGGCGGCGAGCGACGGGTCGGGCCAGCGCGGCGGGTACTCGCCGTCGCGCATCTTCGCGATGTCGACGGCGAGCGCGGTGACGGGCGCGGCGAAGCCCGCGCTCACGTCGGCGGGGTTCCACGCGGGGCTCAGGGACGGGCCGGTGAACAGCGAGTCGTCGAACCCGAGCGCGACGCTCGTGCGGCCCTGGAGCGCGAGCTCGCGCGCGACCTGCGCGGCGAGGTCGGCCAGTCCGGCGTGCCCGACGGTGGCGTCGGGGTCGCCCTCCCCCGCGGCGAGCATCATGTCGCCGCCGCCGACGAGGACGACGCGCTCGCCGTCGGGCTGCACGACGCGGGTCGGGAGGGTCACGTCGGGACCGAGCGTCTGGAGCGCGGCGACGGCGGTGACGAGCTTCGCGGTCGACGCGGGGGTGCGGCCCTGGTCGGCGAGGTGCGACGCGAGCACCTCCCCGGTGAGCTGGTCGGCGACGACCACGCCGACGCTCGGCCCCATCCGCGGGTCGGCGACGAGCCCGTCGACGAGGCCCTGCAGCGCGGCGGAGGACGGCACGGGCGCCTGCGCGTCGAGCCCGGGGAGCGCGGCCGCGGGGTCGCCGGGGTCGGTCGCGCCCGGTGCCGTGGGGAACGGGGCGGGCGGTGCGGGCGACGGCTCGAGGGTCACCAGCCCGGGCACGGCGTCGTACGCGTCGGCGGTGGCGTACGCGCCGCCCGCGAGCACGACGACGAGCGCCGCCGTGCCGACGACTCGTACCGCTGTGGCCATGATCACCTCGTGCCTACCGGGGGCGGGGCGGGACGCCCGCGCGCCGGTGCGTCAGACTACTGTCCGAGACAAGGGCGCCCCCGACACCCCGGCGCGCCGTCACGACGACTGAGATGTCGCCGGGTCCGCCGACCCCACCGGGCGCGGACGTGGTGCGGAGGAGTGCTGTGGAGTTCGACGTCACGATCGAGATCCCCAAGGGGCAGCGCAACAAGTACGAGGTGGACCACGCGACGGGCCGCATCCGGCTCGACCGGATGCTGTTCACGTCGACGCGGTACCCGGACGACTACGGCTTCATCGAGGGCACGCTGGGCGAGGACGGCGACCCGCTGGACGCGCTGGTCCTGCTGGAGGAGCCGACGTTCCCGGGCTGCCTGATCCGGTGCCGCGCGCTCGGCATGTTCCGCATGCGCGACGAGGCGGGCGGTGACGACAAGGTGCTGTGCGTGCCGACGGGCGACCAGCGCGCGGCGTGGCGGCAGGACATCGACGACGTCTCCGACTTCCACCGTCTGGAGATCCAGCACTTCTTCGAGGTCTACAAGGACCTCGAGCCGGGCAAGTCGGTCGAGGGCGCCCACTGGGTCGGCCGGGCCGACGCGGAGGCGGAGATCGAGCGGTCCCGCCAGCGCGCGATCGACGCGGGCTACCACCAGCACTGACGACGCACGACGACGGCCCGTCGCCCCTGCGGGGGTGGCGGGCCGTCGTCGTGCGGCTGCGGGTCGCACCTGCGTGCGTGCCGCGCGGCGGTGCTCAGGCGGTCGTCAGGGCCGGCCGGCGAAGGGCATGGTCCCGGCCCAGCGCATCGAGACGAGCCGGACGGGCTTGTTGAACGTGGCAGCCTCGACGATCTGGCCGTTGCCGGCCCACATCGCGACGTGGTGGATCGCGTTCGGGTCGTCGGGGTTGGTCGACCAGAAGACGAGGTCGCCGGGCCGGAGCTGGTCGTAGGAGATCTTGAGGACCTGCTTGTACTGGTCGCGCGAGGTGCGGTTGAGGCTCACGCCACCCGCGGTGCGCCACGACGTCCCGGTCAGGCCGGAGCAGTCGTACCCGTCGGGACCGACGCCGCCCCACACGTAGGGCTTGCCGAGCTGGGTCTTCGCCCACTCCACCGCGGCGACGCCGCCGCCTGCCGAGCCGCGCGAGCGGCCCGTCCCGAGGCCGTACGCCCCGCCGGTCGCGGGCGGGGTCGTCGGCTGCGTGGTCGTGCCGCCGCCGGTGGAGCCGCCCGTCGAACCGCCCGTGGAGCCACCTGTGGAGCCACCTGTCGACCCTCCGGTCGAGCCGCCGGTGCCACCCGTGGAGCCTCCGGTCGTCCCGCCCGTGGACCCCCCGGAGCCGCCGGGCGTGCCGCCGGTCGAGCCCCCCGTGGTGCCACCGGTCGACGCGCCCCCGCCACCGGTCGACGCACCGCCGGAGCCACCGGCGGGCGAGGTGGGCGCGGCGGGTGCGGCCGGGGGCCGCAGGGCGGCCTGGCGCGCGGCCTCGTCGGCGCGGGCGCGGCGCTCGGCGTCGAGCGCCTCCTGCCGGGCGCGCTCGACCTCGGCGCTGGTCTGGCGCGCGGCCGCGAGGGCGGCGATGAGCGTCTCGCGCTCGGCTGCTCCCGCGGCGAGGGCCGCGTCGGTGTCGCGCTGGGTCTGCTCGGCGGCGGCGAGGGCGTCGGACGCGACCTTCTCGGCGGCGTCGGCCTCCTGCTCGGCGGCGCGCGCGCGGTCGGCGAGCACGGTCGCGACGAGCTGCGCGGCGCGGTACTCCTGCACGGCCTCGTCGGCCTTGCCGGTCATCTGGTCGAGCGCGCTGCTGCGGCGGGCGACGTCCTGGAAGCCGTCGGCGGACAGGACGGCCTGGAGCGCCTCGACGTTGCCGCCGGAGCGCGCGGCCTCGCGGGCCATCGCGACGAGCGTGCGGCGGGCGTCCTCGGCGCGGGCGTCGGCGTCGGTCGAGCGCTGCGCGGCGTCGGCGGAGGCCGCGCGGGCGGCGTCGGCGTCGGCGAGGGCCTGCGTGTAGGTCTCGCCGGCCTGCTGGACGGCGAGCTCGGCGGCGTCGGCCTGCGCGGTGAGCTGCGCGAGGCGCAGCTCCATCTCGGCGACCGAGCGGGCCGCGGTGTCGACGGCGCGGCGGGCGTCGCGGACGTCCTGCGCGGACGGCGGGGTCGGGTCGGCGCCCGCCACGTCGGCTCCGAGGAGCCCGGAGGTGGCGGCGACGACGGCGACGGTGACGAGCCGCAGGGTCCGGCGCGTGCCGCGTCGGCGGGCGCCGTCGTCGGTCGCCGACGACGGCGTGGGGTCGATCCGCAGCACTGATGGGCCTCCGTGGACGCTCTCACGGGCCCCTCCCCGGGCCCGTTCGCGCTTCGACGCTACCCAGCGAGTTCACAGAAGTGAACAGCAGTCACACGAGTCCCACGAGTCACACCGTTGTGGTTCGGGACGTACCGGACGTACGCTCACCCGTTCGGTCCATATCGGCATGTCGGCGCCTGTACTTCACCCCCTCCGGCCATCTCAGATGCCGGGACGGCTGTGTCATCCATCGGATGCCGCCTCGTACTCTCGACGACATGTCCCGCCGAATGTGTCGCTGACCAGCGCACGTTCGGCATGCCTGCGGGCAGGTTCCGGTCGCCCCGACCAGCACCCCCGCGACGAGCCAGCCGCTCGACACGTGCGCCGACGACGGGCGCCCGCGCGCTGCCGATCTACCAGACGACGTCGTACGTGTTCGACTCCGCGCAGCAGGCCGCCGACCGGTTCGCGCTCAAGGAGCTCGGGCCCATCTACACGCGCATCGGCAACCCGACGACCGAGGTCGTCGAGAACCGCATCGCGAACCTCGAGGGCGGCGTCGGCGCGCTGCTCGTCGCGGCGGGCCAGGCGGCCGAGACGTTCGCGATCCTCAACGTCGCCGAGGCGGGCGACCACGTCGTCGCGAGCCCGTCGCTCTACGGCGGCACGTACAACCTGCTGCACTACACGCTGCCGAAGCTCGGCATCGAGACGACGTTCGTCGACGACCCGCACGACGCCGACGCGTGGCGCGCGGCCGTCCGCCCGAACACCAAGCTGTTCTTCGCGGAGACGATCCCGAACCCGAAGTCCGACGTGCTCGACATCGAGCTCGTCGCGGACGTCGCGCACGCCAGCGAGGTCCCGCTGATCGTCGACAACACCGTGGCGACGCCGTACCTCATCAACCCGCTGCAGTGGGGCGCCGACGTCGTCGTGCACTCCGCGACCAAGTACCTCGGCGGGCACGGCTCCGCGATCGGCGGCGTGATCGTCGACGCGGGCCGCTTCGACTACACCGCCGACCCCGAGAAGTTCCCCGGCTTCAGCAAGCCCGACCCGTCGTACCACGGCCTGGTCATCGGCGAGGCGCTCGGGAAGGACGGCGCGTTCGGCGTCAACCTGTCCTACATCCTCAAGGCCCGCATCCAGCTCCTGCGCGACCTCGGTGCCGCGGTGTCGCCGTTCAACGCCTTCCTCATCGCGCAGGGCGTCGAGACACTGTCGCTGCGGGTCGAGCGGCACGTCGCGAACGCCCAGAGGGTCGCGGAGTGGCTCGAGGCGCGCGAGGACGTCGTGCGCGTGCACTACGCGGGTCTCGAGTCGAGCCCGTGGCACGCCAACCAGCTCAAGTACGCGCCGCGCGGCGCCGGTGCCGTGCTGGCGTTCGAGCTCGCGGGCGGCTCCGAGGCCGGCCAGGCGTTCGTCTCCGCGCTCGAGCTGCACTCGAACGTCGCGAACATCGGTGACGTGCGCTCGCTCGTCATCCACCCGGCGTCGACGACGCACAGCCAGCTCACGCCCGAGGAGCAGGCGAAGTCCGGCGTCACGCCGGGCCTGGTGCGGCTCGCGGTCGGCATCGAGCACGTCGACGACATCCTCGCCGACCTGGACGCCGGCTTCCGGGCCGCCAAGGGCGTCTGACCGCCCCGTGACGCCGTCCCCGCCGCCCGCCGACCGTGGCCCCCGTCCGGGGGACCGCGCCGGCGGCGCCGGGGACGGCGACGCACCCGTCCCCGGCGGCGGCGACGCGCCCGTCCCGCCGCCCGTCCCCCAGCCAGACGAGGTCCCCGTGCCCGAGGAGACGTTCACCGTCGCGCCGTCCCGCACGCGCGCCCGCACGCTCGCGAGCCGCGTCCCGCTGCCCGAGCGACCGCCCGTGCCCGCGTCGGCGGCCTGGCGCGAGGGCGACCCGGTGGGGCGGCGGCGGTTCGCGGACCTCGGACCGTTCGCCCTGGAGTCCGGCGGCCGGCTGCCGGCCGTGCGGCTCGCGTACGAGACGTGGGGCACGCTCAACGAGGACGGCACCAACGCGGTGCTCGTGCTGCACGCGCTCACGGGCGACTCGCACGTGACCGGCGACGCCGGGCCGGGGCACCCGACGCCGGGCTGGTGGCAGTCGATGGTCGGGCCCGGCGCGCCGATCGACACCGACGAGTGGTTCGTCGTCGCGCCCAACGTGCTCGGCGGGTGCCAGGGGTCGACGGGACCCGCGTCGACCGCACCCGACGGGCAGCTGTGGGGCGGGCGGTTCCCGCTGCTCACGGTGCGCGACCAGGTCGCCGCGGAGATCCGGCTCGCGGACCTGCTGGGCATCGACTCGTGGGCGCTGGTCATCGGCGCCTCGATGGGTGGCCTGCGCGTCCTGGAGTGGGCCGTCACCGCCCCGGAGCGCGTGCGCTCGCTCGCCGCGATCGCCACCGCGGCGCAGACGTCGGGCGACCAGATCGCCGGGTTCCACACCCAGCTCGCCGCCATCCGTGCCGACCCGAACTACCGCGACGGCGACTACTACGACGCGCCCGACGGGCACGGCCCGCACGTCGGCCTCGGCATCGCCCGCCAGATCGCGCACCAGACGTACCGCAGCGCGTTCGAGCTCGACGAGCGCTTCGGACGCATCCCCCAGGGCGCCGAGGACCCGCTCGAGGGCGGCCGGTTCGCGGTGCAGTCCTACCTCGAC